>CAVOGI010000010.1:0-677933 GCA_963695205.1 uncultured Actinomycetota bacterium | reverse complement strand
CCTCTCGAAGAGGAGGAGCGTGACGATTACCGCAAACCTGTCGGCACCTCGACGGTTTACAGCTTCAGCTTCGCCCCATCATCGACCTGGTCGAGCCGGTCGACGTCAAGGGCAACGGCGTCGTGCGCCTTGGCGACTGGCTGGCCGACCCAACCAAGCCCGATGTGCTTCCCAAGCCCTCCCCCTTCTTCCACTACCAGGACAAGGATGAGCATTGGCCCATCGGCAAGGATTTTTCCGAGGATGCCTGGATCGCCCAGGAGAATCTGTGGATCCAGCGCGAGATCTACACCCTGATCAAGAAAGCCAACGAGTACGTGAGCGTTTTTGAGCCCAGGGTGGCCAAGAAGAAGGCTGCCAACAAGTACGCCTTCAGCAATCCGTACTGGGACCTCGAGCTGGAACTGGATCGGAAAAAGTCGAAGGTTGCTGTCCATTTCAAGAACCTGTTGCCACGCGGCCAGAAGCTCGATTTCAAACTGAAGGTCTACGTCAATCAGAAAATCAAGAGCACGAAGAAGGGGAAGGGTTCGTCGTCGTCGGGCCCCCTCAATGTCGCCCCACTCAACCCGGCTGGATTCAGCAAAGACAGGAAGACGGCCGACGACGGCTTCGACTGGCACAAGGCGGAATTCGACCTCGATCTGCGGGCCGGTCTGGAAGCCAAGGACATCTATCGCGTCGAACAGATGCTGACCTGGGAGACCGCCGCGGTCCGCCGGCTCGATGCCATCCATATTCAGCCAGCTCAGCGACGCCATCCCGGAATGTCATCGTCTGTTTCCAGAACCCATGCTGGCCTACGCTCGCGCCACCGATAAAAAGGACTCCAAGTCAGCGGTCAAGAAGCCCATGGGCAAGGACACGAAGGAGCGGCAGGAGGGAAAGATAAGGGGAGCGATAAGGCCAAGTCTGGGAGTTTCGGCCCGATCACCAAGACCGAATACGGCAAGCAGACGCGAACGCTATACTGAGGTCAAGGAGCAGTGAAGTGCCTGCCTGGTGGCCGTCGTCATGACCGTCGATCAATCGCAGGTCGACCGCGTGCAGACAGCATTCAATAATTCGAACTTTCGTTTTCTGACCACGCAGGTCCCCTTGAAACACGTCTCCGGCAGCATCCGCCCAAAACCGAAGGATGAGGGCAAGCCGGGGACAAGAAGACGGACAAGAAGGACGACAAGAAGGAAACGAAAAAAGAGGGGACAAAAGCCACAGGGCAGTCTTCCTCGGGCGGCGACTCCATGGAGACGAATGTCGAACTGGTCATCTACGGCACGATCACGATTTATGAGCGGTTCCCCAAACGGCTGTCACCCCCACCCGAAATTGTGAAATGATCGAGGAGACAAGCAATGGCCAAGCTCAAGCTGGACTTCAAGAAAATCGATCTTACCGGGGTCAAGCAGTTTTTCATCGCCCGGGGCGAGAAGGTCGCCCTCGGCCTCTTCGCGGCCCTCGGCTTCTTCCTGATCGTCGTGGGACTTTACGCCGCCGTCAATTCCAACGTGACCAAGGACGGCAAGAGCAGTTTCACCATTGCCCTGTCGGACAAGGCCGCCAAGCTCGAAGAGGCCATGCGCTCGACGGGCAACATTGTCGCTCCGCCCGGAGGAGGGTTCAGTGCGAACTGGACCCTGTACCGATCGTATTTCCCGTTCCTGCCCATGATACCCATCAACGACGATCCGCCCCCCAAGTGCCTTGACCCGGAGGTCATGCCCGTACCGACGGCCGAAGGGAGCATGCAGATCGATTACATCAAGGGAGCGGCCCTGGTGTATGAACTCGTCAAGGATGAGGAAACGGTCTGGATCGTCGCCCCAGCCGACGCGAAAAACGACAAGGAAAACAATAACAAGATTGGCTTTCACAAGAATCCCGCAGGAGGCCGGGCCAATGCCACCAGGCTCGTGGAGATCCTCAGGCCCAAGTCCGCACGCCGGTTGTATCCACCCTGTTCCCGATGAAAGACCAGATCAAGGAATTCGAAAAGAAGCTGCAGGTGCCCAAGGAGGGAGCTCGACCTCGTCGAGGGCCTCACCGTCGCCGAGAACATCTTCCTCGGCCACGAGCGGACGCGGTTCGGCTTCTCCCAGCGCCGCCGGGCCGCCAGCGAGGCCGCAGCGCTGCTGCGCCGGCTCGGCCACCCCGAGATCTCCCCGACCGCCGAGGTCGGCACGCTCTCGGCCGCCGGTCAGCAGATCGTCAGCATGGCCCGAGCCCTCTCCCACGAGGCCCAGCTCATCATCATGGACGAGCCCTCCGCGGTCCTCGACGGTGGCGAGGTCAAGCGGCTGTTCCACGTCATCCGTGACCTGACGGCCGAGGGCGTCGCGGTCGTCTACATCTCCCACCGGCTCGAGGAGATCCGCACCATCGGCGACCGGGTCACCGTCCTCAAGGACGGCCGCACCGTCGCGACGGGTCTGCCCGCCAAGGAGACGCCGACCGCCGAGGTCATCCGCCTGATGACGGGCCGGTCCATCGAGTACGTCTTCCCGGCGCGCCAGGGTGTCCCGGACGCCGACCCGCTGCTGCGCGTCGAGGGCCTCGGCCGCACCGGTGAGTTCGCCGACGTGAGCTTCGTGGTCCGCCCCGGCGAGGTGCTCGGCCTGGCCGGGCTGGTCGGCGCCGGCCGCTCGGAGATCATCGAGACCGTGTTCGGTGCCCGCAAGGCGCAGGCCGGGACGGTCGAGGTGGACGGGAAGCGGCTGCGCAACGGTTCGGTGGGCGCGGCCGTGCAGGCCGGTATCGGGCTGTGCCCCGAGGAGCGCAAGAGCCAGGCCCTCCTGCTCGGCGACAGTGTCGCGTCGAACATCAGCATGGCGAGCCTGTCGCGGTTCGCGCGGGCCGGCTTCATCGACTTCGACGCCGAGAACCGTGCTGCCGACGAGCAGGTCCGCAGCCTCGACGTCCGGCCCGCCGGCATCGACCGCGAGATGCGCACCCTCTCCGGCGGCAACCAGCAGAAGGTCGTCCTGGCCCGCTGGCTGCTGCGCGGGTGCCGCGTCCTCCTGCTCGACGAGCCCACCCGTGGCGTCGACGTCGGTGCCCGGTCCGAGATCTACGCGCTCGTCCGCCGTCTCGCCGACGAGGGCGTCGCCGTCGTCGTGGTCTCCAGCGAGATCGAGGAGGTCCTCGGCCTCTCCGACCGGGTCCTGGTCATCGGTGAGGGCAGCGTCCTGCACGAGGGCCGCGCCGAGGACATCGACGAACACGCCGTGCTCGACATCATCATGAGAGGAGACGCGGCGTGAGCCTCGACTCGACGACCACCACCCCCGACCCCGCCAGCAAGGGGTCGGCCCGCCAGGAGACGTCTGCCCAGGTGGCCGAGCCCGGCTCCGGACGCACCGGCCCGCTGGGCTCGCTGCTGGCGGGCGCGGCAGGGCGCAACCTCGGCCTGGTCATCGCCCTGGTGCTCCTGTGCGTCGTCGGCCTGGTCACGGCCGGTGACCGGTTCGGCAGCATCGACAACGCCTTGACGATCCTGCGCCTCGCGTCGGTCATCGGTGTGGTCAGCGTCGGGATGACGTTCGTCATCAGCGGTGGTGGGATCGACCTGTCCGTGGGCGCCATCGCCGCGCTGGCGTCGGTCTGGGCCACGACACTGGCCACCCAGTCGATGGCCGCGGACACCCACTGGATCGTCATGGTCTTCACCGCGATCGTGGTGGGTGCGGCCTGCGGGCTGGTCAACGGCGTGATCATCGCCTACGGCCGGGTCGCGCCGTTCATCGTCACGCTCGCCATGCTCGCGGCGGCACGTGGCCTGGCCGAGATCATCGCCCAGCGACGCACCCAGATCATCACCGACCGCGGCTTCATCGACTTCTTCAACGGCCGGGTCCTCGGCGTCCCGGTGCTCGTCATCATCTTCGCCCTCGTGGCCGTGGCCGGCTGGCTGCTGCTCAACCGCACGACCTTCGGGCGTCGCACGCTCGCGGTCGGTGGAAACCCGGAGGCAGCCCGGCTCGCGGGCATCAAGGTGCAGCGCCAGACGATGTACCTCTACGTCCTCCTCGGCATCGCGTGCGGGGTGGCAGCGGTCATGATCATGGCCCGCACCACCACCGGCTCGTCGACGCACGGTTCGCTCTGGGAGCTCGACGCCATCGCAGCCGTCGTCATCGGCGGCACCCTCCTCAGCGGTGGCCGGGGCACGATCGTCGGCACCGTCTTCGGGGTGCTCATCTTCACGACGCTCACCAACGTCTTCACGCTCAACAACCTCGACACCTCGACGCAGGCCGTGGCCAAGGGCCTGATCATCGTCGCCGCCGTGCTCCTGCAGCAGCGGGTCGCTGCCCGCCACCGAGCACCCTGACCACCCGCGTCGGGGACCTGCCGCACACGCCCCCGACGCACGGCCCGCACCGCACCACCACGCCATACGCACCACCGCACTGCACCGCACCGCCACCCGGCACCACTTCGCTCTGCAAGGAGAACAACGATGTTCCGCACGCGTACCCGTACCGCCTCCCGTCCGCTCAAGACCGCCGCCGCGCTCGGCATCGTCGGCCTGTTCGCCGTCGGCTGCACGAGCAACGACCCCGCGACCGAGAACGCCGCGGCGAGCTCCCCGGCCAAGGCCGCGAGCGACAACGACGCCCCCGGGAAGAAGGTCGTCATCGGCTTCTCCGGCCCGGCTGCCGACCACGGCTGGCTCGGCGCCATCAACTCCGCGGCCAAGGCGGAGGCGAAGAAGTACAGCGACGTCGAGTTCAAGGTCGCCGAGGGCACCAACGACGCGAGCCTCCAGATCTCCCAGATCGAGACCTTCATCAACGACAAGGTCGACGCGATCGTCCTGCTGCCGACCGACGGCGCGGCGCTCACCGAGGTCGCGACCAAGGCGATGAACGCGGGCATCCAGGTCGTCAACGTCGACCGGGAGTTCTCCAGCCCGTTCGCCGCCCGCACCACCGTCCTCGGCGACAACTACGGCATGGGCGTGAGTGCAGGCACCTACGCGTGCAAGCTCGTCAAGGACAAGAACATCAGCAACCCCGTCATCGCCGAGATCGCCGGCATCGACGCGCTGCCGCTGACCCAGGACCGCAGCAAGGGCTTCGCCGACGCGCTCAAGGCCTGTGGCCAGACCGTCGACAACCGCGTGGCCGCCCAGTTCACCGTCGAGTCCGGTGAGAAGGAGGCCTCGAACCTCCTGCAGGCAGCCAAGAAGATCGACATCATCTGGAACCACGACGACGACCAGGGGATCGGCGTCATGCAGGCCTTCGACAACGCCAACCGCCACGAGTTCGCCTTCATCGGTGGTGCCGGCTCCTCGAACGCGATGCAGTGGATCAAGGACGGCAAGATGGAGGCCACGGTCATCTACCCGCCGACCCAGGCCGCCGACGGTGTCCGCCTCGCGCGCCTGCTGGTCCAGCAGAAGGGCCTGTCCGACCTCGTGCAGGTCGAGGTCCCGCGCCGCATCGTCCTCAACGCCCCCGTGGTGAACAAGGAGAACGTCGAGAAGTACCTGCCGCTGGGCTTCAAGTCCTGACCCGGTCCGCACCGGGACGTGGTGCCCGCCCCCTGCCCCCGGGCACGGCGGGCACCACCTCCCACCACCTCGACACGACCGCGACCCGGCGGAAGGTGCTCCATGTCCACTGAAACCACCACGACCGACCCCTCCACTGCCTCGCGCCAGACCCTCGGCATCGGCCTGATCGGCTACTCCTTCATGGGCCAGGCCCACTCGCAAGGGTGGCGCAACGCCCGCAGCTTCTTCGACCCGCAGCTCACCCCGCGCCTCGTGGCGCTCGGCGGCCGGGACGCCGGTGCGGCTGCCGACATGGCGCGACGCTTCGACTGGGGCCACGTCGAGACCGACTGGCGCGCCCTCATCGCCCGGGACGACGTCGACCTCGTCGACATCTGCACCCCCGGCGACACCCACGCCGAGATCGCCATCGCCGCCCTCGAGGCCGGCAAGCACGTGCTCTGTGAGAAGCCGCTGGCCAACTCGGTGGACGAGGCCGTGGCGATGGCCAGGGCCGCAGATTCCGCCAGTGCCAAGGGAATTCGCTCGATGGTGGGCTTCACCTACCGCCGGGTGCCAGCGGTGGCGTATGCCCGCCAGCTCGTCGAGGAGGGCCTGGTCGGGGAGGTCAGGCACGTGCGTGCGCAGTACCTCCAGGACTGGCTCGTCGACCCCGAGTCGCCGCTCACCTGGCGGCTGCAGAAGGAGCGTGCCGGGTCGGGGGCGCTGGGGGACATCGGTGCCCACGTCGTCGACCTCACGCAGTTCATCACCGGTGAGCGGCTGACGGGGGTCAGCGCGCTGACCGAGACCTTCGTCAAGGAGCGCCCCCTGCCGGGTGCCGTCCGCGGGCTCTCCGCCGAGGTGGGGGAGGGCCGAGGCCAGGTCACCGTCGACGACGCCGCCATCTTCATCGGCCGGTTCACCGGCGGCGCGCTCGCGACGTTCGAGGCGACCCGTTTCGCGACGGGGCGCAAGAACAGCATCCGCGTCGAGATCAACGGCTCCCACGGCAGCCTGAGCTTCGACTTCGAGGACATGAACGTCCTGCACGTCCACGACGCGACGGCGCCCGGCCCGCGGTCCGGCTTCACCCGCGTCCTGGTCACCGAGCAGACCCACCCGTATGTCGCGGCCTGGTGGCCGCCCGGACACGGGCTGGGGTACGAGCACGGCTTCACCCACCAAGCGGCCGACCTGCTCGCCGCCGTGGCCGAGGGCCGCGACCCGTCGCCGTCCTTCGCTGACGGCCTGGGCATCCAGCGGGTCCTCGCGGCCGTCGAGACCAGCGCGGCCAGCGGCGCCGCCTGGACCCCCATCGACCCCCCCGAGGTCAACTACTGAGGAAGGAGCTCTTCGCGTTCGGCCCGTTCCACCCCCGTGTATCCCTGTCATTGCAGTGACGAAGGAGCAGCATGAACACCGACAACGACGTCAACCCGATCGGCCTGATCAAGGGACTCGGTCTCAACCGCCGTCAGTTCCTGGCGGCCACCACCGGCATGGCCGCTGCCGCAGCAGCTGCTTCGACCGTCTCACTGGCCGGGCCGGCCAGTGCCGCCAACGGCGTCCTCATTCCGGCGCCGCGGCGCGGCATCATCCTCTACACCGTGCGTGACGCCATCTCGCGCGACCCCTCGACATCGCCCTACGCGTCCGGCTTCAAGGCCGTCCTCGAGGAGCTGTCGCGGATCGGTTACCGCCAGATCGAGTTCGCCGGCTTCAGCCAGAACGTCAACGCCCCCGGGGGCAACGTCAACACGGTGGCTGGCGCCCAGCTGCTGCGCACGTGGCTGGACGACAACGGGCTCGAGGCCGAGGGCAACCACGGCAGCGTCCCGTCGACCATCACCGATTCGACCCTCGCTGCGTTCGACGCAGCCTGCGAGGTCGCGAACATCCTCGGCATGGGCCACATCGGCACGGGCAGCGACCCGACGAGCAGCGCGTATGTCGCGGACTGGGCCGCTGCCGCCGAACGCTGGAACATCCTGGGCGCGCGGGCCGCCTCGCACGGGCTCAAGCTCTACACGCACAACCACGACATCGCCTACAGCTTCCTGCTCGACAGTGGTCCGCTCGACGCCCTCGGACGGCCCACCCGCTCCTCGGGCATCCGGCGGCTGGAGTACTTCCTGGCGAACACCGACCCGAAGAACGTCTTCCTCGAGATGGACATCTACTGGGCGCACGTCGCGAAGTACAAGCACACGGCATACACGGCGGCGGACGGGACGACGGTCTCGTCGGTCTTCAACCCCGTCGGGGTGGTGTCGGCGCAGACCAAGCGGTTCCCGCTGTTCCACGCCAAGGACGGCAAGATCAACACGGCGACCGCCAACGGCTACGACATGGTGCCGTTCGGGACCGGCGACATCGACTACGCGAGCTTCTTCCGCCAGGCCGGCGCCAAGGGGTCGCACAACCCGATGTGGGAGCAGGACACCGCTCCCGGCGGCACGGCCAACCCCGGCCAGTCGCTCGCCCTCGCGAAGATCAGCTACGACAACATGGCCGCCCTGCGCGGCTGAGGACCCCTGAGTACCGGCTCCCGGCCGGGGTGGTGCCGTTGCAGCGGCGCCCCGGCCGGGAACCGGCTTCCGCCCCACTCTCTGCAAGCAGGACGTGCCCGGGATCCTACGGAACGTGGACCCGCGCCGGACACCACCTCGTACACCGCTGCACACCACCGCACCACTGGAGGACCGATGGCACGACCGATCACCTTGTTCACCGGACAGTGGGCCGACCTGCCCTTCGAGGAGGTGTGCCGCCTGGCGTCCTCGTGGGGGTACGACGGCCTCGAGATCGCCTGCTGGGGCGACCACTTCGAGGTCGACCGGGCCCTGGCCGAGGACGACTACGTCGCCGGGAGGCGCGAGATCCTCGAGCGGCACGGGCTCGGGGTCTGGGCCATCTCCAACCACCTCGTCGGGCAGGCGGTGTGCGACGACCCGATCGACCAGCGGCACCGGGACATCCTGCCCGCGTCGGTATGGGGCGACGGCGACCCCGAGGGTGTCCGGCAGCGGGCAGCGGCGCGGATGGCTGACACGGCCAGGGCTGCGGCGAAGCTCGGGGTCGACACCGTGATCGGGTTCACGGGATCGGCGATCTGGAAGTACGTGGCGATGTTCCCGCCAGTCTCCGCCGAGACCATCGAGGCCGGCTACCAGGACTTCGCCGACCGCTGGAACCCGATCCTCGACGTCTATGACGAGGTCGGCGTGCGGTTCGCCCATGAGGTCCACCCGAGCGAGATCGCGTACGACCACTGGACGACGGTGCGCACGCTCGAGGCCATCGACCACCGGCCCGCGTTCGGGCTCAACTGGGACCCCTCGCACATGGTGTGGCAGGACCTCGACCCGGCCGCCTTCATCTGGGACTTCCAGGACCGGATCTACCACGTCGACTGCAAGGACGTCCGCAAGCGGATCGGCAACGGCCGCAACGGAAGACTGTCCTCGCACCTGCCGTGGAACGACCCCCGCCGCGGCTGGGACTTCGTGTCCACCGGCCACGGCGACGTGCCGTGGGAGGACTGCTTCCGCACCCTCGGTGCGATCGGCTACTCCGGCCCGATCTCGGTCGAGTGGGAGGACGCCGGGATGGACCGGCTCGTCGGCGCGGCCGAGGCGGTGGAGTTCGTGCGGCGGTATGCGTTCGAGCCGCCCGCAGCCGCGTTCGACGCGGCGTTCAGCTCGGGCGGGGCCGAGGACGCCGTGACTACCACGGGCGGGGCCGAGGACGCCGGGGCCACCACGGGCAACGGCGACACCAGCGACGAAGGGACCAGCGCATGACCGACTTCACGCCCACCCGCGAGGACAAGTTCTCCTTCGGGCTCTGGACCGTCGGCTGGGAGGGGGTCGACGTCTTCGGTGGCGCGGTCCGGCCGCCGCTCGACCCGGCCGAGGCGGTGCACCGGCTGAGCGAGCTCGGCGCATACGGCATCACCTTCCACGACGACGACGTGATCCCGTTCGGCAGCTCGGCGAGCGAACGCCTGGCTCGCCTCAAGCCGTTCCGCGAGGCCCTGGCCGCGACGGGGCTGCAGGTTCCCATGGTCACGACCAACCTCTTCTCCCACCCCGTCTTCCGCGACGGCGGCTTCACCAACAACGACCGCGACGTCCGGCGGTTCGCGATCCGCAAGGTCGCCGACAACATCGACCTGGCCGTCGAGCTGGGCGCGCAGACCTTCGTCGCCTGGGGTGGGCGTGAGGGCGCCGAGTCCGGGGCGGCCAAGGACGTGCGGGCGGCGCTGGACCGCTACAAGGAGGCGTTCGACGTCCTCGGCGAGTACGTCGTCAGCCAGGGGTACGAGCTGCGGTTCGCCCTGGAGCCCAAGCCGAACGAGCCACGCGGCGACATCCTCCTGCCCACGATCGGGCACGCGCTCGCCTTCATCGACGAGCTCGAGCACTCCGACCTCGTCGGGCTCAACCCCGAGGTCGGCCACGAGGAGATGGCCGGGCTCAACTACGCGCACGGCATCGCCCAGGCCCTGTGGCACGGCAAGCTGTTCCACCTCGACCTCAACGGCCAGCACGGCCCGCGCTTCGACCAGGACCTGCGGTTCGGGGCCGGCAACGCCCGCGGCGCGTTCTGGACCGTCGACACGGTCGAGCAGGGGGGCTACGACGGGCCGCGGCACTTCGACTTCAAGCCGCCGCGCACCGAGGACATGGACGGGGTGTGGGCCTCGGCCGCCGGCTGCATGCGCAACTACCTCATCCTGCGGGACAAGTCGCGGGCCTTCCGGGCCGACCCCGAGGTCCAGGCTGCGCTGCGTGCCGCCCGGGTGGACGAGCTGTCCACCCCGACCCTGGCGGCGGGGGAGCGGGTGGAGTCCCTGCGCGACGACACCTTCGACCCGGACGAGGCCGGGCGTCGCGGTATGGCGTTCGAGCACCTCGACCAGCTGGCCCTCGAGCACCTCTACGGCGTGCGCTGAGCCACTCGGAGTGCGCCACTGAGTGAGCGCGAAGTGTCGCCATGACCGACCGGTTCCGACACTTCGCGCTCACTCAGCAGGCACCCGGGTCGGTCAGGAGGTCGGGCGGTCCGTGCCGTCGGTGTCGTCGCCGGACTCGGGGTCGGCGGGCCCGGGGCCCTCGGACCGCGCCCGATGCGAGGGTCAGACGAGGCTGAGCAGAGCCCCGGCATACGCGCACTCGGGGTCGGCGTCGCGGAACGTCTCCGTGCCCTCGGTGCCGGTCACCTCGACCACCCAGGTGTCGCCGTCGCGGCGCAGGCCGGCGAACCGGTCTCCCAGCAGCTCGCGGAGCTGGTCCTCGCGCGGCAGCCACAGGGCGGTGTCGAGCGTGACGGAGTCCAGGGCCCACTCGGTCGTGCCGTTGAAACCCAGCAGCGGCTGGCCCTTGAACGTGAGCACGTCGATGGTGAGGTGGCTGATCCAGAAGACCTCGCCCGCGACGTTCGGCTGGTCGATGGTGAACCGGTCGCCGGGGGTCGGCTCCCAGAGCACGCCGCCCTCGACCAGGCTGCGCGCCAGCTCGACGGTGATCATGCTGGGAGCCTACGTCGGCGCACGGCATCCGGCGTCCGGGTTCGCCGGCGAGCGCGATGATGCGGCACCGTGGGCGCATGCCGCAGCCCCTCCTCCGGACCGCCCGCCTCGACCTCGTGCCGCTCGCCGACGACCACCTCGAGCTCGAGGTGGAGCTGGACTCCGACCCCGAGGTGCTGCGTTTCCTGTGGGGTCGCGCCCGGACGCGTGAGGAGGTCGAGCGCAACCACCACCAGCGGATCGCCCGGGCCGAGATCGTCGACGGCCTCGGGATGTGGGTCGGCTTCCTCCGCTCGGTCGAGGGTTCGGCCCGGGAACGGTTCGTCGGCCTGTGGATGCTGACGCCGCCGCACGGCCCGAGCCAGGAGCCTGTGGTCGGTGAGGCGGACCTCGGCTACCGCGTCCTGCGGCGGCACTGGCGGCAGGGCTACGCCAGCGAGGGGTCGCGCGAGCTGCTGCGGCACGGGTTCGAGGTGGTGGGCCTGACCCGGGTCTTCGCCCAGACGATGGCGGTCAACGCTGGGTCCCGCGCGACGATGACGAGCATCGGCATGCAGTTCGCCCGGGGGTTCCACGAGGAGCACGACGAGCCGGTGCCGGGCAGCGAGCAGGGCGAGGTCGAGTACGAGCTGCGCCGGGAGGACTGGGCCCTTCGCGGGACGGGGCGCTGACGGGTCAGCAGCCCCCGGCCTTGGTCGCGGTGGGCTTCGGTGTCGCCTTGGGGGCGGCGGCCAGCGCGGTGTACTTCACGCCGAGGACGAGGTCGACCGAGGAGTCGGTGCGGCTGTCCTTGACCGCCTTCGAGCCCTTGACGAGCCCGAGGGCGAGCTTGCTCGCCTTCGCTCCGCTGGGTCCGAAACGCACCTCGGCGGCGGCGGCGACCTTGCGCTGCAACGGGTCGTTGGTCACGGTCGCCACGCGGAAGCCGCGCTTGCGGATCTCGGCCGCGGTCTTGGCCGCCAGGCCCGCTCGGTCGGTCGCGTTGTAGACGTTGAGCGTCACCTGCGCCGGCAGCAGGGCTCCTGCGGTGGGAGTGCAGGTCGGTCGCGGGACCGCTCGGGTGTGGTTGGACGCCTCGTAGTAGGAGTAGGCGTACCAGAAGGCGAAGAACAGCATGAGAACCGCGAGCCCCATGGTGACCAGGGCACGGCGACGTCGTCTGCGACGGGAGCTCGATGCCCCCGACTCGACGATGTAGCTCACACCCACCTCCGCCTGTGTCGGGCGCCGCGGTGCGGCGCCGACCTGCTGCGGGGGCTAGTCAAGCACGAGGACGCGCGCGTGCAGGGTAGGTCGCTGCTGAAGGGCGGCGCGCAGGGCGCGGTGCAGGCCGTCCTCGAGGTAGAGGTTGCCCTCCCACTCCACGACGTGGGCGAACAGGTCGCCGTAGAACGTGGAGTCCTCGGCGAGCAGCTGCCCGAGGTCGAGGGTGCGCTTGGTGGTGATGAGCTCCTCCAGGCGGACCATGCGCGGGGGCACCTCGGCCCAGTCCCGCGGCGAGTCCTTGCCGTGGTCCGGATACGGCTTTCCGTCGCCCACCTTCTTGAAGATCACCCAGCCACCATAGGGGTATGGCGCGTGCGGCCCCAGCCGCGCGCAGCAAGGTCCCAGCCGCACCCGGCGTGCTCGCGTTGGCCCTGCGCAGGGTCCGGGGGTCGCACTAGAGTGCCGAAGGTGACCGAGAACGCGAGTCCCGAGCCGTCCGCGCAGTCCTCCCAGCAGCTCGACGCGATCCGCGCGGGCTACGCCTTCACCGGGGGTGCGCTCCTGTTCGGGGCCGCCGTCATCGACGGCACGGCCCATCCCGACGCCCCGGTCAAGGTGCCGCTGGCGACGCTCAACCGACACGGCCTCGTGGCCGGGGCGACGGGCACCGGCAAGACGAAGACGTTGCAGCTCATGGCCGAACAGCTGTCCGGCCAGGGTGTCCCGGTGTTCCTCGCCGACGTCAAGGGCGACCTGTCGGGCATGGCAACGGCCGGCGTCGCCAACGACCGCATCACCAGCCGCTCGGCAGAGGTCGGGCAGCAGTGGGTCGGCACGGCATACCCCACCGAGTTCCTGTCGCTCGGCGGACTGGGCAAGGGCATCCCGATCCGCGCCACGATCACGTCGTTCGGACCCACCCTGCTCTCGAAGGTGTTGGGGCTCAACGACACCCAGGAGTCCAGCCTCGGCCTGGTCTTCCACTACGCCGACAAGAACGGCCTGGCGCTGCTCGACATCAAGGACCTGCGCGAAGTCGTCTCCTTCCTCACCTCCGACGAGGGCAAGGCCGACCTCAAGTCGCTGGGCGGGCTCTCGTCGGCGACGGCCGGCGTCATCCTGCGTGAGCTGATCGCGTTCTCCGACCAGGGCGCCGACGCGTTCTTCGGCGAGCCGGAGTTCGACACCTCCGACCTGCTGCGCACGGCTGCCGACGGCAAGGGGCTGGTGACCTGCCTGGAGCTGCCCGCGGTGCAGGACCGTCCGGCGCTGTTCTCGACGTTCCTCATGTGGCTGCTCGCCGACCTCTTCCACGACCTGCCCGAGATCGGTGACGCCGACAAGCCGAAGCTCGTCTTCTTCTTCGACGAGGCCCACCTGCTGTTCGCCGACGCGAGCAAGGCGTTCCTGTCGGCCATCGAGCAGACCGTGCGGCTCATCCGGTCCAAGGGCGTCGGGGTCTTCTTCGTCACCCAGAGCCCCAAGGACGTGCCCAGCGGGGTGCTCGCCCAGCTCGGCAACCGCGTTCAGCACGCCCTGCGCGCCTACACCCCCGAGGACGCCAAGGCGCTCAAGGCCGCGGTGTCGACCTACCCCCACAGCGGGTACGACCTCGAGGAGCTGCTGACCAACCTCGGCACCGGTGAGGCCGTCGTCACGGTGCTGTCCGAGAAGGGTGCGCCGACCCCGGTGGCGTGGACCCGCATGATCGCCCCGCAGTCGCTCATGGCTCCGTCCGAGGAGGCCACGGTCACCGGGCTCATCGCCGCCTCACCGCTGTCGACGAAGTATGCCGCCGTGGTCGACCGCGAGTCGGCGTACGAGAAGCTCCAGGCCCGGCTGAACCAGGCGCCTGCCGCGCCGGCTGCCCCCGCCCCCGGCGCGCCCGCCCCTGCACCGGCTGCGCCTTCCCAGACCCCGGCTGCCCCGGCGCCCGCACGTCCGGCCAAGGCGGAGCCCAGCATCGTCGAGCAGGTCGTGGAGTCCAGTGCGTTCAAGTCGGCACTGCGGTCGGCCGGCACGGTGCTCGGGCGTGAGATCACCCGCTCGATCTTCGGCACCGCCCGCCGCTCCCGCTGACGCCTCCTCCTGCCGGTTCGAGGTATTCCACCACCGGAATCCGGTCGTCGAATACCTCGAACCGACCACGGGCAGAGGCGGAGCCGGGCGAGTTGGCCCTCAGCCGAGGACGGCGGCGGCGAGCAGGATGACCGGGACCGCGCCCACCGTCGTGATGAGGATGGTGTCGCGGGCCAGCACCGTGGCGCGGTCGTAGCGCGTGGCGTGGACGAAGATGTTCTGCGCCGTCGGCAGGGCCGAGGTGACGACGATGGCCAGCAGCGCGTGTCCGTGGACCCCGAGGACGACCGCGCCGACGAACCAGGCAACCGCCGGCTGGAGCAGCAGCTTGATGGTCGAGGTCGTCGCGAGCTCGGCCAGCGAACCCGCCTCTCCGAGCCCGGGTCCGAGGCGCAGGGCGATGCCGTACGCGATGAGCATCGACGGCACGGCCATGTTGCCGATGAGCGTGAGCGGGTCGGCGACGATCGGCGGAAGGGTCCACCCCGTCAGCGACAGCCCGAGGCCGGCGAGCGACCCCACCGTGAGCGGGTTCTTGAACGGTCGCCCGACCACCTGCCACACCGACGTCGGCCGGCCGCGGACATCGGCGTCGAGCAGCGACAGGGCCAGCGGCTGGAGCACGAGCAGCTGGAGCAGCAACGTCGGTGCTACCAGGGCCGCGTCCCCAGGACATAGCTGGCCACCGGGATGCCGAGGTTCCCGGCATTGACGTATGACGCGCACAGCGCGCCGATCGTCCCCTCACCGAGGCCGCGGTGCCAGACCCAGCGGGCCAGGGCGGCATACAGGGCGACGCACACGACCACGGCGGTGCCGGAGGCGACGAGGTTGGCTGACAGCACGGCGTGCACGTCGGCCCGGCCGAGGGTGATGACCATGAGCGCGGGGCTGGCGACGAAGAACGCGAGCCGCGAAAGGAGCTGCTGCGCACCGAGGTCGACCACGCGCAGGTGGGCGAGCAGCGCACCGACGCCGATGACGACGGCGATCGTGACGAACCCGGTGAATACTCCCTGCACACGCAGGAGGTTAGGTCGTCGGCCTCAGGACGGGGGCAAGTGTCTCGAGGACGCCGGCGTCCTCGATGGTCCCGGGGACGACCGGGGTCCTCCCGTCGGCGATCTCGCGCATCGTCTTGCGCAGGATCTTGCCGGACCGGGTCTTGGGCAGGGCGCTGACGATGTCGACCTGTCGCAGCGAGGCCACGGCACCCACCTCGTCGCGGACCCGCTGCACGAGCTCGGCCCGGATGCGGTCCCCGTCGGCCTCGACGTCGATCCCGGACTTGAGGACGACGAGCCCGCGCGGGACCTGGCCCTTGAAGTCGTCGGCCACCCCGATGACCGCGCACTCGGCGACGGCGTCGTGCCCGGCCAGGGCTGCCTCGATGGAGCCGGTCGACAACCGGTGCCCCGCGACGTTGAGGACGTCGTCGGTGCGGCCCATGACGTAGAGGTAGCCGTCCTCGTCGAGCAGGCCGCCGTCACCGGTGAGGTAGTAGCCGTCGAACGCCGACAGGTAGCCGGCGACATACCGCTCGTCGTCGCGCCACAGGGTCGGCAGGGTGCCCGGGCGGCATCGGCAGCTTGAGGCAGATCGCGCCCTCGGTGCCGGCGGGCACCTGGCGGCCCCGGTCGTCGAGGACGTGCACGGCATACCCGGGGGCGGGCACGGTGGGCGAGCCCGGCTTGAGCGGCATCGGTTCGAGGCCACGCAGGTTCGACGGCGATCGGCCAGCCGGTCTCGGTCTGCCACCAGTTGTCGACGACGGGCACGCCGAGCCGCTGCGATGGCCCACTCCCAGGTGTCGGGGTCGAGGCGTTCGCCGGCGAGGAACACCGTCTCCAGCGACGAGAGGTCGTGCTCGGCGATGAGCCGCCCGTCGGGGTCCTCGCGACGGATGGCACGGTAGGCGGTCGGCGCGGTGAACATCGCCTTGACGCCGTAGTCCTCGATGACCCGCCAGAACGCGCTCGCGTCCGGCGTACCGACCGGTTTCCCTTCGTACAGAACGGTGGTCGCGCCGGTGAGCAGGGGCGCGTAGACGATGTAGGAGTGGCCGACGACCCAGCCGACGTCGCTGGCGGTGAACCACGAGTCGCCGGGGCCGATGCCGTAGACGTTCTCCATGGACCAGCGCAGCGCGACGGCGTGGCCGCCGTTGTCACGGACGATGCCCTTGGGTCGGCCGGTCGTCCCCGAGGTGTAGAGGATGTAGAGCGGGTCGGTGGCGGCGACCTCGACGCAGTCGGCCGGCTCGGCATCGGCGACGAGCTCGTCCCAGTCGAGCTCCTCCCAGTCGGTGTCGCGCTCGCCGACCGCTGCCCGGGCCTGCTCGCGCTGCAGCACGATGACCGACTCGGGCTT
Organism: uncultured Actinomycetota bacterium; assembly: GCA_963695205.1. Lineage (GTDB taxonomy): Bacteria > Actinomycetota > Actinomycetes > Actinomycetales > Dermatophilaceae > Pedococcus. The sequence continues at coordinate 661,242 of CAVOGI010000010.1, read as the reverse complement.
GTGGCTGCTGCGGTCGAGCGCCGCGTCGAGCATCGGCTTGTACTCCACGACGCGGGTGGGCTCGATGCCGCAGCTCGCAGAGACGATGACGGTCGGCTTGGCGTCCTCGATGCGGGCCGCGAGCTCGGCCGGCGCGAACCCGCCGAACACCACCGAGTGCACCGCCCCGATCCGCGCGCACGCGAGCATCGCGATGACGGCCTCCGGCACCATCGGCATGTAGACGATGACGCGGTCGCCCTTGCTCGACCCCGAGCGAGGCCAGCGCGCCGGCGAACGTCGCGACGCGGTCGAGCAGCTCGGCATACGTGAAGGTCTGCCTGGTGGCAGTCACCGGGCTGTCGTAGTGGAGCGCGGCCTGGTCACCGCGGCCGGCGGCGACGTGCCGGTCGAGGGCGTTGAAGCAGGTGTTGAGCGTGCCGCCGGTGAACCAGCGGTAGAACGGTGGCCTGTCGTCGTCGAGGACCCGCGGGGGCCGGGTGATCCAGTCGATCGCCTGTGCGGCGCGACCCCAGAAGGCGTCCGGGTCGGCCAGGCTCTCGTCGTACGCCGCGCGGTAGGCACCGTTGCTCATGGCCCCATCGTGGGACTCCCGGGGCGTTCGCGCCACAGTCCGTGGTCCACGATGCGGCCGAAGCGGCGCCGGGCGCGCCGAACGGTCACGCGCAGCCGCTCCTTGGGCGGGACTACTCCTCGGGCGTGGTGGTGTAGCGGATCCAGGCCGAGGAGTCCTTCTGCCACAGCAGCACGAGTGCCCAGACCCCCAGCATCAGCAGGGCGATGGGAAGCACCCGCGCCAACACCCCGGCGGTCGGCAGGAGGCCTCCGAAGAACACACCGAGCGCCACGGCCATGAACACACAGGCGATCCAGCGGCCCCACCTCGATCCCTGCCGGGTCGCCTTGGCCATGGTGAACCACGCGGTGGCGGAGATGATCGCGTAGACGACTGAGATCGTCAGGCTCAGCGAGACGATCCGGTCGAGGTCGGCCGCACTCGCGGCCACGCCCTGGGCGCGGGCCTCCCCGGCGAAGGCCGCCCTCAGGTCACTCCGGGTGAGGAGGGCCCGGGCGATCTCGAGGAGGCTGAGGACCCCGGCGAACCGCATGACCCGCACCGCCTCGGTGATCGAGCGCGGGGGCACGAGGGGAGTGCCCGGCTGCCACACCGGGGTCTCGGGACGTCGGCCGTCACCGGCTCCGTCGGGGCTGAGCACGCCCCGCCACGAGATCTGCCGCGCCATCTGCCCTCCGGTCGGTCAGGTGCCGGCCGCCGGGCGCGGAGCACCCGGTCGGTACCTGCCCGGCCTGGCTGAGCGCGCGAGCACGGTGGCACCCCGTGCGCCAATCCTCCCCCACGAGTCCTGCGCGAACCAAGGCTGACCGGCCGTGCGCGCCGGCCGATTCGATGTATACGCGCCCGGATCCACCGGCGCGTATACATCGAACCGTCGGCCTCCGGACATGAGAAAGGGCCCCTCGCGTGCTCGGGGCCCTACTCGTGTGGCGGAGGATAGGGGATTCGAACCCCTGAGAGCTTTCACTCAACACGCTTTCCAAGCGTGCGCACTAGGCCACTATGCGAATCCTCCGCGGGCGAGGCTACACGGGCTGGGGCCGTGTCCTGAAATCGTCAGCTGGAGGAGCTCGCGGGAGGCCCGACGAGCAGGGCCACGGTGGTCAGTGCGGCCACCGCCAGCAGGGCGACGGCGACCGCAGCGGCGGGTCGCGCGAGCATCCAGGCCTGCACCTTCTCGGGCACCGAACGCGGTGGCTCGCCCCCGGAGGCGAGCCTCCAGCCGCCATCGAGGAGGTCGCGTCGCTCGGCCCACCGGTCGAACCACACCGTCATGAACGGCGGCACCGCGCTGACGAGCCCGAGCAGCGTCACGCGGGCGGACCAGCGCTGGTTGACGGCGACGAACACCGTGGCAAGGCAGTAGGCGATGAACACGACGCCGTGGACCATGCCGAAGACCTGCACGCCGAGCTCGGTCGTCTTCGTGACGTACTTGAGGACCATGCCGGTCAGCAGGAGCGCCCAGGTGGTGGCTTCGGCGACGGCCAGACGGCGGAACAGCACGAGCGGAGTCATGGGCACCAGTGTCTCAAGAGGGGATTCGCTGCCACGGCACGGCCCCGTCTACACTTGCCGCAGGCACCCCGCGTGGTGGTACCTCTCCGAACTCCCCCAGGGCAGGAATGCAGCAAGGGTAGGAGAGCTCTTCCAGGTACGCGGGGTGTCCCTCGTTGTTCCGGGGTCGGGATTCGCCGCTTTGCGCGGCGCGACGCGCAAAGCGGGTGTTGCTACGGGAAACCTGTAGTTGTAAGTGCCGTTTCGCCGAGCAACTCCCGCTTCGCCGGGCAGGGGCGAGGGCGCCGGGCAGGAGGCGGAGCGGTTCGTGGGTCAGGCGCGGTGGGCCTCGTCGAGGAGGCGGACCCGGCGCCGGCCGAACATCACGGCGGCGTATGACGCGAGGGCCAGGACCATGAGCGCGTTGCTGTAGCCCGAGTGCGTGAGCAGGGCGGTCGCGGCCACGCCGCCGATCAGGGCGAGCAGCAGCGGGCGGGAGTACCAGAACCCCACCGAGACCACGGCCGAGCCGGGGGAGAACAGCGTCACCGGGGGCAGCCCGCGGAAGGCCGCCATGAGGTGCGTCCCGGCGAGCAGCGCGGTCGTCGCCACCGGCCAGAAGTACGCCGCCACCCCGGCCGTGGTCGTCGTCGCGACGACGGCGCCAGTGATCACGGCGACGGCGGCGAACAGTGCCGAGGGGCTGATGAGGTGCGCCAGGGCCTCCTCACCGAACGGCAGCCCGATGAGTGCAGGCGTCCCGGCGTTGTCGCCCTGCAGGCGCATCCCCTCGGACCACGCGCCATACCCGAGGTAGGCGGCGAGGACGCCGGCGAAGGCCACGATGCTGGGCACCCCGGGCGTCGTCGAGTGGGCCAGGGCCCAGCACCCGGCGGCGGAGAGCACGAGACCCACGACGAACGACCCCGGCGAACGACGCAGGCCGAGCAGGTCGCGTTCGGCGACGACGGTGATCCGACCGCGGGCCCGCAGCCGGGTCCGGCGCAGGCGCGTGCCGGGAGCCGCCACATCCAGCCGGGCGGCGCGCAGGTCGCCCGCGAGGACGGCCCCGCCCATCGTCACGGCCCGGGCGGACTGGGTGCGCAGCCCGACGTGGTGCAGGGCCCGGAGCGAACGACGACCGCGCAGCACCGTCGCGACGCCGCGGTCGCCGGTGGGCCAGGACCGCACCTGGCCCCAGAGCCACGAGCCGCCGAAGGCCATCCCGACGGCGAGGCCGACCAGGGTGGTCGGGAGGAGGACGACCAGCGGCGCGACCCCTGCCGAGACCATGCCGGTGCCGACCACGGCCCCGACGAGCAGCCCGACGACGAGGGAGCCGACCAGGCTGACCCGCCACCACCGGCGCAGGACGACGGCACGGTCGAGGGCGCTCGTGGCGACGTGGTCGAGGTAGGGCAGGTCGGGCACGACCGGGCCGCGGACCGAACCGAGCCGGTAGCCGAGCAGCAGCACCCCGACGATGGCCGTCCCCACGACGAGGACGCCCTGCACCCCGGTCAGGTGCCGGGAGATCCACCCGGGGTCGACGAACTTGAAGAACGCGCGCGACGCCGGCACCCCGTAGACGAGGGAGGCGATGACGGCGACGTACGCGGTGTAGATGGCGTTGCCGCTGCCGTGCTCGGGCAGTCCACCGCGGATGACCTTGCGCGCCTGGGTCAGGCGTTCGCGGTCGGTCGCGGGTCCTGTCGACGCCTCGTCGGGTGTGCTCATGCGCCCGTGATGTCGATGACGCGGTCGGCGATCGCCTCGGTCATGGCGGGGTCGTGGCAGGCGATGACGAGGGTGGTGCCCGCAGCCTTGCGCTCGAGCAGCAACCGGGTGAGCAGCTCGCGCTTGTGGGTGTCGAGGCGCTGCTCGGGCTCGTCGAGCAGCAGCACCGACGAGGGTCGGAAGAGCACCATCGCGAGGTGGAACAGCTGCTGCTGACCCGAGGACAGCTCGTGCGGGAAGCGCTCGGTCAGGTGGTCGATCTCGAGCGTCTCGAGCAGCTCGTCGGCGCGCTCGTCAGCCGTGGAGATCTGCCCTCCCCACGTGGAGTCGATGAGGACGAGGTGGTCGATCACGGTGAGGTCGCGGTATGACGTGGGGGAGCCCACGAGGGAGGCCACGCCGGCGCGCGTGGCCGGGTCGCGCTCGTCGAGGGGCAGGCCGTTGAAGGTGGCGCTGCCGACCGACGGCTCCAGCGCCCCCGCGAGGATGCGCAGCAGCGTCGTCTTGCCGCTGCCGTTCGCCCCGCGCAGCACGATGCACTGTCCGGCCTTGGCCTTGAGGTCGATCGGTGCCAGCAGCACCGCCCCCTCGATGTCCTTGCCGGCACCCTTCACCTCGAGCACCAGCGGGGTCGCCTTGGTCTTCTCGGTGGTGCTGCCCTGCTTGCGTCGCGCGGCCATGGATCTCCTGTCGTCGCCGACAGTCTGGCACCGGCATCAGCTCAGGTGTCACGGACCTGAGTGCTGCCCTTCGGTCCACACCTCGACCAGCTCGCTCACCAGGCCCTCGGCGTCGATGGTCACGAAGCTGGCGACGTGGAAGACCTGCTGGTCGTCACTCACCCGCGCCCTCCCGACGCCGCGGTCCCCCGCGACGACGACGTCCTCCCACCGGAACCGCCAGTGACCGGGGTAGTCGCTGTTGAAGGCGACCCATTCCTCGGCGTCGAAGCGCTGCCCGGTGTGCACGAACGACGCCGAGAAGCCGGGCGCGAGCAGCCCACGCAGGGCGCTCCAGTCGCGGGCGTCGATGGCCTCGGCGAATCGGTCGAGGACGGCTGCTGCGGTCATGGCGCCAGTGTGGCAGCGGCCCCCGACAGCGCCTCTGACAGCGCCTCTGACAGCGCCCCCGACGGCGGCTGTCCCGTGTCAGGCGCCCCGACTAGGGTTCCCACCGTGAGCACCGCCCTGTACCGCCGCTACCGGCCCGAGTCCTTCGCCGACGTCATCGGCCAGGAGCACGTCACCGAGCCGCTCATGCAGGCGCTGCGCACCGGGCGGGTCAACCACGCCTACCTCTTCTCGGGCCCGCGCGGCTGCGGCAAGACGACCAGCGCCCGCATCCTCGCCCGCTGCCTCAACTGCGAGCAGGGCCCGACGCCCGACCCGTGCGGGGTCTGCGACTCCTGCGTGGCCCTGGCCCGCGGCGGCTCCGGCTCGGTCGACGTCATCGAGATCGACGCCGCCAGCCACGGTGGTGTCGACGACGCCCGCGACCTGCGCGAACGCGCGTCCTACGGCCCGGCCCAGAGCCGCTACAAGATCTACATCATCGACGAGGCCCACATGGTCACGCCGCAGGGCTTCAACGCCCTGCTCAAGATCGTCGAAGAGCCGCCGGAGCACGTGAAGTTCGTCTTCGCGACCACCGAGCCCGAGAAGGTCATCGGCACGATCCGCAGCCGCACCCACCACTACCCGTTCCGCCTGGTCCCGCCCGGGCAGCTGTCCGACTACATGCAGAAGCTCTGCACGCAGGAGGGCGTCACGGTCGCTCCTGGAGTCCTGTCGTTCGTGACCCGTGCCGGTGGTGGCTCGGTGCGTGACTCCCTGTCGGTGCTCGACCAGCTCATCGCCGGCTCCACCGACGAGGGCCTGACCTACGAGAGTGCTGCCGCCCTGCTCGGGTTCACCGACGGCGAGCTGCTCGACGCGACCATCGACGCCTTCGCCGTGGGCGACGCGGCCGGGGTGTTCCACCAGGTCGACCGCGTCATCGAGACCGGGCTCGACCCGCGCCGGTTCGTCGAGGACCTGCTCGAACGGCTGCGCGACCTCATCGTCGTGGCGGCCATCCCCGACGGCGCCTCCTCCGTCCTGCGCGGCCTGCCCGAGGACCAGCTCGAGCGCATGCGGGAGCAGTCCGCGGCGTTCGGGGGTGGTGCGCTCTCGCGGGCCGCCGACATCGTCAACGCTGGCCTCACCGAGATGACCGGCGCCACCGCTCCGCGCCTCCAGCTCGAGCTCATCTGTGCGCGCGTCCTGCTGCCCGGCGCCTCCGGCGAGAGCGGGTATGCCGCGCGGCTCGACCGCCTCGAGCGTCGCCTCGACGTCGAGGGTGTGCCCTCGCAGGCGGCCCGCGCCCAGGCCCCGGTGCAACCGGTCGCCTCCCCGGTGCCTGCTGCAGCGGCCGAGCCCGCCACTCCCACGGTGCCCAGCTCTGCACCCCAGCGCCCCGAGACCCCCCTCTCGGCACCGCCGACGGTGGCCACACCGGTCGTCGAGCAGGACACGACTCCTGCTCAGGACCCGGCCCCTGAGCCCGAGCCGACCGCCCCCGAGCCGAGCGTTCCCCAGGCGACCGCTCCCCAGGCGACCGCCTCCGAGTCCCAGCCGTCTGCACTACCTCAGCAGGAGCGTCGAGCAGGTCCACCCAAGCCTGCGACGACCCAGCCGGCCCCGGCGCCGGCCCCGTCTGCGTCGCCCGGCGGCCTGGACACCGCGGCCATCCGGCGCGCGTGGCCGGACATCCTCGCCTGGATCTTCAAGCACAAGCGCACCACCTGGACGCTGCTGTCCGAGCACGCGACGGTGCACGAATTCGACGGTCGCAAGGTCGTGCTCGGCATCTCGACCGTCGGCATCGCCAACACCTTCCGCCACGGTCCGCACGCAGACCTCGTCCGCCAGGCCCTCATCGACGTGCTCGGTGTCGACGCCCGGGTCGAGGGCATCCCCGTGCCCGACGCCCGGCTCTCGGCGCCGAGCGGCGAGTCCCACCCGGTGGTGACGGCGCAGGAGACCTCCCGTGGCTTCCACGACCAGGGCTCCGGCTCCTCCGGCGACTCGTCAGGTGGGAGCGGCCCGGGCAGGGCACCGGCAAGCACGCCCCCGGCAGGCGGCGCCCCGACAGGCAGCGCCCCGACGGGGTCGGCCCAGGCCGATGCCGGTGGCCGTGCAGCCACCGCCTACGCCGCGAGTGGCGCCGTCGCCCCCGCGCCGGAGTCCGGTGACGGTGGCTGGGCCAGCGCGCCCGCAGCCCCCGGCAGCGGCCCCTCATGGGCGACGGAGTCTGCTCCCGGCGCTCCCGCGATCGCTGTGGCACCGCCACCGCCCGGCTCGTTGCTGGCCCGGGCCCAAGCCGAGGTCGCCGCCGAGGAGCCCGAGCGCACCCCGGAGACCTACGTCGCCGACGACAGCGCCGCCAGTGACGACGACGAGGACATCGAGGCCGTCGGCGACGTGGGTCGCCCGGTCATCGAGCGCATCCTCGGCGGCAAGGTCATCGACGAGGGCTGACCGGTGCTGACCCGGCCGACCGCCGCCGAACGAGCCGCAGCCCTCCCCGGCGACGAGCTGGTCGCCCCGGCCGACGTCGTCATGGACCGCGCCTTCAGCCTGCCGGCACCGCCCGAGGTGGTCTGGCCGTGGCTCGTGCAGCTCGGCAAGCGGCGTGCGGGGTGGTACCTCCCGGCCCTGGTCGAGGGCGTGGTCCCGCCGTCCCGGCGTGGGCTGCGGCACCTCGACGCGCAGTACCTCGACCTCGCGGTAGGCGATGTCATCCCCGACTGGGGTGGGCGGGACGCCACCTTCACGGTGGCCTCGACCGACGCACCGCACCACCTCGTGCACACCTCCACGCGTGGCCGCACCCACCTCACGTGGTGCCTGCGGCTGACCTCGGAGGGGGCGTCGGGCACGCGGCTGCACCTTCGCCTGCGGATGGCGCCCGTGAAGCACCGGGTCCTGGCGGCGCGGCTGGGCGGCTTGGTCGACCAGCTCACGGTGATGGGCCTGGCCGCCGGCTTGCGCGAGCGCGTCCGGTCGGGTGGCTGACACCAGCAGGGCATAGGCTCACCTGTGTGTACGAAGGCGTGGTCCAGGACCTGATCGACGAGCTCGGCCGGTTGCCCGGTGTCGGGCCCAAGAGTGCTCAGCGGATCGCCTTCCACCTGTTGCAGTCCGACGCCATTGACGTGTCCCGACTGGTCGACTCGATCAACGAGGTCAAGGCCAGGGTCCGGTTCTGTGCGACCTGCGGCAACGTCGCCGAGGGGGAGCAGTGCAGGATCTGCGCCGACCCCCGTCGCGACGGCACCGCGATCTGCGTCGTCGAGGAGCCCAAGGACGTCGTGGCCGTCGAGCGCACCCGCGAGTTCCGCGGCCGCTACCACGTGCTGGGTGGGGCGATCAGCCCGATCGAGGGCGTCGGTCCGGACGACCTGCGCATCAAGGAGCTCATGACGCGGCTCGCCTCCGGTGAGGTCACCGAGGTCATCATCGCCACCGACCCCAACCTCGAGGGCGAGGCGACCGCGAGCTACCTCGCGCGGTTCCTGCGGCCGATGGGCCTGAAGGTCACCCGCCTCGCCTCGGGTCTGCCCGTGGGCGGCGACCTGGAGTATGCCGACGAGGTCACCCTCGGTCGGGCGTTCGAAGGAAGGCGGTTGCTCGATGTCTGACGACCTGCAGGTGCTGGCCGACGAGTCGGCCAACGATGCGCGCCACTACCTCGCGACGGTCACCGAGGTCGCCTCGGGTTCTGCTCCCGACGCGGCGATCCCGATGACCCTGCTGGCGCTGTCCCAGGCCTTGGTCATGGGGACGAGGCTGGCCGCGATCCAGGACATCGTCCCGGCCGAGCGCTTCGAGGCCGACACGACCGACCCCGAGCTCGACCCGCTGCGCACCGGGTTCGCCAACCTCTTCGAGGGCCTCGACGAGTACGCCGACCTCGTCGACCCCGTCACCTCCACCGAGCTGACGACCGGGTCGCTGTCCAACGACGTCGCCGTCGTGGCGGGCGCGCTGGCGCACGGCCTGCGCCACCATGACGCAGGCCGCTTGTCCGAAGCTCTGTGGTGGTGGCAGTTCAGCTACCTGTCCGACTGGGGCGAGCGGGCCGCCGCAGCCCTGCGGGTGCTTGCAGTCGCTGCTCGGCCACATCCGGCTCGACGCCGACGAGGAGTCGTCTCCGAAGCCGAGTTCGACGCGCTGCACCCCTGACGCAGATTCGATCTGGTCCGCGGTCGAGCGCGATCCGCAGTGCTCAGGCGATGCGGGTGCCGTTCGGCAGCCGGCGGATCGGGGTGCGCAGCCGACGCCCGGCGACGACCGCCGCGCCGCCGCCGATGACCAGCAGGAACGCCAGTCCGTAGGGCCACACCGGACCCGATCGAAGGGCCGCCTCCGCCGGGTCGACGTACCCCGTCCCGTCCATGCTCGTCTGCATGGCGCACTCGTCCACGACGAGGTCGGGGCCGTTGCGCGCCATACGGGCCCCTCCGCTGATCCAGCGCATCGGGGTGAACCCCGAGGCGAACGCCTGGTTGCTCTTGCGGGGCTCCGACGGAGCCGCGTCGGCGACGACGACGAACGGGTTGAGCGGGAGCATCCACCAGATCCGCTCGGTGTGGGCCACCCGGGTCTTCCTCGTGAACGTCGTGCAGTCCGCCGCGGTGGGCTGGCCGGACTTGTTGATCTGGTCGATCTGGTCCTGGGTGAGGGTGGGGTCCGCCGGGTCGATCGCGGGTGGCTGGTGGGTCTCGTACCAGTTGTCGGGGATGCCGAACACCTGCTGCTGGTCCGTCTCGGTGACGAGGAAGGCCGACAGCCCGAAGCCGATGAGGGTGCCGAAGACGAGGGCGCCCATCGTGAGGTAGGTGAGCACGGCCGAGGCGATCGGCCGGGCCGTGAGCGTCGAGAACATCAGGCCGATGGCGCAGACCACGGCCAGCACGAGCACCAGGACGAGCAGCGACAGCACGATCCGGCCGCCGGAGACGCCCGCCCTCGAACCACGCCCAGGCCAGGAACGGCAGCGCACGTCGACGAGGAACGCCAGCGAGATCGCCCAGGCCGCAGCGAGCTTGCCGAGCGCGATGTCCCAGTGCGTGAGCAGCGTCGTCTGGAGGGTGGCCAGCACGCCGTGCTCGCGGTCGCCGTTGACCGAGGTGGCGGTGAGGGAGGGGACGATGAGCATGGCGAGGCCGAGGACGAAGAAGATGACGATGTCGTACATCGCCTCGCCCGACCGGAGCTGCTCGCCGTTGGTGGCCCAGTACGACAGGAACGTCACGAGGCCGATGAGGCCGACCCACACGACCAGCACGATCGGCCACCTCGAGGTCCGCACCCGCTGCCGCAGCTCGAGGGTGGCGACCGTCCTGATCCCGTGCCAGCTCATCGCCGGTCCTCCGTCGCTGCGAGGTAGGCCGTCTCGAGGGCGCCCTGGCTGGGGCCGAACGCGGTGATCCGGATGCCGTCCCGGACCACGTCGGCGAGCAGGCGGGCGGCGTTCTCCTCGCCCGACACCTCCACCTCGGTGAGGCCACCGCCCACCCGGCGCGCCGGCACGTGGTGCTCGGCCAGCCAGGCGGTGAGCCGTTCGAGGTCGAGGGAGTCGATGCGCCACGACGCGGGGCCGGTGGAGACGAAGTCGGCGTCGAGCCGCTGGGTCTCCAGGCTGCGACCGCGGGCGACGATGACCGCGCGGTCGGCCACCTCCTGCAGCTCGGTGAGGATGTGGCTGGAGACCAGGACGGTCTTGCCCTGCGCCGCGAGCGCGCGCAGCACGTCGCGCAGCTCGATCCGGCTGCGTGGGTCGAGGCCGGAGGCCGGCTCGTCGAGCAGCAGGACGCTGGGGTCGTTGATGAGGGCGCGCGCCAGGCCGAGGCGTTGCTTCTGCCCGCGGGACAGGACGCGGGCGCGTCGGTCGCCGAGGTCCTCGAGGTGGACGGTCGCGAGGAGCTCGTCGGTGCGGGCCCGGGCCTTCTCGGGCGGGATCCGGTATGCCGCCGCGACGGTGTGCAGGACCTCCCTCACCGTGAGCGCGTCCCAGGTGCCGAACCCGTCCGGCATCCAGCCGATCCGCGACGCTGACCTCCGTCGGCTGGGTCACCGGGTCGAGCCCGTCGATGCGGATGGCCCCCTGGTCGGGGACCAGCAGCGTCGCGAGCATGAGCAGCAACGTGGTCTTGCCTGAGCCGTTGGGACCGATCAGCGCCGTGACCTCGCCCGGTGCGGCGGTGAGGCTGATGCTGTCGACCGCGAGGACGTCGCCGAACGCGCGGCGGACCCCCTGAACCTCGATGGTCATGGCTGACCGTATCCCTTCACTGGTCCCGGTGACCGACGTTTGACGGGGATGCGCCTGCGGTCGTTCCCCGTCCGGCATGCGGTTGCCGAGTCCCACCATGAGGACGGTCGATAGAGTGGGCGCCCTGCGCGCGTGGCCACCCACGCCCGCGATGCACCGTCGTCTGGTCACCAGGAGCTCCCACCGTGCCGATCGTCGTCCAGAAATATGGCGGCTCATCGCTGGCTGATGCCGCCAGCATCAAGCGGGTCGCCCGCAGGATCGCCGAGGCCAAGAAGGCCGGCAACGACGTGTGCGTCGCGGTCTCAGCGATGGGTGACAGCACCGACGAGCTGCTGGACCTCGCCAACGAGGTGAGCCCGCAGCCGCCGCCGCGCGAGATGGACATGCTGCTGACGGCGGGTGAGCGCATCTCGATGGCGCTCGTCGCGATGGCCATCGCCGACCTCGGCTACACCGTGCGCTCGTTCACCGGCAGCCAGGCCGGTGTCATCACCGACTCGACCCATGGCAAGGCCCGGATCATCGACGTGACCCCCGGCCGTGTCACCGACGCCCTCGAGAAGGGCCACATCGTCATCGTCGCCGGGTTCCAGGGGGTCAGCCAGGACACCAAGGAGATCACCACGCTCGGTCGCGGTGGCACCGACACGACCGCCGTCGCGCTCGCCGCGGCGCTCGGCGCCGACGTGTGCGAGATCTACACCGACGTCGACGGCGTCTTCACGGCCGACCCGCGGATCGTCCCAGCCGCCCGCAAGATCGCCCGCATCTCCAACGAGGAGATGCTCGAGCTGGCCGCCTCCGGCTCCAAGGTCCTGCACCTGCGCAGCGTCGAGTACGCCCGGCGCTTCAACATCCCGATCCACGTCCGTAGCTCCTTCTCAGCGAAGGAGGGCACCATCGTCACGGACGCCCCTGTCCCCACCACCACCGCAGGAGACACCGTGGAAGCCCCCATCATCGCCGGTGTCGCCCACGACCGGACCGAAGCCAAGATCACCGTCGTCGGCGTCCCCGACCACCCCGGCAAGGCTGCCGAGATCTTCCAGACCTGCGCCGACGCCGAGATCAACATCGACATGATCGTGCAGAACGTCTCCGCGACCGAGACCGGCCTGACCGACATCTCGTTCACCTGCCCCAAGACCGACGGCCAGACCGGTGTCCACGCGCTGCGGAAGGTGCAGGGGTCCGTGGGCTTCGCCTCGATCCAGTACGACGACCAGATCGGCAAGCTGTCCCTCGTCGGTGCCGGCATGCGTTCGCACCCGGGCGTCTCGGCGACGTTCTTCAAGGCGCTCGCGGACACGGGAGTCAACATCGAGATGATCTCCACCTCCGAGATCCGCATCTCCGTGGTCACTCGCGCCGACCTGCTCGACGACGCCGTCCGGGCGGTGCACACGGCCTTCGGCCTGGACTCCGCCGACGGGGAAGCGGTCGTCTACGGAGGCTCCGGACGGTGACCTCCCTCGCCTCCAAGGCTCCCCGCCCGACCCTCGCCCTGGTCGGCGCCACCGGAGCCGTGGGGCGGGTCACGCAGCAGGTGCTCGGGATGCGGGCTGACATCTGGGGCGAGATCCGTGCCGCCGCCGCACTCGAGGACGCCGGCACCGAAATGACGGTCTGCGGTCGCGACATCGTGGTCCAGCAGCTCACCCCGGAGTTCTTCGACGGCGTCGACATCGCCCTGGTCGACCTGCCGTCGACGGCCGCCGCCCACTGGGCGCCGATCGCCGCGGCCCGCGGGGTCGTCGTCATCGACAACAGCTCGGCCCTGCGTGGCGACCCCGACATCCCGCTCGTGGTGCCGGAGGTCAACCCCCACCAGGTGCGCAACCGGCCCAAGGGGATCGTCGCCAACCCCGGCGCGACGACGCTGACGATGATCGACGCCCTCGGCGTGCTCCACGCCGGGTGGGAGCTCACCGAGCTCGTCGTCGCCACCTACCAGGCGGCCTCGGGTGCAGGACGAGCCGGTATGGCGCGCCTGCACGATGAGATCGAGGTGGTCGCCGGCCACCGCGAGCTGGGTCACCAGCCGGGCGACGTCCGACGCCTGATCGAGTTCGAGCTAGGGACCGACTCGCCGTTCCCCGCGCCGCTCGCGATGAACGTGCTGCCCTGGATCGGGACAGCGGCCGAGGACGGCTGGACGTCCGAGGAGCTCAAGATCCGCAACGAGACCCGCAAGGTGCTGGGCCTGCCGGACCTGCGGGTCTCGGCGACCTGCGTCCGCGTGCCGGTCATCTCGACGCACTCGGTCGCCGTGCACGCGACGTTCGCCCGCCCGATCGACGTCGACGAGGCGCGCCAGGCGCTCGTCGAGGCGCCTGCCGTGGTGGTCCTCGACGACCCGGAGACGTTCGAGTTCCCGACGCCCAACGACACGGTGGGCTCGGACCCGCGGTTCGCCGGGCGGCTGCGCCAGGCGCTCGACTTCCCCAACACCCTCGACTTCTTCATCTGTGGGGACAACCTGCGCAAGGGCGGGGCCCTCAACATGGTCCAGGTCGCCGAGCTCGTCGCGAAGGACCTGGCCGCGAAGGACCTCGTCACCGCCTGACCCTGCTGGCACGTGGTCGGGGACCGGGCTTTACCAGCGTAAACTTCGTCTCTTGGACGGTCTGTAGGCCGTCGGTCGTGCGCCGACGAGGTCGCGCAGGAGCATCGGCACGGTCAGGCGCCCCCACGTCCTGGCTCACGGTTCGGGGCTCCCGTCAAGGGCCGTGCGGCACTGACTGCGGGCCCTGCGTCTGCGGGAAGGTGCCTTGCCGGGCAGGCGTGCCGCCAAGCGAGGACGTTCGATCGAGGATCGTCACGTCTCGGTGACGAATCACGCTTCGAGCGTGTCGCTTGACATGTGACTGGTGTGACTGGTGTGACCATGGGGACAGTTCCGGAGCAGGAAATCAGGGGGCAGGGATGATGGACGAGGACGGCACGCCGACGCACCTGTGGCGCAACCACCGGATGCGCAAGATCATGCTGTTCGTGACGGTCCCCGGTGTGCTCCTCGGGACGGCGAGCATGACGGCGGCCTACTCCAGCGGGTGGATGACCCCCGCCCCGCCCAAGCCCGTCTGCAAGCCCACCGTCGTGCCCGCCCCCGCTCGCGGCTCGTTCACGGTCAACGTCATGAATGCCACGGGGGTCGAAGGCACGGCGGCCAAGGTCGCCGCGGGCCTGGCCAAGCGCAAGTTCACCATCGGCGGCATCAGCAACGCGCCCGACTCCTGGTACGTCACGCAGCCGGCAGTCGTCCACTACGGTCCCGCCGGCCTGGACCAGGCCCTGCTGACCGCCTCCCAGATCCCCGGCGCCAAGCTCTTCGAGGACGTCCGCAACGGCACCTCCGTCGACGTCGTCGTGGGCATCGGCTACAAGGACATGGTGCCCATGCCCGAGCGCCTGAAGCCGATCCCCTCCGAGGTCGCGGTCAACGTCTACAACACGACCTACAAGACCGGTCTGGCCAAGGTCGTCGCCAACCAGGTCAAGGCGCGTGGGTTCAAGATCAAGGACGTCTCGAACGACCCGCTGCAGACCATGCAGCTGGGCACCGCAGTGATCCGCTACGGCGAGGACGGCGACCTCGCCGCTGCCCTGCTCAAGCAGCACGTGCCTCGTGCGCAACTGGTCAAGATCGACCGCAAGGGCACCCGGCTCGACCTCGTCATCGGCAACGCCTACACCGGGCTCACCCCGCTGGCCGACGTCCCGCCGCTGCCCGTGCGGCCCAAGGCCGAGGTGCCCACCGTCTCCCGTCCCTGCAAGGACAGCTGACCCTCCCGCACGGCGGACCCCGGTTGTCGACGGGGGACGAACCGGGCACAGTGGTGCCCCGATGATCTCCCCCCACCGGTGTGCCCTGCCCTTCCTCGCGCTGTCCGTGACCCTGCTCGCGGGGTGCGGCGGCAGCCCGTCGGCAACGGCGGTGAAGGCCGGCGCCGCGACGGCGGCCGCCCCGGGCACGTCGTCGGCTTCTCAGCCGACGACGCCGATCGTGCCGTCGAGCCCGAGCACTACCACCACCGCAGGCCCCTCTCGCACGACGGCGGCCGCGTCGACGAAGGCGGGGGCGACGACGAAGGCGGCCGCGACGACGACGGCCACGCGGCATACCCCGTCGTCGTCGTCCAGCGCGAAGGTGACGGCGGCCCCGAAGCCGGCCACGTCGTTGGCGCCCGTCCCCCGGGCGGGGGCCGAGCCGGCGGTCCGCTTCCCCCGCAACGAGGCCGCAGCGGGGTCGCGGCGCCAACGCGTCGGTCAACGCCATCCCGGACTCGGCGTGGGCGAAGATGGTCGGCTACTCCTGGACCAAGGGGTGCCCGGTCGGGCGCTCGCAGCTGCGCTGGGTCCGGGTGAACTTCTGGGGGTTCGACGGGCAGCGGTCGCGGGGCTCGCTCGTCGTCAACGCCTCGATCGCCGACGAGGCCGCCGCGGCCTTCACCCGGCTCTACGAGCTGAGGTTCCGGATCCGCCAGATGAAGCCCATGGACTCCGGCTGGGGCCACAACCCCAGGGGCCCCGGCGCCGACGACTACGCCGCGATGGAGGCCGACAACACCTCGGCCTTCAACTGTCGTTACGTCGGTGGGCAGGAGGCGAGCAAGGTCTACAGCAAGCACGCCACCGGCACGGCCATCGACGTCAACGACTTCGAGAACCCGTATGTCGCCGACGACGGCACGGTCTACCCCGACCGCTGGTTCCTCACCCGTCGGGGCGCGGCCCCCGGCGTCTTCTCCACCAGCGGCAGCGCGGCTGTCCGCGCGTTCACCTCACAGGGCCTGCGCTGGGGCGGCCTGTGGAGCAACCCCGACTACCAGCACTTCGACCGATGAGCCCGCGCCTGCCCGGTGGGCGCGTGCTCCTCGCCGGCCCCGTCGTCCTGGCGGTCCTCGTGGCCGCCGGGTGCGGCAGCGATGCGACGCAGGCCGCGCCCCCGGCCTCCACGTCCACGTCCTCACTGCCTTCCACCGCGACGAGCACGACGAGCACGACGAGCACGACGACCACCACGGCTCCCTCGCGGACCACGACGAGCAGGCCGAAGAAGTCCCCGACGCCGACGCGCACCGCCGCGGGACCGACGACAAAGGCCCCCCTCAGCAGCGGGACGCCGACTTCGACGGCTGCACCGACCCGGCCGGCGCCCAAGCCGTCGCCAGAGCCGTCACCCAAGCCGGCGCCTCGACCCAGCACCGCGACGACCAAGCCGCGGCCCACCCCAGCGGCCGCCACCTGCAGGGTCCCGGCCGGCGTCAGCGCGGCACAGGTCGTGCTGGTGGACTCCTCGGGGTCGTCGGCCACCGTCCGCGCGTGCCGGCGCTCCGGCGGTCGGTACCTGCTGGACCTCGGCCCCTACTACGGCCACGTGGGACGCAACGGCGTGAGCTGGTCCAAGCGCGAGGGCGACCTGATGACCCCGGCGGGGACGTACCCGCTGCTCGGGGGTTTCGGTGTGCGCGGCAACCCCGGCCTCACGACCGGTTGGTTCCGGGTGGACGGCAACGATGTCTGGGTCGACGACAGCGCCTCGTCGCTGTACAACACCCACCAGCGCAAGCCGGTGAACGGGCGCTGGTCCTCGGCCGAGAACCTGTACAACACGAGGGCCTACAACTACGCCCAGGTGGTCGGCTACAACCAGGCGCGCACGCCGGGCAAGGGCTCGGCGATCTTCTTCCACGTCGACACCGGTGGTGGGACGGCTGGGTGCGTCTCGTTGCCGACCGACGCGCTCCTGGCCGTGATGCGGTGGGAGCGCTCGGGCGCCGTGATGTCCATCCGCTGAGGCCGCGCTGGCCGCGCTCGCGGTCACACGGCAGAGTGGGCGCATGAAGACCGTCGCCATGCTGACCGCAGGTGGCCTCGCGCCGTGCCTGTCCTCCGCCGTGGGTGGGCTCATCGAGCGCTACACCGAGGTCGCCCCCGACGTGCGGATCATCGCCTACCGCAACGGGTATGCCGGTCTGCTCACCGGGGACTCGGTGGAGGTGACCGACGAGGTGCGCGCCAAGGCCCACCTGCTGCACGCCTTCGGTGGCAGCCCCATCGGCAACAGCCGCGTGAAGCTCACCAACATCGCGGACTGCGTCGGGCGTGGTCTGGTGCAGCAGGGGCAGGACCCGCTGCACGTCGCTGCCGAACAGCTGAGCCGCGACGGGGTGGACGTGCTGCACACCATCGGCGGTGACGACACCAACGGCACGGCGGCCGACCTCGCGGCATACCTCCACAGCAACGGCTACGAGCTGACCGTCGTCGGCCTCCCCAAGACGATCGACAACGACGTCGTGCCGATCCGCCAGTCGCTCGGTGCGTGGACCGCGGCGGAGCAGGGGGCGATATACGCGCGCAACATCATCGCCGAGCACTCCTCCAACCCACGGATGCTCGTCGTCCACGAGGTCATGGGCCGCAACTGCGGCTGGCTCACGGCGGCCACGGCGCTCGAGCACCACCGCTGGGTGCAGCAGTCGCAGTTCGCCGGCTGGCTGGAGAACTCACCCGAGCGCTGGGACGTCCACGCCGTCTTCATCCCGGAGCGACCGTTCGACATCGCCGAGGAGGCGAGGCGGTTACGGGCCGTGATGGACGAGTCCGACGGCGTCAACCTGTTCGTCTCCGAGGGCGCCGGGCTGTCCGAGATCGTGGCCTCGCTGGAGGAGTCGGGCGCCGAGGTGCCCCGCGACCCGTTCGGCCACGTGCAGATCGACAAGATCAACCCCGGCCAGTGGTTCGCCAAGCAGTTCGCCGACCTGCTGGGCGCCGACAAGGTGCTCGTGCAGAAGAGCGGGTACTTCGCGCGCTCGGCCGCGCCCAACGACGCCGACCTTGCCCTCATCCGTCAGTGCACCGACCACGCGGTTGACGCCGCGCTGCAAGGGGTGTCCGGGGTCATCGGCCAGGACGAGGAGCGTGGCGACGAGCTGCGCGCCATCGAGTTCGACCGCATCAAGGGCGGCAAGGCCTTCGACGCGACGCAGGACTGGTTCACCGGGCTGCTTGCCGACCTCGGACAGGCCTAGTCCCGGTCGTTCGGTCTGGTCGCTCCGGTTGGTTGGTCGGTCGTGGGATGATCCACAGGGGCTCGATCGCGACTTCGCCATCCACAGGTAGTCCGACTCCCGCTTGACATCTCGACGGCGGTCTAGCGGCGAAAGTCGTTGCGGAACAACGAGATTGGTGATCCCTCGAGACCCAGGGGCTGTCAGTGGTCGGGTCTAGGTTGGTCGTATGGAGCAGACCTTGGGGGTGCGGCAACGGCGTGCGGCGGTCCTTGCTGCCCGCGAGGCGTTGTCGGGGCTGGCGGAGGTGTTGTGGCAGGTGCCGGCGGCTGGTGGTGGTTCGGCTGGTGGTGGCCTGGCCGAGCTGTTGGGCGAGGTCGACGCGTTGGGTTCGGCGTGTGACGCGGCGCGGGTGGCGGTGGTGGGTGAGGCGATCGGCCGGGGTGAGCCGGGCAGTGGTCGTGAGGCGATGACGGTCGCCCAGTGGGTTCGGCACCATGCCCCGTCCCTGCGGGCCGGTGGCGCGCGCCAGGTGGTCGAGGTGGCCGTCGCGTTCACCAAGCCGGTCAACGAGGCGGTCAGGTCAGCGGTGGAGGCTGGGACGTTGCCGGTGCGGTCGGCGGCGGTGGTCGTCGCGGAGGCCGATCGACTGCGACCGCTGCTGGCACAGGGTGCGGAGCCGCACGTGGTGGCGGGGCTGGTGGACATGGCTGCTGCGCATGGGCCGCGGGGGTGTCGGATGGTGCGCCCGGCGTTGTTGGCGCGGTACGGGCGCGAGGGGCAGTTGCAGTGTGAGCAGGACGTGGCCCGGCGGTTCGTCGCGCTGTCGCAGCCGGTCGAGGACGGGACCGGGATCGCGGAGTACCGCCTGGTGCTCGACGTGGAGGGCAAGGCGGTGCTGGAGGCGGCACTCGGCCCCTTGTCCGCCCCAATGCCTGTGCAGGGTGAGCGGGACCTGCGGTCGCAAGACCAGCGCCGAGGTGAGGCCTTGGTGGCCCTGGTGCAGCGAGCTGTGGAGGCGGGACGCGGGGTCGGCCCGAACGCGAAGACGCAGCTGGTCGTCACGATGGACTGGGAGGCGTTGGCCAGTGGAGTTCGCGGCGCAGGGGTCACGCTCGGAGGCCCTGACGCCGGCACATTGCTCGCTCCGGAGACGGTACGCCGGTTGGCCTGCAACGCGTCCGTGCTGCCAGTGGTCCTGGGTTCGGCGGGCGAGGTGCTCGACCAGGGACGGGCGGTGCGGTTCTTCACCATGGCCCAGGTGCGCCGGTTGTGGCTGCGCGACGGCGGATGCACGTATCCCGGTTGCTCGATGCCGCCCCATTGGGCTGATGCTCATCACCTCGTGCACTGGACGGACTTCGGGTCCTCGGACGTGGCCAACGCGGCGTTGTTGTGCGGGCGGCACCACACGGTGGTCCACTCCCGCCGCTTGGCTGGGCGCGTGATCGCTGATGGTGACGGTGAGCGGGTCGAATGGGACCTGGCCTTGGGCAGCTACGACCAGCTGCTGGCCCGCCGGGCCGCGCAGGAGCCAGCGTGACCCCGCCCCACACCCCGCCGGAGACGGCGGGGCCATCGGGATGTCATCGAAGCAGCAACCGGCAGCAGGGCCGACCATCGTCAATTCGTGCGCTACGCATGGTGACGACCTGAGGACGGTCGTAAGGTCGGTGTCATGGCCACGCAGGCCACCGCGGCATACCGATCTGCTCGTGACCAGCTCGTGGGCCTCTCCGGCCAGCACGAGCGCGCCCTGGAGGAGTTTCGCTGGCCCGACGTGGGGGAGCGGTTCAACTGGGCGGTGGACTGGTTCGACGCGGTCGCGCGTGGCAACGACCAGCTCGCGCTGTGGATCGTGGAGGAGGACGGCTCCGAGCAGCGGGTGACCTACGACGAGATGGCGGCTCGCTCCGACCAGGTGGCGGTGTGGCTTTCAGACCTCGGGGTCGTCAAGGGTGACCGGGTCCTGCTCATGCTGGGCAACCAGGTCGAGCTGTGGGAGACGATGCTCGCCGTCGCCAAGCTCGGTGCCGTCATCATGCCGACGACGGCGGCGCTCGGGCCGGCCGACCTGCGCGACCGCGTGGACCGCGGCGGCGCCCGGGTCGTGGTGGCCAACCTGGCCGACACCGCCAAGTTCGAGGAGGTCCCCGGCGACTACCTGCGCATCGGTGTGGGTGGTGGTGACGGCTGGCACGACTACGCGGACTCGTATGCAGCGCAAGGACATCCGTTCGAGGGCGTCACCGCCGCGACGGACCCGTTGCTCGTCTACTTCACGTCCGGGACGACGAGCAGGCCCAAGCTCGTCGAGCACACCCAGGTCTCCTACCCCGTGGGGCACCTGTCGACGATGTACTGGATCGGCGGCCGACCGGGTGACGTCCACCTCGCCATCAGCTCGCCCGGCTGGGCCAAGCACGCGTGGTCGTGCTTCTTCGCGCCGTGGATCGCCGAGGCGACGATCTTCGTCTTCAACTACTCGCGGTTCGACGCAGCGGCCCTGCTCCAGCAGATCCGC
Organism: uncultured Actinomycetota bacterium; assembly: GCA_963695205.1. Classification (GTDB taxonomy): domain Bacteria; phylum Actinomycetota; class Actinomycetes; order Actinomycetales; family Dermatophilaceae; genus Pedococcus. Next base: position 640,571 of record CAVOGI010000010.1, on the reverse strand, counting down.
AGGGCCGAGGTGACGACGTTCTGCGCGCCACCGACGGTGTGGCGCATGCTGATCCAGGCCGACCTCGCGGGCGGCAGCGGTTCGTTGCGAGAGCTGCTCGCTGCCGGGGAACCGCTGAACCCCGAGGTCATCAGCCAGGTCCAGAAGGCCTGGGGGCTGACCATCCGGGACGGCTACGGCCAGACCGAGACGACGCTGCAGATCGGCAACATCGCCGGGGAGCCGCTCAAGCCGGGATCCATGGGCAGGCCGATGCCCGGCGTGCCGGTGGCCCTGGTCGACCCCCTCACCGGGGAGCAAGGCGACGAGGGGGAGATCGTCCTCGACCTGTCGAAGCACCCGGTCAACCTCATGACGGGCTACCTCGGCGACGCCGAGCGGCAGGCCGAGGCCATGGCCGACGGCTGGTACCACACCGGTGACGTCGCCTCCCGCGACGCGGACGGCTACATCACCTACATCGGCCGCACCGACGACGTGTTCAAGGCCAGCGACTACAAGATCTCCCCGTTCGAGCTCGAGAGCGTGCTCATCGAGCACCCGGCCGTGGCCGAGGCGGCTGTGGTGCCCGCGCCGGACGCGACGCGCCTCGCGGTGCCCAAGGCGTATGTCGTCCTCGCCGCGGGGTGGGAGCCCGACGCAGACACGGCCAAGGCGATCCTCGCCCATGCGCGCGAGCACCTGGCGCCCTACCTGCGGGTGCGCCGGATCGAGTTCTTCGAGCTGCCCAAGACGATCTCCGGCAAGATCCGCCGGGTGGAGCTGCGTGAGCGCGAACAGCGTGCGTTCGACGGCGGTCGGTCCCTCTCCGAGGAGTTCCGGGACGACCAGTTCCCCGAGCTCAAGGGTGGGCCCAAGGCCTGACGCAACGGAGTGCGCAGGGTCGTGCCGCCGGCCGACTGCCAATGCCCGCACTCGTTGCATACCCGGTCAAAGCGTGACGAGTGTGACCTCGAATTCGCTTGCAGGTGAATGAGATTGGCCCCGATCGGTTGCTGACGGCCCTATCGGTGCCGTGGAGGCGCCGCTACCGTGAGACGTGGCGGTCCGTCGGGCTGCCGGTGTGGTGCAGCAGGCCGGGGATCGCATGCGGACATACCCATACGCGTTTCACGTCGCCCTCGACGGCAACGGGCTCAATGGGCTCGAGGGCAGGGCCGGCGTCTGCTTGTTCCAGTACGACCCCGTCACCGGCGACCACGCCTACAAGGTCACGTACTTCGCCGGTGCCTCCGGCGGACACGCCCCCAGCGTGGACCCGACCCGGCGGATCGGGTTCCTGGGCAACACCGGCCAGCACCTGCTGTTCTACGACCTCGCGACGCTCGAGGAGGCCGACCGGGTCTCGACGCTGAGGTTCGAGGTGCCGGACACGACGATCAAGGGGAGCACCCACCTCGTCTGGCTCGACGACACGCAGTTCGTCACCTCGATCGGCGAGCACCTGTGGAAGTTCGACGTCAACCGGCTCACCAAGGCCGAGCAGGTGGCTCCGCACGGGCTCAAGATCCCGCACGCCATGAAGCGCACGGCGTCGGGCCGCTACATCGTCTACGGCGGCATGGACCACCCGACGCGCGGCGAGGCCAAGGAGGTGGGGATCCTCGACACGGTCACCGGGGACGTGCGGCGGATCGAGCTGCCGACGACCTGCTGGCACGTGGTGTGCCACCCGGTCCTCGACGTGTTCTACGCGATCTCCTTCAGGGTCAACCCTGCCGACCGTTCCGACTGGGAGCACTGGGGCATGGCCTGGCTGCGCCAGTACGCCTTCGAGATCGATGCCGAGGAGGGGCGCGTCGTGCGGCACTGGACGGCCGACCGAGACCTCCCCGCACACATCAACTCCGACGTGACGATCTCCGACTCCGAGCTCATCTTCTGCACGGGCGGCAGCCACACGGTGGTGTTCGTCGACCTGCTCACACTGAGCCAGCACCGCCTCATCGACGAGCACCCGGGAGCCCTCGAGAGCCTGGCCCTGACCAGGCAGTCTGCCGCGTCCATGGCCGAGTCCTTCATGCGCGGCAACGTGTTCGGCAACGCCCAGCTCTACGCCGAGTCCCTCCGGGTCAGCCGGGGCGCACTGGTGGACGGCATCTACGCCTGCCAGCTCTCGGCCGACCAGACGCTGCTGTTCACCGCCAACCGCGGGCAGAACCACATCACGGTCTACGACTACCCGTCGCTCGAGGTGCGCGACCGCGTCGTCATGCCCGAGCTGCAGGAGTTCGACGCCGGCCTCGCGTCGTGGGGCGACCCCCGGCTCGGGTTCCACCACTCCTACCTCGTCAGCCCCGAACCATCCCGTGAGGAAGTCTCCTGATGGCCGATTTCAGCGTCGACAGCACCGTGTTCGGCGGCAACACGTTCCTCGCCGACGTCACCTCGAACCTCGCCGGGCTCGACGACATGAAGGTCACCCTCGCCGGGGGGACGACGAACACCAACAACGGTGAGAACACGCTCCACACCGACGCCACCGTCACCCTCCAGCCCGTGACGACGACCTCGACCGTCACGGCCGGCGTCGACTCGACCCTGAAGTCCGACTCCTCGGTCGACACGCGCTCGAGCCTGGACCTCAAGCCGGTCGCCGTCGACACCTGCGTCCGGCTCGAGCTGGGACCACCGCCGGCGACCGAGGTCTGCATGCCGTACGACCAGCAGTGGAGCTGGTCGGTGCTCGGGCGTGGACCTCTTCGCGATCACGGTGCGAGGCAGCACCACCGCCCACATCCGGCCCGAGCACCACGGGCCCGTCGTCATCGACCTCTGACCGCCTCCGAGGAGGGACCAGGCCATGCCCACGACCCGCCGCCGGACCACCGCCGCCGCCAAGGCATCGGCGGCGAAGGCGCCGGTCACCAAGGCCCCGGCCACCAAGGCGTCAGTCACCAAGACGGCCGGGAAGCAGACGGCCGGGAAACAGACGACGGCTGCTGAACCCTCCGGGGGGATCGTGCTCACCGGGCCGCCCTCGCAGCTGCGGGCCACCGTGTCGGTGGAGAACGCGGTCGACCAGCGGCTCGCGATCCGGGGGGTCGCCTTGCACCGTGAGGGGCACGCAGCGGTCCCTGGGTCCGCCGCCGCAGTCATCGCTCCCGGCGCCACAGCACAGGTCCCGGTGTCGGTGCGGCTCGACCCCAGCACACCGCCGGGGGACCACGTCGCCGAGATCGAGGTGGGCGGGCTGCGTCGAGAGGTGGTCCTTCGCGTCGAGTCGCACCTCGCGCTGCGGGTGAGCCCGCGGCGGGTGCTGGCCACCGAGGGGGAGCAGGCCCTCACCCTCACGGTCAGCAACGAGGGCAACGTCGCCATACCGCTCGCGGCCGTGCTGCGGGCCCGCACCGACGACGGCGGCCCGGATCCCGGCCCGGACGTCGTCCTCACCGTGACCGAACCGCCCGTCGTCGAGCCGGGCACCACGGCGCGGGTCGAGACCACGCTGCTCGTCCCGCCGGACCTCGACCCGACCCGACGACACACCGCGCGGCTCCCTGTCGGCACCGCCGACCTCGACGTCATCATCCTTCCACGCACAGCATCGGAGCGACCGTCATGAGCAGCACCGCACCCGAGTACCTCACCACCCTGCGTGACGGCGTCACCGAGGCTGTCCAGCAGTGGATGGACCAGTCGACCACCGCGTGGGACGAGTGGGCGCGTGCCTGGGCGCCCGCCGACGGTATGGCGTCCTGGCTCACCGCCGGTGCGGCACGGCCTCCGGGACCGGGCGGTCAGCGTCAGGGTGCTGGGCCCCGGCACGGCCATGACCACGGGCATCGCCACGGTCACGACCACGGGCACGACCACGCCCACGAGCACCTCCACGACCACGGTCCGAGGGGGCGGCACCAGGCCGGATGCGGTTGTGGCCACACGGGATACACGTCCGGGTGTGGGTGTGGGTGTGGCCAGAGGGGACGCCCGTCCGGGTGTGGGTGCGGCGAGCAGGGACGTGGCTGCGGGTGCGCTGAGTGCCAGTCGAGCTGTGGCTGCGGCGAGCACCCGTCGGCCTGCGGCTGTGGCGAGCCCTGTCGGTGCTGCGTCCCGGATGCCGACGTCATCGTCCACGCGCGCGTCGGTGAGGTGCGGGTGGTGCCGTTCCACCTGCGGAACCCCTGGCGGCGTGAGCGGCCCGTCTCCCTCGAGGTCGGGCCGTGGCACGGATGCGACGGTGACGGGCTGACGATCCGGGCGGTCCTCGAGGAGGACTCGATCGTGCTCGCCCCCTGCGAGGACAGGGTCGTGCGCCTGCTGGTGGGGGTGCGACCGACCAGTGCCGATACCCCTAGTAGCGGCTCGAGCGACCAGCCGGACCCCAACCAGCCAGATCCCAACCAGCCCGGCCCAGCGGACTCTGCCCCCAAGGACGCCGGCACCACGGACGCCAGCCCCAGCGGCGGTGCCAGCGCTGCCGAGGCAGTCACGTCGCGGGAGGCGATGCTCGGCGTCCTCCGCGGTGATGGCCAGGGACTGTCCATCGGCGATGTCAACGGGTGCGCCACCGCCTACGCCGACGTGCGGTTCGAGGGCTGTGCCCGGCCCCAACGAGTCGCCCTGGTCGTCCTGCCCGCGGAGTGCGACGCGGTCGACGTGGGCTGCGACTGCGGCTGCTGCTAGGAGACGAGGACCCATGAGCGAACGCAACGGCGCAGCCGACGAGACCCTGGCCCGCATCACCGAGCTGGCCCGGGCGGCCCTGCAGGCGCAGTCGTCCCTGGCCCGTCAGTCCCTCGACCTCGGTCGGGCCACCCTGTCCGGCGACGTGGACCGGACCGCGACCGGTCGGGCCTACGTCGACGCCGTGACTCGCGAGAGCGTCCGCTACTGGCGGGAGGTGGGCACCCTCGGACTCGACTACGCGGGCGAGCTGCTCGCCCTCGGCAGCCGAGCCGCCGGTCGGGTGATCAGCGAGTCGACGACCGCAGGTGCTGCGTCCCGCGGCGTACGAACCGCCCAGCCGGGGCGGCGCTCCGCCCCACCCCCGCCCGAGCCGCCACCGGCAACGGTCGCAGACCGTGACGGCGCCGGACCCGTCATCCCGGTGCTGCTGCGGGCTGCCGTCGGGCAGGTGGCCCAGGCCTCCGTGACCGTCGTGAACCGGCACCCGCGTCAACGCCGCGTCGAGCTGGCCGCGAGCGAGCTGCGTGACGCGACCGGCACGGTGGTGGCGCTCGAGCTCCGGGTCGACCCCGACCACGTCACGATCGACGCGGGTACGGAGCACCAGGTCACCGTGGAGGCAGACCTCGACCCCGACCTGGTCCGCCCGGGTCAGCGCTACACCGGCACCGTCGAGGTCACCGGCGGCGACGAGGCCACGCTGGGGGTGACGGTCGAGGTCGCGGACTGACGGAGGCGGGGTCGGTCAGCGGCGCAGGGACGAGCTCCCTCGCGGCCCGGACCTCCGGGCGCAGTCGCAGCCCCTCCCGGGCCCACCTCGGCAGGTCGGGGCTCACCGCCAGCCAGGCCAGGGAGGCGGCGACCGCTGCGCGGGCCGGCCGCGCGGCATACCCGAGCTCGTTGGCCCTGGCGCTGGAGTACCAGTAGAAGCGGCCCACGGTCGTGGCCTCGTCGCGCGTGGACAGGGGGGTGGCGCCGCTCAGCGAGGCCCACCACTCGCTGACCGCGGCGACCGCGAAAGCGTTGGCCGCCGCGAGCTCGGCGAACGGCCCGGGAAGGCCGGCGAGGTCCGAGACGAGGGTGTGCAGCATCCGCCACGTGACGTCCTCACCCCCCAGCAGGTAGCGCTCGCCGGGCGTTCCGCGCTCGAGCAGGGCCAGGTGCCCGGCCCCCACGTCGCGCGCGTCGACGACGTTGCACCCGCCTGGAAATGTGCTGCGGGTCGGGTCGAGCAGGTAGCGCAGGACGATGGCGTTGCTGGGCGCGAGCCGTGCGAAGGGGCCGCCGAGGACCACCGTGGGCAGGGCGAGCACGACCGGTATGCCGTGGGCCTCGGACGCCTCGAGGGCGACCTCCTCCTGGGCGACCTTGCTGGAGTAGTAGGCGGGCGCGGGCTCGTCGCCGAGGACCTCCCGCTCGGTGCGGGACCGGGCCGCCGTGCTGGATCCGCGGGTCACGGAGGACGAGGTGACCACCGCTCGCTGGACCCCGGCGGCCGCAGCGGCACGCAGGACGGACCGTGTCCCGTCGCCGTTGACACGGCTGACCTCGTCGGCGCGGGCGGCACCGAAGGCGTAGACCGCTGCGCAGTGCACGAGTCCCTCGCACCCCGTGAGGGACTCGGCAAGGGCCCGGTGGTCGGTCAGGTCGGCGGTGCGGCGCTCGACCTCGAGTCCCCCGATCACCAACGGCGAACGGGGGTCTGCCGAGCCGGGCCGCACCACCGCGACCACGTCGTGCCCGGCCGAGCGCGCCGCCTCGACCACCCGGCCGCCGACCAGCCCGGTGGCGCCTGTCACGGCGATCCTCATCGGACCCCCGGCACGTGGCGGAACCCGTGGAGGTCGACGCTGGACGCGGCGGCGCCATCACGCGTCGCGCCATTGGGTGCGGCCGGTCCGGCCGGACCAGCGGTCGTGTCGCCCAACCAGGAACGGGCGGCGCCGAGCAGCAGCTCCAGTGACCTGGTGAGCAGCGGGTCGGTCGGCGAGGGAGGAGGCCGACCGATGCGGAACTCGCGGCCCTCGAAGCACGCCTCCAGGTTGTCGAACGTCGTCGTGAAGAATCGACGGTAGGCCTCCTCCAGCAGCGGACCCCGCACCTCGGGGATGGCGCCGAGGTCGACGCCGGCCCAGCTCGGGGGCAGGGTGAAGAGCTGCCGTCCACGCACCCGGACCAGGGTCCCCGCGTCGCTGCGGGTGAAGGTCAACGACCCGTCGTCGAAGACGGCGGAACCGTTGGGGCTGTGCAGGGTTCGCCACGTGAGGCGGTGCCGTTCGGGGCTGCGCTCGACGAGCTCGACCTTGCACACGTCGATGGGTTCGCCACCCGAGGCGGCGAGGTAGTTGGGCTGTGGGAGGTAGAGGTTGCGCTCGGCCTGACGGGTGGCGCCCCGGGCCCCACCCGGCACCGTGACCCGTCTCCCTCCGACGTAGTCGGCCATGAGGCTGATCCCGGCGGCCACGTCGACGCCTGGCGATGAAGGCGTCGAAGTCGGCCGGGATGTCGCGGGTGGTCTCGAAGACGGTGGCACCGTCGACGAGCCGCCAGCGCATGGCGTGGCCGCTGTCGGCGCCGTCGCTGCCGTCGGTGGAGGGGATGGCCTCGACGAGGTCGTCGAACTCGGAGAAGAACTCGGGCAGGCCGTCGTAGACGAGTCCGTCGATAGCTTCGGGGTCGAACCCGAGCGGCACCACCCGGCGGCTGACTGCCGACTTGTCGAGTCCGGTCCGCCACGCAAGGACTCCTTCGGCAGCCGTGGACAGGGCACCCAGCACGCCCGCCAGGGCAAGGGCGCCGGGCCCGTCGGAAGCGCCCTCGACCAGGGGAGTCAGGACTGCCCGGACCACGGTGAGCACCGGATCGGCCTCTGCTGCAACGTCATCCGGTCCTCCGACGGCCGCCACCAGCACGCGTTCCAGCGCGGGATCGGCGGCCAGTCGCACCGCTGCGGCCCGGGCTGCCGGGTGCGGCCCCCGCGCGCCCGGGAGTGGCGCAGCAGGCAGGCCCTCGACCCCGTCGACCGGGCCGAGGTCGCCCCGGCCGTCTCGCCTCGCTCGCGCCGCCGCGAACAGGCGAGAGCTGCCACGGTCCTGCCCCAGCAGCGATGCCACGACACCGTCGACCGCCAACACGTCGGTGCCCACGACGAGCACGTCGCTGTCGAGCAGCCGAGGCAGGCGTGCACCGTCCGGCCCGACAGCCGGAGCGAGGGCATCGACCACGACGAACGACGGCGGCACCAGGTCGAGCAGGTCGGCCACGACGTCGGCGGCCGTGGCGCCGGCCACCTCCTCACCGGCACGCAGCAACGTGTCGAGCCCCGCGGCATACCCGTCGAGCAGGTCGGTCACCGCCCGCCCGAGCAGCACGCGTGTCCCGGCGCGCGCCCACGCCGTTGAGATCGGGAACCCGTGCAGGACACTGGTTTCCGGAGCGATCGTGCGGTCGCCGTCAAGATCGAGGTCCACCACGTCGTACTGGTGACCGCGCGGGGTGCGCCCGCCCAGGCCTGCGAGCCGGGCCAGGTCGTCCACGCTGCCGTGCCCCCGGTCGCGGTCGCAGGCGCGCAGCTGGGAGGCGATGGCGACGCTGACGGCACCGCGTTCGATGAGGACGTCGACGAGCTCGTGGACGAGGGTGGCCGCGACCGGGGTGGGCTGGGACAGGCGGGCGAGGGCGACCGCCCGGCCCTGCACCGGTGGTGCGACGCGAGCGACCGCGTCGGCCAGGGACGTCAGGCCGTGGCCCGTGACCACGGTGCCGGCCACGGCTTCCCGGTTCGGCACACGCGCAGGCGCCACCTGACCATGAAAGCAGCGGACCCTCGCCAGCGGTAGGGGCCGGTGCCATAGTGGGCGGATGGCCGACGACATCGACATCCAGCACCACATCAAGGGACTCATCGACGAGGAGCACGGACTCCGGTCCCGGCTCGGCGACGGCGAGATCAGCGTCGAGGAGGAGAACCAGCGCCTGCGCACCATCGAGGTCGAGCTCGACCAGTGCTGGGACCTGCTGCGGCAGCGTCGTGCCAAGCGGGAGTTCGGCGAGGACCCCGCCGCGGCCGAGGTCCGTGAGCCCAAGGTCGTGGAGAGCTACCGCGGCTGAGGGGCTCGGGTGGCGTGCGGCGTGGCGCGCGCCACCACCCTCGGGCCGGCGTAGCCTCGAAGCACAGGCCAGGGCCCGAGCAGAGGGGATGCGCCGATGCGCACGACACAACAGCTCCACCTGCAGCACCACACCTCACGGTGGTGGGTGGCCCACACGGCCGGCGCGGTCGCCGGAGTGGTCGTGGCCGTCTACGTCGCGGCTGTCCTGCTCGTCATGGTGGGACTCTTCGTCCTGTAGCACCGGCTGCGCCAGCGGCTCCGCGGCTCTGCGGTTCCGCCGTTCAAAGGCTCAGTGGCCGCGGTCGATCCACTCCTGCAGGTGCGGTGCCTCCGCGCCGATCACCGTCGCGTCCCCGTGGCCGGTGAGCACCACCGTCTCGTCGGGCAGCGTCAGGACCTTGTCGCGGATCGAGTCGATGATCGTGCCGAAGTCGCTGTACGAGCGCCCGGTCGCGCCCGGCCCCCCGTTGAACAGGGTGTCGCCGGTGAACAGCACCCCCAGCGCAGGGGCGTAGAGGCAGCAGGAGCCCGGGGTGTGCCCGGGGGTGTGGATGACGTGCAGGTCCACGTCGCCGACGGTGATGACCTGGCCGTCGGCCAGCTCGTGGTCGGGGGTGACGGGGTAGAGCTCGTCCCAGAGCATCCGGTCCGCGGGGTGAAGGTATGCGGGCGCGCGGGTGCCGTCGCAGACCTCACCCACCGCGTTGATGTGGTCGTTGTGCGCGTGGGTCGAGATGACGCCGACGACCTTGCGCTCGCGGTGGATCGACTTCACGATCGCCCGGCCGTCGTGGGCGGCGTCGATGACGACGCACTGCTTGTCGTCACCGACGACCCAGACGTTGTTGTCGACGTCCCAGCTGCCGCCGTCGAGCTCGAACTGCCCCGACGTCACCAGCCGCTCCACCCGCACGCCCCCCGCGGATGGGGCGATGGACGGCATACCGGAGTCGCTGGCTCCGTTGGTGTCGCCCGCGTCGCTCACAGGACCACCACCGAACGGAGCACCTCGCCGCGCTCCATCTTGTGGAACGCCCCCTCGATGTCGCCGAGGCCGATGCGCTCGGACACGAAGGCGTCGAGGTCGAACCGGCCCTGGCGGTAGAGGTCGACGAGCATGGGGAAGTCGCGAGAGGGGAGGCAGTCGCCGTACCAGCTGGACTTCAGGGCCCCGCCGCGGCCGAAGATCTCGATCATCGGCAGCGTGACCTCCTTGTCGGGGGTCGGGACCCCGACGAGGACCACGGTGCCGGCGAGGTCACGGGCGTAGAAGGCCTGCTCGTAGGTCTCCGGGCGGCCGACGGCCTCGACGACGACATCGGCGCCGAAGCCACCGGTGAGCGCACGGACCCGCTCGACGACGTCCTCGTCCTTGCCGTTGACGGTATGGGTGGCGCCGAAGGACTTCGCGCCCTCGAGCTTCCGGTCGTCGACGTCGACGGCGATGATCGTCGTCGCGCCCGCGACGGCCGCACCGGCGATGGCGGCGTTGCCGACCCCGCCGCAGCCGATGACTGCGACCGAGTCGCCGCGACCGACACCGCCGGTGTTGACGGCGGCACCGAAGCCCGCCATCACGCCGCAGCCGAGCAGGCCGACCGCTGCGGCGTCCGCCTCGGCGTCGACCTTGGTGCACTGACCGGAGGCGACGAGGGTCTTCTCGATGAACGCGCCGATGCCGAGCGCGGGCGACAGCTCGGTGCCGTCCTCGAGGGTCATCTTCTGCGTGGCGTTGTGGGTGTTGAAGCAGTACCACGGCTTGCCCTTGGCGCACGCGCGGCACTGACCGCAGACGGCCCGCCAGTTGAGGATGACGAAGTCACCGGGAACCACGTCGGTGACGCCCTCGCCGACGGCCTCGACGACTCCCGCGGCCTCGTGCCCGAGCAGGAAGGGGAACTCGTCGTTGATGCCACCCTCGCGGTAGTGCAGGTCGGTGTGGCAGACCCCGCACGACTGGATCTTGACGACCGCCTCGCCGGGGCCGGGGTCTGGCACGACGATGTCGACGAGCTCGACGTCGGCACCCTTGCTGCGGGCGATGACGCCCTTGACGGTCTGTGGCATGGTCCGACCCTATGCGTGGGCCCAGGGCCCTGCCACCGTCGGGTCGAAGCGGCCCGGGCGTCGTCGGGCCGTGGTCGCCCTGGGCATCGTCCGATCGGTCCGGACTGTCCCTCAACAGCCCCAAACGTGGCTTGGCGCCACAAACGGGCCCCTATCATCGGGCCGGACTCCTGTGTACCCCCAAACGTTGGAAGGAGAGTGGACCGATGCTGCTGCACGCGGCGTTCTTCCCTCCCCGTGAGGCCGTCGAGGAGCTGGTCGACCTCGTCCGATCCGTGCCCGGTCGGCCGGAGGAGCTCGCACCGGTGTCGGTGGACGACATGCACGTGCACGTCACGAGCTTCGGCAACCTCGCACGGGCGGACGCAGCTCGCCTCATCGAGCAGCTGAACGAGGCTGCGAAGCACTGGTCCCCGCCGCCCCGCCTGCAGATGGCCGGCTGCCTCGCCCTCGCCGCGCCCGGCGACCTCTCGGTCACGGTGCCGCTGGCCGGGGACGTCGACCGGCTGGTCAGCATCGCCCGGTCCATCCCCGATGTCGTGCAGAGTCTCGGACTCCACGTCGACCGTCGCCGCTTCCGCGCCCAGGTCCCTGTCGGCGACGTGACCCCCTCGACGACGCTGCCCTACCTCGAGCGCCTCGTGGCGGTGCTCGAGGCCTACTCCGGACCGACATGGGTCCTGCCCGACCTCGTGCTGCTCAAGCCCAGCTGGGCCAACGACGGTGCAGAGTCCGACGCCGACATCCACGCACTGATCCAGATCCCGGCCGGAACCCCTGTCCCGTGAACGTCCGGGAGCTCGCGCGGACCGCTCGTCACCTGGCCCGGTCCGCCACGGGCGCCCGCCCGCGGACGGCCGAGTCGCTCGCGTTCGGCCTGCTCGTCGTCGGTGCGCTGGCGGCGACGCTGCTGCCGACCAGCCGTATGGGCCCCGGCGCCTTCGCGGCGCTGGCCGCGCTGGCCGTCGGACTGGGACTGGCGGGCACCAGCGTCCGTCGGCGGCAGCGTTCGTGGGTGGACCCCCTCGGTCCGCTCCTCGTCATGGTCGGCCTGATCCTCCTACGTGGCGCCCTCGGCGGTGCGGTCTCCGGGGTCGGACCCCTCGTGGCCGTACCCCTCGTGTGGCTGGCACTCTTCGGCACCCTGGGTGACCTCGCGGTGGCCGCGGTCGTCGCGGCAGTCGTCTTCGTCGGTCCCGGGCTGGTCGCCAGCCTGACTGCGGCGCCGGGCCAGACCGTGGTCGTCGAGTGGCGACCTGCGGTCCTCTGGGCGGCGGTCGCGCTCCTCGCGGCCCCCGTCATCCAGGGCGTCATCCGCGGACTGACCGCTCAGAACCGCGCCGAGCGCCGGGCCGCCGCCCAGCTGCGGGCCATCATGGGCGGCGCGACCCTGACGAGCATCATCAGCACCGACGCCGACGGCGTCATCACCAACTTCAACGTCGGCGCCGAGGACATGCTCAAGTACGACGCGGACGAGGCCCTGGGCCAGAAGGTGCACGAGCTCATCCACGACGCCGCCGAGATGGCCCAGGCCGCGGGTCAGCTGGGGGTGGAGCCGGGTGTCGAGGTCTTCGCCACCCTCGCCGAGAACCACATGCCGAGCCGCGAGTGGACCTACGTGCGCAAGGACGGCCGCCGAATCTCGGTCCGGCTCGCCGTCACCGAGCTGCGTTCCGAGGAGGGCGAGGTCACCGGCTACCTCGGGGTCGCTGTGGACACCACCGCCGCGGTCGAGATGCGCCGCGAGCTCAAGGAGGCGCAGGCCCTGTGGCGCCTGTCGATGGACCACCTCCCTGACACGGCGGTGCTCGTCCTCGACCGCAACCTCGAGGTGTCGCTGTCCACCGGCGGAGGTGCCCGTCGCCAAGGACTGGCCCAGGCCGCAGGCCGCGACGTGTCGGAGTCGTTCACCCCCAAGAGCTTCGCGCTGCTCGAGCCGCTCATCGACGGCGCCCTCGAGGGCCGCGACGGTGTCGTCGAGCTCATCGCCCCCGAGTCGGGGGCGGAGCACGAGGTCTGGGTCAGCCCCCTGCCCGGCACGTCCACGACCTCCGGTGCCGCCCTGATCATGGCTCGCGACGTCAGCCGCGACCGTGAGCGCGAGCGCCTCCTGCGGGCCAGCCATGACCGCATCCAGCGGCTGTTCGTCGACGCGCCGCACGGGATCGCGGTCCTCGGCCGCGACGGGTACGTCCGCCAGGTCAACCCCTCCCTCTGCCTCCTGCTGGGACGCGGGGAGGAGGAGCTGGTGGGTTCGCCGCTGGCCGCGCTCGGGGCAGCTGACGACGACCGCATACCGACCCTCCTGGCCTGCACCACCCGGGAGGCCGGCGCGCGGACGGACTGGTCGGTGACCACCCCGGTGGGCGTCGAGGTGCACCTCAACCTCTCCAGCACCGTCCTCGCGGGCGGCGGCGCGCCGGAGGAGGACGAGCTGCTCGTCAACGTGGCCGACGTGTCCGAGCGGCACGCCTACGAGCAGCAGCTCGCCCACCTCGCCGACCACGACACCCTGACCGGGCTGGCCAACCGCCGCCGGTTCGCCGTCGAGCTCGACCGCCACCTCGACTTCTGCAGGCGGTATGGCGCCCGCGGGGCCCTGCTCCTCATCGACCTGGACCACTTCAAGGAGGTCAACGACACCCTCGGCCACGCGGCGGGCGACACCCTCCTCATGTCGCTGGCCGAGGTGCTGACCCAGAGCGTCCGCAGCACCGACATCGTGGCGCGGCTCGGCGGTGACGAGTTCGCGGTGCTGCTCCTGGAGACCGACCTGGCCGGCACCGAGCTCGTGGCCGAGCACCTTGTCGCCGCGGTCCGGGCGCACCACACCGCCCTCGGCCCTGCTGCCGACGCAGTGACCGCGAGCGTCGGAGCGGTCCTGATCGGTGGCGGTGAAGAAGGCCTCCTCGGGGCCGAGGAGCTGCTGACGAGCGCCGATTCCTTGATGTACCAGGCCAAGCAGGGTGGCCGGGACGGGTGGGCGGTGCTCGGTGCAGATGCCACGGTGGGGGTGCCGATGGGCTCGGCCCTGGGCTGGAGCCAGCGCATCGAGACCGCGATCGCCGAGGACGAGTTCAGCCTGCACCTGCAGCCGATCTGGGACATCGGCCTCGGCCGGGTGAACGGTGCCGAGGTGCTGCTCCGGCACGGCCCGGACGCGATGCCGCCGGGGGAGTACCTCGCGCAGGCCGAGAAGTCGGGGCTCGTGCTGGCCATCGACCGGTGGGTGCTCGAGCGTGCCATCCCGCTGCTCCACCGGTTCCAGGGCGTGCGACCGGACTTCGAGCTGTCGGTCAACCTGTCGGGCCGCTCGGTCGGCGACTCACAGATCGAGGAGGTCGTCCAGGCCGCGCTGCTGCGCTCCGGCGCCGATGGCACGGGCCTGGTCCTGGAGGTCACCGAGACGGCGGTCGTGCCGGACCTGGCGAAGGCCCGGGCCTTCGCCGAGCGCCTGGGCGAGGACGGGTGTCGTTTCGCCCTCGACGACTTCGGTGCCGGGTTCGGGTCGTTCTCGTACCTGAAGCACCTGCCGTTCGCCTACGTGAAGATCGACGGGGAGTTCGTCGCGGACTGCGACGTGAACCCGACCGACCGCGCCATCGTGGCGGCGATCGTCCGGGTGGCCCACGAGCTCGGCAAGCGCACCGTCGCGGAGTACGTCGGCAGTGCGCAGGTCCTCGACGTCCTCGCCCTCGAAGGCGTCGACCTGGCCCAGGGCCACCACCTCGGTCACCCCATCCCGGCGGAGGAGTTCCTCGCGCTCCTGGCTGCGGATGAGTTCGTCGCGCCCGAGGGTGTCGACGTCGCGGTGGCCTGAGCCAGGTCGCGACAGGGTCAGAACCAGCCGAGGCCCTCGGCGATGAGGACCAGCCCGAACACGAGGAAGGCCGCAGCGGCGCCGTACTTGATGACGCGCTCGGGCAGCTTCTTGCCCAGGACGGCGCCGACCCCGATGGCGAGGGCGTCGGCCGCGACCATGCCGACGGTGCTGCCGATCCACGTGCCGAGCCAGCCCTCCCGGGTGGCGAGGGTGATCGTGGCCAGCATGGTCTTGTCGCCGAGCTCGGCCAGGAAGAACGCGATGCCGACGGCGACGATCGCCTTGCCGGTGCTGCGCCGGGCCTTCTCGGCCTCGTCCGCGGTCAGCTCGTCCCCGCGCAGGGTCCACGCCGCGAAGACGAGGAAGGCGACGCCGGCGACGATCGAGATGATCCACTGCTTGTCGGCGAACGAGCTGCCGACGAGCTGGCCGATCCCCACCGACGCGAGGTGGACGATCGCCGTGGCGATGGTGATGCCGATGAGGACCTGACGCACGCGGTAGCGGGTCGCGAAGGTCATGCGCCATCAGCTGGCTCTTGTCGCCGAGCTCGGCCACGAAGATGACTGCTGTGCTCAGCAGGAAGGCGTCCATGGGTGCTGCTTCTCCTAGCCGCCAGGCCGAGGAGAGCGTGTCCAGGACGTCCCTTCGACCAGGCACGTCCGTGAAATGGGTTCGTGGTGCTGGTCGAAAGTCTCGTCCGCCACCGATCGGATCCGGTGGCCCACCGCACCGGACCCCGGGGGTCAGTGTGTCGACGCGGCGATTGGGGACTACTCCCTTTCGAACGCGAACGCTACCCGTCGCGGTGCGGAGAAAGCCAATTCGTCGGGAGCCGACCGACTAGCGAGGAGTCGGCAGGTCCGGTGTCGGCGGTTGCTCTGCGCCCGAGCGGCCGCCCTGCTCGTAGTAGCGCAGCGCCTCGACCACCTTGTCCAGGAACTCGTCGACCTCACGCTCGTCGTACCCGCGCCGGAACGACGTCGACGTGAACCGCTGGTTCGTCACTTCCTCGGAGGACAGCACGTCTTCATCATCCTCCTGCCCGAGGGGAAGGGGGAGAGTCGCGCCCGACACGAATGGCCCAGGTCCCCGTCGTCAGTCGCCGCGGGCGAGGACCATCGCCTGCCCTTCGGCTTCGCGGCCGACGGGCGCACGCTGCATACGGCACACCTCGGTGAGGCCGGGCGCCGCGAGGTGCGCGACGACCTCGTCGGCCGGGAAGAGCTGCCGGTGGAGGGAGACGTCGTGCCCGAACCGTCGGTAGCCCACGACCTCGCGCACCCCTTCCCCGGACTGGAAGCCCACGAGGACGTGCCCACCTGGCCTGAGGACCCGCGCGACCTCGGCAAAGATCGCAGCCTGGCCGGAGGGCGCGGTGTGGATCGTCGAGTACCAGAGCAGCACCCCGGCGAACTGCTCGTCGTCGAACGGGAGGTCGTTCAGCGGGGCGACCGCGAAGGGCAGGTCCGGGTATGCCCTGCGCGCCTCGGCGACCATCCCCGGGGACAGGTCGACGCCGTGGACCGTGCAGCCGCGGTCCGCGAGGTAGCGACTCATCCGTCCGGTCCCGCACCCCGCGTCGAGGACGGATGCCGTGTCGCCTGCTCCCACGGCCTCGAGGGCGCGCCGCATGATGGCACGAGAAAGGCCACCAACCGGGTCTGGTTGGTGGCCTCTGTCGTGCTGTCCTGCTGGTCGGGGTGACAGGATTTGAACCTGCGGCCTCTTCGTCCCGAACGAAGCGCGCTACCAAGCTGCGCCACACCCCGTGGCCGTTGCTCCCGAGCAGATCTGACGTGGTCAGACGCTGATCCGGCAGCGACAAGGAAGGATAGCCCACGGCCTGCCACGCCTCCCAATCGGCCCTTCCCAGCCGGTCACGGTGATCAGTTGCTGCTGTGGCTGGAGCCTTGGCGGAGCCACATGCCGTCACTGTGATCAGTTGGCGTCGACGAGGAACCGGAGGAACCGGGAGCCGGGCGAGCTACCGGACGAGCTACCGGGGGATCAGGGTCAGCAGGGTGGCCTCGGGGCGGCAGGCGAACCTGGCGGGCGCATATGGCGACGTGCCCAGCCCGGCCGACACGTGCAGCCACGAGGCGTCGGCGGGCGCCAGCGACGACGGGGTGGAGCCGGCGCCCGGCCACCACCGGGACAGCCCCTTGGCCCGGTCGGTGGGCAGGTCGCAGTTGGTCACCAGGGCGCCGAGGAACGGCACCGCGAGCTGGCCGCCATGGGTGTGACCGGAGATGAGCAGCCGGGCGCCGTCTGCTGCCATGGCGTCGAGCACCCGCTGGTACGGCGCGTGGGTCACCCCCACGGTGAGCGCAGCGGTGGGGGAGGCCGGGGCGGCGACGGCGGCATACCGGTCGCGCTGGATGTGCGCGTCGTCGGTGCCGACGAGCTCGATGCTCGAGCCGCCCAGCGAGAGGGACGTGCGCACGTTGTCGAGGTCGGTCCAGCCGCCATCGAGCATGCCGCGGCGCAGGTCCTCGACCGGCAGCAGGATGCGTCCGGGCGGGGCCTGGGCGTGGCGACGGGTGAGGTACCGGGCCGGGTTCTTGGGGACGGGGCCGTAGTAGTCGTTGGACCCCATGACGAACACCCCGGGGAACTCGAACAACGGCTCCATCGCCCGCAACGCCTCCGGCACGGCGTCCGTCGCTGCGAGGTTGTCGCCGGTGTTGACGACGAGGTCCGGTGCCAGGGCGGCCAGGCCCCGGACCCATTCCACCCGGTGCTGCTGACGGGGTACGAGGTGCAGGTCCGAGATGTGCAGGACCCGCAGCGGGCGCGAGCCGGGCGCGAGCACCGGCACGGTGAACCGCCGCAGCGCGAACCAGTTCCGCTCCACCAGGCACGCCCATCCGAGGCCGGCCACCCCCAGGGCAGCCGCGCCGCCCACCGTCCGCGCAAGAGTCTTCATCGCGCACATCCTCGCAAACAACGCGGTTGGGGACCGCACCCACCGCCTGCGACACTGGCCCCATGACCGACCAGAGCCTGAAGGCCACCGTCCAGAGCGACCTCACCGCGGCCATGCGCGCCCGCGACCAGGTGCGCTCCGGCACGCTGCGCATGGCGCTCGCCGCCATGACGAACGAGGAGGTCTCGGGCACCCAGGCGCGCGAGCTGTCCGACGACGAGGTGCTCAAGGTGCTGGCCAAGGAGGCCAAGAAGCGCAAGGAGGCCTCCGTCGCCTACACCGACGCCGGGCGACCCGAGCTGGCCGCCAAGGAGGACGCCGAGCTCGCGATCCTCGAGGCCTACCTGCCCGCCCAGCTGTCCGACGAGGAGCTCGCCGCCATCGTCGCCGCCGCGATCGAGAGCACCGGCGCCACCGGTATGCAGCAGATGGGCCAGGTCATGAAGGTCGCCTCACCCGTGGTCGCCGGTCGCGCCGACGGTGGCCGCGTCGCGGCCGTGGTGAAGGCGTCCCTGGCCGGTCGGTGACGCCGCTGTGGTGACGCGCGCGGTGGTGGCACGCGCCATACGCAGCAGGGTCGCGAGACGACGAAGGCCCCCACCTGGAGGTGGGGGCCTTCGTCGTCAGGCAGGAGCGGTCACTTCTTGGGTGGCTTCGTCTTGCTGGGCTTGGGCTTGGGTGTCGTGGGCTTGGGGGACGGTGTCGATGTTGTCGTCGGGCTCGGCTTCGGCGGCGTCGTGGCCTTGGGCTTCGGCGGTGCCGGCGGCTGGGGGACGTACCCGGTCGAGGTGTAGAGGCTGACCGTGTCGCCACGCAGCGCCGTGCCGCTGGGGGTGGTGTAGACCACGCGACCGAAGCCGTAGGTGCTGTTGGCGGTGCCGGCGACCTGGGCCTTGAAGCCGGCGTCCGTCAGTCGCGTGGTGGCTTCGGCGACGGTGAGCCCGCCGACGAACGGCACCGCGACCTTGTCACCGTTCTGGATCTTGTCGCTGGGCGGGTCGAAGTCCCGGATCGGCATGCCCTCCGAGGCGCCCTTCATGATCCCCTGCCACGTCGGGGCCGAGATGGTGCCACCGAAGACCTCGCCGTAGTAGACGCCGGCCAGGCGGACGTTCTTCATCCGGAACTGTATGTAGGGCGTCCCGACCCAGACCGCGGTCGCGAGCTGTGGCGTGTAGCCGACGAACCACGACTGGCGGTGCCCGTCGGTGGTGCCGGTCTTGCCGGCGGCGGGACGCGAGCCGAGGCTCGCACCCGTACCGGTGCCGTTCTTGATGACACCGGTGAGCAGCTCGGTGGCCCCCTTCGCGACGTCGGGGTCGATGACCTGGTGGCAGGGGGTGGGGTTGAGCCGGATGGCCTTCTTGTCGTTCGTCGTGATCGACAGGATCGGGTTGGGCTTGCAGTACATGCCGTTCGCCGCGAGCGTCGCGTAGGAGGAGGCGAGCGTCAGCGGGGTGGCGGTGCCGGCGCCGAGGGTGACCGCCGCAGGCGAGCAGAGGATCGGGTTGCCGTAGCCGTTGTGCAGGCCCATCGCCGTCATGGTGTTGCGCACGTTGGGGGTGCCGAGCTTGAGCACCAACGAGGCGAACGCGGTGTTGACCGACTTGGCGGTCGCCGTCTTGAACGGGATCGGCTTGCCGCCGATGGCCTCGTCGTTGCGCACCGGCCAGGGGCCGAGGTCGCCACATTTGCCCTGCTCGGCGGGGGAGTACAGCGCAGGCTGCTTGGGCGTCGCGTACTTCGACGGGATGGTGCCGTTGATCGACTGCCCGTGCTTGAGGGCCTCGACGATCGCGTACATCTTGGCGGTGGAGCCGAACTGGAACCCGTTCTCCCCGCCGTACTCGCGGTCGACGTTCCAGTTCAGGCCCGTCAGGCCCTTGGTCTGGCTCCCCTTGCCGGTCGTGTAGGTGGTGTTCTGCACCATGGCGATGACCTTGCCGGTGCCCGGCTGGACGATCGCGGCTGCGGCGCCGATGCCCTCGGAGTTGCCGACGGGCACCCGCTTGGTCAGCTGCTTGCGGGCGATGTCCTGGGTCTGGGGGTTGAGCGTGGTCTGGATCGTCAGGCCGCCCTGGGTGATGTTCTTGACGCGCTCGGGGACGGTCTTGCCCAGCTCCGGCATGGTCTTGAGGTAGGCCATGACGTAGTTGCAGAAGTACGGCTCGCGGGAGGCGGCGCAGTTGCTCACCGGGTCCTTGCGCTTGAGCATCTTGGCGACCGGGATCGCCTTGGCGGACTTCAGCTCCTTGGCGGTGATGATCCCCAGGGTGTACATGCGGTCGAGGACCACGTCGCGCCGCGCCTGGGCGCGCTCGGGGTTGTGGACCGGGTCGGTGCGGCTGGGGTTCTGCACGAGGCCCGCGAGCAGTGCCGCCTGGGGGAGGTTGAGGTCCTTGGCGGAGATGCTGAAGTAGTGCTGCGCAGCGGCCTCGACGCCGTACGCGAGGTCGCCGTAGTAGGCGAGGTTCATGTAGCCCTGCAGGATCTGGTCCTTGGTCATCTCCTTCTCGAGGGTGACCGCGTACTTGATCTCCTGGATCTTGCGGGCGGCGCTCACGCGGGTGGCGTTGTTGGCGGCCTGCTCGTCGTTGTTGCGCAGCGCGTTCTCCAGCAGCGTCAGCTTCACGTACTGCTGGGTGAGCGTGGAGGCGCCCTGGGTGTCGCCGCCCTGGGCGTTGGAGACCATGGCGCGCGCGATGCCCCGCGGGTCCACGCCACCGTGCTCGTAGAACCGGCTGTCCTCGATCGCCACCTGCGCCTTGCGCATGATCGGCGCGACGTCCTTGAGGTTGACGATGATGCGGTTCTCCTCCTGGGGCGTCGCGAGAACCTTGCCCGAGGCGTCGAGGATCTTCGACTGCTGCGACAGCGCCGAGGCGGTGAAGTCACCGGGGAGGTCGTCGAACATCGCGACACCCGACGTCGCGGCGCTCCCCGTCGCCCCCACCGCGGGGATCAACAATCCGGCCGCCAGGAGGCCCATCACGATCGCCGTGGCGACGAAGGCTCCGAGCAAACTGATGACATTACCGAGGTTGGTGGCGCGACCGTGCATGGGCACAGGGTAACCGGCCCGCCTGAAAGGGCCCGGATTGCGCGGCCGGGAGCCGGGCGAGCTGCGCGGGTATGCCCTGACCAGCGCCTTTTGTGCAGGGAATGACCATCGCTACGACATGGTGCGGAATGACTAGTCCTTTTGGCCCGCTCACAACTACACGAATGGGCCATGTCGTTGCAGTCCCCACCTACCTATCGTTTCTCAAACATCGGAAAGTCATGAGGCGCCACCACAGCCGCCTCGTACAGCAGTATCTGGAGGCATTGAGATGACGATCGCGCCAGCGCGACCCACCCGAACGGGTGTGACAGGTACTGCATGGGTCGAGGACTGGGCTCCCCAGGGTTCGTGCTCCACGGCCGACCCGGACGCCCTCTTCGTCCAGGGCGCGGCCCAGCAGACCGCCAAGGTCGTCTGCCAGCGCTGCCCCGTCATCGCCGAGTGCCTGGCTGACGCCCTCGACAACCGCACCGAGTTCGGGGTCTGGGGTGGGATGACCGAGCGTGAGCGTCGTGCCCTGCTCAAGCGCCGCCCCAACATCACCTCCTGGGCCAACCTGTTCGCCGCCGCCCGCGGCCAGTCGCGCGAAGAGAGCGCCTGACCTTCGACACCCCTGGCACCACCTGCAGGACCCACGATCGAGCCGGCTGCCCCATGGGGGCGCCGGCTCGTCGGCGTTGCGGCAGCCGCGCTCCCGGACCCGGGTGGGGCGCCCGGTTCGGTCCGGTGAGGCCCGGTGAGGAGCCCGGTGAGGAGCCAGGTGTCGGTCAGCCGCCGGTGAGGGAGGTCGCCACGGCGCGCAGGCCCGCGAGGTCGTGGATGTCCTGCGCCGCCGCGGGCACCTCCACGAGGGGTATGCCGGGGTGCCCGGCGGTGAACCGGCTCACCTGCCGCTCCTGCCGCTCCGCGGTCTCGGCGAGGGCGGCGTGCAGGCGCAGCAGCCCCTCGGACGCCGCGCTGGTGGAGCTGCGGTCCGCGCGGTCCGCGTCGGCGAGCTGGTCGGCCGCCGCCAGGGCGCGCGAGGCCTTCAGGGACGGCGCCGCGACCCGCTGGATGCGGTTGACCACGAGGCCGGCGAGCGGCATCTGCTCCTCGTCGAGGCGTCCGGCGAAGTACGACGCCTCCCGCAGGGCGTCGCGCTCGGGGGCCGCGACGACGACGAAGGCCGTCTCGGGGTCCTTGAGCAGGGCGTAGGTGAGGTCGGCGCGCTCGCGGAACCCGCCGAACATCGTGTCCAGGGCGGCCACGAAGGTCTGCACGTCCTGGAGCAGCTGCCCACCGAGCAGCTTGGACATCGTGCTCGTCACCATCGTGACGCCGACGCTGAACACCTTGAACCCGGCCCGGCCGCCGGCCTTGGCCGGAGCCGTCATCAGCCGGATGAACCGGCCGTCGAGGAAGGACCCGAGCCGCTTGGGGGCGTCGAGGAAGTCCAGTGCCGAGCGCGACGGCGGGGTGTCGACGACGACGAGGTCCCAGCGGCCGGTGCGGTCGGCCTCGGCCCGGAGCTGGCCGAGCTTCTCCATCGCCATGTACTCCTGCGTGCCGGCGAAGGAGCTGGAGACCGCCTGGTAGAAGGGGTTGGCGAGGATCTGGGCGGCCTTGTCGGGGGTGGCGTGCTGCTCGACCACCTCGTCGAAGGTTCGCTTCATGTCGAGCATCATGGCGTCGAGCGAGCCACTCCCGGCTCCCGCGCCGGCGACGGGACGCGGGGTGTTGTCGAGCTCGGTGAGCCCGAGCGACTGGGCCAGGCGGCGGGCCGGGTCGATGGTGAGGACGACGACCTTGCGACCGTGCTCCGCGGCCCACAGACCCATGGCGGCGGCGGTCGTCGTCTTGCCGACGCCACCGGCGCCGCAGCAGACGACGATGCGGGTGGACGGGTCGGTGAGCAGGGACGCGAGGTCCAGGCGCGGGGTGCTGGCGGCGCCCGACGAGCGCGTGCGGGCGGCCATCAGATCATCTCCTGCTGGGCCACGGCATCGGCGAGCACGGAGATGCCGCCGCCCTCGGTGCCCTCGGGCAACCACGGCAGCCGGATGGTCAGGCGCCCCTGCTCGGAGAGGATGGCGTCCTGCTCGCGCTCGAGGGCCACCCGGTCGGCGTGCTGGGCGGCGTCGGTGAGCAGGCCGGCGACGACACCGGCGGTGGCCCTGACCCCGACCGATGCGAGGTCGGCGGCGACCCCTTCGGCGAGCTTGGCGTTGCGCCCGTTGCGGACCGACCGCAGTGCCCGGTCCGACAGCTGCGGGTCGCGCAGCTGGTTGACGACGATCGCACCGAGGGGCAGCTCGGCGGCCCGCAGGTCGCGCAGGGCGTCGACGGTCTCCTGGACCGGCATCTCCTCGAGGAGGGTCACGACGTGCACGGCGGTGGTGTGGCTGCGGACCATGCGCGTGATCGAGTCGGCCTGGCCGTGGATGGGGCCGACCTTGGCGACATCGGCGACCTCGGCGTTGACGTTGAGGAAGCGCACCACCCGACCGGTGGGCGGGGCGTCGAGGACGACCGCGTCATACGTGAGGGCGCCGGAGCGACCGGACCGGCGGCCGGTCGCCTCGTAGACCTTGCCGATGAGGAGGACGTCGCGCAGTCCGGGGGCGATCGTCGTCGCGAAGTCGACCGCCCCGAACTTGTCGAGCACGCTCATGGCGCGGCCCACCTTGTAGAACTTCTGGAGGTACTCGCCGAGCGAGCGCTTGGCGTCCACCGAGATGGCCCAGACCTCGCCGCCGCTGCGGTCGTGGACGATGCGGGTCTCGGTGTGGCCGATCGGCGGGACGTCGAACGTCTGGGAGATCCCCTGCCGCTCCTCGACCTCCATGAGCAGCACGCGTTTGCCCTGGCGCGACAGGGCCAGGGCCAGCGCGGCCGCGACCGTGGTCTTGCCGGTGCCGCCCTTGCCGGTGACCACGTGCAGGCGGACCTTGGACAGGTCGGGCGTGGCGTGGGCGGGCGCGGGACCCACGGGCTCGGGCATGCGACCAGACTAGGAGGCGAGCAGGTCGACGGCCCCGGCGACCTCGGCGAAGGCAGGGTGCTCGGGGTCGATCAGGCCGTAGTGGCCCCCGCTGGCCACCGGCGTGAGCCGCACCGACGGACCCCGGTGCGCGGCGGCATACCGCTCGCTGAGCTCGAACGGCACCACGTCGTCGTCGTGGGCGTGGACGAGCACGACCGGGACGGACGGCGGGAGCACGGCGGGGTCGGCGGCGGCATACGCCTGCGGCACCTGCTCGGGGGACCCACCCAGGAAGGCCGGTATGGCGTCGCCGCCCACCTGCGTGGCCGCACCGTGCGCGAGGTCGACGACGCCCGCGAGGCTCACGACACCGCGCAGCCCGTGGGCCCACGGCTGGGCGGCGGCCCACGTCACGAGCTGGCCGCCGGCCGAGTGGCCGACGAGGACGAGGGGGTGCGCGAGGTCGGGGTCGCGGCGGATCGCGGTGAGCGCGGCGGCGACGTCCTGCGCCGTGCCGGGCCAGCCGCCACCGGGCATGCCGGGGCGGCGGTACTCGACCACGGCCACGGGGTAGCCGGCGTCGGCGAACGCCTGGGCCTGGCGGCCGGCGTGGGCCCGGTCGTACTCCAGCCGCCAGAAGCCTCCGTGGACGATGACGACGGTCAGCGAGCGGGTGACGCGCTCAGGGAGGCGCACGTCGTAGACCTGGGCGGCGTCCTCGCCGTAGGAGGTGGTGCGGGTCGGGGGACCGGCACGTTCGTCGAGGACCTGGCTGGGGTCGCGGTCGCCGGCAGTGGGCATGCGCCCATCCTGCCAGCGGTGGCTAGGCTGCAGCACATGCAGAAATGGGAGTACGCGACCGTGCCGCTGATCGTTCACGCGACCAAGCAGATCCTCGACCAGTGGGGCGAGGACGGCTGGGAGCTCGTCCAGGTCCTCACCGGACCTGACGGCAACGGACTGGTCGCCTACCTGAAGCGGGAGAAAGCCTGACATGAGTGCTGTTGAAGACCGTCTGGCCGAGCTCGGCCTGACCGTGCCCGAGGTCGCCAAGCCGGTGGCCGCCTACGTCCCGGCCGTCCAGGACGGACGCCGCATCTACACCTCCGGGCAGCTGCCCATGGTCTCCGGTTCGCTCGCCGAGACCGGCAAGGTGGGCCAGGGCGATGGCCTGGTGTCGCCCGAGCGGGCGGCCGAGCTCGCGCAGATCTGCGCGCTCAACGCCATCGCCGCAGTCAAGGGCCTCGTGGGCGACCTCGACAAGGTGACCCAGGTGGTCAAGCTCGTCGGGTTCGTCGCGTCCGACCCGGCGTTCACCGGCCAGCCCGGGGTCATCAACGGGGCCAGCGAGCTCATGGGCAAGGCCTTCGGCGACGCCGGCATCCACGCCCGGTCCGCGGTCGGTGTGGCCGTGCTGCCGCTCGACGCCCCCGTCGAGGTCGAGATCGTCGTCGCCCTCGCGGACGACTGACCGGCCCGGACCCGAGGTCCTGACGCGGTGCTCCGCGACTTCCCGATCAGCGAGTCACCGTCGTTGCGTGCGCGCATCGACGAGTGGCTCGCTGATCCGGACCCCTCCTCGGCGCCCGAGCCCCGGCTCGCGGCGACCGTGATGTTCGTCCGCGACGGAGCGGCGGGCTTGAGCGGCGCCGGCGGGGTCGAGGTGTTCATGCTCCGCCGGGTGGCCACGATGGCGTTCGCCCCGCGGATGATGGTCTTCCCCGGCGGCGGGGTCGACGCGCGCGACGCCGACGACGCGCTGCCCTGGACCGGCCCGTCGCCCGCGGACTGGGCCAGCCTGCTGAACGTCGACGAGGCCCGCGCCCGAGAGCTCGTGGCGGCCGCTGTGCGCGAGGTGTTCGAGGAGTGCGGTGTCCTGCTCGCAGGGCCGACGCCCGACTCGATCGTCGAGGACGTGGCCAGCGACCACTGGCGCGAGCAGCGCCGACGCCTGCTCGACCGCGAGGCCTCGCTGTCACAGGTCCTGCAGGAGCACGGCCTGCTCCTGCGCTCCGACCTGCTCGGCTACCGCGCCCACTGGGTCACCCCGGTCTTCGAGACCCGTCGTTATGACACCCGGTTCTTC
This sequence comes from uncultured Actinomycetota bacterium, assembly GCA_963695205.1. GTDB lineage: Bacteria > Actinomycetota > Actinomycetes > Actinomycetales > Dermatophilaceae > Pedococcus. Next base: position 614,896 of record CAVOGI010000010.1, on the reverse strand, counting down.
ACCGCTGCCGTGCCCGCCGGCCACCACGCCGACGACCAGACCACCGAGGCCGACCTCGCGGCGTGGGTGCGCCCGGCCGAGCTGCTCCGTGCCTGGGAGAGCGGCGAGGCCCTGATGCTCCCGCCGACCGTGGTGGCCGTCGAGGAGGTTGCCGCCGCGACGTCTGCCGCCGGCTTCATCGCCGAGCGCCCGGTCATCGAGACCGTGCAGCCCGAGCTCGTCGACACCGGGGACGGCCTGGTGATGCGGGCGGACCTGCCCCGATGAGCGCGGAGCGGCCCGCAGGTCCCGGGCAGTCCAGCCCCGCGGTGCCACCCACGCCCTCGGCCGCCCTGGGGGAGTGGCACGGCGGTCAGGTGACCGATCGCGCCCTGTGCGTGCTGTGCCCCAACCCCAGCCCGATGACCCTGGACGGCACCAACACCTGGGTCCTGCTGGAGCCCGGCTCCACCGAGGTCGTCGTCATCGACCCCGGCCCGCTCCACGAGACGCACCTGCAGGCAGTCGTCGCCGCGGTCGCGGCACGTGGGGCCCGGGTGGCCCAGACGATCCTCACCCACGGCCACGCCGACCACGCCGAGGGCGCCGAACGCTTCGCCGAGCTCACCGGGGCACCGACCCGGGCCGTCGGTCGCGGCCACGACGACCTCGGCGACGGTGACGTCGTGACGGTCGGCGGCCTCGAGCTCCGCGTGGTCGCCACGCCGGGCCATACCTCCGACTCGCTGTCGTTCGCGCTGCCGGCCGACCACGCCCTGCTCACCGGTGACACCGTCCTCGGCCGTGGCACCACGGTGGTGGCGCACCCCGACGGCGAGCTGGCGGCATACCTCTCGTCGTTGGAGCGGATCTCCGAGCTCACGGGAGGTGGTGGCGTGACCTCGATCCTGCCCGGTCACGGGCCGGTCGTGCCGGACGCGTCGGCGATGGTCGCGTTCTACCGCCGGCACCGGGCCGAACGGCTCGAGCAGGTGCGGCAGGCGCTCGCCGACGGGGCCGCGAAGGCTCCCGACCCCGTGCAGGCCGTGGTCGAGACGGTGTATGTCGACGTCCCCCGCGAGGTCTGGCCGGCGGCGGCCCAGAGCGTGGCCGCACAGGTCGAATACCTCCGGGCGCGAGGGTCCTAACGGGCGCGGCGCTTGAGCCGGTCGACGTCCATGATGAGCACAGCGCGGGCCTCGAGGCGCAGCCAGCCCCGGGACGCGAAGTCGGCGAGCGCCTTGTTGACCGTCTCGCGGGAGGCGCCGACCAGCTGGGCGAGCTCCTCCTGGGTGAGGTCGTGGGCGACGAGGATGCCCTCTTCGACGGGGCGGCCGAAGCGGGCCGACAGGTCGAGCAGCGCCTTGGCGACGCGGCCGGGGACGTCGGTGAAGACGAGGTCGGCGAGGTTCTCGTTGGTGCGGCGCAGGCGCTGGGCGAGCGCGGCGAGCAGCACCTTGGCCACGGCGGGGCGGCCGGCGAGGAGACCGTTCAGGTCCTCGTTGCCGATGCCGAGCAGCTGGGTCTCGGCCACGGCGGTCGCGGTCATGGTGCGGGGGCCGGGGTCGAACAGGCTGAGCTCGCCGAACATCTCGCCGGGGCCGAGGATCGCCACGAGGTTCTCGCGACCGTCGCTGCTGCGGCGGCCGAGCTTCACCTTGCCCTCACGGATGACGTAGAGGCGGTCGCCCTGGTCTCCCTCGGAGAAGAGCACGTCGCCACGCTCGAGGCGCGTCTGCGTCATCGACTGCATCAGCGTCGAGGACGCCTCCTCGTCGAGGGCAGCGAACAGGGGGGCTCTTCTCACCACATCGTGATCCACGGGCGACAGTGTGCCACGTAGTGGTCGGCCCCGACCCGTAGGCTGATCCGGTGTCCGACAGTGCCCAGACGTCTGCCCGAAAGCCGGCCCGCAAGGCTGTCTCGCAGCCCGCCCCCGAGTCCCTGCGCGAGGAGTCCCCGGTCGCGCTGACCCGCCGCGCCCGACGGATGTACCGCGAGCTCCACGAGCACTACCCCTACGCCCACTGCGAGCTCGACTTCGACAACCCCCTCCAGCTGCTCGTGGCCACCGTCCTGTCGGCCCAGACCACCGATGTCATGGTCAACAAGGTCACGCCGAAGCTGTTCGCCCAGTACCCCGACGCGGCGGCGCTCGCCGGCGCCGACCGCGAGGCGATGGAGACCCTGCTCAAGCCGACCGGGTTCTTCCGGGCCAAGACCAACTCGGTGATGAAGCTCGGCGCCGAGCTCGTCGAGCGGTTCGACGGCGAGGTCCCGCCCCGCCTGAAGGATCTGGTCACGCTGCCCGGGGTGGGTCGCAAGACCGCCAACGTGGTGCTCGGCAACGCGTTCGGCATCCCCGGGATCACTGTCGACACCCACTTCGGCCGCCTGGCCCGCCGGTTCGGCTGGACGGCCGAGGAGGACCCGGTCAAGGTCGAGACGGCCGTCGGCGCGCTGATCCCGCGCAAGGAGTGGACGATGCTGTCGCACGTCCTGATCTTCCACGGCCGCCGCACCTGCCACGCCAAGAAGCCGGCGTGCGGTGCCTGCCCCATCGCCCGGCTGTGCCCGTCCTACGGCACCGGGGAGACCGACCCGGTCAAGGCCGCGAAGCTGCTCAAGTACGAGCTCGCCCCCGGTGCCGAGAACCCGTATGCCGCGCCCGTCGCCGATGTGGTGGAAGCCGGGCGGGCGTGATCGACGGTCCTTCCGTGCACCCGCGGCCGGAGTGGATCGACCGCGCGCACCGCGGGATCGAGGGCGCGGAGCAGGGGTTCTTCGACCGGTTCGCCCCGCCACCGTCGGGCGGTCGCCGCTCGAGCGTCCTGATCCTGTTCGGCCCGGCGCCCGGCGGAGGTGAGGACGTCGTCCTCACCGAGCGCGCCCACACGCTGCGCACCCAGCCCGGCGACATCTCCTTCCCCGGTGGCAAGCGCGAGCCCCACGACGCCTCCGACGCGGCTGCGGCCCTGCGCGAGACCCGGGAGGAGGTCGGCATCGACCCGGCCACCGTCGACGTCGTCGCCGAGCTGCCCGACATCTACCTGAGCCCGCGCAAGTTCGTCGTCACCCCCGTCCTGGCGTGGTGGCGGGAGCCGGGGCACGTCGAAGGCATCGACCCGGCGGAGGTCCATCGCGCCGTGCGGGCACCGCTGGCCGACCTGCTGGACCCGGCGGCGCGGTTCACCGTGACCCACCCGAGCGGGTACGTCGGGCCCGGGTTCGAGTTCGACGGGCTGTTCATCTGGGGGTTCACCGCGGGACTTCTGTCCGCCGTGCTCGATTTCGGGGGGCTCACCCGGCCGTGGGACCGTAGTCTCAGTCGTCCCCTACCGGCCCGCTACCAGCCGGGGGGCGCGAACGACGCCCTGACCCAGACCGCGACGGAAGGCCGAGCCTGATGTTCCTCGGACTCTCCGTCCTGGACCTGCTCCTCATCGTCCTGCTGCTCAGCTATGCCGTGACGGGCTACCGACAGGGACTGGTGGTCAGCGTCCTGTCGCTCGCAGGGTTCCTCACCGGCGGCGCCATCGCGATGTGGCTCCTGCCGATCGCCATCGGCGGCTGGGCCGACCTGCAGAGCTCGCCGCTGCTGCGGACCGTCGTGCTCATCGCCGGGGTCTTCATCCTGGCCTCGGCGGGCCAGGCGGTCGCCGTGGCCGTCGGAGGCACCCTGCGGTCGCATCTCAAGATCAAGCCGGCCCAGTGGTTCGACTCCGTCCTCGGCGCGATCGCCGTCGTCGTGTCGGCGTCGGTGCTCGTGTGGTTCATCGCCGGCGCCCTGCGCGGTGGCGCTCCTGCACCCATCGCCAAGGCCATCGGTGAGTCCCGGGTGCTCAGCACCATCGACTCGGTGGTGCCGCCCGAGACCTCCCGCCTGTTCGCCGGGTTCCGCGAGGTCCTCGACCGCGAGGGCTTCCCGCGGGTCTTCGACGGCCTCGAGGCCGAGCGCATCGCTCCGGTCGACCCGCCCGACGACGCGGTCGCGCAGAGCGCCGGTGTGCGCGCCGCTGCCTCCTCGGTCATCAAGATCACGGGCGTCGCGACGTCCTGCAACCGCGGCCAGGAGGGCAGTGGCTGGGTCGTGGCCCCCGAGCGCGTCGTGACCAACGCCCACGTCGTCGCCGGTATGGATCGGCCAACCTTGCGCGTCCGCGGCACCGGACGCTCCTACTCCGGCCAGGTCGTGCTCTTCGACGCCCGCCGTGACCTCGCCGTCCTCGCGGTCCCGGGCCTGCCGGCTGCCCCGCTGTCGCAGGGACCGGACCTCGCCCGTGGCGACAGCGGTGTGGTCGCCGGCTTCCCCCTCGACGGTCCCTACCAGCTGGACGCCGCCCGGGTCCGTGAGGTCGTCGACGCCAGGGGCTCCGACATCTACGGACAGCCCGGCACCAACCGCGAGGTCTACTCGCTCTACGCCAAGGTCCGCCCCGGCAACTCCGGTGGACCGCTGCTGTCCACCGACGGCAAGGTCGTCGGTGTCATCTTCGCCAAGTCGCTCGACGACGCGAGCACCGGCTACGCCCTCACCATGAACGAGGCCCGGCCAGTGTTGGACGCCGCGGCCAACGCCTCGAAGCCGGTCGACACGGGCGCCTGCGTCGCAGGCTGAACGAGCCGCAGCCGCTCGGGGCCCCGCCTAGCCGGGGAGGGCGTCGAGCCAGCGCACCAGGTGCTCGTTGACCACGTCGGGCGCCTCCTCGGGGAGGAAGTGCCCGGCACCGGCCACCAGGGCGTGCTCGTACGGGCCGGCGCAGTAGGCCCGGGAGCCTCCGGCCGTCGAGGGCAGCACGGCGCCGTCGCGCTCGCCGTGCAGCTGCAGCACCGGCACCGAGATCGGCTTCTTCATCGTCGCGGCGAAGCGCCAGCCGTCGGGGCGGCCCTGGCTGCGGACGAGCCAGCGGTAGTACTCGGCCGCCGAGTGGGCCACGAACGGCAGCGCCATGGCCTCGGCGTAGACCTTCGCCTCCTCGGGCGAGGGCCAGATCCCCTCGGGCGAGGCCCATTCACGCAGCAGGCGCTGTACATAGCCGCCGTTCACCGTCATCTGACGCTCGGGCACGAACGGTCGCTGCAGCCCGCCGAGGTAGGCGTTCGCCCTGGCCTGGCGGGGGCTGCTGAACGACGCCTTCCGGAAGACGAGGGGGTGCGGCATCGACAGCGACGCGACGGCGCGGGTGACGGTGGGCTGCAGGACCGGCATGCTCCAGGCGATCCAGCCGCCCCAACCGTGCCCGACGACCGCGGCCCGCGAGGCGCCGAGCGACCGCAGCACGCTGGCGACGTCGGTGGCGGACGTCCGGGTGTCGTACCCGCGCGGGGGCTTGTCCGACGCGCCATACCCGCGCAGGTCCATCGCGCACGGCGCGGTAACCGGCATCGGCGAGGGCCTGCATCTGGTGCCGCCAGGCCCACCAGAACTGCGGGAAGCCGTGCAGCAGCAGCACGACCGGCCCCTCACCCTGCTCGGCGACGTGGAAGCGGGCGCCGTTGGCGGCGACGAACCGGTGCTCCCAGGGCCCGTCGATCAGGGCCATCGAGGCGTCGAGGGTCATGCGGGGAGTATGCCGTGCGGCCGGGCCCTCAGTCGCCGGACTTGAGCGCCTGGACCGTCTCCTGGGCGTTCTTGATGGTGCGCTCCGGCTTGGGGTTGATGTTGGCGACGTTCTTCTTGCCCACCAGCGCCAGCACCCCGGCGATGGCGAACAGGAGCACCGTGGTGATGAGGTAGGCGGCCCACTCGGGCAGCCAGATGTTGAGCACCGCGACGACGGTGTGGAACAAGAAGATGACGCCGAGCAGGCCCACGAACGCGGCCGCCCCGAACATCGCGGCACTCTTGCCTGCCGTCTTGGCCTCGGTCGTGATCTCCGTCTTGGCGAGGGCGATCTCGCTGCGGACGATCGTGGACAGGTCGTGGGTGGCGTCGGCCACCAGCTGTCCGAGCGTGCGCTCGGGGCTTCCCTGGGTGGACTGGGTAGCCATGTGGCCCTCACCTCTGCTTTCGTGGCTGCCGGGGACCCGGCCTGCCAACCCTAACCGTGCTGGCGCTTCGCCACATCTGCGCCCTGGAACGCGTCGGGGATGCCGTCGCCGTCGTCGTCCCGCGACTCGAGCTCCTCGAGCTGTCGGTAGACGCGGTTGCGGGTGCGCAGCACGATCGTCGCCAGGGCCGCCGCGACCAGTGACCCCACCAGGATGCCCAGCTTGACGTGCTCGTCGCGAGGGCTGCCCAGGCCGAAGGCGAGCTCGCCGACGAGCAGCGACACGGTGAAGCCGATCCCGGCCAGCAGCGAGAGCCCGAGCACGTCCCACCAGGAGAGGTCGTCGTCGAGCTCGGCCCGGGTGAAGCGCGCGAACGCCCAGGTGCCCCCGAAGACCCCGACCAGCTTGCCGAGCACCAGGCCGAGCACGACGGCCAGGGCCGCCTCGTCGGCGAGGGTGTCCCCGAACCCGCCGCCGACCACCCGCACGCCGGCGGCGAAGAACGCGAACACCGGGACGGCGACCCCGGCGGACAACGGCCGCAGCCGGTGCTCGAAGCGCTGGGCCACGTCGACGTCGGCGTCCAGGGTGCTCAGCCGCGGGACCGCGGCGCGGGGGCGGACCGGGACGACGAGGCCGAGCAGCACCCCCGCGACGGTCGCGTGGATGCCGGACGCGTGGACCAGCGCCCAGGTCGCGAGGGCCAGGGGGATCAGCAGCCACCAGCGCGCGATCCGTCGCTGCGCCAACCACGCGAAGCCGGCCAGCGGCAGCAGGGCGAGGCCGAGCATCGCCAGGTCGAGGCTGTCGGTGTAGAAGATCGCGATGATCGTGATGGCGACGAGGTCGTCGACCACGGCCAGGGTCAGCAGGAAGCTGCGCAGCGCCGAGGGCAGGTGCGTGCCGATCACCGCGAGCACCGCGAGGGCGAACGCGATGTCCGTGGCCGTCGGGATCGCCCACCCGCGCAGGGCGTCACCCTCGGCGCCGCGCAGGGTGACGGTCACGGCATACACGATGGCGGGCAGGGCGACGCCGCACAGGGCGGCGGCGACGGGCAGGGCGGCCTTGGCCGGGGAGCGCAGCTCACCGACGAGGAACTCGCGCTTGAGCTCGAGCCCGGCGACGAAGAAGAAGATGGCGAGCAGCCCGTCCGAGGCCCACTGGCCGAGGGTGAGGTCGAGGTGCAGCGCGTGCGGACCGACGGTGAGGTCGCGCAGCGACGAGTACGCCTCGAACCACGGGGTGTTCGCCCAGACCAGGGCAGCCACCGCGGCCGCCAGCAGCAGCGCGCCGCCGACGGTCTCGGTGCGCAGGGAGGCGGCGACGTGCTGCGCCTCCTGCCACGTCGTGCGGGCGAACAGGCGAGGGCGCAGGGGGTTGAGGCTCACGAGGGGCCTTTCGGGGTTGGCGGCAACATCAAGACGCTGCCGCACGACGGGGCAGCGACGCCGACCAGACTTCCCGGCACACCACGTCCAAGGGTATCGGGCGTGGCTGACTCGGGCACTGGCGCGGACATTGGCGCTCAGCTCGCGGGACGGGCCTTCGCGGGACGGGCTTTCGCGACCAGCTCGGTGAGCATCGTGGTGAGGGCTGCCTGCGTGCCCTCGTCGGCGGTGACCTCGCCCTCCTGCGTGAGGGTCGTCCCGAACTCGAGACCGGGCCCCTCGACGACGGTCATCTTCACCCGCTCGAGGGTCTGGCGCAGCGCCGACCTGGCGTAGGACGCGCCGTGCCAGCCGTACCCCACGCAGCCGACCGGCAGGCCCTCCCACTCGGCGTAGAGGTAGTCGATCGCGTTCTTCAGTGCCGCGTTGTAGCCACGGTTGTACTCGGGCATCACCAGGACCAGCGCGTCGGTGGCCCACATCGCGGCCGACCAGCGGCGGGTGTGGTCGTGGAGGTAGTTGCCGTCGGCGGGCTGGCCGGGCTCGTCGAGGAACGGCAGGGCGATCTCGCGGAGGTCATGGACGGTCACTGCGACCTCCGGGCTGTCGGCGTCGCGGGTCGCCCGGTCGGCCAGTGATTCGAGGACCCAGTCGGCGACGTGGTGCCCGATCCGGGTGGGGCGGGTGCTGGCGATGACGACGGACACGCGCACAGGAGCCATGACGGCAGCCTAGGACGGGGTGGGCGGAGCCGGGCGGCGCAGTCGCTTCACCCACTCGTCCGGCCAGGGGGCGCTCGTCGGGCGCCCCGGCCCGGTGCGGTCGAGGTGCACGGTGACGTACCGGCCCTTGGCTGCCCGGACCCGTTCGGCCCCCTCGAACGCCTCGCCCCAGACCTCGAACGCGAAGGTCATCGACGACGTGCCGAGCTCGGTGACGGACACGGTCGTCGTCACCTCCTGCCCGAAGAACAGCGGGGCCTCGAAGTCGGCCTCGAACCGGACCCGGGGTGCGACAGGGAAGTACCCGTCCAACCCGCGCTCGCGGACCAGGGCCGCCTCGGTCGCCTCGACCAGCCGGGTCACGGTGCTGTTGTGGTAGATCCCGGCGGCGTCGGTGTCGATCCACTCGATGCGCGAGCGCTGGGTGGTGCTGGCGATGGCTTCGGTCACGCCGACACGGTCTCAGGCTCCGCGACGGGAGGCGCTGCCGCCCCCGGGCGCCAGCGCAGGTGGACGTCGTCGGTCTCGCCGTCGCGCAGCAAGGCCAGGCGCGGCGGGATCTTGTCGGTGCGCGAGGTCGGCGGGCGACGGCGCCCGGCGGCCCACTGCACCGGCCACTGCGCACCGGGCCCGGCGTGGTCCTGCTCGGCTGCGGCGTGCAGGGTCCACATGGGGTCGTACAGGTGGGTCCGCCCGAGCGCACACAGGTCGGCCCGCCCCGCGAGCAGGATCGAGTTGACGTCGTCGTGCGAGGAGATCGCGCCGACCGCGATGACGGCGACGCCCGGCGGGGCGGGCCACCTCGTGACGGATCCGGTCGGCGAACGGCGTCTGGTACGAGCGGCCGAACGCCGGCTTCTCGTCCTTGCTCACCTGACCGGAGGAGACGTCGATCGCCGTCGGCGCCGTGCGCGACGAAGGCCCGCGCGATCTCGACGGCGTCGTGCTCGGTCGTTGCCGTCCGGCATCCAGTCGGTGGCGGAGATGCGGCACCGTCACCGGCCGGTCTGCCGGCCAGGCGGCGCCGACACGGCGTCGAAGACCTCGAGCGGGAAGCGCAGGCGGTTCTCCAGCGACCCGCCGTACTCGTCGGTGCGCACGGTTGGAGATCGGGGACAGGAACGACGACAGCAGGTAGCCGTGCGCGCAGTGCAGCTCGAGCAGGTCGAAGCCGGCCTCGACGCCACGGCGGGCTGCGTCGACGAAGTCGGCGACGCACCGCGTCCATGTCGGCTCGGGTCATCTCGCGCGGGACGTGGCAGCCCTCGCCGTAGGGGAGGGCCGACGGCCCGATGACCTCCCAGTTGTCCGTCGGTCAGCGGCTCGTCCATGCCCTCCCACATGAGCTTGGTCGAGCCCTTGCGACCGGAGTGGCCCAGCTGCAGGCCGATCCGCGCCGTCGAGCTGTGGTCGTGCACGAAGTCGATCACCCGCGCCCAGGAGTCGCGCTGCTCGTCGGTCCACAGACCCGTGCAGCCGGGCGTGATCCGGCCCTCGGGCGAGACGCAGACCATCTCCGTCATCACGAGCCCGGCGCCTCCGAGGGCCTTGGAGCCCAGGTGCACGAGGTGGAACTCACCGGGCACCCCGTCGACGGCGGAGTACATGTCCATGGCGGACACGACGACCCGGTTCTTCAGCTCCAGTGCGCCGATGCGGAATCGGCTGGAACATCGCCGGCGCCGACGTCGGACGTCGACCCTGCGCCAGGTCGGCGAACGCTCTGGTCCACGCGAGCGGCGAACTCCTCGTCCGCGTCCTTGAGGTTCTCGTAGGTGATCCGGCGCGAGCGGGTGAGCAGGTTGAAGCAGAACTGCGTCGGCTCCTGGTCGGCGTACAGGCCGATGTTCTCGAACCACTCCAGCGACGCCTGCGCCGCGCGCTGGGTGGACTCCACGACCGGCTCGGCGTTCCGTCTCGTAGGCCGTCGAGCGCCGTGTCCAGCGTGTCGTGCTCGTGCAGGCAGGCGGCGAGGGCGAGCGCGTCCTCCATGGCGAGCTTGGTGCCCGAGCCGATGGAGAAGTGGGCGGTGTGCGCGGCGTCGCCGAGCAGGACGACGTTGCCGTCGTGCCAGCGCTCGTTGCGCACCGTCGTGAAGCTCAGCCACTTGGAGTTGTTGGTCAGGATCCGGTGGCCCTGCAGCTCCTCGGCGAAGATCTCGGCCACCCTGGCCGACGGCGTACTCGTCGGACTCACCGGGAGGGAACAGGTCGTCCTCGGTCGCGTCGAGCCCGGCCCGGCCCGCCAGACGTCCTCGTGCATCTCGACGATGAACGTCGAATCCGCTGTCGGAGTACGGGTACCCGTGGATCTGCATGGTGCCCCACTCGGTGTTGCCTTGACGTAGAACTGGAACGCCTCGAAGACGAGGTCGGTCCCGAGCCACATGAACTTGTTGTGGCGACGGTCGAGGCTGGGACCGAACACGTCGGCATACCGCTCGCGCACCTGGGAGTTGACGCCGTCGGCGGCGAGCGACGAGGTCGTACGTCGCCGCGGAGCTCCTCGACGTCGGGCGCCATCGGTGCGGAAGTGCACGTCGACGCCGAGCTCGGCACGCGGGCCTGCAGGAGCGAGAGCAGCTCCTTGCGGCTCATGGCCGCGAAGCCCTGGCCGCCGACGGTCGTGCCGCTGCCCGTCGAACGTGGATGTCGATGTCGGTCCAGCGGGCGAACGGCCGGCCATCTGCGCCGTGATGCGCGGTGTCGGCGTTCCGATCCCGCCGAGCGTCTCGTCGGAGAACACCACCCCGAACCCGAAGGTGTCGTCGGCGGCGTTGCGCTCCCACACGGTCACCTCGTGGGCGGAGTCGAGCTGCTTCATCAGGGCGGCGAAGTAGAGGCCGCCCGGGCCTCCGCCGATCACGCGATCTTCATGACTGGACCTCCGAAGCGACAGGTCGCGCAGCTTGAAGTGCTGGAGCTTGCCGCTGGGTTGCGCGGCAGCTGGTCGACGAAGCGGACGTCGCGCGGGTACTTGTACGGCGCGAGCGTGCGCCTTGACGAAGTCCTGGATCTCGCGGCGCCTTGGCGTCGTCGCCGACCACGCCCTCACGCAGGACGACGAACGCGCAGACGACCGAGCCGCGGTCGGGGTCGGGCCGCCGACGACCGCGCACTCGACGACGTCAGGGTGGGGGTCGATGGCGGCCTCGACCTCGGGGCCGCCGATGTTGTAGCCGGAGGAGACGATCATGTTGTCGGAGCGGCGCCTGGTAGTAGAAGTAGCCGTCCTCGTCGCGGGTGAAGGTGTCGCCGGTGACGTTCCAGCCGTCGACGACGTAGCCGCGCTGCCGTTCGTCGTCGAGGTAGCGGCACCCGGTCGGGCCGATGACGCCGAGCCGCCCCGGCTCGCCACGGGCCGAGCTCGTCGTCCCGGCTCGTCGAGAATCGTCGCCCGGAACCCGGGAACCGGCTTGCCGGTGGCTCCCGGGACGGATGTCGTCGCCGGCCGCGGAGACGAAGACGTGCAGCATCTCGGTGGAGCCGATGCCGTCGATGATCGCGCAGCCCCAGTCGCGGCCCGGATCGCCTCCCAGGTCTCCTGGGGGAGGTGCTCGCCGGCGCTGACCGCGGTGCGCACGCCCGCGAGCAGGCCGACGTGGCCGTCGACGACGATGGCGCGGTATGCCGTGGGCGCGGTGAACAGCGCCGTCACCCCGTGGTCGTGCACCAGCTGGGCGAGCTCGGCCGGGCGTGGCCTTCTCGGTGAGCAGCGCGCTGGCGCCGGCGCGGAACGGGAACACCACGAGCATGCCCAGGCCGAAGGTGAAGGCCAACGGGGCGGTGCACGCGACCACGTCGTCGGGCTCGAGCCGCACGACGTGCCGCCCGAACGTCTCGGCGATCGACGCGACGTCGCGGTGGAAGTGCATGGTGAGCTTGGGGACGCCGGTCGTGCCCGAGGTCGGCCCGAGCAGGGCGACGTCGTCGGCTGCGGTCTCGACGGCGGTGAACTCACCCGACTTCGCCGTCGCAGCGCCGGCCACAGGTCGTCGTCGCCGTCGCCGCCGAACTCCAGGACGACGACGAGGTCCGGGGGCCACTCGTGTCGCGCACGGTCTCCACGTCCTCGGCGAACCGGTGGTCGACGAGGGCCACGACCGGGCTCGCGGCTGCTGCCACGAGCGGCGCGATCTCGAGGGCGCGCAGTGCGGCCATGGTCGTCACGACGACGCCACCGGCCTTGAGGGCGCCCGAACCAGCAGGCCACGACCCAGGGGTTGTTGGGCGAGCGCAGCAGGACGCGGTTGCCCGGCACGAAGCCCAGGTCCTCGGTCAGCACCTGGGCGACCTGGTTGGCGCGTCCGCAGCAGCTCGCCGTACGTCCAGACCGTGCCCGTCCGGAGTGCGCAGCGCGGGTCGGTCGGCGCCGAGCCGCGCGATCGTGTCGTCGAGCAGCCGGACGCCGGCGTTGAGCCGGTCGGGGTACTGCAGCTCCGGGAGTGTGAACTCCAGCGTCGGCCACAGGTCCGCCGGCGGCAGGCTGTCGCGGGCGAAGGTGTCCGCGTCGCGGGCGAGGGGCTCAGTTGCGACGGCGGCTCGCGCGTGCATCAGTCACCTCGGCCTGGCGCGGATCATGCCCTCTTGGGCGACGGTGGCGACGTGCTCGCCGTCGCGGGTGAAGAAGCGGCCCAGACCGAGACCGCGACCGGAGTCGGCGGCGACCGCCTCCTGCGCGTAGAGCAGCCAGTCGTCGAGCCCGGCTGCGGGGCCGGTGGAACCACATGGCGTGGTCGAGGCTGGCCGTGACCAGACCCGGTCGGGCCCACGGCGAGGTCGAGCACCCGCAGCACCGGCTCGAGGATCGTGTAGTCGCAGACGTAGGCCAGCGCCGCCCGCGGTCACGCTGGGCCGTCGGTGAGGCCCGCGACACCGCGCAGTGCGTCGAACGGCTTCACCCACAACGCCTGGTGCGGCGTGCGTGCCCCGTCGACCTCGACGTAGACCGGCCCGGGCACGTGCCGCATGTCGAAGCTGCGCCCGCGCGACCAGTACGCCGGGAGTCCTGCCGTCATCGTCGACGTCCCCGACCCGGCTCGACGTCCTCGAGGTATGCCGCGGAGCTGGGCAGCGTGCTCCGGTGCCGGGACCTCGCCGGCGGGGCGGGCGCGGCATACTGGCCGCCGTCCTCGCCGGCGGCGAAGCTGGCGAGGCAGGTGTAGGCGGCCTTGCCGTTCTGGAAGGCGCGGACCTGGCGGGTGGCGTAGCCGCGGCCGTCGCGCAGCACCTCGACCTCGTAGGTCACCGGTGCGCCGATGTCGACGGGGCGCATGAAGTAGCTGTGCATCGAGTGCATGACCTTGCCGTCGGTCACGGTCAGCATCGCGGCCGCCGCGGCCTGCGCCACCATGTCGCCGCCGTAGGCCTTGGGCCACGGACAGGGCTGCGTCGTCGCGGTGAAGGCGACGTCGAAGTGCGCGGCTCAACAGGACTCAGCGCCAGGGCGCGGGTGACGACCTCCGAGGTGGGGGCGGGGCCGTCGCCGGTGTGGTCCTCGGCCGGGCTCGTCACGGGCGGTCCGCCCAGTGGCGCAGGTCGGCGTCGGAGACCTGCGGGAGGTTGACGACGATGTTCTCCGGGGTGCGGGTGGTCATCCAGGTGAGGGGGCTGTTGCGGTCGAGGTTGCACTCGACGTGCGGCATGAACGGCGGCACGAACACCCAGTCGCCCTCGCTCATGTCGAGGTAGTCCTCGAAGCGCTCGCCGAAGTAGATGCGGGCCCGGCCGGACAGGACGTAGCCGCCGGTCTCCGCCTCGCCGTGGTGGTGCGGCACCGAGCGGTAGCCGGCCTCGTTGCTCACCTTGCCGAACCACAGTCGCGTCGCCGGGGTGTGCTGGATGCTGACGCCGGAGATGCGGCTGGCGCCACCCGACTGGCCGGTGTCGCCGACCTCGCGACCACCACGGGTGACGACCGGGACGACCAGGCCGTTGGCGTCGGCGTAGACCGAGTTGTCGCCCTCGAGCTGCGTACTTGCTGAAGTCGGGTTCCACGGTGGCTCTCTTTCGTCGGCGGTCAGGTGGTCGGGCGGTCAGGCGGGTGGTCTGGTCGGCGGGACGTCGGGTGGGACGTCAGGTGAGGCGGATCGTGTTGCGCAGCAGGCCGATCCCCTCGATCTCGGTCTCGCAGCGACATCGCCGTCCGCGAGGAACCGCTTCGGGATCGCGGGCCACGCCCACCCCTCCCGGCGTGCCGGTGAGGACGAGGTCGCCGGGGCGCAGGGTGGTGAAGGTGGAGATGTAGGCGAGCAGGTCCGCCGAGTCGAAGACGAGGGTGGCGGTGCTGTCGCGCTGGACCTCTTCGCCGTTGACGCGGCAGGTGACCGTCGAGGCCGGCCGTCGGGTCCACCTCGTCGGGGGTGACGACGACGGGGCCCGTGGGCGTCGAGTCGTCCCAGGCCTTGCCCTGGAACCACTGGAGCGTGCGGTACTGCCAGTCGCGCACCGACACGTCGTTGGCGACGGTGTAGCCCGCGATGGCGGCGGCCGCCGTCGCGCGGTCGGCGCCACGGATCGTCGCGCCGACGACGACGGCGAGCTCTGCCTCCCAGTCGACGTCAGTGCCCGCCTGCAGCGAGACGTCGTCGGTCGGTCCGACCAGGCTGTCGGCGTACTTGACGAAGAGGGTGGGGTGGCTCGGCAGCTCGCGGCCCGTCTCGCGGATGTGCTCCCCGTAGTTGAGGCCGCAGCAGATGACCTTGGCGGGTCGGGGGAGCGGTGCGAGCGGCTCGGCGCCGTCGAGGGCCTCACCCAGGAGCGTGTCCGGCCCGAGGGTGCCGCCACCGGCGAGGAAGGCGGACAGGTCCACCGCATACCGGTTGCCATCGGCGCTGGGGGACTCTGTCCCGGGGGCCGGCAGCGCGCGCCAGCCGTCGGCGGTGAGCGCGGCGGCACGGGTGCCGCCGTCGTGGGCGACGGTGCCGAACTTCATATAGCGAGATTTTCACGACCGTCGCCAAACGTCAATAGGTCGGTTACGCTCGATCACGCTCGAACGCACGCCTGAGTCCCCGACCGGCGACCCAGGCCCACGACCAAGCCCACGACCCCGACCCCGACCCGACCCACGACCCTGGAGGTCCGATGTCCGCCCACCCGTTGTCCCCGGTCCCCGTGAACCCCGCCTCGCTGCCGACCCCGAGCGGCTACTCGCACGGCACGCTCGCCGGCAACGCGCTCTACCTCGGCGGGCAGACCGCGCTCGACGCGGACATGAAGATCGTGCCCGGGCGGGATCGTCGAGCAGTTCCGCCAGGCGTTCTCCAACGTCCTGACGACCCTGCGCCGAGGCCGGCGGGATCCCCGAGGACCTCGTGAGCATCACGATCTACCTCACCGACATCCCGGACTACCAGGCGCACGGTCGCGAGATCGGTCGCGCCTGGCGTGAGCTGGCCGGTCCCGGTCTACCCGGCGATGGCCGGCATCGGCACGACGGCGCTGTGGCAGCCGGAGGCCCTGATCGAGATCGTCGGCGTCGCCGTCATCCCGGACGAGCGGCTCCGGCCTGCTCGGTGACGAAGTCGTGGGCCGGCCCGGCGAGCATGCGGTGCAGGTCGAAGAACGTCTCGGCCGCCGTCGTGCCCGACCACGAGGCGGGGAGCAGCTCGGTCGGCAGGCCCGGGTCGAGGTAGGGCAGCCGGCGCCACGAGGTGAGCGCGCGGATGTAGTCGGCGAACGCCTCGGCGCCCGGCGGGACCCGCTCCAGCGCCGCCCAGTGCCGACGGGCCGGCTCGTGCGCCTCGAGGAAGTCGGTGTAGAGCTGCTCCAGCGAGTCCAGGTCCCACCACTGCGCGACCTTGGCGGCAGGCTCACCGAAGGCGAGATACTGCGCGCGGAACAGGTCGACGTACGGTTCGAGGCCGTCGCCGAGGAGCACCTCCCTGGCGTCGTCGGCCAGGTGTCCCGGCGCGATCCACACCCCTGAGGACACGGTGCCGAAGCCCAGCCAGGACAGCCGCGCCCGCAGCGCGTGCCGCTTCTGACGCTCCGACTCCGGCACGGAGAACACCACGACGACCCAGTCGCCGCCGCGCTCCTCGCGCTCGGCGAAGATGCGGCGGTCGCCGACCTCGAGCAGCTGGCGCGCGTACTCCGACAAGGCGTAGCCGGCCGCGCTCCCGCGCCGCTCCGCCTCGACGATGCCGCGCCGCTTGAGCCTGGACAGTGACGAGCGGACGGCCTGCTCGTCGACGCCGGCAGCGGCCATCAGTCGGATCAGGGCGCTGACGCTGATCCAGCCGCCGAACTCGCGGACGTACAACCCGAGCACCGTGACGATCAGGGCGCGCGGCGGCAGGGGCCCCCGCTCCATACCGCCGTCGAGCTCCGTGGTCGTCACGGAGGAAATGTATCCGGCGGAGGAGAGTGGGGCGGTACGCCCGCGGGGCCGCGGCCCGCGAGGCGGACGGGTCCTTGTCCCGTGCGCGGGCGAACCCTAGGATTCCGTAAAACAGAAGTGCAAATCCGTATCGTGGAAGAACGAGGTCAAGCGATGTCTGCACCGAGTCCCGGGTACTCCATCACCGTGCGTGCCGAGGCGCCCGCCGCCATCGACACCACCGGCATCCTCGCGGCGGCAGTTGCTGCGGCGGGTGGGGCGCTCACCGCGCTCGACGTCGTGGAGTCGCACGCGACCAGCATCGTGGTCGACGTGACCTGCAACGCCTCCGACGCCGACCACGCCGACCGGATCACCGCCGAGATCGCCGCGGTGCACGGGCGTGACCGTCCGCAAGGTCAGCGACCGCACCTTCCTGCTGCACCTCGGCGGCAAGCTCGAGGTGACGCCCAAGGTGCCGCTGAAGCACCGCGACGACCTGTCCCGTGCCTACACGCCGGGTGTCGCGCGGGTCTGCCTGGCCATCGCGGAGAACCCCGAGGACGCGCGCCGGCTCACGATCAAGCGCAACACCGTCGCCGTGGTGACCGACGGCTCGGCGGTGCTCGGCCTCGGCGACATCGGGCCGGCGGCGGCGCTGCCGGTGATGGAGGGCAAGGCGGCGCTGTTCAAGCAGTTCGCCGAGCGTCGACGCCTGGCCGGTGTGCCTCGACACCAAGGACACCGAGGAGATCATCATGATCGTCAAGGCGATCGCGCCGGTCTACGGCGGCGTCAACCTCGAGGACATCTCCGCCCCGCGGTGCTTCGAGATCGAGGCGCGGCTGCGCGACGAGCTCGACATCCCGGTCTTCCACGACGACCAGCACGGCACGGCGATCGTCGTGCTGGCGGCGCTGACCAACGCGCTGCGGGTCGTCGACAAGAAGCTCGAGGACGTGCGGATCGTCGTCTCCGGCGTCGGCGCCGCCGGGCACGCGATCATCCGCCTGCTGCGACGCCCAGGGCGCGACCGACATCGTCGGCTTCGACCGGCACGGCGCCGCTGGACCCGACGCGCGAGCACACCGGACGAGTTCCGCGACTGGATCGCGGAGAACACCAACCCGGCGGGCTTCACCGGCACGCTGAAGGAGGTGCTCGCCGGCGCCGACGTCTTCATCGGGGTCTCGGCGCCCGAACCTGCTCGCCGGCGACGACATCGCCACGATGGCCGACCGACGCGATCGTGCTTCGCCCTGGCCAACCCCGACCCCGAGGTCGACCCGATCGAGGCGCAGCCGGCACGCCGCCGTCGTGGCGACCGGGCGCAGTCGACTACCCGAACCAGATCAACAACGTGCTGGCCTTCCCGGGGATCTTCCGCGGCCTGCTCGACGCCGGCGCTCAGCGACATCACCGACGAGATGATGATCGCGGCGGCCACGGCGATCGCCGACTGCGTCCGCCCCGAGCGAGCTCAACGCGAGCTTCATCGTCCCGAGCGTCTTCGACCCCGACGTGGCCCCGGGCGTCGCCGCGGCCGTGCGCGGCGGGCGCGCAGAGCGCCGTACGGAGCTTCTGTCGCAGCGAGCCGTACCGCTGACGCACCACCTCCGACAGCGTCGACGCCCTGCCGACGACCTGACGCGCCGCTCCCGCCGACTCGACCCGGCTCGCCGACGCCGACGCCGCCCTGGCGACCGGCTTTCCCGGGCGACCGGGCGATCCGCCAGCCGGTGCACACCGTCTACGTCCCCGCCGACCGCTTCGACGCCGACCTCGTGCCCGCGCTGGGGCGAGCGAGGCGCTCGCGGTCCTCGACGAGCACGGCGGCACGACGCGGCGCTCGCCGCGGTGCTCGGGTCTGCCGGCCGCCGCTGGCTGCCGAGGTGCTGCGCCCGGGTGCGGGCCAAGCTCGCAGCCGAGCCGATCGAGGACCTGCGCATCGACTTCGAGGACGGCTACGGCAACCGCGCCGGACGCCGAGGAGGACGCAGACCGTCGACGCCGCCGCGGCAGCGCTGGCTGCGAGCCGCTCGAGGCCGGGGACGGCGCCGCCGTTCATCGGCATCCGCTTCAAGAGCTTCGAGGCGCCGACGCCGCGCGCGCGGCGTGCGCACCCTGGCCCTGTTCGTCGACGGCGTCGCGGCAGCGGCGGCCCTGCCGCGCGGGTTCGTCGTGACGCTGCCCAAGGTGACCTCGGTCGAGCAGGTCGAGGCGATGGTCGAGGCGTGCGCGCGGCTCGAGGCAGGGTCTCGGGCTCGCGCTCGGCGCACTGCGGCTTCGAGATCCAGGTCGAGACGCCGCAGTCGATCCTCGGCCCCGACGGCACCGCGCTCGTCGCCCGGATGGTCCACGCGTCGCGGCGGCCGGTGCACCGGCGCTGCACTACGGCACCTACGACTACTCGCGCGTCGCTGCGGCATCGCCGCGGCGTACCAGACCATGGAGCACCCGGCCGCCGACCACGCCAAGGCGGTCATGCAGGTCGCCGCCGCCGGCACCGGCGTGCGGCTCTCCGACGGCTCGACGAACGTCCTCCCGGTCGGCGACCGCGACCGCGGTGCGCGCCGGCTGGGCGCTGCACGCGCGCCTGGTCCGCCGCTCCCTCGAGCGCGGCTACTACCAGGGCTGGGACCTGCACCCGGCCCAGCTGCCGACCCGGTATGCCGCCACGTACGCCTTCTACCGCGAGGGCTTCGCCGGCCGCGCGCCGAGCCGGCTGCGCAACTACGTGCGACGGCAGGCCGACGTCGGGCGTTCATGGACGAGCCGGCCACCGCCCGGGCGCTGGCCGACTTCGTGGTGCGCGGGCTCGACTGCGGCGCCGTCGACGACGGCCGAGGTGCTCGCAGCGCGACCGGGATCGACGCCGCGGTCTCGGATCGGACGGCCCGCGCGAGTGCGCCGCGACGTAGCGCGGCAGCGGGCTGGGCCGAGCTGACCGCGACCGTGGACAGGACCAGCCCGGCCGGACTGGGCCGCACCGGCCCGGACCCGACGTCGGAGGGCGCGGCGTAGGTCTGACCCGCATGCGCGTGCCGGGTGGAGTTCACCGACTCGAGCCGTTCCGACGGCGAGGACGACCAGCTGCCCGCGCCGCGTCGACCGCGTCCGCCGAGGCCTTGCGGCAGGTCGGGCTGACCCGGCCGACCTGGGGCCGCTCGGCACGTCCGTGGAGGGCCGAGGCGGAGCCGCTCATCGTCGATGCGAGTCGGTGGCCGCGCTCGAGGAGGCGCTGTCCGCAGCGGTCGCGACGCGGCGTGACCCTCGACGGCGTCACGCGACCTCGATGCCGCCGTCGCCCCGCCGTCCCCGTGGTCGCGACCGACCTGTCCGACGGCCTGGCCCGGCTCATCGCCGAGGTCGAGGACGAGCTCGGCGGCGGCCTCGCCGGCCTGCCGCGCGCGCAGAAGCAGCACGCGGTGCGGCTGCTGGAGGAACGCGGCGCCTTCGAGATGCGCCGCTCGGCCGAGACGGTCGCCGAGGCGCTCGGGCCTGACCCGGTTCACCGTCTACAACTACCTGAACCGGCTCCGCGACGACGTGCCGACCAGCTCGCGTCCTGACGCGGACTGCGCCTCGATGCGACGGGCGACCGCGTCGGCAGCGGCGGCCGGTCGCCGGCGGGATCGTGGCGGAATTCTCAACAAACTGTTGACGTGCGGCAGTCGCCGCCCTACTGCTTCCACTATTCGCAATTAGGTTTCCGCATCACGGAAGTCAGTGGACGACTCACCCTGCGCCCACGGCACGACCGGCCACACCCGCCGACCACGCGCACTCCAGGCCCGCCGACCCGGCCGCCTGGCCTCACCGGCAGCCGCAGCCCCGCAAGGAGCACCATGAGCTATCGTCCTCGGACCCAACCAGTACGGCAAGGCCGAGAACCGGGTCGTCCGGATCTACCGCGACACCGCCCGCCACGAGATCCGCGACCTCAACGTCTCGACCGCCGCTGCGCGGCGACTTCCGCGACGCGCACGCGACCGGCGACCAGGCCAACGTCCTGCCGACCGACACCCAGAAGAACACCGCGTTCGCCTTCGCCAAGGAGCACGGCGTCACCTCGCCCGAGGACTACGCCCTCACCCTCGGCCGACGCTTCCTCGACGTCGACGCCCGCAGCCGACGCGCCGCCGGATCGAGGTCGAGGAGTACGCCTGGGACCGCATCGCCGGTCGACGGCGCCGGCCACGACCACGCCTTCGTCAAGCGCGGCGGCGAGGTCCGCACCACGGTCGTGACCCGCGACCGCAGCGGCGACGAGCCGCGCGCCAGTGGGTCGTCTCCGGCGTCAAGGACCTCGTCGTCCTCAAGTCGACCGGCTCGGAGTTCAAGGGCTTCCTCAAGGACGAGTACACGACCCTGCAGGAGACCGACGACCGCATCCTCGCGACCTCGCTCGTCGCCCGCTGGCGCTACGAGGACGACGCGACGCGACGGCATCGACTGGAACAAGTCCTTCGACGACATCCGCCAGGTGATGCTCGAGACGTTCGCGACGACCTACAGCCGGGCGCTGCAGGAGAGCGCTCTACGCGATGGGGTCGGCGGTCCTCGCACGCCCACCCCGAGGTCGCCGAGATCAAGTTCTCCGCGCCGAACAAGCACCACTTCCTCGTCGACCTGTCCCCGTTCGGGCTCGAGAACCCCGGCGAGGTCTTCATCGCCGCGGACCGTCCCTACGGCCTGATCGAGGCCACCGTGCAGCGCGAGGACGGCAGCGACCCGGGCGACGCCTGGCTCACCGTCCCGGGCTTCTGCTGACGCTGCGGACGAGGAGGCCACCCGTGTCAACGACGACACCAGACTGCCAGCGCCACCGGCGCCACGCCGCGCCCCGAGGACGAGCGGCTCCCGCTCGGACCCACCTACGCGTACGGCATCCAGCACATCCTCACGATGTACGGCGGCGTCATCGCGCCACCGCTGATCGTCGGCGGCGCCGCCGGCCTCACCGGCACCGAGATCGCGCTGCTCGTCTCGGCCGCGCTGTTCGTCAGCGGCCTGGCGACGATCCTGCAGAGCGTCGGCATCCCGTTCTTCGGCTCGCAGCTGCCTCTCGTGCAAGGGATCTCGTTCGCGAGCGTCTCGACCATGACCGCGATCGCCACCGGCGGCGGCGGGCTGCCGGCCGTCTTCGGCTCGATCATCGTGGCCGGGCTGCGTCGGGCTCGCGCATCAGCCCGTTCTTCAGCCAGGTCGTGCGCTTCTTCCCGCCGGTCGTCAACGGCACGATCATCACCGTCATCGGCCTCTCGCTGCTGCCCGTCGCGGTCGCGCTGGGCCATGGGCGGCAACGACAAGGCCGCCGGACTACGGCTCGATCGGCCAACATCGGCCTGGCCGCGTTCACGCTGCTCGTCATCCTGCTGCTCTCGCCGGCTGGTGCAGGGCCCGGTCAGCCGGCTGTCGATCCTGCTCGGGATCGTCGTCGGCACGGTGTGTCGCCCTGGTCGCTCGGCAAGGCCGACTTCTCCGGCGGTCGGGACGGGCAGCTGGGTCGCCTTCCCGACGCCGTTCCACTTCGGCGCCCCGGTCTTCGAGGTCGCCGCCATCATCTCGATGACCATCGTCATCCTGGTGATCATGACCGAGACGACGGCCGACATCCTCGCCGTCGGCGAGATCGTCGGCACCGAGGTCGACCCCACGCCGGGTCGGCGACGGCCTGCGGGCCGACATGCTCGCCACCGCCATCGCCCCGGTCTTCAACAGCTTCCCCGCCAGCGCGTTCGCCCAGAACGTCGGCGTCGTCGCCATCACCGGCATCCGCAGCCGGTGGGTCGTCACCGCCGGCGGCTCGGTGCTGGTCGTGCTGGGCTGCTGCCGGTCCTCGGCCGCGTCGTGGCCGCGGTGCCCGCAGCCGGTCCTCGGCGGCGCCGGCATCGTCCTGTTCGGCTCGGTCGCCGCGAGCGGCATCCGGACCCTGTCCAAGGTCGACTACGACGGCAACCTCAACATCGTCCTGGTCGCCACGGCGCTCGGCTTCGGCATGATCCCCATCGCGGTCCCGGCCTTCTACGACGAGTTCCCCGAGTGGTTCGCCACGATCTTCGACTCCGGCATCAGCGCGGCCAGCATCGTGGCGGTGCTGCTCAACCTCTTCTTCAACGTGATGCGCGGCGGGGTCGGCCAGCTCGCCCTCCGTCGTCTCCGGCGGCCCCACCCGTCATGGTCACCAAGGACCAGGCCCGGGCGCTGCGCGAGCGGTGACCCCGCTGCCCGCACGCCGCTCCACCTCGCCGCACGCCAGCACGACGCCATACCTCCTGCACGCCTTCCTCCGCGAACAGAAAGGTGCCTGTCATGAGCACAGCCACCGCTGAACCCCGTCCACCCAGCGCTCCTCACGGCCACCCGGTCGACGAGGTCCTGCCCGTCCCGAAGCTCGCGATCTACGGCTTCCAGCACGTCCTCGCGTTCTACGCCGGTGCGGTCATCGTCCCGATCCTGCTCGCGAACTCGATCGGCCTCAGCACCGCCGAGCTCATCCACCTCATCAACGCCGACCTGTTCACCTGCGGGATCGCCTCGATCATCCAGTCGATCGGGTTCTGGAAGGTGGGGGTGCGGCTGCCGCTGCTGCAGGGCGTCACGTTCACCGCGGTCTCGCCGATGATCGCCATCGGTCTCGCGGCCGGCGGCGGCACCGAAGGGCTGCTCGTCATCTACGGCGCGGTCATCGTCGCCGGGCTCTTCACCTTCCTCATCGCCCCGTACTTCAGCCGGCTCATCCGGTTCTTCCCGCCGGTGGTCACCGGCTCGGTCATCACCATCATCGGCACTCGCGCTGCTGCCGGTCGCGGCGGCCGACGCCGCCGGTGGCGCCGGCCCGACCCTGGACCCGACCAGTGGCCGGAACCTCGCCTACGCCCTCGGGACCCTGGCGCTGATCGTCGCGATCCAGCGGATCTTCAAGGGTTTCATGGCGACCGTCGCCGTCCTCATCGGGCTGGTCGTCGGCACGCTGGTCGCGTGGATGCTCGGTGACGCGCACTTCGACAGCGTCTCGGGCTCCGGCTGGTTCGGGCTCACGACGCCGTTCCACTTCGGCTGGCCCAAGTTCTCGGTCGCCGCGATCATCTCGATGATCGTCGTCATGCTCATCACCGCGGTCGAGACGACCGGCGACGTGTTCGCGACCGGCGAGATCGTCGAGAAGCGGATCGGCAAGGAGGACATCGCCCGTGCCCTGCGCGCCGACGGCCTCGCCACGACGCATCGGTGGCGTCTTCAACTCCTTCCCCTACACCTGCTTCGCCGAGAACGTCGGGCTCGTGCGGCTCACCCGGGTCAAGAGCCGCTACGTCGTCGCGACCGCCGGCGTGATCATGATCCTCATCGGGCTGATCCCCAAGGCCGGCGCGATCGTCGCGGGCATCCCTCACCCGGTGCTCGGTGGCGCTGCCCTGGCGATGTTCGCGACCGTCGCGGTCGTCGGCATCCAGACCCTGTCCCGCGTCGACTTCCACGACCACCGCAACGTCGTCATCGTGGCGACCAGTGTCGGCCTGGCGATGTACGTCACCGCCCAGCCCGACGTCGCCAAGGCCGTCCCGAGCTGGGCCCAGATCATCCTCGGCTCCGGCATCACCCTCGGCTCGATCACCGCCATCGTCCTGAACTTCCTGTTCCACCACGTCGGTTCGAGCCGTGGTCCGGCTGTCGCCGGGTCGCCCGGGCGACCTCGTGCGCCTCTCGGAGGTCAACGAGCATGAGCCGCGAGCAGTTCGTCGACACCTTCGGCGGACTCTTCCAGGGACCCCGCTGGGCGGTCGAGCGGGCCTACGAGTCAAGGCCGTTCGCCGACACCAGCGACCTGCGGCGTGCCTTCCAGGAGGCGCTCTACACCGCGACCGAGGACGAGCAGCGCCTGCTCATCGACTCCTACCCTGACCTGGGCGCCGAGAGTGTCGCCGACGGTCGGGAGGGTGAGGACTCGTTGCACGACCAGGCCTTCCTCGGCCTGACCCGGCTCGACGAGAAGTCCTACGGCGAGCTGTCCGACCTCACCGCGCAGTACCGCGAGCGGTTCGGCTTCCCCCTGGTCACCTGCGTCCGCGACCGGGACTCCTTCGACCAGGTGGTGCGCTCGGGGTGGCAGCGGCTCGAGAACTCGCCTGCGCAGGAGCACGCCGCGGCACTGGTCGAGGCTGCGAAGATCGCGGGGTACCGCTTCGACGACCTCGTCGCCGACGCCAACCCCATCCACTCCGCCCGCACCCGATTCGTGGAGAGCCAGTGAGCCAGTCCGTGAGCATGGAGGACTTCAACGCCCTACCCTCCGACGAGGCGGGGGACCGGCTGGCCGCGTGCCTGCCGGTGCCCCGCTGGGTCGCCACGGTGAGCGACGGTCGCCCGTATGCCGACTGGCCGGCCCTCGAGGCGGCCGCGGACTCTGCGGCGCGTCACCTCGACGACGCCGAGCTCGGGCGTCGCCCTGGCGGGTCACCCGCGCATCGGCGAACGGGCCTCGAGCCCTGACCACCAGGCGGCGTTCAGTGCCAGGGAGCAGGCGGGGGTGGACCCGGCCGACGCGGCGGTGGCGCGCGAGCTCGCCGCCGGCAACGCGGCATACGAGGAGCGGTTCGACCGGGTGTTCCTCATCCGGGCGGCGGGGCGCACCGCTCCCGAGATCCTCGCCGAGCTGCGGCGTCGCCTCGACAACGACGACGACGCCGAGCGCGCCGAGACCGTGACCCAGCTGCGCGAGATCGCGGTGCTCCGACTCCGACAGGTGGTCTCCTGATGGGCACCCTCTCCACCCACGTCCTCGACACCAGCCTGGGCCGGCCTGCGGCAGGGATCGGGGTGGTCCTCGAGAGCGTCGACGGCACCGCCATCGGCGACGGGATCACCGACGGCGACGGTCGGGTCGCGACGATCGGCCCGGAGCGGCTGGAGGCGGGTGACTACCGCCTGCGGTTCGCCTCGGGCGCCTACTTCGCGGCCCGTGACACCACCGCGTTCTACCCCGAGGTGGTGGTCGTCTTCACCATTGCCGACGACGGCTCGCAGCACTACCACGTGCCGGTGCTGCTCAACCCGTTCGGCTACTCCACCTACCGGGGGAGCTGACCGCTCGCCGGCTGCGGCCTTCGACTGCGCGGCGCGGCGCGGATCGCTCTGCGCCACCTGCTGGGACAGGGCGTCGGGACCATTGACCCGCCGCCCGGCCGCCTCATAACCTCTCACTAGTCGGAAAAAAGATTCCACGATACGAAAGTCGAGGCGAATGCCATGACGGACCACGGACTGCGCTACCTGGTGAACTGCTCGATCCTCTTCACCGAGCTGCCACTGCTCGAGCGCCCCGCCGCCGCCAAGGCTGCCGGGTTCGACGCGGTCGAGTTCTGGTGGCCCTGGCCGGACCAGCCGGTCCCGTCCGACCGCGACGTCGACGCCTTCGTCTCCGCGGTCGCAGGACGCCGGCGTGCAGCTCGTCGGCCTCAACTTCTTCGCCGGCGACCTCGCCGGACCGGACTGCGGCGTGCTGTCGATCCCCGCGCGGGTCGCAGGAGTTCCGCGACAACGTCGACGTCACCGTCGGCATCGGCGAGCGGCTCGGCGCCTCGGCGTTCAACGCGCTCTTCGGCAACCGGGTCGACGACGCCGCGGCCGCAGGAGCAGGACGAGCTGGGGCGCGAGATCGATCGCCGCCGCGGCCAAGGCCGCCGCCACGATCGGCGCGACCGTCCTGGTCGAGTCGGTCAGCGGCCCCAAGCCCTACCCGCTGCGCACCGCGGCCGACGCGGTGGCCGTCGTCGACGGGACGTCCGGGCGACCGGCGCGGACAACGTCGCGTTCCTGCTCGACCTCTTCCACCTGGCCGACAACGGCGACGACCTCGACGCCGCCATCGCGACCACGTCGGCGTCACCGGCCACGTGCAGATCGCCGACGCCCCCGGTCGCGGAGAGCCCGGCACCGGCGACCTCGACCTCCAGCGCCACCTCGGCGACCTCGCCGCGCGCGGGTACGCCGGGTGGGTCGGCCTGGAGTACAAGCCCACCACCACGACCACTCCCGAGAGCTTCGGCTGGCTGCCGCGCGAACGCCGCGGCGCCCCTACCCCCGCCTCCGCCTGACGCGACCCCTTCACCCCCACCGGTCCGAGGTATTCGCCTACCGGGATCCGGTCGCCAATACCTCGAACCGTGACAGAGACACCAAGGAGAACGACATGACCAGCATCGCCTTCATCGGACTCGGCATCATGGGCAGCCCGATGGCCGTCCACCTCGCAGAACGCCGGCCACGACGTCGTCGGCTACAACCTCCACCCCGACCAGACCCAGCCCCTCGTCGACGCGGGCGGCCGCGCCGCCGGCTCGATCGCCGAGGCGGTCAAGGACGTCGACGTCGTCGCCGTCATGGTGCCCGACAGCCCCGACGTGCAGGACGTCCTCGTCGGCGAGGGCGGCGTCTTCGACAACGCCAAGGCCGGGCACGCTCGTCATCGACTTCTCGTCGCATCCGCCCCGACGTCACGGCCGAGCTCGCGAAGACGGCCAAGGACAAGGGCTTCCGCCTCCTCGACGCACCGGTCTCCGGTGGCGAGGCCGGCGCGAAGAACGCCGCCCTGTCGATCATGGTCGGCGGTGACGGCAGCGGACTTCGAGGAGGCCAAGCCGCTGTTCGACGCGGTCGGCAAGACCGTCGTCCACGTCGGCGGCAACGGTGCGGGCCAGACCGTCAAGGCCGCCAACCAGCTCATCGTCGCCGCCAACATCCAGGCCCTCGCCGAGGCCGTGACCTTCCTCGACGCCTACGACGTCGACCTCGAGGCGGCGCTCGACGTCCTCGGTGGCGGGCTCGCCGGCTCGAAGGTGCTGGAGCAGAAGCGCGACAACATGGCCAAGCACGACTTCACCCCGGGCTTCCGGATCGACCTGCACCACAAGGACATGGGCATCGTGACCTCGGCCGCCCGCGAGGCCGGCGTCGTCGTACCGCTCGGCGCCCTCGTCGCCCAGCTGATGGCCTCCGCCCGCGCCAACGGTGACGGCGGGCTCGACCACTCCGCCCTGCTGCGCGGCGTCGAGCGCCTCTCCGGCCGCCTCGCCAACTGACCCCCTCCCTTCCCACCCGTCCGTTCGAGGTATTCAGCGACCCGATTCCGGCAGCGGAATACCTCGATCCGGGCAACGACCCCAGAGCAGGAGCACCACCATGGCACGCATGACCGCGGCCCAAGCGGCCGTCGAGATCCTCAAGCAGGAGGGCGTGACCCACGTCTTCGGCCTGCCCGGGGCGGCGATCAACCCGTTCTACAAGGCGATGAAGACCGGCGGCGGCGCTCCACCACACCCTCGCCCGCCACGTCGAGGGCGCCTCGCACATGGCCGAGGGCTACACCCGCGCCAAGGCCGGCAACATCGGCGTCTGCATCGGCACGAGCGGTCCCGGCCGGCACCGACATGATCACCGGCCTCTACTCCGCCAGTGCCGACTCGATCCCGATCCTGTGCATCACCGGCCAGGCGCCGGTCGCCAAGCTGCACAAGGAGGACTTCCAGGCCGTCGACATCGCCTCGATCGCCAAGCCGCTGACCAAGATGGCGGTCACCGTGCTGGAGGCGGCGCAGGTGCCCGGCACGTTCCAGCAGGCCTTCCACCTCATGCGCTCCGGCCGCCCGGGGCCGGTCCTCATCGACCTGCCGATCGACGTCCAGATGACCGAGATCGAGTTCGACGTCGAGACGTACGCAGCCGCTGCCGGTCTACAAGCCGGCCGCCACCCGCGCCCAGGTCGAGCAAGGCGCTGGACCTCCTCGAGGCCGAGCCCCGACCGCTCATCGTCGCCGGCGGCGGGATCATCAACGCCGACGCCGCCGCGCTGCTCGTCGAGCTCGCCGAGCTGACCGGCGTCCCGGTCGTCCCGACCCTGATGGGCTGGGGCACCATCCCCGACGACCACGAGCTGAACGCCGGCATGGTCGGCCTGCAGACCAGCCACCGCTACGGCAACGCCACGATGCTGGAGTCCGACTTCGTCCTCGGCATCGGCAACCGCTGGGCCAACCGCCACACCGGCGACCTCGAGACCTACACGAAGGGCCGGACCTTCGTCCACGTCGACATCGAGCCCACCCAGATCGGCCGGGTCTTCGCGCCGGACTACGGCATCGTCTCCGACGCCAAGGCCGCCCTCGAGCTGTTCGTCGAGGTCGCCCGGGAGCGCCGCGACGCCAACCTGCTCAGCGACCGCACCGAGTGGGCGCAGTCATGCCACGACCGCAAGCGCACGCTGTGGCGCAAGACGAACTTCGACGTCACACCGATCAAGCCGCAGCGCGTCTACCAGGAGATGAACCGCGCCTTCGGCCGCGACGTCCGCTACGTCTCGACGATCGGCCTGTCGCAGATCCAGGCGGCCCAGCTGCTGCACGTCTACAAGGACCGGCACTGGATCAACGCCGGGCAGGCAGGTCCGCTCGGCTGGACCGTTCCAGCTGCGCTCGGCGTCGCCACGGCCGTCCCGGACGAGACCGTCGTCGCGCTGTCCGGCGACTACGACTTCCAGTTCATGATCGAGGAGCTGGCCGTCGGGGCGCAGTTCAACATCCCCTACATCCACGTCCTGGTGAACAACGCCTACCTCGGCCTGATCCGCCAGAGCCAGCGCGGGTTCGAGATGGACTACTGCGTCCAGCTGTCCTTCGACAACGTCAACGCCCCGGAGCTCAACGGCTACGGCGTCGACCACGTCAAGGTCGTCGAAGGTCTGGGCTGCAAGGCGATCCGCGTCTTCGACCCCGAGGAGATCGCCCCGGCGCTGGAGAAGGCCAAGGCCGCTGGCGCAGGAGTACCGCGTGCCCGTCGTCGTCGAGGTCATCCTCGAGCGCGTCACCAACGTCTCGATGGGGCAGAGCATCGCGAACGTCACCGAGTTCGAGGAGCTCGCCGCCGGGGGAGCCGATGCCCCGACCGCCGTGTTCGCCAACCTGGACTGAGGCCTGCTCATGACCGTCCCCATCCCGGCGCCTCGCGTCGTGATCGCCCCCGACAAGTTCAAGGGCACCCTCACCGCCGCCGCGGTGGCCACCCACGTGGCCGGCGGGCTGCGGTCGGTGCTCCCTGACCTCGAGGTGGTCACGGTGCCGGTCGCCGACGGCGGGGACGGCACGCTCGCCGCTGCCGAGGCGGCCGGGTTCACTCGGGTCACCGTGCCCGCCCACGGCCCGACCGGTGAGGACCGCAAGGCGGCGTATGGCGTCCGCGGCACCGAGGCGGTCGTCGAGCTCGCCGAGGTGTGCGGGCTCGCACCACCTGCCCGGCAGTCGGCGCGAGCCCCTCTCGGCCACCAGCCGGGGGACCGGCGACCTCATCGCGGCCGCCCTCGACGACGGGGCCCGGCGCATCGTCGTCGGCATCGGCGGGAGTGCCAGCACCGACGGCGGCGCCGGTCTGCTCCAGGCTCTCGGTGCCCGGATCGCCGACGCCGCTGGCGCCGAGCTGGGGCCCGGCGGGGCCGCGCTGCAGGACGCGACCACCCTCGACCTGTCGGGCTTGCACCCCGGCCTGGCATCGGCTGAGGTCGTCGTCGCCTGCGACGTGGACAACCCCCTCACCGGGCCACGGGGCGCGGCCGCGGTCTACGGGCCGCAGAAGGGGGCGACCACCGGCGACGTGGAGCGCCTCGACGCAGCCCTCACCCGCTGGGCCGACCTCGTCGCGGCCACCACCGGCGCCGACCACCGCGACGACCCCGGCGCGGGGGCCGCCGGCGGTGTGGGCTTCGGGCTGGTGGCCGTCGTCGGGGCCACGACCCGGCCGGGTGCCGACCTCGTGTTCGAGCTGGCCGGCCTGCACGACGCACTCGTCGGCGCGACCCTCGTCATCACCGGGGAGGGTTCGCTGGACCGGCAGACCTTGCACGGCAAGGCTCCTGCCGCGGTTGCCGCCGCAGCCCGGGACGCTGGCGTGCCCGTCGTCGCCGTGGCCGGGAAGGTCTCCCTCGCAGAGGCGGACCTGCGTCGAGCCGGCATCACGGCTGCATACGCGCTCGTCGAGGAGGCCTCCGAGCAGGAGGCGTTCGATGCACCGGGACCCCTCCTCGAGCGGCTGGGAGCCCGGATCGCGTGCGAGCACCTGGGCGGTGGCCGATGAGGCTGGCGCGGGTCGGCGCACCCGGTGAGGAGCGCCCGGTGGTGGTCCGCCGAGATGGCGTGCTGCTCGACCTCACCACCCTGGGCGACGACCTCGGCCCGGGCCTGCTGGGTGACCTCGCCGACGTCGTCGCAGCGGTCGCCGGAGGTGACCTGCCTGTGGTGGACGCCAGCAACGGGCTGCGTTTTGGCGCGCCGGTGCCCGGCCCGGCAAGGTGGTCGGGATCGGTCTCAACTACGTCGACCACGCGGTCGAGGCCGGTGCGCCCCTGCCGACGGAGCCCGTGGTGTTCCTCAAGGCCACGACTTCTGTCTGTGGCCCGACCGACGACATCCGCATGTTGCCCGGGGTCGACGAGCACCGACTACGAGGTGGAGCTCGGCGTGGTGGTCGGCACCACCCTGCGCGACGAGACCGACCCGGTGCGGGCGCTGGAGGCAGTCGCCGGCTACGTCCTGGCGCACGACGTCTCCGACCGTGCCATGCAGCTGGAGCGCGGTGGCACCTGGACCAAGGGGAAGTCGGCTGACACGTTCTGCCCGGTCGGGCCCGTGGCTGGTCACGCCCGACGAGGTCGGCGACCCGTCCGCCCTGCGGCTGCGGCTGTCCGTCAACGATGAGGCGCGGCAGGACGGCACGACGTCCGACATGGTGTTCGGCGTGGGGGAGGTGCTCGCCTACGTGAGCCGCCTGATGACCCTCGAGCCCGGCGACCTCGTCATCACCGGCACGCCGGCCGGGGTGGCGATGGGCCAGGTCGAGCCGCGGCCTTACCTGCGGCACGGTGACGTCGTCGAGCTCGACGGAGGAGTCCTCGGGCGGCAGCGCAGCCGGGTCGTCGACCCCGCGGCCGACCCGGCGGCGGCCACCTCCCGTGAACCAGCGGGAGTGACAGGATGA
Source organism: uncultured Actinomycetota bacterium (assembly GCA_963695205.1). Lineage (GTDB taxonomy): Bacteria > Actinomycetota > Actinomycetes > Actinomycetales > Dermatophilaceae > Pedococcus. The sequence continues at coordinate 583,470 of CAVOGI010000010.1, read as the reverse complement.
CCGGGGTGGCAGCCGGCCCGGACGGCGAGGCCAGCATGGACGGCACGGACGAGAGGCGAGGTGCGGCAGTGGGTGCAGACGTGGTCCTGCGGGCCCGGCGAGCCGTCGTCGGCGGCCGGGAGACCTCGGCCTCGGTTCACCTGAGCGGGGAGCGCATCGTCGCCGTCGAGGCGTATGACGCGCCCGTCCCCGAGGGCGCACGCGTCGTCGACCTCGCCGACGACGAGGTGCTGCTGCCGGGCCTCGTCGACTCGCACGTCCACGTCAACGAGCCGGGCCGCACCGAGTGGGAGGGCTTCGCCAGCGCCACGCGGGCAGCTGCCGCCGGTGGCGTGACGACGATCATCGACATGCCGCTCAACAGCATCCCGCCGACGGTGAACGTCGCTGCGCTGGAGGAGAAGCGGGCCGTCGCCCGCGACCAGGCCTACGTCGACGTGGGCTTCTGGGGCGGCGCGATCCCGGGCAACGTCCCCGACCTGCGGCCGCTGCACGACGCCGGGGTCTTCGGCTTCAAGTGCTTCCTGCTGCACTCGGGCGTCGACGAGTTCCCGCACCTCGAGCCCGACGAGCTCGAGGCGGCGATGCGCGAGACCGGGTCGCTGGACGCGCTGATGATCGTGCACGCCGAGGACTCCCACGCGATCGACCACGCGGTGGCTCCGGACGGTGAGGAGTACGACCGGTTCCTTCACTCGCGACCCCGCGGCGCCGAGAACCTCGCCATCGCCCAGGTCATCGAGCTGGCGCGCTGGACCGGCGCCCGCGCGCACATCCTGCACCTGTCGAGCTCCGACGCCCTGCCGATGATCCGCTCGGCCCGGGCCGACGGGGTGCGCCTGACCGTCGAGACCTGCCCGCACTACCTGTCCTTCACGGCGGAGGAGATCCCTGACGGCGCAACGGAGTTCAAGTGCTGCCCGCCGATCCGGGAGGCCGCCAACCGCGAGCTGCTCTGGGACGGACTGGTCGACGGCGACGATCGACATCGTCGTCACCGACCACTCGCCGTGCACCGAGGACCTCAAGCGGTTCGACACCGGCGACTTCGGCCAGGCGTGGGGCGGCATCGCCGGTCTCCAGGTCGGCCTGTCGGCCACCTGGACCGGTGCGCGAGAGCGGGGCCTGTCGCTCGTCGACGTCGTCCAGTGGATGGCGACCGGTCCCGCCGACCAGACCGGGCTCACCGACCGCGGTCGCATCGAGCCTCGGCGCGATGGCGAACTTCGCCGTCTTCGCCCCCGACGAGGAGTTCACCGTCGAGATCGGCCACCTGCACCACAAGAACCCCGTGTCGGCGTACGCCGGCCGCACGCCTCACCGGAGTCGTCCGCCAGACCTGGCTGCACGGCACACCGGTCGACCTCGGAGCCGACCCGCGCGGTCGGCTCCTGACGAGAGGACAGTCATGACCACCCCCCGCAGCACGACCCCGAAGTACTACGCCCCTGCCGGTGGCCTGCCGCCGCAGACCCAGCTCACCACCGACCGGGCCACCTTCACCGAGGCGTATGCCGTCCTGCCGCGGGGGACGATGACCGACATCGTCACGAGCAACCTGCCGTTCTGGGAGGACACGCGGCTGTGGGTCATCGCCCGCCCGCTGTCGGGGTTCGCCGAGACGTTCTCGCAGTACATCGTCGAGGTCTCGCCCGGGGGTGGCTCCGACAAGCCCGAGCTCGACCCCGGTGCCGAGGGCGTCGTCTTCGTCGTCGAGGGCGGCCTGCGGCTCACCATCGAGGGGGTCGCGCACGACCTGGGCCCCGGCGGCTACGCCTACCTCCCGGCGGGGTGTCGGTGGACGCTGCGCGGCGACTCGCAGGAGACCGCGAAGTTCCACTGGATCCGCAAGGCGTACGAGCGGGTCGAGGGCATCGACGTGCCGGAGCCGTTCGTCACCAACGAGACCGACGTCGAGGGCGGCGAGATGCCCGGCACCGACGGCGTGTGGACGACGCAGCGGTTCGTCGACCCGCAGGACGTGCGGCACGACATGCACGTCAACATCGTCAACTTCGAGCCTGGCGGGGCGATCCCGTTCCCCGAGACCCACGTCATGGAGCACGGCCTCTACGTCCTCGAGGGCAAGGCGGTCTACCTCCTCAACAACGACTGGGTCGAGGTGCAGGAGGGTGACTTCATGTGGCTGCGGGCGTTCTGCCCGCAGGCCTGCTACGCGGGCGGCCCGGGGCGCTTCCGCTACCTGCTCTACAAGGACGTCAACCGGCACGCGAAGCTCAGCCGCCAGCTCGTCTAGCGTGACGGGCCGTCCCAGACCCTGAAACGGTCGGGCCGAAACCCTTGATTCAACAGTTTGTAGAGGCATACCGTCTCTACATCGCGGCCGTTGTTCTGCATGGATAACCGGCGGACCCGCTCTTCACGCAACCATGCACCCGGTGGAAATCTGCCGGGTGGATGATGGACCCCAACTGCGGGGACGGGAGTTGCGGCATGGCGTCACAGCACGAGGTCACGGTCAACGGGGCGTCGCGCCCCCTCACCGGGGTCGACCCGGCCACCACGGCGCTGGACTTCCTGCGCTCCCAGGGCCTGACCGGGGCCAAGGAAGGCTGCGCCGAGGGGGAGTGCGGGGCCTGCTCGGTCATGGTCGCCCGCCCGGACGGACCCGGACGCCACCCGGTGGACCGCGATCAACGCCTGCCTCATCCCGGCGGCGGCGCTCGACGGCCAGGAGGTCGTCACGGCCGAGGGGCTCGGCAGGCCGGACGACCTGCACCCGGTGCAGCGCGAGATGGCGGTCCGTGGCGGGTCGCAGTGCGGCTACTGCACGCCCGGCTTCGTCTGCAGCATGGCCGCGGAGTTCTACCGCGGCGACCGCAGGCCGGCCGGGGCGGATGCGGCCTCCAACGGCTCCGGGCCGCACACCCACCAGGTCGATGCCGAGCACGGGGAGAACGGGTTCGACCTGCACGCCCTCTCCGGCAACCTCTGTCGCTGCACGGGTTACCGTCCGATCCGCGACGCCGCCTATGCGCTCGAGCAGCCTGCCGACGGCGACCCGTTCGCAGCTCGCGCCAGCCAGCCCGCACCCGTGGCTGCGCACACGCGGCTCGAGGGGGCCAGCGGTGTCTTCGAGCGTCCTGCCGACCTGTCGCAGGCCCTGGCGCTCCTGACCGAGCACCCCGGTGCGGTCCTCGTCGCCGGCTCCACGGACTGGGGCGTCGAGGTCAACATCCGTGGCATCCGAGCACCCTTCGCCATCGGCATCGACCGGCTCCCCGAGCTGCGCACCCTCCACGTCGGCGACGACTGCGTGGAGATCGGCGCCGCCCTGTCCCTCAGCGAGGTCGAGCGCGGGCTGGAGGGCCGGATCCCGTTGCTGGACCAGCTGTTCCCGCAGTTCGCGTCGCGGCTGATCCGCAACGGCGCCACCATCGGCGGCAACCTCGGCACCGGCTCCCCGATCGGCGACACCCCGCCGGCCCTTCTCGCCCTCGAGGCGGTCGTGGTGCTCGCGTCCGTCGACGGTGACCGGGAGGTGCCGCTGGCCGACTACTTCACCGGCTACCGGCAGACCGCCAAGCGCGCCGACGAGCTCATCCGCGCGGTGCGGATCCCGTTGCCCGTCAGCGAGATCACGGCGTTCCACAAGATCGCCAAGCGGCGGTTCGACGACATCTCCAGCGTGGCGGTCGGGTTCGCCCTCGACGTCCAGGACGGTGTCGTGGCCAAGGCCCGCATCGGCCTCGGCGGTGTCGCTGCGACCCCCATCAGGGCCACCGCCACCGAAGCCGTGCTCGAGGGGCGTCCTTGGACCATCGACGTCGTCCGTGAGGCCGCGGACGTGATGGCCCGCGAGGGCACGCCGATGGACGACCACCGCGCCAGCGCGCCATACCGTTCGGCGATGCTCGGCACCGCTCTGCTCAAGCTGCATGCCCAGACCGCGACCCCGCAGGAGGTGGGAGCGTGAGCGCGCTCTCCGAACGCCCCGCGAACTCCGTTGTCGGACAAGAGATCCCGCACGAGGCAGCCGCCCTGCACGTCACCGGCCTCGCCCTCTACACCGACGACCTCGTCCAGCGCACCCATGGCGTCCTGCACGCCCACCCGGTGCAGGCGCCGCACGCCCACGCGCGGGTCACCGGGCTGCGCACCGCGCCGGCCTACGACGTGCCCGGCGTGGTCCGGGTCCTCACCGCCGACGACGTCCCCGGGGTCAACGACGCCGGCGTCAAGCACGACGAGCCGCTCTTCCCGTCCGAGGTGATGTTCCACGGCCACGCGGTCTGCTGGGTGCTCGGCGAGACGCTCGAGGCGGCCCGACTGGGTTCGCTGGCCGTCGAGGTCGACTACGAACCGCTGCCCGCGATCGTCACCGTGCGCGAGGCCATCGAGGCCGAGAGCTTCCAGGGCGGCCGGCCGAAGGTCGAGCGTGGCGACGTCGACGCCGGGTTCGACACGGCGGCCCACGTCTTCAGCGGTGAGATCGAGTTCGCCGGGCAGGAGCACTTCTACCTCGAGACCCACGCCTCGCTCGCCCTCGTCGACGAGAACGGCCAGGTCTTCGTCCAGTGCAGCACGCAGCACCCCACCGAGACCCAGGACATCGTCGCCCACGTCCTCGGTGTGCCCAGCAACGAGGTCACCGTCCAGTGCCTGCGGATGGGTGGCGGCTTCGGGGGCAAGGAGATGCAACCCCACGGGTATGCCGCCATCGCCGCCCTCGGTGCGCGGCTCACCGGCCGCCCGGTGCGGCTCCGCCTCACCCGCACCCAGGACATGACCATGTCGGGGAAGCGGCACGGGTTCCACGCGCAGTGGCGGGTGGCGTTCGACGAGGCCGGGATGATCCAGGGCCTCGACGCGACCCTCACCTCCGACGGTGGGTGGAGCCTCGACCTCTCCGAGCCGGTGCTGGCCCGCGCCCTGTGCCACATCGACAACGCCTACTGGATCCCCAACATCCGCGTGAACGGCCGGATCGCCAAGTCCCACAAGACCTCCCAGACCGCGTTCCGCGGGTTCGGCGGGCCGCAGGGGATGCTCGTCATCGAGGACATCCTCGGCCGGTGCGCGCCGCTGCTCGGGATCGACCCGATCGACCTGCGCAGCCGCAACTTCTACGTGGAGGGGCAGAGCACGCCATACGGGCAGCCCGTCCGGCACGCCGAGCGCACCGTGACCTGCTGGGAGCAGGTGCTCGACAGCGGGGACGTCCGTGCACGGCAGGCGCAGATCGCGGAGTTCAACGCGACCCATGAGCACACCAAGCGCGGGCTGGCCATGACGCCGGTGAAGTTCGGGATCTCCTTCAACTTCACCGCGTTCAACCAGGCCGGCGCCCTCGTCCACGTCTACAAGGACGGCTCGGTGCTCATCACCCACGGTGGCACCGAGATGGGTCAGGGCCTGCACACCAAGATGCTCCAGGTCGCGGCCACGACCCTCGGTGTGCCGCTGTCGACCGTGCGGCTCGCGCCGACACGCACGGACAAGGTGCCCAACACCTCGGCCACGGCGGCGAGCTCGGGTGCCGACCTCAACGGCGGCGCGGTCAAGAACGCCTGCGAGCAGGTGCTCGAGCGGCTGCGCGAGGTGGCCGGGCGCCGCCTCGGCGTGCACCCGGCTGACGTGCGGTTCGTCGACGGCCAGGTGAGCACCGTCGGGGGTGGCGAGTCCGTGGCATGGGCCGATCTCGTCAACCAGGCGTACTTCCAGCGGGTCCAGCTCTGGGCTGCCGGCTTCTACCGGACCGAGGGGCTGCACTGGGACTCCTCGATCATGCACGGGTCGCCCTTCAAGTACTTCTCGTACGGCGTCGCGGCCACCGAGGTCGAGGTCGACGGGTTCACCGGCGCCTACCGGACCCGGCGTGTCGACATCGTCCACGACGTCGGCGACAGCCTTTCGCCGCTGGTCGACATCGGCCAGGTCGAGGGGGCGTTCGTCCAGGGCGCCGGCTGGCTGACCCTGGAGGACCTGCGCTGGGACGAGAGTGACCGGCCGACCCGTGGCCGGCTCGCGACGCAGGCCGCGAGCACCTACAAGCTGCCGAGCTTCTCCGAGATGCCGGAGGTCTTCAACGTCGCGCTGCTGCAGCGCGCGCACGAGGACGGCGCGGTCTACGGCTCCAAGGCCGTCGGTGAGCCGCCGTTGATGCTCGCGTTCTCGGTGCGGGAGGCGTTGCGGCAGGCAGCCGCTGCCTTCGGTCCCGCCGGCACCAGTGTCGACCTGGCCTCGCCGGCAACCCCGGAAGCCGTGTGGTGGGCGTTGGAGCAGGCCCGTCGCGGCGGCGTCGAACAGCCCGCGCACGGGCACGTCGACGAAGGCGCTCCCGGAGTCGTCCCCGACCAGCCGGGCGCCGATGCGAAGCCGCTGCGTCCGCACTCCGAGCTCGCGGCGCAGTCCTCCTCGGCAGGCGGTGCCTGACGTGCACTGGCTCGCAGCCGTCGAACGGCTCCGGCGGGAGCGCCGGGCCGGCGTCCTCGTGACGCTCGTCTCGGTCCGTGGTCACGCCCCCCGCGAGGCCGGCGCCAAGATGGTCGTCACGCCGACCGAGGCCTGGGACAGCATCGGTGGTGGCAACCTCGAGGCCACCGCCGTCGCCCGCGCCCGCACGATGCTGGCGGACGGGGTGGCCGTGCCGGAGCAGATCTCGTTGTCCCTCAACGACAAGGCGCGTGCCGAGCACGGCCAGCAGTGCTGTGGTGGCGAGGTGGCGATCCTGCTGGAACCCCTGGCCGTCGCACCGTCCGTAGCGATCTTCGGGATGGGTCACGTCGGCCTCGAGCTGGCCCGCATCCTCGCCCGGCACGACGTCGAGCTCCACCTGGTCGACTCCCGTGCCGACCAGGTCACCGCTGGGCGGCTCGCGGTCCTCGACGACGCCGTCGCCCGGGTCCATGTGCACCACGCGCCGGTGCCCGAGCTCGTCCTGGGCCAGGTGCCGCGCGGCACCCATGTCCTCGTCATGACCCACGACCACGCCGAGGACGCGGCGCTCTGTGACACGGCCCTGCGCTGCGGCCACCTCGCGTCGATCGGCCTGATCGGCTCGTCGGCGAAGTGGAGCCGCTTCCGTCAGCGCCTTGCGGCAGAGGGGCATTCGCCTGCCGAGCTCGAGCGCATCACGACACCGATCGGCCTCCCCGACCTGACCGGCAAGGACCCCGCGACCATCGCTGTCAGTGTGGCTGCCGACCTCGTGCGGGTCTTCGAGGCCGAGCGGGTGCCCGTGCGGGCCCACGACCGGCAGGGGGTCTCGACGTGACTCTCTACCGAGCCCGCATCGTCGACACCCCCGTCGACCCGTTCGCCGGGGGAGCCCTGCGTGCCGAGGAGGACGGCGGCATCGTCGTCGACGACACGGGGGTGATCGTGGCCCGCGGTGACTTCGCTGCCGTGCGGGCGGACCACCCTGACGAGGTCGTCATCGACCTGCCCGGCGGGATGCTGCTGCCGGGCATGGTCGACACCCACGTGCACTACCCGCAGGTCCGGGTCATCGGCGGTCTCGGGATGCCGTTGCTCGACTGGCTCGACCAGTGTGCGTTGCCGGAGGAGGCCAGGCTTGCCGATGTCGCCTACGCCAAGGGTGTCGCCCGCGACTTCGTCACCGGCCTCGTCGACGCCGGCACGACCACGGCCCTGGTCTTCGGGTCACACTTCGCCACTGCCGTCGACTCGATGTTCGCCGCCGCCGACGTCGCAGGCCTCCGCGTCACCACCGGGCTCGTCGTCTCCGACCGGAGCCTGCGTCCCGAGCTGCTCTCGACCCCCGACCGTGCCTACGAGGAGGCCCGGAGCCTCGCCGAGCGGTGGCACGGACAGGGCCGCCTCCGGTATGCCGTGACGCCGCGCTTCTCCTTCTCCGCCAGCGACGCGATGCTCGAGTCGTGCGCCGCGACGTTCAAGGAGGTCCAGGGCTCGTGGTTCACCTCGCACGTCAACGAGAACCTCTTCGAGGTCGCCGAGGTGAGACGCCTGTTCGGTGGCACGAACTACGTCCACACCTACGCCAACCACGGTCTCGTCGACCACAACTCGGTGCTGGCCCACAACGTGCACCCCGTGGACGAGGAGCTGGCCCTGCTCGCCAGCCAGGGCGCCTCGGTGGCGCACTGCCCCACGAGCAACTCGGCGCTGGGCAGTGGGCTGTTCCCGCTGCAGCGTCACCTCGACCACGGCGTGCGGGTGGCGCTCGGCTCGGATGTCGGTGCTGGCACTGGCTTCTCGTTGCTCAAGGAGGGCCTGCAGGCCTACTTCATGCAGCAGCTGCTCGGGGCGGACGGCGTGGCCCTGACCTCGGCCCACCTGTTGTGGCTGGCGACCGCTGCGGGAGCCCACGCCCTCGGGCTGGACGACGAGGTCGGCGACCTGTCGGTGGGCAAGCAGTTCGACGCCGTCTGGGTGCTGCCGCAGGCCGGCAACCCGCTCGACGTCGGTCTCGGCAACGCCCGGTCGACGGTGGACGCCCTGGCCAAGGTGTTCGCGCTGGGCACGACGACAGACATCGAGGGGGTCTGGGTCGGCGGTGCCCAGATCGCCGCCGGACGGTTCCGCCGACCCGCCACCCGCTGACGACGACGCCCGCCCCGGGTCTGACCGAGGCGGGTGTCGTGCGCGCAGCAGTGGAGCTCAGACCTTCTCGAGCTTCAGCACCTCGGCGTATGCAGGGAGGGTGAGGAAGTCGGGGAAGTCGGGGTCGATCGCGCACTCGACGAACAACCGCCGCGCGGCCTCCCACTCGCCCTGGGCGAAGGCCTCCTCGCCGACGGACTCCTTCAGCGCCGCATACTCCTCGTCGACGAGGCGGTCGACGAGGTCGCGCGTGACCTTGTCACCGGAGGTGAGGGTGACCTCGTTGTTGAGCCACTGCCAGATCTGCGAACGCGAGATCTCCGCGGTCGCGGCGTCCTCCATGAGGTTGTGGATGCCGACCGCGCCGTTGCCGCGCAGCCACGACTGGAGGTAGGCGATGCCGACGGTGATGTTGCCGCGCAGGCCCTCCTCGGTGCGGTCGCCGGGAGTCTGTCCCGCGGCGAGCAGGTCGTCGGCCGAGACCGAGACGTCGTCGCGCTGCCTGGTGAGCTGGTTGGGCTCGTCGCCGAGGACGCCGGTGAAGATCTCCTTGCAGAGGTCGACCATGCCGGGGTGGGCCACCCACGAGCCGTCGAACCCGGCGCCCGCCTCGCGCTCCTTGTCGGCGCGGACCTTGGCGAACGCCTGGTCGTTGACCTCGGGGTCCTTGCTCGGGATGAACGCTGCCATGCCGCCGATGGCGAAGGCGCCGCGCTTGTGGCAGGTCTTCACGAGCAGCTCGCTGTAGGCCTTCATCATCGGCGCGGTCATCGTCACGGCGTTGCGGTCGGGGAGGGTGAAGTCCGGCCCCGAGTCCCGGAAGTACTTGATGATCGAGAACAGGTAGTCCCAGCGGCCGGCGTTGAGACCGGCGGCGTGGTCACGCAGCTCGTAGAGGATCTCGTCCATCTCGAACGCTGCCGGGATCGTCTCGATGAGGACGGTGGCGCGGACCGAGCCGTGGGGGACGCCGACGTGCTCCTGGGCGAAGGTGAAGACGTCGTTCCACAGGCGCGCCTCGCGGTGCGACTCCATCTTCGGGAGGTAGAAGTACGGGCCGCTGCCGCGCTCGAGGAGCTCCTTGGCGTTGTGGAAGAAGTACAGGCCGAAGTCGACCAGCGCCCCGACGAGCGGCTTGCCGTCGAGCTGGAGGTGCTCCTCGTCGAGGTGCCAGCCGCGGGGGCGGGGCACGATGACCGGGGCGCTCGCGGGGTCCTTGAGGGAGTAGTCCTTGCCCTGCGGCGAGGTGAAGGCGATCGTGCCGCGGACGGCGTCGAACAGGTTGACCTGGCCGCCGATGACGTTGACCCAGTGCGGGGTGTTGGCGTCCTCGAGGTCGGCCAGCCAGACCTTGGCGCCGGAGTTGAGGGCGTTGATCGCCATCTTGCGCTCGGTCGGACCGGTGATCTCGACCCGGCGGTCGCGGAAGTCCGCCGGTGCCTCGGCGACGGTCCAGTCGCTTTCGCGTACCTCCCGGGTCTCGTCGAGGAAGTCGAGACGACCGGTCTTCGACACCTCCTCGCGGCGGACCCTGCGGGCGGCAAGGAGGTCGTCGCGGGTGCCACCGAAGCGGGTCTGCAGCTCGGCGAGGAAGTCGAGGGCTTCGGCGGTCAGGATCTCGTCGCTGCGCTCGACCGGGCCTCCGGTCACGGTGATGGCGGACATCGGTGGCTCATCCTCACTGTCGGTGGGTGTCGCCTCCCCGAGTCGGGGAGGACGCACTAGGATACTTCCATGATACGAAATCTTCTTCTCATTCGCTCAGCGGGAAGAGATCGATGAGTGCCGACCGCGCCGCGACGACCGCTGGTGGCGCAGCGGCCAAGACCGGTGACGGCGCAGCCGCCAAGGCAGGTGACGGCGCTGGCGCCAAGACCGGTGGCGTGCAGTCGCTCGAGCGTGCCTTCGCCATCCTCGAGACGATGGCGGACGCCGGTGGGGTGATCAGCCTGTCGCAGCTCGCCAACGACGCCGACCTGCCGCTCCCGACCATCCACCGCCTGGTGCGCACGCTCGTCGACCTCGGCTACGTCCGCCAGGAGGCGTCGCGCCAGTACTCCCTCGGCCCGCGGCTGATCAGGCTCGGCGAGACCACGTCGCGGATGCTCGGCCGCTGGGCCCGCCCCCACATGGAGCAGCTCGCCCACGAGCTCGGTGAGTCGGTCAACCTCGCGATGCTCGACGGTGACCAGGTCGTCTACGTCGGGCAGGTGATGGCGTCGCGCAACTCGATGCGGATGTTCACCGAGGTCGGGCGCCGCGTCCTGCCGCACTCGACCGGCGTCGGCAAGGCGATCCTCGCCGACCTCGACCCGGGTGACGTGCGCGCCCTGCTCACGCGGACGGGTATGCCGGCCCGGACCGAGCACACCATCACCACGCCCGAGGACTTCGTCGCGGAGCTCGAGCGCACCCGCCGGCGCGGCTACGCCCTCGACGAGGGGGAGCAGGAGGTCGGCGTCCGCTGCGTGGCCGTGGCCGTCCCGGACGCGCCCCAGCTGCTGGCCCTGTCGGTCTCGGGTCCGGTCACCCGCGTCACCGACGAGTTCGTGGCCCGCGCGACCGGACCACTGCACAAGGCGGCGGAGGCGATCTCGGCGGAGATGCGCGGGGCCCGCGGCTGAACTGACCCCTGCACCCCGGCTTTTGGGGGCCGAAGAGTGGCGTACTCGTCACTCTTCGGCCCCCAAACGCAGGAGGTAGGTGACGGCAGGGCAGCATCGGGCGAACGGTTGTCCCTGATGGGGTGAACAGTGGTCCGGGAGGCCGTTTGCGGTCGGTTGGTCGCGCCGTGGGCGGCAGGCTGGTGCCATGGCCTACGGCTCCGAGCTCGGACCCATCGCCCTCGCCCACCGCGGAGGTGCCGCCCTCGCGCCCGAGAACACCCTGGCCGCGTTCGGCCGATCGGTCGCTCTCGGCTTCCGCTACCTCGAGACCGACGTCAAGCTGTCGGCCGACGGCCACCTCGTCTGCTTCCACGACAACACCCTGGACCGCGTCACCGACGGCCGTGGCCCGGTGGCCCGGCACTCCCTGGCGAGCCTGCGCCGCACCCGGGTGAACGGTGGTGAGCCGATCCCGACCCTGACCGAGGCGCTCGAGGCGTTCCCGGACGCGAGGTTCACCGTGGACCTCAAGGACCGCGGTGCCATCGGTCCACTCGTGAAGGTGCTGCAGCGCAAGGACTTCCGTGAGCGTGTCTGTGTCGCCGGTGCGTGGGACAGCTGGCTCGCGACCGTGCGGGCCGAGGCGCCGGGTGTACGCAGCGCGCTCGGCTGGCGCTCGCTGGCCGCCCTGGTCACGTCCTCCCGCACGGGGGTGCGGCCGTCGCGGCGGCTGGCGACGGCGGAGTTCGCCCACGTGCCGCTGCGACTCGGACGGGTGCCGGTGTTCGTCGAACGCCTCGTCGAGGGAGCCCACCGCATCGGCGTGCGCGTCGTCGTCTGGACCATCGACGACCCCCTGGCGATGCACCGCGTCCTCGATGCCGGGGTCGACGGGATCATCAGCGACCGCCCCGACCTGCTGCGCGAGGTGCTCGTCGCCCGCGGGCAGTGGCTCCCCATGCTCGGCTCACCCAGCGGGTCGACCCTTCCCGAGCCGCTCGCGTCCTGACGGTCCGCCACGCACGAGCGCCCGTCCCGCGGACTGCCGGGACGGGCGCTCGAGGAGCGGGGCTGGAGCCTCAGGCGAGGTTCTGCAGCGCCTTGACCTCGTCGCGAGCGGTGACGATCGCGGCGTGCTGCTGCTGGACGACCGTGCGGAACCCGTCGCTGAGGTCGTCCTCCTTCAGCGCCTTCTCGTACTCGGAGACCGCGTGGTCCTCACCGGTCACGGCTGCGCCGAGGACGGCAGAGGCGTCGTCGCCGGTGAGCGCGTCCTTGAGGGAGAGCCAGCCGCGGTGCAGCGTGGCCGCCACCGAGCCGCTCTCGTCGACGTCGTCGCCGTACTCGTGACCCATGGACACGATGTCGCGGGCGAACCCGGCGCGCTGCTCGGCCAGGCGCTCCATGGTCGACGCAGCCTCCGGGCTGTCGCTGTCGCGCAGCTTCTCCGCTGCGGACGCGAACCCGTTGCGGCCGTCCTTGAGGGTCTCCACGAGGTCCTTGGCGACCTTCTCGTCAGCTGACATTTGCTGGTGCTCCTTCGGTCATGGTCGGCTCCTGCGTGTGCCGATCTGTCGTCCTGCGACCCTGACACAGCCTGCGGCTCCCCGCGCGCTGGGCAGAGGTCGCGGGCCCTGCCCATCTGTGCTCTGACGTGCGACGATGCCCGTGCGGGTCCCGCGCGGCTGCCGTGAGGCCCCGGTGCCGGGGAGGTGAGTGGGTTGGTCGACGCGTCGCGCTATGACGGCTGGCGACGGCAGCTGGTCGGCGACCTCCGCGGCACGGTCCTCGAGATCGGCGCGGGTCGCGGCGAGAACCTCCCCCACCTGCCGGACGGGGTGAGCTGGCTCGCCCTGGAGCCGAACCGAGACCGTGCCCGACGGCTCCAGCGGACGACCTCCCGGCGTCGTACGGTCGGCGTCCTCCGGGCCGGTGCCGAGGAGCTGCCCTTGCAGGACAGGTGTGTCGACGCCGTGGTCACGACCTTCGCCCTGTGCTCCGTGCGCCGTCCCGGGGCCGTGGTCGCCGAGGTGAAGAGGGTCGTGCGGCCCGGTGGCCGCCTGGTGTTCCTGGAGCACGTGGGCGCACCCGCGGGGACAGCCATCAGACGGCTCCAGGCGGCAGTCGCGCCGTGCAACCGGCTGCTCGACCACGGCTGCGACCCCACTCGCGACACCGAAGAGCTCCTGCGGACCTCGGGGTTCGCCCGGCTGGAGGCCGAACACTTCGTGGTGTCGGGCCCACTCGGTCTGCGGATCGACCACATCGCCGGGTCGGCCGTCGTGCAGGCCTGACGGACAGACAGGTGTGCCGCGGACGCACGGTGCGTCCGCGGCATACCTGCGCGGGGTGGGGGCCGGGGGTCAGTCCTCCGACGAACCCGACATGCCCTGCTTGATGAGGTTCATCACCGAGGAGTCGGCGAGGGTCGTGACATCGCCGACCTCGCGGTTCTCGGCGACGTCGCGCAGCAGGCGGCGCATGATCTTGCCCGAGCGGGTCTTGGGCAGCTCGGCGACGACCATGATCTGGCGGGGCTTGGCGATCGGTCCGATCTCCTTGGCCACGTGGTTGCGCAGCTCCTGCACGGTCTCGTCACCGTTGTCGGCGAACCCGCCGCGCAGGATGACGAACGCGCACACCGCCTGGCCGGTGGTCTCGTCGGTGGCGCCGACGACCGCGGCCTCGGCGACCGACGGGTGCGACACGAGGGCCGACTCGATCTCGGCGGTGGACAGGCGGTGGCCCGAGACGTTCATGACGTCGTCGACCCGGCCGAGCAGCCAGATGTTGCCGTCGGCGTCGTACTTCGCGCCGTCGCCGGCGAAGTAGTACTTCTCGCCGAACCGCGACCAGTAGGTCTCCTTGTAGCGGTCCGGGTCGCCCCAGATGCCGCGGAGCATGCCGGGCCACGGCTTGGTGAGGACGAGGTAGCCGACGGCCTCGGGGTTGTGCAGCGGCTGGCCCTCGTCGTCGAGGATCTCGGCGCTGATGCCGGGGATCGGGCGCTGGGCCGAGCCGGGCTCCAGCGAGGTGACGCCGGGCAGCGGGCTGATCATGATGCCGCCGGTCTCGGTCTGCCACCACGTGTCGACGATCGGGGCCTTGTCGCCGCCGATGTGCTTGCGGTACCAGAGCCACGCCTCGGGGTTGATCGGCTCGCCGACCGAGCCGAGCACACGCAGCGAGGACAGGTCGGACTTCGCCGGGATGTCGTCGCCCCACTTCATGAACGTGCGGATCGCCGTCGGCGCGGTGTAGAGGATGGAGACCTTGTACTTCTCGACGATCTCCCACCAGCGGCCCTGGTGCGGGGTGTCCGGGGTGCCTTCGTAGATGACCTGCGTGGCGCCGTTCGCCAGCGGCCCGTAGACGATGTAGGTGTGGCCGGTCACCCAGCCGATGTCGGCGGTGCACCAGTAGACGTCGGTCTCCGGGTGGACGTCGTGGACCACGGAGTTCGTGTATGCCGCCTGGGTGAGGTAGCCGCCCGTCGTGTGGAAGATGCCCTTGGGCTTCCCGGTGGTGCCGGACGTGTAGAGGATGAACAGCGGGTGCTCGCTGTCGTGCGGGACCGCCTCGTGCTGGTCGCTGGCGCCGTCGACGACGTCGTGCCACCAGACGTCGCGCTCGTCGTCCCACTCGACCTCGCCCTCGGTGCGCTTGACGACCAGGACCTTCTGGACGCTGCTGTCGCCGGTGACGGCGGCGTCGACGGCGGGCTTGAGCGGGGCCGCCTTGCCGCGGCGGAACTGCCCGTCCGCGGTGATGACGACCTTCGCCTCGGCGTCGGCGATGCGGGTGCGCAGCGCGTCGGCGGAGAACCCGCCGAAGACCACCGAGTGCGGGGCGCCGATGCGGGCGCACGCGAGCATCGAGGCGACGGCCTCGGGGATCATCGGCAGGTAGATGGCGACCCGGTCGCCCTTGCGCACGCCGAGGGACTCCAGCGCGTTGGCGGCCCTGTTCACGTCCTTCTGCAGCTCGGCATACGTGATGGTGCGGGTGTCGCCGCCCTCGCCCTCGAAGTGGATGGCCACCCGATCGCCGTTGCCGGCCTCGACGTGCCGGTCGACGCAGTTGTGGGCGACGTTGAGCTCGCCACCGACGAACCACTTGGCGAACGGTGCGCCACTCCAGTCGAGGGTCTGGTCGAAGTCCTTGGCCCAGCTGAGGCGCTCACGGGCCTGGGTCGCCCAGAACCCCTCGTGGTCGGCCTCGGCCTGCTCGAACAGCTCCTGCGTGCCGTTGGCCTGGGCCGCGAACTCGGGGGAGGGGGACAGGTCCCGCTCCGGCGACTGGCTCGTGGTCGTGCTCGTCATGCCGGTCTCGGACACGGGTTCCTCCTGGGAGAGCTGAAGACGTCGATGGCTTGTCACCCCAGCCAACCTGCCAGACCCCCACCACTGCAAGGGGAGCGGTCTGCAAGGTCGTCCGGCGGACCGCTGGGTCGCCGAGCGGCTAGCCTCATCGCCGTGACCACCACGACCCGGGCGTCCAAGAGCCCCGCCCCCGACGGAAACGTGCGCTCCCGCCGCGCCACGCTGCTTCGCCTCTGGGCGTCCGCATCGGTCCTCGTCGGCGCCGTGCTCTGGTGGCCGGTCGGCTTCCTGGGGCTCGAGCCGTGGCTGCACCTGCCGCTGGACGTGTTCAAGGGGGACGTGCTGTTCCTCGGCGCCACCGCCGCAGCCGCCGCCGTGTCCCTCGTCGTGCGTTCGCCCTGGCCGCGCCTGGCGGTCGTCCTGGTCTTCAGTGCCCTCGGATGGGTGCTCGACGGCCCCACGGCCGACGGCTACCCGCACGAACGTGTGGTCCTCGTGGCCCTGCTCGGCGGCGGAGCGCTGCTGGGCATCGTGCTCGGCGCCAGGGGTGCCAAGGGCGTGCTCGCCGCGGCGACCGTGCTGGCCGTCGTGGCCGGTGTCTCCCCGACGACCTGGCCGCGGGGCCTGGCGCTGGCATTGGCGCTGGCCCTGCCCTTCGTCGTGGCCACCTGGCAGCGGGTGGCGCCGACGATCTTGAGCCTGGTGCGGCTCGTGGTGACCTGGCTGCTGTTCGCGCTGCTGGCGAAGTCGCTGTCCTACGGCTGGGACACGGTCCGCCCGGGCCACGGCGGGGTCCCGGTGGGCCAGCAGGCTCGCACCGTCGCCCATACCGCCTGGGACTTCGCCCGCACCCAGTGGTGGACCCATTCACAGGCGTTGCTGACCTCGTCCACCCGGTGGTTCGTCATCGCGGCGGTCCTGGCTGTCGTGTTCGTCCTGGTCCGGACGGGGCGCGGCGCCCTGCGTCGCCGCACCACCAAGTCCTGAGCTCGGGCACGCGCCAAGCCTGAGCGCGGCACCCACCAGTCCTGAGCGCGGCGCCTACCAGCGGTGGGCGACGTCGATGACGAGGTGGCTGGTCGCGCCGTCGCTGAGGGTGAAGACCCGGAACGGCAGCTTGGCCCGCACCCCGAGACCCATTGACGTGTATCCCTCGAACGTCCCGGCCCAGGCCACCTGGCGGAAGGTCCGGTAGCCGGTGACGTTCACGACCTCCTTGGGGTTCCTGGGGCGAAAGCTCGGTGCCCCGGTCTGCGTGTAGGCGGGGGCGTGGACGGAGACGAGCAGCTTCGCGCCACCTCGCAGCGGGACGAGGGCGCCCTGACCCTCGGTGTAGACGTTCCTGACGTACTCGACCGTGTAGCCGGGCGCGCGGCCCTTGAGGTCGACGACGAGCCGGTCGTAGCAGGTGTGGCGGCCGGACCGGACCCCCGTGACCGGACCGCGGACCATGGTGGACCTCGTCTTGGCGAGCGAGCCCCAGGTGATGCCGCAGTAGGGCGCGCTGGTGGTCGATGCGGCGGTGGTGGTCGTGCGGGTGGTCGCGGTCGCTGGTGCGGCGAGGGCGGCGGTGACGGGGATGACCCCGAGGGCGGTGGCGACGAGCAGGGACCGGATGGCCGGTCGGGTCGTGCGGTTCGAGTGCGTGGTGTTCATGGTGTCCCCCTTTCGGACACCCCATCGACGCCGGGCGCGGGCCGCTGGTTGACCCCGGAACCGGTGCTGACCGTGTCGTCCGCAAAGGTCCGCTCGGTCCTGAAGGTGATCCGAAGGGACGCAGCACGGTGCCGCGCCCCCTCGTCGGGGACGCGGCACCGTGGTTCGCGGGGACCGTATGGCGCGTGGCGCCATACGGTCTCGTGTGTCGCCCCTAGTGCGAGGTCGCCTTCTCGGCGCCGTGGCCGGTGAGGGAGCGGACCTCCATCTCGGCGTACTTGGCGGCGTTGAACTCCTTGCTGGTCACCGTGCCGAGCCAGCCGAGCACGAAGGCCAGCGGGATCGAGATGATGCCCGGGTTGTCGAGCGGGAACCAGTGGAAGTCGGTGCCCTGCAGCATCGACAGCGACTTGCCCGTCGCCGGGTCGACCGGCTTGCCCGACACCACCGGGCTGAAGATGATCAGCGTCAGAGCGGTGATGAGGCCGCCGTAGATCGACCACAGCGCACCGCGGGTGTTGAACCGCTTCCAGAACAACGAGTAGAGGATCGTCGGCAGGTTCGCGGACGCCGCGATGGCGAACGCGAGGGCGACGAGGAACGCGATGTTCTGCCCGTTGGCGAGGACGCCGCCGAGGATGGCGAAGATGCCGATGACGACCGCGGTGATGCGAGCGACCCTGACCTCCTGCTCCGCCGTGGCGGTGCCCTCCTTGATGACGGAGTTGTAGATGTCGTGCGACAGGCTCGCGCTCGCGGTGATGGTCAGGCCGGCCACGACCGCGAGGATGGTCGCGAAGGCCACCGCCGAGATGATGCCGAGCAACAGCTCACCGCCGAGCTCGTAGGCCAGCAGCGGCGCGGCCGAGTTGGCCTTGCCCGGTGCCGCGGCGATGGCCTTCGGACCGACCAGGGCTGCGGCGCCGTATCCGAGGACCAGGGTGAACAGGTAGAAGATGCCGATGAGCCAGATGGCCCACTCGACCGACTTCCTGGGCCTCCTTGGACGAGGGCACCGTGTAGAAGCGCATGAGCACGTGCGGCAGGCCGGCGGTGCCGAGGACCAGCGCGAGCGAGAGCGAGATGAAGTCGATCTTGGTCAGGCCGCTCTTGCCGTACTGCAGACCCGGGTCGAGCACCTTCTTGCCACCGGAGGCCTGGACCGCGTCGCCGAGCAGGGTGCTGAGGCTGAACCCGAACTTGCTGAGCACCCACACGAACATCACGCCGGCGCCGATGATGAGCAGGACGGCCTTGATGATCTGCACCCAGGTCGTGCCCTTCATCCCACCGATGAGGACGTAGGCGATCATGAGCACGCCGACGACCGCGATGACCAGGGACTGCCCGGTCTTGTCGTCGATGCCGAGCAGCAGCGCGACGAGTCCGCCGGCACCGGCCATCTGGGCCAGCAGGTAGAAGAAGCAGACCGCGAGGGTCGAGATCGCTGCGGCCATGCGGACCGGGCGTTGCTTGAGCCGGAACGACAGGACGTCGGCCATCGTGTACTTGCCGGCGTTGCGCAGCAGCTCGGCGACGAGCAGCAGGGCCACCAGCCACGCGACGAGGAAGCCGATCGAGTAGAGGAAGCCGTCGTAGCCGTTGAGGGCGATGGCGCCGGCGATGCCGAGGAACGACGCGGCCGACAGGTAGTCACCGGCGATGGCGATGCCGTTCTGCCGCCCGGTGAACGCTCGGCCGCCGGCGTAGAAGTCGGCCGCGCTGCGGTTGTTCTTCGACGCCCGGATGACGATGCCCAGGGTGACGAGGACGAAGATCGCGAAGATGGTGATGTTCAGCGTCGGGCTGCCGACATTCGTGGCGGTCGGCACGAGGCCGGGGACGGCCTGGGCGAGGCTGCTGGCGCTCATCGGTGGTCCTCCCCGATCGTCTCGGCGAGGGCGGCGGCGCGCGGGTCGAACTCACGGTCGGCCCAGCGCACGTAGATCATCGTGATCGACGAACGTCGACACGAACTGCCCGAGCCCGAGGATCAGGCCGATGTTGATGTTGCCGAACACCTTGGTGCGTCATGAACGTCCGGCGCGTAGGTCGACAGCAGGACGTAGAGGAAGTACCACGTCAGGAACAGCGCGGTCATCGGGAAGACGAACCTGCGGAAACGGCTCCGCAGCTCGTCGAACTCCGGCGACCGTTGCAGGTCGACGAAGGGGTCGTGATCCGTGCGAGCGTCGTTGCTCACGGGACACCTCCAGTGTCTGGCGGGCGCGACCGGCCGGGATGGCCGGTCGCAGGGCGCCGCGGTGTGCGGTTGGCGACACTGTGACGTGGGCGACAACACGGCGGCAGGTATGGCGCGGGGTCGCGCGCCGTGCGGGGAGTGCGGGTCGCCGGGTGGCCGAGGTCACTGCGGCGAACGGTCGGTGTGCCGCGACCAGCGGCTGCGCCCGCGCCCTCAGTCGCGGTCGAGGACCAGGTCCTCGGGGGTGTGCAGCCGCACCATGGTCCGTGCGGTGTGGCGGCGGGATGCGGCCCGGCGTGCGCCAGGGAGACGACGACCGACGTCGCGAAGGCGAGCGGCATGCTCCACGCCGCGGGCTGGGCCAGCAGGGCACCCGGCCAGCCGGCGATCGGTCCGGCGAGGACGGTGGCCGCGACCGCGCTCGCCGCCAGGCCGCCACCGACGACCAGCCCGCAGCGCGCCGACGGTGCTGAGTCCGCGCCACCAGGATCCCGAGCACCAGCAGCGGGCAGAACGTCGACGCCGCCACGGCGAACGCGAGGCCCACCGTCGTCGCGAGGCCCACCGGCTCGATCAGCCGGGACGCGGCATACGGCACCACCACGGCGAGCGACGGTCGCCGACCCGGAACCCCTGCACCGCGGTGAAGTCGTCACCGGTCATCCGCCCCAGCCGGCGGCGCAGCAGGTCCTGGTCGAGCACCCCGGCGACCGACATCGTCAGACCGGACGCGGTCGACAGGAACGCCGCGAACGCCCCGCCGGCGAGGACGCGCAGAGAGCACCTCCCCGACGCGGCCGTGGAGCATCGCGCCCCGGCAGCAGCAGGACGACGGTGTCGGCGGCGACGCCGTGGCGGGAGCTCGGGGACGTAGACCCGGCCGAGCGCGCCGTAGAGCGGGGGGAACAGGTAGAAGACGCCGAGCAGGGCGACCACGGTCAGGGTCGTGCGGCGCGCGGCCCGGCCGTCGGGGTTGGTGTAGAAGCGGACGAGCACGTGCGGCAGGCCCATCGTCCCGAAGAGCGAGGGCGAGCAGCAGGGTGTAGGTCGCGTAGAGCGGGTGGCCCTGGCCGGCGAGGCCACCGAGCGGCTCGACCCAGCCAGCGTCCCGGGTGGCGATCGCCGGGCCGGGTGCGCCGTCGCGGAACCACACCGCGAGCAGCACGAACGCCGGAGCCGCGATCGCGGTGAGCTTGAGCCAGTACTGCAACGCCTGCACGAGGGTGATCGAGCGCATGCCGCCGGCGGCGACGTTGGCGACGACGACGACCGCGACCACGAGCGCCGCCGAGCCAGCTGGGTGCACCGGTGACGCTGCTCAGGGCGAGCCCGGCTCCCTGGAGCTGGGGCAGCAGGTAGAGCCAGCCGATGCCCACGACGAGCACCGAGCAGAGCCGCCGGATCGTCGTGCTCTCGAGCCGCGCCTCGGCGAAGTCCGGCAGCGTGTAGGCGCCCGAGCGGCGCAGGGGAGCAGCGACCAGGACGAGCAGCACGAGGTAGCCGACGGTGTAGCCGACGGGGAACCACAGCATGTCCAGTGCCGTTGGTGTAGACCAGCCCGGCGACGCCGAGAAAGCTTGCGGCAGAGAGGTACTCGCCGCCGATGGCGCTCGGCGTTCCAGCGTGGCGTGACGGTGCGCCCGGCGACGTAGAAGTCGCTGGTCGTGCGGGACAGCCGCAGGCCGAACGCGCCGACCGCCAGGGTGACCGTGCAGACCAGGACGACGGCGACGAGCCGTAGGCGGAGCTCACGACGTCGGTCACGGCTCGCGGCGGCCGATGACGGCGGAGAACTCGGCCTCGATGCGCTCGCTCTGACGCACGTAGTAGCGCGCCACGACCAGAGCCACGGGGTAGACCACGACGCCGAGGAGCAGCCAGGGCAACGGGATCGGGCCGATCTCGAGGCTGCGGGTCGCGGGGACGAGCAGGAACAGCAGGGGCAGGCCGCCGAGGCCCACGGCCCCGAAGCCCAGCACCATGGCGGCCAGCCGCAGCTGGGCGCGCATCAGCCCGGCCACGAAGACCTCGCCGAGGTTGCTCTGCTCGTCGATCTCCCGGGTCAGCGGTCGCAGGTCCGCGTCGGGTCGTGGCATCCCGTCGGGTGCTGGTGACCCGGACGCGCTGCGTGGCCTGCGACGGGTCGCTCACGACGTCACCCAGCCGGACGTGGGGTCGGGCGCGGACCCGGGCGGAGCAGGCGGTCGCGCAGCTCCCGGGTGTGGCGCCGGCTCACCTGGAGCTCGACCTCATCGAGCACGACGCTGCACCGCCCGTGCTCCATCCGCACCTCGTCGACGTGGCTCAGCGAGACCAGGGTGCTGCGGTGGATCCGCACGAATCCCGCTGCGGCCCAACGCTCCTCGAGGGCGCTCAGGGGGATGCGGACCAGGTGGCGACCCGGATGGTGTGTGGAGGCGCGCGTAGTCGCCCTGCGCCTGGGCGTAGCGGATCTGGCTGCGGGTGACGAACCTCGTGACCCCGGCGAGCTCGACGGCGATGGTCTCGTCCTGGTCGTCACCCGGGCCCTGACCGGCTGGTCCATCCGCCGGGGCGGCGTCGCCGCTCGGCCCATTCACCCCGCCGGGCTCGGCGGAGGCGACCACGCGGCGTACCGCCTCGGCGAGGCGATCGGCACGCACCGGCTTCATGACGTAGTCGACGGCGTCGATGGCGAAGGCGTCGACCGCGTGCTGGTCGTGGGCGGTGACGAAGACGACCTGCGGCCGCTGGGTGAACCGGGCGATGACCCGCGCGAGGTCCATGCCGTCCAGGCCCGGCATCGAGATGTCGGAGAAGACCACGTCGACGTCGCCCGCCTCCAGCGCCCGCAAGGCTTCCGCCCCGCTGCCGGCGGTGCGGACCTCGGCGATGCGGTCGTCCTGGCGCAGCAGCCAGCTGAGCTCCTCGAGCGCCGGCACCTCGTCGTCCACCACGAGGGCGCACAGGGCCCGCAGGGCGCGCGGCGCCGTACCCGCGTCGCCGACGGTGGCGACCTGCGGGCTGAGCGTCTCCGGGTCGCCGGAGGCCGGGCCAGGCATGGGCAGACTCTACGTGGTGGGGTGCACGCCGGGCGCATACTTCGGCACCCGGAAGGACACCTTGGTGCCGGCCCCTGGGGCGGTCTCGACCACGAGGCCGAAGTCGTCGCCGTACACCTGGCGAAGTCGCGCGTCGACGTTGCCGAGCCCCACGTTGTCGCCGTCGGCGCGGCCGTCGAGCACCCCACGGATGACCTGCGGGTCCGAGCCCACCCCGTCGTCCTCGATGGTGATGCCTGCCTCGGCTCCCTCGTCGGTGGCCACGATCCGCACGTGGCCGCCGCCCTCCTTGGTGGCCAGACCGTGGCGGACGGCGTTCTCGACGATGGGCTGGATCGCGAGGTAGGGGACGGTCACGGGCAGCACCTCGGGAGCGATGAGCAACGAGACGGTGAGCCGGTCGCCGAACCTGGCCTGCTCGAGGACGAGGTAACGCTCGACGTTGCGGAGCTCCTCGGCCAGCGTGGTGAACGCCCCACCGCGCCGCAGGGCGTAGCGGGTGAAGTCGGCGAACTCCAGCAGCAGCTCGCGCGCCCGCTCCGGGTCGGTCCGCACGAACGAGGCGATGGCGGCGAGGGAGTTGTAGATGAAGTGGGGGCTGATCTGGGCGCGCAGGGCGCGGAGCTCGGCCTCCATGGTGCGCGTCCGCTGGTGCCCCAGGTCGGCCAGCTCGGCCTGGGTGGCCATCCACCCGGCCACCTCCTCCGTCGCCCGGGCGAGTCCCGCCGACGCGGTCGGACCGTATGCCGCGATGGCCGCCACGACGCGGTCGGCCGTCACGACCGGGGCGATCACCGCAGCGCGGACCGGGCAGTCGGGGTCGGAGCAGCTCACCTGCCCAGCGCCGAGGACGACCGTGTGTCCGGTGCGCAGGACCTCCTCCGCGTCGGCGATGGCGCGGTCGGCGTGGTGGTCGGCGGCGCCGTCCCAGGCCAGCACGGAGCTCGCGTCGGTGACGGCGATGGCCGGTGAGCCCAGGAGCTGGCGCAGGTGCCTGGCGGCCCGGCCGACGCCCTCGGGCGTCAGGCCGTCCTGCAGGTGCCGGGCGGCGAGCGAGGCGGTGTGGAGGGTCGCGTGCGTCGCGTGGTCGACGTCCGAGACGAACCCGCGAGACCCGTTGCGGCCGTGGCGGACCAGCCTGACGAGCGCGTAGACCAGCACCATCGCGCCAGCGACGACGATGGCGGTGGGGAGGTGGAAGCTGCCCGACACATGCGCACTCTAGGGCGACCCACCCGTCCCGCAGGCGCACCCTAGGCTGGCGGACGTGCCTGATGCCGTCGCCTCCCTCCGTGCCCTCGCCGAGCTCCCCGGGGTGCCCGAACGCATCGCGGCGGCCCGTGAGGCCTGCGAGCGGCTGCGCTGGCACGAGGCCCTGCGCCGCCGCATCCCCGAGGCGTCCGCCGAGTCCCGCGTCCGCGGGGCCCAGGCGAGCGCGGCCCTCGAGGGTGCGACCGTGCCCCTCGACCTGGTGCGGGACGTCATGCGCGGCGCCGCCCAGTGGCCGCTGAGCCCCGACCCCGTGGAGCAGGTCGCTCGCGGCGTGGTGCAGGCCACCGCCGAGAGCGAGCACGTCCGGTCGCTCGTGGCGACCGCGCCCTTGCAGGCGCTGGCCCGGCTCCACGTGGCGGCTGCGTCCGGGCTGGTCGACGACGCCCAGCTCGGGCGGCCGCGGCTCGAGGGCGAGACCTGCGAGGAGCTCGTCGACCTCGGCCCCGCCCCCTCGGCAGGGGCGCTGCGTGCCCGTCTCGACGGGCTCGTCGAACTCATGGGGGCTGGGTCAAGAGGGGCCCAGGTGCCCGTCCTGGTCGTGGCGGCAGTCGTCCACGCCGAGATCGCGACGGCTCGACCCTTCACGCGGGGCAACGGCGTCGTCGCGCGGGCGATGGAACGTGCCGTCGTCCAGGCCCTCGGGCTCGACCCGACCGGAGTCGCCGTGACCGAGGCCGGGCACGCGACCCAGGGTGGGCCGGCCTACCTCGGTGCGCTCGCGGCATACGGGACCGGCAGCCGCGAAGGCGTCTCCCTGTGGCTGGAGCACTGCGCCTCGGCCGTCGTCGCCGGTGCCGAGCAGGGTGAGCAGGTCTGCGACGCGGTGCGCGCCGGTCGCCTCAGCTGAGTCCTCCGGCGGCGACGGGGACGTCCCTGACGGAGCAAAAGTCAAGGGTTCACTTCGCCGCGGCACAGGGGTACACATGGAGGTGACGTCGACGCACGAGAGTCCGACGACCACCGTGACCCCATCGGGCACCCACGCGCAGGCAGTCCACTGGTGGACCGATCGTGACGGGCTTGTCCCGGTGCGACAACTACAGGAAGCACGCCTGGTAACCCGAGGCGGATCACGGTCGATGGCACCCCGTTCGCGCGGGGTGCCATCCTCGTGTCCGGGCAGGTCCGAACAGCTCCGGGCTGGCGTCGTCCCTGGCGGATGACGGTGTTTGGGCGCGGTTGCCGACCGGCGATCCTGAGAGGGGCCTGAGAGGGTGGCGATGAGCGTCGTCAACGAGTTGCGAACAGGGAGTTAATGGTCCACGATGATCGTGTTCGCTCCCCCTTGGGGTAGAGCGGACCGGCGTACCTGCTCCTCCCCCCCGGAGCATGGTGCGTTGACGGCCCCGGTTGTCCCCCCGACCGGGGCCGTCCCCTTTCCACCTCCGGGACGCGGGTCCACTGCCAGGACGCGCGCGCTGCTCCGTCCACAGGCGCGGTATGGCGCGTGCTCCGTCCACAGCCCGCTCCCCGCCGCTCCGGTCGGGCGTCGCGGTGCGGCGACAGTGGAGCCATGGAACACCGTGTGCTGGGAGTTGTCGGAGCATCGGGCGGGCTGGGGGCCTCGACGCTCGCCGTAGCCCTGGCCGTGCGCGCAGCGACATCGGTGGGCGCGACGGTCTGCGTGGACGGAGCCTTCGAACGCGGCGGGCTGGACGTGACCGCGTGCCTGGAGCACGTCGCCGGGCTCCGCTGGACCGACCTGGTCGACCTCAGGGGTGAGGCGGACGGCGCCGACCTGTTGAGGTCGCTGCCCTCAGCCGGGGGACTGCGCGTCCTCGCGGCCCGAGGACAGGTCCCACCGGACGAGGTCGTCGACTCGTGCCTGAGGGCCCTGTCCTCGATCTGTGGGCTGACCGTGGTCGACCTCGGCGGCTCGCTGCGCTGGGTGGGGCTCTGCACGGACGTGCTGCTGGTCAGCGGGGTGAGCGCACGGCACCTCGCCGACGCCTCGGCGCTCGCGGTGGGGCTGAGCCGCCCTCGTCCGACGGCCAGGCTGGTGCTGCGCGCCGGTCGACGGGAGGCGGTGACGGCCGAGGAGGTCGCGGTGCACCTGGACCTGCCCCTCGCAGCGACCGTGCGCGACGACGTCCAGGCGGTCACCGACGCCGACCGGGCGCGGGTGCCGGGATCACGGGCTGGTGGCTCCGTGGCGATCGCCGCCGACCGGCTGCTGTCCGAGCTGGGCGTCCGCGGCACCGGTGCGGGCGAGGCCGAGCGGCTCACGGCGTGAGTGGGGCCGAGCGCATCGCCGACCGCATCCGACGGGGCGAGTCGCCCGACGAGCAGGCTGTCGGGCGGGTCGCGACGCTGGACGCCGTGCGACTCGGGTCCCAGGGCGCCACCGCGGCGCGGGCGGCACTGGCCGCGGAGGTGCTGGGTCTGGGCCCGCTCGAGGAGCTCGTCGCCGATGACCGGGTGACCGACGTCCTGGTCAACGGTGACGGTTCGGTGTGGGTCGACCGTGGGCGTGGGGTGGAGTCCGCAGGTCTGGACCTCCCGGACGCAGCAGCAGCGCGACGGCTCGGGGTGCGGCTGGCAGCCCTGGCCGGGCGCCGGCTCGACGAGAGCCAGCCGTGGGTCGACGGGCTGCTGCCCGGGGGCGTCCGGTTGCACGCGATCCTCCCGCCCCTGGTCGAGGGCGGGGTGCACGTCAGCCTGCGCGTCCCCCGGGCGCGTGCCACCGGGCTGGCCTCGCTGGCTGCGACGGGCATGTTCGACGAGGCCGTGGAGTCCTTGCTGCGTGCGCTCGTGAGGCACCGGCGGTCGTTCGTGGTGACCGGGGGGACCGGCTGCGGCAAGACCACCCTCCTCGCCGCGATGCTCGCCGAGGCGCCACCCGACGAGCGGCTCGTGGTGGTCGAGGACGTCCGCGAGCTCGCCATCGCGCACCCGCACGTCGTTCTGCTGCAGGGGCGCAGCGCCAACGTCGAGGGTCATGGCCACGTGGGCCTGGTCGACCTGGTCCGACAGGCGCTGAGGATGAGGCCCGACCGGCTCGTGGTCGGGGAGGTTCGTGGTGCAGAGGTTCGCGAGATGTTGGCGGCGCTCAACACCGGACACGACGGGGGCTGCTGCACCATCCATGCCAACAGCCCGGCCGACGTGCCGGCACGGTTCGACGCCCTGGGCGCGCTCGCGGGGATGCCGCACGACGCCGTGCAGCGGCAGCTGGCCAGTGCCGTGCAGGCGGTCGTGCACGTCGAACGCGGCGGACAGGGGCGCCGTGTCGCTTCGCTGTCGGTGCTCCGTCGAGCCGGCGACGAGGTCGTCTGCGAGCTGGCGCTCGACGCGGTGAGCGGCGCCAAGGGGCCGGGGTGGCCGGTGCTGCAGGGGCTGACCGGGAGCTCCAGATGATGGAGGTCTGGGCCACGCGGGGCGTGCTCGCGCTGACGCTCGCCCTGGTGGTGACCGCCGTCCTCGTGTGGCCCCGGCGCCCCGCACCCCACGAGCGCCTCGCTCCCTGCGAGGATCCGTCGCCCCGCCGAGGCCCGAGGCCGGACAGAAATTCGGCGACGGGCCCGTCCAGGGCTGTTGGCCGCTCGTGGACGCGGCGGCGGCGTCGGGTCCGCGCCGTCACGGCGGCCGAGGACCGCTTGGCGGACCTGCTCGGTCTTGTGGCCGCGCCGCTGCGCGCGGGGGTCCCGGCGACGACCAGCGTGGCGGCGGCCGGTGCGGCGGTCGAGGACGACCCGCTGCTCGGCCCGCTGGTCCTCGACGTCCTGGCCGCTGGTGCGACCGGTGAGCAGGTGTCGGGCACCTGGCTCTCACACGCGGGGCAGCTGGACAGCGAGGCCCTTCGGTTCGTGGGCCAGGCCTGGGCGCTCAGTGAGCGCACTGGCGCGCCACTGGCTGACGCGCTCAGGTCGAGTGAACAGGTGCTCCGCGCGCGGACGCGGTCGAGACAGCGTCTGTCCAGCGCGGCCGCGGGTCCACGGGCGTCCATGGGCGTGCTGGCCCTGCTGCCGCTGAGCGGTCCGGTGGTCGGTATGGCGTGCGGGGTGAGCCCCGTGGAGCTCTACCTGTCCACCGCGTGGTCGACGGCCAGCCTCGTCATCGGGATCGGGTTCGCGACGTTCGGGTGGTGGTGGAGCCGAACCATCCTCGAGCGGGCCGCGTGACCCGCCTGGACCGTCGTCCGGCCAAGGAGGCATCCCGGTGACCGTGGTGCTGGCCCTGCTCGCCGCCCTGACTGTGCTCCTGTGGCCCTGGCGGCCGGGCCTCGGCTCTCTCATGATGGTCGATGAGGCGATGGCGTCCCGTGCGTCGGGCCGGACCGGTGAACGAGCCGGCGCACGAGTCGGCAGGGCGACGGTCGACGAGGTGGCTGACGCGCTGGTCCTCATCGCACTCGCACTGCGAGCCGGGCTCGATCTCACCAAGGCCCTCGAGGCGGTGGCCGTGGGCGCCCGCGGGCCAGTGGCCGCGGACCTGTCGGCCGTGGTGGCTGCGGTGCGGTGGGGGCGCCCGGTCGACGAGGCCTGGTCCTACGCCGGTGCCGTCTGGCGCCCGGCGGCCCTGGCGTGGTCCGTGGCCGATGCCACCGGCGCGGCTCCGGCTGCCCTGGTGGCCGAGGCCGCGGTCCGCCTGCGAGAGGAGCAGGAACGGGACCGCGAGCGCCGTGCCGCCCGGGCGGGTGTCCTGCTGGTCCTGCCGCTGGGGTTGGGCTTCCTGCCGGCCTTCGCCTGCACCGCCGTCCTGCCCGTCGTCATCGCCCTTGCCGTGGGCGTCCTCGACTCCTCCGGTTGAGGTTCTGTCGGTGAGCCCCGCAGGTTGGGTCCTCGCAGGTTGAGCCCCGCAGGCGGTCCACAGAGCGGCGCCGGTCCGCGCTCCGTCCACAGGCTCGGTCCGCGGGCGTGGTAGTCGGACCCTGGACTGGGCTGGACTGGGCTGGACGACGGCACGCAGCCGTCACCGACAGAAGGAGTGCAGCGTGAGATGCAGACTGGCACAGCGGTTCTCGAGGATTCGTCGCCAGGCGGAGGCCGGCATGACCACCGCGGAGTATGCCGTGGGGACGCTGGCGGCGTGTGCTTTCGCGGCCGTGCTGCTCGCGGTGGTGCGGTCCGGTGGGGTCAAGGCGGCGCTCGCGTCGGTGATCACCGCAGCGCTGGGTGTGGCCGGCTGAGCCGCGAGCGGGGGATGGCGACCGTCGAGCTGGCGGTCGCCCTTCCCGCGCTGGTCCTGGTGCTGGTGGTGGCGCTGTCCGCCATCACGACCGTGCTGGACCAGGTGCGCTGTGTCGATGCTGCTCGCGCCACGGCGCGCGCCCTGGCCCGAGGAGATGCCGCGGCCGGGGCGGTCGACCGGGGCCGGCGTCTTGCCCCGCCCGCTGCGGAGTTCGCGGTGTCCGCGACGGCCGGCGCCGTCGACGTCACGGTGAGCTCACCTGCGGCCCCGGCCCTTCGGTGGCTGGGTGCTGGCGCGGCGCCGAGGGGACATGCGGTCGCCGCCCGCGAGGACGTGACCGCGGCGCAGGGCGAGGCCGATGCGGGGCCGCCGCAGGGCGCGCCGACGGTGAACACCGTGGCGGAGCCTCAGGTCGTCCAGCGCCTGCGCCGGACCACACGTGTGGCTGTCAGCCGGGCGGCAGCTCGCCTCCTCGGCCCGGGGATAAGCCGCCGACGTCCAATCGACGTGACGACCAGGGCAGCGGCACGGTCCTGGCGCTCGCGGCGACAGCGGTCCTGGTGATGGTCCTCGTCGCGGGTCTGGCCCTGGCGAGCGCGGTGGCGGCGGCGCATCGCGCCCGGGCCGGAGCCGACCTGGGCGCCTTGGCCGCGGCAGCAACCCTGCAGGGTGGTGGGAGCAGCACCGAGGCCTGCGCCCGAGCCGCCGCGGTCGCTTCGGCCAACACGACCGAGCAGCAGGAGTGTGCAGTGGACGCCGATGGATCGGTCATGGTGACGACGACGGCCCGGGTTGGGGTGGTGCTGCCGGGGTTCGGCGCTCCCCGGGCACGAGCAACGGCGCGGGCAGGGCCCGCGCCGTTGCTGTGAGTGCTACTAACCAAGGCGCGCAGGGCGCGCGCCGTTCGGCCGGAGAGGTCAGCTGCGACTCTGGGGGTCGCGCCCCATGATGCGGTCAGCCATGGTGCGGTGCGCCGGCCGGTCACCCTCGGCGGTGGCTGCATCGGCCTCGTCGTGGCCCGGGCGGTCCGCACCGGTGGTGGTGGCTTCCGGCTGGTCGTGGGTCTGGTGGTCGACACCCGTGGCTGCATCAGTGTCGGCGGGCGAGTAGAGGCGCTCGTCCGCGGCGCCGTCGCCGGTCCGGTCGTAGGACTCGCCGTTGGCGGCGGCCTCACCGTGGGTTGCACCGGCGGCAGTCACCGGGACAGCGGCGGCGACGGTCGCCTGACGCGCGCTGAGCTCGCGCTCGACGCGTGCGCGCTCGTCGGCCCTGGCCCGGTCCTCGATCTCGCGCTCGCGGGCACGGAACTCGTCGTCGCGGACGCGGTCGCGTTCGGCCAGCTTGGACTCCAGCTCGGCGTCCTTGGCGCGGTCACGGTCGGCCAGCGCGCTCTGGTGCGTCTCCTCCGCGCGCTTGCGCTCGTCGGCGCGGACCGACTCCTCGAGCTCGGCCTGGCGCTGAGCCTCCTTGGCGTCGCGGGCCGGGCGGCGCCTGCGCTTCATGACGCCCCGGATGATGCCGAGGCCGAACCACAGGAGCAGCACGATCAGGGCACCGGCGATGAGCAGGGCCAGTGGGGTGAGGCCAACCTTGATGCCAGCGGCATCGAGGTTGACGGTGTTGGTCAGTGACTGCGTCCCGAGGAACAGCAGCACTCCAGCGGCGATGGCCACGATGACCAGGATCAGTCCGAGCACGATCACGGGGGGCCTCCGAGAGCTCTGGGGCGCGTGGTGCGCCATCCGTTCCGACCCTAGCCCCTGACCTGCGGAGTTGCCCGTTTCGCGAACCTGTCCCACCACTGGTAGGGGGCCCAACAAGCCGGGTACCCCGCTGCCCGAGCCGTCCGATCCGCCAGCACCGTCAGTGGTGCTGCGGCGCCTCGCGCAGGACGGCCTCCAGCAGGCGCACCGCGCCGGCCTTGTCCAGTGGTTCGTTGCCGTTGCCGCACTTGGGCGACTGGACGCACCCGGGGCACCCGCTCTCGCACCGGCAGGACCGCACCGCCTCGAGGGTCGCCGAGAGCCACATCTCGAAGACGCCGTAGGCGCGTTGGGCGAATCCCGCTCCACCGGGATGTCCGTCGTAGACCATGATCGTCGGCAGGCCGGTGTCGGGGTGCAGCGCCGTCGAGACGCCGCCGATGTCCCAGCGGTCGGAGGTCGCCACCAGCGGCATCATGCCGATCGCCGCGTGCTCCGCGGCGTGCGCAGCCCCCGGGATGTCGACCTCCGCGACCCCGGCCGCCGCAAGCCACTCGACGGGCATGGTCCACCAGACCGCCTTGGTGGACAGGGTGCGCTGGGGCAGGTCGAGCGGGTGCGTGCCGATGACCTCGCCGCCGGGCAGCCGCCGCAGGAAGCTCGTGACCTGGTTGTGGACGCGCACGGCCCCGAACGCGACATCGATCGGCCCCCACGAGCGAGAGTCCTGCGCACCGACGACGTCGAAGGCGCTCACCGACTGGGCGAAGGTGCTCCACCCCGGATCACCTCGCACTGCCGTCGCCGTCCCGGTCTCGAGGTCGAGCTCGGTGACGATGTAGGTGCTGCCCTGGTGGACGTGCACGGCGCCGGTGTGCGCCTGGGAGTGCGCCGACGCCTCGTCGATCGTGCCGAGCACCCGACCGGTGCGCCGCTCGACGATGCCGACGACCTCGCCGCTCCCGCGCAGCGAGACGTGGTCGCTGGCCCGGTCCGAGCGCGCCCAGAACCACCCGGTGGGCCGGCGCCGCAGGATCCCGCGGGCCACGAGGGCGTCCACGAGCCGGCGCGCGTCCGGCCCGAACATCTCGAGGTCGGCCTCCCTCAGCGGCAGCTCGGCGGCGGCCGCCGCAAGGTGCGGCGCGAGCACGTGGGGGTTGTCGGGGTCGAGGACGGTGCTCTCGACCGGCTGGCCGAAGACGACCTCGGGGTGGTTGACGACATAGGTGTCGAGGGGGTCGTCGGCGGCCACGAACACCGCCAGCGACCGCGTGCCCGGCCCGCCCGGCCCGCCCGGCCTGCTGCCACAACGAGGCCCGCGTCCCGGGCCAACCGGCCAGCAGCACCGCGTCGAGCCCGCTCACGTCGACGCCCAGCTCGAGGGCGTTCGTCGCGGCCAGGCCGATGATGTCTCCGTCGCGCAGGGCCCGCTCGAGCTCGCGGCGCTCCTCGGGGAGGTAACCGCCCCGGTATGCCGCGACGGCCGCTGCGAGCCGCGGCTGGGCCTCCAGCCTGCGCCGGGCGCTGGAGGCCAGGGCCTCGACCCCGGCCCGCGACCGGGCGAAGGCCACGGTCTGCACGCGGGCGGACACCAGCTCGGCCAGCAGGTCGGCGGCCTCGGAGGTGGCACTGCGCCGGGCGGGGGTCTCCCCGGAGGTGTCCGTCAGCTCCTGAGCAGGGAAGGACTGTCCGACGAGCTCGTCATCCGGGCCGGCGGGAAGCTCGTCCGCGGGGAACTCGTCCGCGGGGTACGCCGCAGCCCAGTCGCCGCCTGTCGGTGCCGTCCTGCCGAACCCTTCGTCGAGGGCTCCCGGCTCCCACAGGGCGAAGGTCATCGCCTCGCGCGGCGAACCGTCGACGGTCACCGCCTCCACGGGCAGCCCGACCAGGCGGCTGGCGTGGTCACCCGGGTCGCGCACGGTGGCGGACGCGAGGACGAAGGTGGGCGAGGCGCCATACCGGGCACAGACCCGTCGGAGTCGCCGCAGGAGCGCCGCGAGGTGCGAGCCGAAGACGCCGCGGTAGACGTGGCACTCGTCGATGACGACGTAGCGCAGCCGCCGCAGGAACGGCGCCCAGCGCTCGTGCAGCGGGAGCAGCGAGTGGTGCACGAGGTCGGGGTTGGTGAGCACGAGGTGGGCGTGGTCGCGGATCCAGCGGCGCTCCTCGCTGGGGGTGTCGCCGTCGTAGGTCGCGGCCCGGACGCCGGGCACGGCCATGGCCTGGACGCGGGCGAGCTGGTCTGCGGCGAGCGCCTTGGTCGGGGAGAGGTAGAGCGCGGTGGCTCCCCGCCCGGTCGGCGCGGACGAACCCTCCACGAGCGCGGTCAGCACGGGCAGGAGGTAGCCCAGGCTCTTGCCCGAGGCGGTC
Source organism: uncultured Actinomycetota bacterium (assembly GCA_963695205.1). GTDB lineage: Bacteria > Actinomycetota > Actinomycetes > Actinomycetales > Dermatophilaceae > Pedococcus. Next base: position 550,620 of record CAVOGI010000010.1, on the reverse strand, counting down.
CCGGTGGCCATGACGACGTGCGAGCCGGCGTGGGCCAGGTCGGCTGCCTCGCGCTGGTGCGACCACAAGGACGTGACCCCGGCGCCGGCGCACGCCGCATACACGGAGGGGTCCACCCAGTCGGGCCAGGCGGCGAGGGAGGCCGGCCGCGCTGGCACCTCGTGCACGTGGCGCAGGCGCTCGGCTCGCGGACCGGACGCCAGGGCTGCCAGCGTTGCCTCGGGGTCGAAGCCGGTCCGTGCCAAGGGTGCGGTGCGAGGCGGTGTGGACATTGCCGCTACCGTAATCCCGAGGGCAGACGGCCGAGCCGACCGCCCGCGAGCGAAGCCGTAGAGAAGTCGACGAAAGGGTGACTGTGGACCTGTCGGTCTCCAGCAGCGAGCAGGGCGCCGTGACGATCGTCCACGTGGCGGGCGAGATCGACGTCTACACCGCGCCGTTGCTGCGCGAGGTGCTGGACAAGCAGGTGGCTGCAGGCCGCACGACCCTGGTCGTCGACCTCGAGCACGTCACCTTCATGGACTCCACCGGTCTGGGTGTCCTCGTCGGTCGCCTCAAGCTCGTCCGCGGTCAGAACGGCAGCCTGCGCATCGTCAGCGCCCAGGACCGCATCCTCAAGGTCTTCAAGATCACCGGTCTGGACAAGGTGTTCCACATCTTCCCCTCGGTCGAAGAGGCCACCTCCGCCTCCACCCCCTGACGGGGGTCGGGCGCGTTCAGGCGTCCGCACTGCTGCCGTCCGGCACCGTTCGGATCGGACACCGCTCGACATTTCATTGTGACGCTGCTCACCGGTCGACAGAATCGGTGTGACGTGCATTACTCTCGCCACCATCGTCCCCCGTGGTGGTGCGCCAGCATGTCGCGCCCGTGGTCGATCCTGCAGTGTTCCCCATCGAGGAGGATGGAATGTCGCGCCTTGCGCCTGCCGCAGCTGCTCAACTGCAGCTCGACGGCACCAATCTCACCCTGGTCATCGGCGTGCTCGCCATTGCCCTCATCGCCCTGGTCATGGGGGTCTTCTTCCGCCAGCAGGTCCTGGCGGCCGACCCCGGCACCGAGAAGATGCAGGAGATCGGCGCCGCAGTCGAGGAAGGGGCGCAGGCGTTCCTCGCCCGCCAGTTCAAGACGCTCGCCGTCTTCGTCGTCCTCGTCTTCGGCCTGCTCCTCCTGCTCCCCGCCGACACCGCCGGCGTCCGGTGGGGTCGCTCCGGCTTCTTCATCGTCGGTGCGCTGTTCTCCGCGGCGATCGGCTACTTCGGCATGAGCCTGGCCGTCAAGGCCAACGTCCGCGTCGCCGTCCGCCGCCCGTGACGGCGACCGTGACGCCGGCATGCGGATCGCCTTCCGCACCGGTGGCACGGTCGGTATGGCGACGGTGGGCCTGGGCCTGCTCGGCGCCTCCGTCGTGGTCCTGCTCTACAAGGGCGACGCCCCGAAGGTGCTCGAGGGCTTCGGCTTCGGTGCCGCCCTGCTCGCCATGTTCATGCGCGTCGGTGGCGGCATCTTCACCAAGGCCGCCGACGTGGGCGCCGACCTGGTCGGCAAGGTCGAGGCAGGCATCCCCGAGGACGACCCGCGCAACGCCGCGACGATCGCCGACAACGTCGGTGACAACGTCGGCGACTGCGCCGGCATGGCCGCGGACCTGTTCGAGTCCTACGCCGTCATGCTCGTCGCCGCCCTGATCCTCGGCTCGGCCGCCTTCGGCAGCTACGGCCTGGTCTTCCCGCTCATCGTGCCCGCCATCGGTGCGGTGACCGCCCTCATCGGTGTGTTCATCACGCGGGTGCAGCCGGGCGAGAACGCGCTGTCGGCGATCAACCGCGGCTTCTACATCTCGGCCGGCATCGCCGCCGTCCTGTCGGCCGTCGCGGCCTACGTCTACCTGCCGGACACGTTCGCCGGGCTGGGCTCGACGAACGAGTCGGTCAGCGCCCTCGAGCGGCGACCCCCGGCTCAGGGCCCTCCTCGCCGTCGTCATCGGCATCGTCCTGGCCGCGGTCATCCTGTGGCTGACCGGGTACTTCACCGGCACCGACAAGCGTCCGACCAAGGACGTCGCCCGCACCTCCCTCACCGGTGCGGCCACCGTCGTGCTCTCCGGGCATCGGCGTCGGCCTCGAGTCGGCCGTCTACACCGCCGTCATCATCGGCGCCGCCGTGTACGCCGCGTTCCTCCTCGGCGGCGGCTCGGTCATCCTGTCGCTGTTCCTCATCGCCCTGGCCGGTTGTGGCCTGCTCACCACGGTCGGCGTCATCGTGGCCATGGACACCTTCGGCCCGGTCTCCGACAACGCCCAGGGCATCGCCGAGATGTCCGGTGACGTCGACGGCGAGGGCGCGCAGATCCTCACCGACCTCGACGCGGTCGGCAACACCACGAAGGCGATCACCAAGGGCATCGCGATCGCGACCGCCGTGCTGGCTGCCACCGCGCTGTTCGGTTCCTACTCCGACGCGTGGCAGTCCAAGTACCAGCCGATCCTCCAGGGCCTGCAGGCCAAGGCGCAGGCCGGTGCGCTGTCGCAGGGGCAGATCGCCGAGATCCAGCGTCAGCTCACGCAGTTCGACCTGCAGATCGTCACGCCGAGCGTGCTCGTCGGGCTGCTCATCGGTGCCGCCGTCGGTGTTCCTGTTCTCGGGCCTGGCCATCAACGCCGTGACCCGTGCAGCCGGTGCCATCGTGTTCGAGGTGCGTCGCCAGTTCCGCGAGCACCCCGGGATCATGGACGGCACCGACAAGCCCGAGTACGGCAAGGTCGTCGACATCTGCACCAAGGACTCGCTGCGCGAGCTCGCGACCCCCGGTCTGCTGGCGGCGCTCATCCCGGTCGCCGTCGGCTTCGGCCTCGGTATCGGGCCGCTCGCCGGCTTCCTCGCCGGCGCGATCGGCACCGGCTGCCTGATGGCGGTGTTCCTGGCCAACTCCGGTGGGTCGTGGGACAACGCGAAGAAGATCGTCGAGGACGGCGCCCACGGCGGCAAGGGCAGCGACGCCCACGCGGCCACCGTCATCGGTGACACCGTCGGTGACCCGTTCAAGGACACCGCCGGCCCGTCGATCAACCCGCTGATCAAGGTGATGAACCTCGTCTCGGTGCTCATCGCCCCGGCGATCGTCACCCTGTCGATCGGTGACGACAGGAACTCCCTGATGCGTTACGGCATCGCCGGTGTGGCCCTGCTCGTGGTCATCGCGGCGGTCGCCGTCTCCAAGTCCCGCGACCTCGCCATCGGCGGCGAGACCCCGGAGGAGCTTGGCAAGGAGGAAGCGGCTCGCGTCGACGCCCCCACGGCCGGCTCGGTCGAGGCGAACGACCCGGTGCGCGAGGGCGAGCTGGAGCAGGAGGACCTGCGCCACTAGGCAGACGTCCCACGCGAACGGCCGGCCCCTCCACGGGGCCGGCCGTTTCGTCGTGGGAGCCGAAGCAGGAGGGCCTCGGCGAAGTGTGAGCGCCAGTGGGGTGACGCGGAGCGGGCAGGCTGCGGCGGGGGCTGCGCGCCATACGCTGTCTGCATGCAGAGTCCACTGTTCGAGCAGGCGAACCTCGAGGTGCAGGTGGAGCATCGCTTCGCCCTGCAGAACCCCCAGATGCTGCGCGTCCACCTCGGTGGTGACGTGCTGGCCGTCAAGGGCGCGATGGTGGCCTACCAGGGCAGCATCCGCTTCGACCACGAGAAGACCGGCAGCGTCAGCAAGATGTTCAAGAAGGCCGTCACGGGGGAGGACGTGTCCCTCATGCGGGTCTCCGGCGAGGGCGAGGTGTTCTTCGCGTCCGCCGCCGGCTTCGTCTTCCTCGTCCAGCTCGACGGTGACGGCATCAGCTTCAACGCACGCAACCTGCTGGCGTTCGACTCCACCATCGAGTGGGACATCCAGCGAGTCCAGGGCGCCGGGATGCTCAGCGGGGGGCTGTACAACACGACCCTGCACGGCACCGGCACGGCGGCGATCCACACGGTGGGCCAGCCCGTCGTCCTGGACTGCAGCACCCAGCGCACCTACGTCGACGTCCAGGCCTGCGTCGGCTGGTCGGCCAACCTCGTGCCGCAGGTCGTGTCGAGCATGAACGTCCGCTCGATGGTCCGCGGCGGTTCCGGGGAGGCGTTCCAGTACGCCTTCCACGGCAGGGGTTTCGTCATCGTGCAGCCCAGTGAGTGGAGCACGCCGTCGACCGGTGGTGGCGGGGGCTTCTCCCTCGGCGGCCTGCTGGACGGCTGACCACCCATGACCTCCACGCCACCCCCCGCCTGCGCCGACACCGCGCTCATCGGTGCCCTGCGCTCGGACCTCGCCGCGGCGGCATACACCGTCGAAGGCGTCAACCAGCTCCTCGGCCCGCTCGCCGGCGCGGCCCTCGCCCGCGAGCAGGTCCTGCCCGCGCAGCGGGTGACCGCCTCCGCGGGCACACCGCTGGCGACCCTCGTGCGCCTCTTCGGCCTCGGTGACGCGGTCGACACCGACGATGTCGCCAGAGCCCTCCCGTCGTTGGGGCTGCAGGGCGCCCAGGCACTGGGGGTCGTCCGCGACCAGGGGCCGGGCGTCGTCGCGACCTGCGACCTGCGGCCCTACGGCGATGAGCACCACGCCTGGTGGGTGGCCTCCGACCTCGCCGAGATCGCGACGCGCGAACCGCTCCACGAGGACCACGTGCTCGGCATCGGGGGCGCGTCGACGACGTTGGCGTCGTGGACGCCGCGCCCCGTCGTGGGGCGAGCCCTCGACATCGGCACGGGGTGCGGGGTCCAGGCGCTGCACCTCGGCACCCACGCCGGGCACATCACCGTCACCGACCTGTCGGAGCGCGCACTGGACTACGCACGCTTCAACGCTGCCCTCAACGGCGACACCTGGGAGGTCGTCGGCGGCTCCATGCTCGATCCGGTGGCAGGGCAGCAGTTCGAGCTGATCGTGAGCAACCCGCCCTTCGTCATCACCCCTCGGACCCCGGACGTCCCGCTGTTCGAGTACCGCGACGGCGGCGCCGCGGGCGACGCGATCGTCGCCGGCCTCGTCAGGTCGATCGGCGACCACCTCGTCCCGGGCGGCATCGCCCAGTTCCTCGGCAACTGGGAGGTTGCCGGCGACGCCGACTGGCGCGACCGGGTCCGTGGCTGGGTCGAGGGCACCGGGCTGGACGCGTGGGTCGTCCAGCGCGACGTCCAGGACCCCGCGGAGTATGCCGAGACGTGGGCCCGCGACGGCGGTCACCACAGCGCGACGGTGGAGTTCTCGACGATGTATGCCGCGTGGCTCGACGACTTCGCCTCCCGCGACGTGACCGCGGTGGGGTTCGGGGTGGTGACGCTGCAGCGTCCGCTCGGCGACCGGGCACCGTTCGTCCACCTCGACGAGGTCGGTGGCCCGGTGGCGTCGCCGATGGGACCGCACATCCTCGCGGGGATCCGGGCGCGGACCTGGCTGGCGGAGCACACGGAGGACGACCTGCTCTCGGTGGCGTGGAGCGTGGCCCCGGACGTCACCGAGGAGCGGCACTCCAGGCCCGGCGACGAGGACCCGAGCGTCATCCTCCTGCGCCAGGGGAGCGGGCTGCGACGCACCGTGCGGCTCGACACCGCCGGGGCTGCTCTCCTCAGCGTCTGTGACGGCACCCTTGCCGCCGGCGCGGCGATCGGGGCTATCGCACTCCTGCTCGACGTCGACGAGGAGGCGTTGCGCCCCTCGCTGGTGGAGCTGTTGCGAGGGCTGGTCGCCGACGGTCTGCTGACGTGAGCGTCGACCCGACGGTGGGCAGGTCGGTCGGGCCACGGGTGGACGGGTCACGGGTTGTCGCGCCACGCGTGGTCGTCCTCAACGGTGGGTCGAGCTCGGGCAAGTCCGCGCTGTCGGCGGTACTGGCCGACCTGCTGCCCGGGACGTGGCTGCGCCTGTCCGTCGACACCCTGATCGACGCCCTGCCGCCGTCGTTCGACGAGGTGGAGGGCGGGCTGGTCCTGCGGCCGGACGGCACGGTCGAGACCGGGCAGGAGTGGCGGCGCGTCGAACGCGCGTGGATGGACGGGATCGCCGCCGTCGCACGCGAGGTCGCCGTCGTCGTCGAGGACGGGTTCCTCAGTGGCCCGGTCGCGCAGCAGCGCTGGCGCGAGGCGTTGTCCGGCTTGGAGGTGCTGTGGGTCGGGGTGCGGTGCGACCCCGACGTGGCCGAGGTCCGCGAGCACGGTCGGGGTGACCGTGTGGTCGGGATGGCCAGGGCGCAGGCCCTCTCGGTGCACGAGGGGATCGACTACGACCTCGAGGTCGACACCTCGGCGTCGTCCCTCGAGGAGTGTGCAGCCCTCGTGGCGGCCCACCTCCCGGGCTGAGTGAGTCGACCGTTCTTCGGCGACCGTCCGGCTGCCCATTCGTGCTGGTCAGTAAAGGTGTTGTGAGTGAGTGCTCACTCACTTACTCTGATCGGGTGACTCCTCGTGCCCCTGCCATGGCTCCCGACGAGCGCCGCGCCGCGATCATCGCGTCGACGGTGCCGCTGCTGCGTGATCGCGGGCGGGCCGTGAGCACCAAGGACATCGCCAAGGCCGCAGGGGTCGCTGAGGGCACCATCTTCCGGGTCTTCGAGTCCAAGGACGAGCTGGTCGACGCCTGCGTGCACGACGCGTTCCAGACGGAGTCGTTGGTGGTCCGGCTGCTCGACATCGACGACACCCTGCCGCTGCGGGAGCGGCTCGCTGCGGCGGTCTCGACGATGCAGGACTACCTGCGGGGAATCTTCTCGCTCATGATCGTCCTGCAGGCCACGGGCAAGCCGATGCGCCGACCCCACCAGGGGGAGGACCCGCGGCGCGAGGCGGCCAACACGGCCGTCGACAGGCCTTCGTCGCCCTCATCGGCGCCGACGCGGACCAGCTGCGGCTGCCGGCCATGGAGGTCGTCAACTACCTGCGGATGATCACGCTCTCGAGCGTGCACCCGATGCTCCACCACCAGGGCTCCTCGGCACAGGAGCTCGTCGACGTCATCCTCGAGGGCGCACTGCGGCGTCCCGGGGGAGGGGAGAACTGATGCTCATCCGACCCATGCGCGCCTACCTGCGGCCGTACCGCGGTCTCCTCACGGTGCTCGTCGTGCTGCAGCTCGTCGGCACCATCGCCTCGCTGTACCTGCCCAGCCTCAACGGCCGGATCATCGACGAGGGCGTGGCCAAGGGCGACACCGGCTACATCCTGCGCACCGGCGTCTGGATGCTCGCCGTGTCGCTGGTGCAGATCGCCGCGACCGTGGGGGCCACCTACCTCGGTGCGCGCTCGGCGGCCGGCCTCGGACGCGACCTGCGGGCCGACGTCTTCGCCCGGGTCGGCGACTTCTCCGCGCAGGAGGTCTCGCGCTTCGGTGCCCCCACGCTGATCTCGCGCAGCACCAACGACGTCACCCAGGTGCAGACAGGTCGTCTTCATGGGCGCCGCGATGATGGTGTCCGCCCCGATCATGATGGTCGGCGGCATCATCATGGCGCTGCGCGAGGACGTCGGGCTGTCCTGGCTGGTCGCCGTGGCCGTCCCGCTCCTCGCCCTGTCGGTCGTCGCTGGTGATCCGCCAGATGATCCCGCAGTTCCGGATCATGCAGGAGTCCGTGGACTGGGTGAACCGCGTGCTGCGCGAGCAGATCACCGGCATCCGCGTGGTCCGCGCCTTCGTCCGGGAGGACCACGAGCGCGCGCGCTTCGCCGAGGCCAACACCCAGTACACCGGCACCGCCCTCGCCGTCGGCCGGCTGATGGCCCTGGTCTTCCCGATCGTCATGCTGATCTTCAACGCCTCGACCGTGGCGGTGCTGTGGTTCGGCTCGCACCGGGTGGCCAACGGGGACATGCAGATCGGCGAGCTGACGGCCTTCATGTCCTACCTCATGCAGATCCTGATGTCGGTGATGATGGCGACGTTCATGTCGATGATGATCCCGCGCGCCACCGTCTCGGCCGGACGCATCGCCGAGGTCCTCGACACCGACTCGACGGTGGTGCCCCCGCCAGCAGCCCGTCGCCATCCCGCGCGGTCGGCAGCCGGTCTCGAGCTGACGGACGTCACCTTCGCCTACCCCGGCGCCGACGTCCCTGTCCTGCAAGGGGTCTCGCTGGTCGCCGAGCCGGGGAGGACGACCGCGATCATCGGCAGCACCGGTGCCGGCAAGTCCACCCTGCTGTCCCTGGTCCCGCGCCTCTACGACGTGACCGGCGGCCAGGTCCTCATCGGCGGCGTCGACGTCCGGGACGCCGCCCTCGACGACGTCTGGGCGCGGATCGGGCTGGTGCCGCAGAAGCCCTACCTGTTCACCGGCACCGTCGCGACCAACCTGCGCTACGGCGATGCCGCACGCCACCGACGACGAGCTGTGGGAGGCGCTGCGGATCGCCCAGGCCGAGGACTTCGTCCGGGCCATGCCGCAGGGGCTGGACTCGCCGATCGTCCAGGGCGGCACGAACGTCTCGGGCGGCCAGCGACAGCGCCTGGCCATCGCCCGGGCGCTGGTCGCCAAGCCCGACGATCTACCTCTTCGACGACTCCTTCTCGGCCCTGGACCTGTCCACCGACGCGCGGCTGCGTTCGGCGCTGCAAGCCGGTCACGCGGCATGCCGCCGTCATCGTCGTGGCCCAACGGGTCTCGACGATCGTCGACGCCGACCAGATCGTCGTCCTCGACGACGGGCGCGTCGTCGGGACCGGCACCCACGACGAGCTGCTCGACACGTGCCCGACGTACGTCGAGATCGTCCAGTCCCAGCAGAGCGCGCAGGAGGTGGCGGCATGAGCGAGGGTGTGAAGACCGCCGAGGAGAAGGCGGCCGAAGCCAGGCGCGGCCCCGGGGCGCGGGCCGGCCAGCGGCACGGACCGATGATGGGCGCCGGTGTGCCGGCGGAGAAGTCGCAGAACTTCGGGCCGTCCGCCAAGCGGCTGCTCGGCCTGCTGCGCCCGCAGCGCGACCCCGTTGTATCGCCGTGCTGGCCCTCGCCGTCGCGAGCGTGGGCCTGTCGGCGATCGGGCCCGAAGATCCTGGGGCGCGCGACCGACCTACATCTTCGCCGGCGTCGTCGGCGCCCAGCTGCCGGCGGCGTGGACAAGGCGCAGGCTGGTCGACAGCTGCGTGCGCAGGGGCAAGGACACCTTCGCCGACCTGGTCTCCGGGCATGCACTACCTCGTGCCCGGGCAGGGCATCGACTTCGCCGCCGTCGGTCGGGTGCTGCTGCTCGTGCTGGGGATGTACGTCGTCGCGAGCCTGCTCTCAGTGGGCCGCAGGGCTGGCTCCTGACCGGCGCGGTGAACCGCACCATCTTCGGGCTGCGCCGCGACGTCGAGGACAAGCTCGACCGGCTGCCGCTGCCAGTACTTCGACAGCCAGCCGCGCGGCGAGCTGCTCAGCCGGGTCACCAACGACATCGACAACGTCGCCCAGAGCCTGCAGCAGACGCTCAGCCAGCTGCTGACCTCGTTGCTCACGGTCGTCGCGATGATCGCGATGATGATCTAGATCTCGCCGCTGCTGGCCGTCATCGCGCTGGTCACCATCCCGGTCTCGATGGCGGTCACCGCCGCCATCGGCAAGCGCTCGCAGAAGCACTTCGTCCAGCAGTGGAAGAGCACCGGCGAGCTCAACTCGGATCGTCGAGGAGTCCTTCACCGGCCACGAGCCTCGTCAAGGTGTTCGGTCGCCAGGACGAGGTGCGAGCAGTCCTTCCGGACCAAGAACGACGACCTGTACGACGCCGGGTTCGGCGCGCAGTTCGTCAGCGGCATCATCATGCCGACGATGATGTTCATCGGGAACCTCAACTACGTCGTCATCGCCGTCGTCGGCGGGCTGCGGGTCGCCGGCGGCACGATGAGCCTGGGCGACGTGCAGGCCTTCATCCAGTACTCGCGCCAGTTCACCCAGCCGCTGACGCAGGTCGCGTCGATGGCCAACCTCATGCAGTCCGGCGTGGCCTCGGCCGAGCGGGTGTTCGAGGTGCTGGACGCGCCCGAGCAGCGCGCCCGACGCCGTCGGTGCGACGGTCGCTCGAGCGACCCGCACGGCCGGGTGGAGTTCGAGCGACGTCTCGTTCTCCTACGACCCGGCGCGCCCCCTCATCGAGCACCTCGACCTCGTGGTCGAGCCCGGCCAGACGGTCGCGATCGTCGGGTCCGACCGGTGCCGGCAAGACCACCCTGGTCAACCTCGTCATGCGGTTCTACGAGCTCGACGCCGGGCGCATCACCCTCGACGGCGTGGACATCACCGCCCTGACCCGCCACAACCTGCGCAGCGAGATCGGCATGGTGCTGCAGGACACCTGGCTGTTCGGCGGCACCATCCGCGACAACATCGCCTACGGCAAGCCCGGCGCGTCCGAGGAGGAGGTCCTCGCCGCGGCGAAGGCCACCTACGTCGACCGGTTCGTGCACTCCCTGCCCGACGGCTACGACACCGTGCTCGACGCCGAGGGCGGCAACATCAGCGCCGGCGAGAAGCAGCTGCTGACGATCGCGCGGGCGTTCCTGGCCGATCCGGCGCTGCTGATCCTCGACGAGGCGACCAGCTCGGTCGACACCCGCACCGAGCTCCTGGTCCAGCAGGCGATGTCGGCGCTGCGCCACGACCGCACGAGCTTCGTCATCGCCCACCGGCTCTCGACGATCCGCGACGCCGACGTCATCCTCGTGATGCGCCACGGCCAGATCGTCGAGAAGGGTTCGCACGAGGAGCTGCTCGCCCGCGACGGCGCCTACGCGGAGCTGTATGCCGCGCAGTTCAGCGGCGCCGCCGTGGACGTCGACTCCGGCGAGGCCCCGGCCCCGGACCTGGCCCCGGCGCGTGGCTGAGGTCGAGCTCGCCGCGGACTGCGCGCAGTGCTTCGGGTTGTGCTGCGTCGTCCCGGCCTTCGCGGCCTCGGCGGACTTCGCCATCGACAAGCCTGCAGCATCCCCGTGCCCGAACCTCGCCTCCGACTTCCGGTGCGGCATCCACACCCGGCTGCGCGAGCGCGGCTTCGCCGGCTGCACGGCATACGACTGCTTCGGTGCGGGGCAACGGGTCTCGCAGGTGACGTTCGGGGGAGTGGACTGGCGCAGCTCACCGGCAACCGCCGCGGCGATGTATGCGGCCTTTCCGGTCGTCCGCGAGCTGCACGAGTTCCGGCACCACCTCGCAGAGGCACGCCGTCACCTGCGAGCGGGTGGCGACGGGGCTGTCGAGGTCGCCCTTGCCGGTGAGGTGGACCGGCTGGACGGGGAGGTCGAGGCGCTCGCGTCGGGAGACGGCGCCGCGCTTGCGGCCGTCGACGTGGCGGCGGTCGGCCCGAAGGTGGGCGATGTGCTGGGGAGGGTGAGTCGGGCCCTGCGGTCGGTCGCCACCGGCCCCGACCTGGGCCGTCGTGACCTCGCGGGCTCGGACCTGCGCGCCACCGACTTGCGCGGCGCCAGCCTGCGTGGCGCGCTGCTGCTGGGGGCGGACCTGCGCGGGTGCGACCTGTCGCGCACCGATCTGCTCGGGGCGGACCTGCGGGGCGCCCGCCTCGAGGGTGCTGACCTGTCGAGGTCGTTGTTCCTCACGCAGCCGCAGGTCGGCGCCGCCCGGGGCGACTCCGCCACCCGCCTTGCCGTGGGCCTGAACCGGCCGGCTCACTGGGCCTGAACCAGGCGGCCTTGTGGGCCCGGGTGCCGATCGAGCCCTGAGCGCCTAGGTTTGATCCGCTGGTTTGTCGTCATCTAGGAGCCGCTGATGTCTCACCTCACTCTCGCGGTGCCCGCCGTGAGCCCGTTGATCGACGCGAACTGGTTGGACTACCTGCTCGTGATCATCTACTTCGGGTTCGTCCTGGGCATCGGGTTCATGGCCCGTCGGTCGGTCTCGGAGTCGATCGACTTCTTCCTGTCCGGACGGTCGCTGCCCGCCTGGGTCACCGGCCTCGCGTTCATCTCGGCCAACCTCGGCGCCGTCGAGATCATGGGGATGTCGGCCAACGGCGCGCAGTACGGCCTCCCGACGGTCCACTACTTCTGGGTCGGCGCCATCCCGGCGATGCTGTTCCTCGGTGTCGTGATGATGCCCTTCTACTACGGCTCCAAGGTGCGCTCGGTCCCCGAGTTCATGTTCCGGCGCTTCGGCACCGGTGCCCACCTCGTCAACGCCATCAGCTTCGCGGTCGCCCAGCTGCTCATCGCTGGCGTGAACCTCTACCTGCTCGGCTCGATCGTCCACGCGCTGCTCGGCTGGCCCTTGTGGGTCGCGCTCATCGTGGCCGCGGCGATCGTGCTGTCCTACATCACCCTCGGCGGTCTGTCGGCTGCCATCTACAACGAGGTCCTGCAGTTCTTCGTCATCGTCGCTTCGCTGCTGCCGCTGACCCTCATCGGCCTGCACCGGGTCGGTGGATACAGCGGCCTGAAGGACAAGATCACCGCGTTCGCCCTGTCGGCACCGGCCGGCGCCAAGGTCGCCCCCCCGGTCCAGCAGCTCGAGTCGTGGCCGGGTCAGGCGCTCTCGGGGTTCGGCTCCGCGTTCCTGTCGGTCGTCGGCATCGTGTTCGGCCTCGGCTTCGTGCTGTCGTTCGGCTACTGGACGACGAACTTCGTCGAGGTCCAGCGCGCGTTGGCGTCCAAGTCGATCTCGGCAGCACGCAAGACGCCCATCATCGGCGCCTTCCCGAAGATGTTCATCCCGTTCCTCGTCATCCTCCCCGGCATGGTCTCGGCCGTGCTGGTCAAGGAGATGATCGACCTCAAGGGCGGTGGCACCCCGGCGGGTGGCGCGTCCGGCGAGGGTGTGAAGTACAACGACGCGCTCCTGCTCCTGATGCGCGACATCCTCCCCAACGGACTGCTGGGCCTGGCCATCGCGGGGCTGCTGGCGGCGTTCATGGCCGGCATGGCCGCCAACATCTCGGCCTTCAACACCGTCTTCAGCTACGACCTGTGGCAGCGCTACATCCGCAAGGACCACAGCGACGACTACTACCTGCGCATCGGCCGCCTCGCGACGGTCGGCGCGACCGTCATCGCGATCTTCACGGCCTCGATCGCCTCGAGCTTCTCCAACGTCATGGACTACCTCCAGACGCTGTTCGGCTTCTTCAACGCCCCGCTGTTCGCCACGTTCATCCTCGGCATGTTCTGGAAGCGGATGACGGCGACGGCCGGCTGGGTGGGCCTGTCCAGCGGCACGGTGTCGGCGGTGCTCGTCGCGCTCCTGTCCAAGGACGCGTTCGGGTCGGCCAGCCTGGGGGTCCTGCCCCTGACCGGACAGGGCGCCAGCTTCGTCGCCGCCTCGACGGCGTTCATCGTCGACCTGATCGTGAGCGTGGTCGTCAGCCTGGTGACCGCGCCGAAGTCCGCCTCGGAGCTCAGGGGCCTGGTCTACTCCGAGACGCCCAAGGAGGACCTGCGTGACCCGGAGGAGGCCAGCCTTCCGTGGTACCAGCGGACGTTGCCGCTCGCCGGGATCGCGCTGGTCATGGTCCTCGTCCTCAACTTCGCCTTCTAGGAGCAGCTGAAATGTCCGACAAGACGAACACCACCAACAAGCCCGCCAAGAAGACGGCCGGTGCGTTCGACATCCGCAACATCATCGGCAGCCTGCTCGGGATCTACGGCCTGATCCTGCTCTTCGCCGGGTTGTTCGCCGACAAGCACCTCGACAGGACCGGCGGGGTGAACGCCAACCTCTGGACGGGGATCATCCTGCTCGTCGCGGCGGTCCTGTTCCTCGGCTGGGCCCGGGTCAAGCCGATCGTCGTCCCCGACGAGGTCGAGAAGGTCGGCGACGACCCGACCCGGCCGGCTCCGCGCCGCCGCTCCAGCGGGCACTGAGCCGCACCGCACGTCACCGAGGGGTATGCCGCGTGGTCACCACGCGGCGTACCCCTCGGTCGTTCCTGCTGCCGGTGAGCCCCAGGACACCGGCGGCGGCCAGGGCGAGGACGCCGCCCACGACCCACATCAGGTGGGGCGAGTGCTGGAACAGGGCGCCGGCCAGGGGTGGGGCGATCACGGTGCCGCCGATGGACGCGGCGCCGTAGAGGCTCTGGTAGCGGCCGTGCATCCCCTCGGGTGCACGGTCGGCGGCGTGGGCGGTGGCCGTCGGCTTGTAGAGCATCTCCCCGGCGGTCACGACAGCGACGGCGGCCAGCACGGTCGCGACGGCGGGAGACGGCGCGACGACCAGCCAGCCGACGCCGACGAGGACGAACCCGCGCGACGATGAGGGGTTCGGGGCTGCGCGCTCGCAACCGGTGCGCCAGCCAGGGCTCGAACAGCACGATCAGCGCGCAGTTGAGCGAGATCGTCGTGCCGTAGACCCAGGGCGCGGCGCCGAGCGCGTCGAGCTGCCACGGGACGGCGGAGTAGGCGAAGCGGTAGGCCGTGTCCGCGACGACCACCGTGAGCAGCAGCAGGACGAAGCGCGGGTCGGCCCTGAGCGCCGTGAGGACCCGGGTCGGTGCGTCGGGCTTGGCGACAGCGCGGTCGGGGGCCGGCACCACGAGCAGGACGACGCCGAGCATCAGCAGGCTGGCGACGGCGTCGATGACGAAGACCGCGCCGAAGTGGTGGACGGCGAGCAGGCCGCCGAGCGGTGGCCCGAGCACGGTGCCCGCATTGTTGACCGAACGCATCCAGGCGCTCGCCTGTCGGCGGTCCTCGGTGGGCAGGGCGCTGGTGACGAGGGCGAACGAGACCGGGCGACCGATGCCGCCGAGGGCGCCCATGACGAACAGCACGACGGCCAGGCCCGCGGTCGGCGTGAGCGGCACGGCCACACAGCCGAGGGCGGAGGCGAGCGACGCCACGGCGAGGGTCGGGCGCAGCCCGCCACCGGTCGCCGACCGATCCGCCGAGGAGGTTGCCGATGATGGTGCCCACGCCCCATACGGCTGCCACTGAGCCGGCCGCGGCCTCGTCGAGCCCGCGATCGGAGACGAGGTAGAGCGGGACGAACACCCAGGCCATCGAGCCCAGCGCGTTGACGAACCGCCCGACGAGCAGCCACCTCACCCACACCGGAAGTTCGCGCACGCCCGGCATCCTGTCAGCACCCGCCGACCCTTTACCTCCGCATTTGGGGGCAGCAAGGTGACTGATGGGTCACCCTGCGGCCCCCAAGCCTCCGGTGAGTGCCCGGTATGCCGTGACCACCTGCCCCATGAACGCGCCGGTCTGCAACCGGAGTCCGATGAGGTCGATGGTCAGGACCGTCTCTCCGTCGATGGCGAGGGCATTGCGACGAAGGTTGTCCGCGCTCACCGCGAGCCCGAGCCGGTGCTGGGCCCCGTCGACCTCCACGACGAGCGCGCACTCGCGCCAGCGGACGTCGAGGTAGATCCGACCGGCTGGCCCGGTGCGGACGACCTGGCGCTCGGGCAGGGGGAGGCCGTGCTGGCGGCACAGGGTGGCGAAGTCGAGCTCTCCCAAGGACTGCGCGCCGTCGGCGATGTCCTGGATGACCTGTCGGACGAAGGCGGAGCGGCCGTAGTGGGCCCCCGGCCAGCGCAAGGGCACGAGGTCGACGCCGCGGACCAGCCGCTGCTGAACGACCAGGCACAGGATGAGGGCAGCCTGCCGATCGGTCCTGGCCCACTGGGCTGCTCGGACGGCGGCGACCTCCGGTCGAACCCTGGGGATGCCGGCCGCGCGGACGTCCATGGAGCGCGATGCTCGGACCTGGTGGATCCTCACGCCGCTCACCGGTCCGCCGCCGTGTCGCTCGTGGTCGACGGACACGTGGATCCGTCGCCTCGTCGAAGCCGGTGAGCCCGGCAGCCTCCAGCGCCGTCACGCCGTCGAGGGCGGCCGACCGACCGACCTCCCAGACCGCTCGCCAGTGCTCTGCCGCGCGGGACAGGACAGTGGTGTGCACCGCCACCGTGTGCCGGCCGTGCACGGCCCACCGCCCTGCGCGCACCTCGGCCGCGACGGCCCAGCGATCCACCCCGGACCCAAGGAGCAGGGAGCGCGAGACGACGCCGCCGTGCCTGTCTGCCAGAGCGGAGGCTGTTCGTCGGCGGTCGATCCCTCGCTGCGACATCGCGACAGGCTGCCTGGCGCGCGGGCACGGATGCGGGCAGGTCAGCGGCCCCTGTGGATGAGCGTCGGGCGCGGCGCGGGCTGTGGACGCCTACCGACAGCTTTGGGGGCCAGGAGGTGACGTATGGATCACCTTCTGGCCCCCAAACGCAGAAGAGAGGGGAGAAGAGGGGGAGACACGTCAGGCGAACTGCCAGGACCGCTTGCTCAGGCCGAACCAGAAGCCGTCGATGACGCTCTGGTTGTCCAGCGACCCGGACTCGTATGCCGCGCCGAGGCTGACGTACAGCGGCGCCCAGTGCTCGGTGCGCGGGTGGGCCTCGTGGGCGGCCGGCGCCTTGTGCATGAAGTCGAGGATGGCGTCCACGTCCTGGCGCTCGAGCGCCTCGGCGGCCCAGTTGTCGAACTCGGCCGAGGCAGCCGGCGGAGTGCCGTCCGGGCCGGCCGAGGGGTTGAACCAGCGCAGGTTGTGGGTGGTGAACCCGGACCCGACGATCAGGGTGCCCTCGTCACGCAGGGGAGCGAGCTTGCGACCGATCTCGAACAGCGCGCGCGGGTCGAGCGTCGGCATCGACATCTGCAGGACGGGGATGTCGGCCTCGGGATACATCTCCACGAGCGGCACGTAGGCGCCGTGGTCCAGGCCCCGCGACTCGTCGCGGTGCACCGGGGTCTCGGAGGCCTGCACGAGCTTGGTGATGCTGTCGGCGAGGGCAGGCGCACCGGGCGCGGCATACGTCACGTCGTAGTACTTCTGCGGAAAGCCCCAGAAGTCGTACACGAGCGGGACCTGGCCGGACGTGGCACTCAGCGCGAGCGGCGCCTCCTCCCAGTGGGCGGAGACCATGAGGATGTTGGTGGGCTTGCCGAACCGGCCCGACCAGTCGCCCAGCTGACGCGTCCACACCGGGTCGTCGGCCAGCGGCGGTGCACCGTGGCTGAGGTACAGCACGGGCTGGCGCGTGGGCTCGATCGTCTCGGTCATGAGAACAGGATACATCTACTTGAACATTCAATCAATTGCCGCGAGGAGATCCCTGAATCCAGCCTGAGAACCGCCACCCACGGACGAGACCGGACGCGGCAGATTTGACCGGACCGGCTACCGTCGGTCGCGTTGCCATGTCCACGCTGCGACGAATCCGCAGCACATGGGATCAGGAAAACGAGGAAGAGAACGTGAGCGAAGGGCGCAAGCTCGTCATCGTCGAGTCGCCGGCCAAGGCGAAGACGATCGGCGGATACCTGGGCAAGGACTGGGACGTCGAGGCGTCGGTCGGCCACATCCGCGACATCCCGACCCCGTCGGAGATGCCGCCCGAGATCAAGAAGGGCCCGTTCGGCCGCTTCGGCGTCGACGTGGACAACGACTTCGAGGCCTACTACGTCGTCGACAGCGACAAGAAGAAGAAGGTCGCCGAGCTCAAGCGCCTGCTCAAGAACGCCGACGAGCTCTACCTCGCCACTGATGAGGACCGCGAGGGCGAGGCGATCGCCTGGCACCTGCTCGAGGTCCTCAAGCCCAAGGTCCCGGTCAAGCGCATGGTGTTCCACGAGATCACCAAGGAGGCCATCCAGCGCGCCTCCACCAACACCCGCGAGCTCGACACCGCCCTCGTCGACGCCCAGGAGACCCGCCGCATCCTCGACCGCCTCTATGGCTACGAGGTCAGCCCGGTCCTGTGGCGCAAGGTCAAGGCGGGCCTGTCCGCCGGCCGCGTGCAGTCCGTCGCGACCCGCATCGTCGTCGAGCGCGAGCGCGAGCGGATGGCATTCGTCCGCGCGTCCTACTGGGACGTCGAGGGCGACTTCACCCCCGACGGCGCGTCCAACCAGTTCACCGCGCGCCTCAGCTCGGTCGACGGCAGCCGTGTCGCCATGGGTCGCGACTTCAACGACGACGGCTCGCTCAAGGGCTCCTCGGTCGTCCACCTCGACGAGGCCACCGCGACCTCCATCGCGACCCAGGTGCTCACCTGCCAGGTCGCCGTGACGAGCGTCCAGGAGAAGCCGTACACCCGGCGTCCCAGCGCACCCTTCACGACGAGCACCCTGCAGCAGGAGGCGTCGCGCAAGCTGCGCCTCTCCTCGAAGAACGCCATGCGCGTCGCGCAGCGCCTCTACGAGAACGGCTACATCACCTACATGCGTACCGACAGCACCACGCTGTCGGAGGCGGCCCTGACCGCGGCCCGTCAGCAGGCCCGCGACCTGTATGGCGCCGAGTACGTCCCGCAGTCGCCGCGCCACTACGAGAAGAAGGTCAAGAACGCGCAGGAGGCCCACGAGGCCATCCGTCCCGCGGGTGACCGCTTCCGCACCCCGGCCCAGGTGGCCGGAGAGCTGCGCGGTGACGAGTTCGCGCTCTACGAGCTGATCTGGAAGCGCACCGTCGCCTCGCAGATGGCCGACGCCCGTGGCTCGACCGCGACCGTCAAGCTCGGCGGGACGCTCGAGGACGGCCGGGTCGTGGAGTTCAGCGCATCCGGCACGGTCATCACGTTCCGCGGGTTCCTCGCTGCATACGAGGAAGGCCGTGACGAGGAGCGCGCGTCCAAGGCCGCGGAGGCCGAGGAGGAGCGCCGTCTCCCCAAGCTCAGCGAGGGTGTCTCGCTCACCGTCGTGCGCGCCGAGCCGGACGGCCACGAGACCAACCCGCCGCCGCGCTACACCGAGGCCACGCTCGTCAAGGCCATGGAGGAGAAGGGAATCGGTCGTCCGTCGACCTACGCCTCCACCGTCGGCACGATCCAGGACCGCGGCTACGTCAACACCCGTGGCTCGGCCCTGATCCCGACCTGGCTCGCGTTCGCCGTGACGCGGCTGCTCGAGGAGCACTTCACCGAGCTCGTCGACTACGACTTCACCGCCTCCATGGAGGAGGACCTCGACCAGATCGCCGGCGGCGACGCCCAGCGCGCCGAGTGGCTCAAGCGGTTCTACTTCGGTGAGGGTGACGGTGCCCTCGTCGGCGGCAAGTCGGGCCTGCCCGACGCCGGCAACGCGCACCTCGGCCTCAAGCAGCTGGTCGAGGACCTCGGTGACATCGACGCCCGCGCGATCTCGACGATCGACATCGGCGAGGGCATCGTCGTCCGCGTCGGTCGCTACGGCCCGTACGTCGAGGAGACGGTGCCGCAGGGAGTCGACCTGTCGACGGGCGAGATGTCCGACGGCGCCGAGACGACCCCCCGCCGCGCGACGATCAACGACGACATCGCCCCCGACGAGATGACCCCGGCCAAGGCGCGCGAGCTGCTCGAGCAGTCCGCCGACGACGGCAAGGTCCTCGGCCAGGACCCGGAGAACGGTCGCGACATCGTCGCCAAGGCCGGTCGCTACGGCCCGTACGTCACCGAGGTCCTCGACGAGGAGACCGCGGCGCTCAAGGGCAAGAACAAGGTCAAGCCGCGCACCGCGTCGCTGTTCAAGGACATGGACCTCGCGAGCATGGACCTCGAGACCGCGCTCAAGCTGCTCAGCCTGCCCCGCGTCGTCGGCACCTCGAAGGAGGAGGACGGCACCGAGGTCGAGATCACCGCGCAGAACGGTCGCTACGGTCCCTACCTCAAGAAGGGCACCGACTCCCGCTCGCTGACCACCGAGCAGCAGCTCTTCGACATCACGCTCGAGGAGGCGCTGGCGATCTACTCCCAGCCCAAGCAGCGCGGTCGCGCGGCCACGGCTCCGCTGAAGGAGCTCGGCAACGACCCGGTCTCCGGACGCCCGATGGTGGTCAAGGACGGTCGCTTCGGCCCCTACGTCACCGACGGCGAGACCAACTCGACCCTGCGCAAGGGCGACGAGCCGGAGTCGATCACGCCCGAGCGCGGCGCCGAGCTGCTCGCGGAGAAGCGCGCCAAGGGTCCGACGACCCGCAAGCGCGCGGCGAAGAAGGCCCCGGCGAAGAAGGCCGCCAAGAAGACCGCGAAGAAGACCACGGCCAAGAAGGCGACCACCAAGAAGTCCTGACCGACTGCGCGTTCACGCAGGATGTCCGGTTCCCGGTCCACGACGCGCCATACCCACCTACGCTCCGTCCAGCACTGGCTGGTCTGAGGGGGCACAAGGGTATGGCGCGTCGTCGCGTTCGGGGCATGGTCACCGTGGTCGGTGGGGTCGTCGCGACCCTCGTGGCAGGACTGCTGACGGCGTCGTCGGCCAGCGCCGCGACGCCTCCGAAAATCACGTCCATCTCGGTGAGCACCAACTCTGTGACGGCGCCCGGTGAGGTGGTGCTGTCCTACACCGCGACCGCCGACAAGCCCATCTTCGAGGCCCTGGCCGGCTACAAGGACCCGTCGGGTCGGCTCTACACGGTGAACCTGTCGAAAGGGACCTCCGGCTCGGGTGTCCGGAAGATCCCCGACGGGGTGCAGAACGGGACGTGGAAGCTCCAGTACGTCTTCGTCACTACTCGCGCCGGATCGCGTTCACCTTCGCCTGCACCGCGGCGTACGCCAGCACCGTCGCCAAGTGCAACGAGACCCGCGACCTGTCGCCGTACGACGTCGTGGTGTCGGGGTCGACCGAGGACTTCGACGCACCGGCGCTGTCATCGGTCTCGGCGACTCCCGCGACGGTCAGCCCCGGCACCCCGGTCACCGTGCGGTTCGCGGCCACGGACCTCCACCCGATCACCGCGGTCCGAGCCACGTGGAAGCACAAGGACCACGACACCTACTTCTCGCTGACGTCGTCCGACCCCATCGACCTGGCTGGCGGATCCTTCACGAAGCCGATGCCGCACGTGGTCTACAACGGCAACTACGCGCTCCAGTCGGTGTCACTCACCGACGCGAACGGCTTCGCGGGCAGCTACAGCGTCGATGGCACGGTCTCCTACTCCGCCCCGCCCGGGATCTTCTATCCCCACCCGTCGCGACCGACGGGGACGCACGCCGTCTCCTTCGCGTCGTCTTCTCTCGCGGTCACGGACTCGTCCTACGACGGGCCTGCTCCAGTGCTCACGAGCCTGTCCGTCGGGCCGTCTCCCACGGTCGCCGGAGGGAAGGTGACGGTCTCCTACGCGACGAAGCTGAACTCCTCGACCCTGACAGGCGTGTCCGTGGAGTACGCGCTCGAAGGGGTGCCGGGCGTCCAGCCCCTCCTGTCTGTAGGGGCAGCAGGCACCCAGGGGGAGTTCACGGGAACCTTGCCGCAGCGCGTGGGCACCTACCGGCTTCAACGCGTCGTGGTCACAGACTCGGCGATGCGGACCTCCCAGTACGGACGGGACGGGCGGGTCCTCGACGACCGCGGCCGGGTCATCGGCACGCACACGGTGGACCTCGCCGGTCAGGACGTCGTCGCCCGCCCGACCGCGCCGACGGTGGTCGGCATCAGCCGTCCTCAGTCGGCCGACCTGAGGGTGCGGCCCCCCGTCGACGAGGCGCAGGACCTCACGTCCTACCGCATCGTGGTCAGCCCCGGGGGCCGGGTCATCGACGTGCCCGTCTCGTCGGCCGACCAACGGGTCATCGTGAACGGCCTTCGCAACGGCACCGCGTACACGTTCGCCGTCACCTCGCAGAGCAAGGTCGGTCCGGGGACGACCACCAAGGTCACCGTGACTCCGGCGATCTCCGGCAACATCTGGGCCGCAGGTGACGTGAACGGCGACCGCCGCAGCGACCTGTTCGCCAAGGTGCCTGGCGCCGAGATCCGGCTGTACCGGAGCGCGGGCTACCCGAAGTTCCAGAGCCCGAGCACCGTCCTCAAGCCGTCGGAGACCCACAACTTCCCGTCCGCAGCCATCTCCGGGCAGGCCGCGTTCCTCACGGTCGAGTCGGGCGCACTGCAGGGCAACCTGGTCGACCGGAGCGGCAGGTTCGTCGGTGCGACGCGTAGCGGATCTGGCTGGGGCGGCATGCGGGCCATCGACGGGAGCGCTGACCTCACGGGCGACGGGAAGCCCGACGTCGTCGCGGTCACCTCGACTGGAGTCATGCGGATCTACCGGGGTGACGGCAACGGACGGTTCACCACGCCGATCCAGGTCGGCGGCGGCTGGGGCACGATGTTGCGCGTCTTCGTCCCCGGCGACGTGACGGGGGACCGCAAGGCCGATGTCATGGCGATCGACTCGGCGGGCGTCCTGTGGATCTACCCGGGCAACGGTCGCGGCGGGTTCACCACGAAGAAGCGGGTCGGGTCCGGGTGGAGCGGCATGGGCGCGGTCTTCGCTGCCCGTGACCTGACCGGTGACGGTCGGGCCGACCTCGGTGCGGTGACCATGGACGGCAAGCTCAGGCTCTACCCCGGTCGCGGGAACGGCACCTTCGCCAGCCCGGCCACCATCGGTTCGGGCTGGAACGCCTTCTTCTAAGCAACTCTGCCCATGAAGTTGCGCTCTGACCCTGAAACGTCAGGGGCAGAGCGCACTTTCATGGGCTCAGTCCGCCAGCACCAGGCAGTCGCTGGGTCGGCTACGGTCAGTGACCATGACGCTCGAGCCCACGACCACCGTCGCCCTCGACCGCCGGCTGGCGCAGGAGCAGTCGACCTGTCGGCTCCCCTCCGTGGCAGCGGGGCTGGTCCGCGGCGGCGAGCTGGTCTGGTCCGGTGCGGTCGGCACGGTGACGGGCAGGTCAGACGGTGAGCCCGCCACGGTCGACACGCAGTACCGCATCGGCTCCATCACCAAGACCTTCGTGGGCGTCGAGGTGCTCCGCCTGCGCGACGAGGGCGCTCTCGACCTGTCCGACCGGATCGACGTCCACCTGCCGGAGGCGGCTGCGAGCGACTTCGGGCACGTCACCGTCGCCCAGCTGCTCTCGCACAGCTCGGGCCTGCAGGCGGAGACGAGCGGGCCGTGGTGGGAACGCACAGAGGGCGGCGACTGGGCCGACCTCCTCGCCAGCCGGCCGCAGCTGAGGTTCCGTCCGGGGGCCCGCTTCCACTACTCCAACGTCGGCTACGCGGCCCTTGGCGAGCTCATCGGTCGACTCCGCGAGGTGCCGTGGCACGAGGCGGTCCGCACCGGCCTTCTCGACCCCCTCGGTATGGCGCGGACCTCCTTGCGCCCGCAGGCGCCGAGTGCGCCGGGCTGGGCCGTCCACCCGTTGGCCGACCTCGTCCACGTCGAGCCCGAGCACCACGCCGGGGCGATGGCGCCGGCCGGGCAGCTGTGGTCGACCGTCGAGGACCTCTCCCGGTGGGCCGCCTTCCTGGCCGGTAACAGCGCCGGCCTGCTGTCGGCCGACACCCTCGCCGAGATGTGCCTGCCGATCGTCGTCAACGACACCCCGGGCCAGGCCTGGACGGGTGCGCACGGCCTCGGCTGGCAGGTGTGGAACGTCGAGGGTCGTCGCTTCGGCGGTCACGGCGGCTCGATGCCCGGCTTCCTGGCGGGGTTGAGGGTCGACCTCGAGACGGGCGACGGCTGCGTGGTCTTCGCGAACGCGACGTCCGGCATCGGGCCGATCTCGGTCGACCTCCTCTCGCTGCTCGCCGAGCACGAACCCCTGCCGGCGACCCCGTGGACCGCGGACGCCGAGCAGGCGACCGGCCTGGACCTGGTGGGGGACTGGTACTGGGGGACGACGCCATACACGCTGCGGCTGGCCGCCGATGGTGGGCTGGTGCTGGGGGAGCCGGGGGTCCACCGCGGCTCACGGTTCGCACCCACGGACACCGGGTGGGTCGGGCTCGACGGCTACCACGAGGGTGAGCCTCTCGTGGCGCACCGCGACGCGGACGGTCGCGTGACGCACCTCGACCTCGGGTCGTTCCGCTTCAGCCGCACGCCGTACGACCCGACGGCGGACATCCCCGGGGACGTGCACCCCGACCGCTGGCACTGAGGCGCTCACCGGGCACGAGATCCCGTGGCCCATGGCCGCCCGGGCGACCGAGACGTATGTGGGGGACGGACATGTTCTCCGGTGGCTCTGTGTCGAGGGCGGCCATGTCCGGGGTCCCGCAGCGCCCCTAGTGTTCTGCAGAACCGCGATGGTCCCCTGCCGTCGCTCCAGCCGCACGAGGAGGTGCCGGTGCCCAGCGAGGCCAGCCCCGAGGCAACAGGCACAGGCTCAGCAGCACTGCTGCTCGAGACCCGCGACCTGACCAAGGAGTTCCGCGGTTTCCGCGCAGTCTCCGGCGTCAACCTGCGGGTGGTCGAGGGCACCGTCCACGCCCTCGTGGGTCCCAACGGCGCCGGCAAGACCACGCTGTTCAACCTCCTCACCGGGTTCCTGGCACCCACGTCCGGCGAGGTCCTCCTCGGTGGCCGCGACGTCACCGGTATGCAGCCGGAGCAGATCGCCCACCTGGGCATCGCCCGCTCGTTCCAGATCACCAGCCTGTTCGACCAGATGAGCGTCGTCGACCACGTCGAGCTCGCGCTCGCCTCGCCCACCGGTCTCGGCTACCGCTTCTGGCGGTCCAGCTCGAAGATGCGCCAGTTCCGCCCCCGCGCCATGGAGCTGCTCGAGCAGGTCGGCCTCACCGACCGCTCCGGTGCAGCGGCCGGCTCGCTCGCCTACGGCCAGAAGCGCGCCCTCGAGCTGGCTCTGGCCCTGGCCCTCGACCCCCAGCTGCTCCTGCTCGACGAGCCCACCGCAGGCATGGGCCTCGAGGACGTCGACCGCACCATCGCCCTGGTCAAGAAGGTCTCGGCCGGCCGCACCGTCGTGTTCGTCGACCACAACATGCACGTCGTCGGCTCGCTGGCCGACACCGTCACCGTGCTCCAGGCGGGGCAGGTGCTCGCCGAGGGCACCTACGAGCAAGTGCGGGCGGACGAGCAGGTCATCACCGCATACCTCGGACAGGCCGGAGGGCAGCATGTCTGACCACACCCTCGAGATCGCGGGCCTGTCCGCGTGGTACGGCGAGGCACGTGTCCTGACCGACGTCGACCTGCGGGTCGAGCCGGGCGAGGTCGTCACCCTCGTGGGCCGCAACGGTGCCGGCAAGACCACCCTGCTGCGCTCGGTCATGGGCCTGCACCGCCAGGTCGAGGGCACCGTGACCTGGGGTGGCGACGACCTGGGCCGGGCCAGCGCCGACAAGCGGGCCCGCGCCGGCATCGGCTGGGTGCCCGACGACCGCGGCATCTACGCGACCCTCACCGTCGCCGAGAACCTCCTGCTCCCACCGGTCACGAGCAAGGCCGACGCGTGGAGCCTCGAGCAGGTCTACGAGCAGTTCCCGGTCCTGCACGAGCGCCGCGACTTCCCCGGCACCAAGCTCAGCGGCGGTGAGCAGCAGATGCTGGCCATCGCCCGCGTCCTGCGGATGGGCTCCAAGCTCCTGCTGCTCGACGAGCCGAGCGAGGGCCTGGCCCCGGTCATCGTCCAGCGCATCGGCGAGATCATCCGGCAGATCAAGGCCCAGGGCGTCTCGGTCCTGCTCGTCGAGCAGAACGTCGCCTTCGCCTCCACGGTCGCCGACCGCCACTACCTGCTCGCCCAGGGCCGGGTCGTGGAGTCCCTGGACAACGAGAGCTTCCAGTCCCGCACCACCGAGCTCCTCGAGTACCTCGGCATGTAGCCGGGGCTCCTTCCACCTGCTCCACCGACCCACGAGTCATCGCACCACCTCCACCTCACCACTCCAACTCCCGGCACCACGAACACCCCAGGAGGGGACATGCAGCGAAACAAGTCCTTGGCCCTTGTGGCCACCGCTGTCACGGGCAGCCTCGTGCTCGCCGCTTGTGGCGCGGGTGGCCCCGCCGCCAGCGGCGGCAAGATCAGCGACGGGAAGGTCGTCCTCGGCCTCCTCAACGACCAGTCGGGCATCTACAAGGACCTGTCCGGCCCGGACTCCAAGGTCGCGATCCAGATGGCGGTCGACGACTACAAGGCGAAGTACGGCGACAAGGCGGTGGCCAAGGACATCGAGATCGTCTCGGCCGACCACCAGAACAAGCCCGACATCGCCAACACCAAGGCGCAGGAGATGTACGACCGCGACAAGGCCGACATCATCCTCGACGTCCCGACCTCCTCGGCGGCGCTCGCCGTGGCCACGCAGGCCAAGGCGAAGAAGAAGCTCTTCATCGACATCGGTGCCGGCACCACCGCGCTGACCGGCAAGTCCTGCAACAAGTACACCTTCCACTGGGCCTACGACACCTACATGCTCGCTCAGGGCACGGGTGCCGCGGTCGTCGCCAACGGCGGCAAGAACTGGTCGCTCGTCTACCCCGACTACGCCTTCGGTCAGGACATGAGCAAGCAGTTCACCGCAGCCGTCAGCAAGGCCGGCGGCACCGTTCAGCAGTCCATCGCGACGCCGTTCCCCAACGACAACTTCTCGACCTTCATCACCAAGGCTGCGTCGAGCAAGCCCAACGTCATCGGGATCATGGCCGCCGGTGGCGACCTCGTGAACTTCGTCAAGCAGTACAACCAGGCGGGTCTGGGCGGCATGACGCAGCTCGCCGTCGGCCTGATGTTCATCACCGACATCCACAGCCTGGGTGTCGACCAGTTCAAGAACACCCAGTTCACCGATGCCTGGTACTGGAACTTCGACGACCAGAACCGCGCCTGGGCCGACAAGTTCATGGCCAAGACCCAGGTCCGTCCCTCGTTCGCCCACGCAGGCAACTACTCCGCGGCCCTGCAGTACCTCGAGGCCGTGCAGCGCGCCGGCACCGACAACTCCGACGCCGTGGTGAAGGAGCTCGAGGGCAAGAAGCTCAACGACGTGTTCCTGCGCAACGGTGAGGTCCGCGCCGCGGACCACCGCGTGCTGCACGACGCCTACCTCGTCAAGGTCAAGAGCAAGGACGAGGTCAAGGAGGAGTGGGACCTCGAGAAGGTCGTCAAGACCATTCCCGCGGCGCAGGCCTTCAACCCGACCGTGAGCACCGACTGCAAGATGTGACGGCCGGTCCCGTTGGGGTGCAAGGGAATTCCTTCACCCCAACGGGACCGCTCTCGCCCCAACGGGTCCGCCCCTCCCGCCACCGATGCACTGACGAACCGGAAGACCAATGACGGCATTCATCCAGTACACCCTCCAGGGCCTGGCCCTCGGCGGGTTCTACGCCCTGGCCGCCCTGGGCCTGGCGGTGATCTTCGGCGTGCTCGGCGTCGTCAACTTCAGCCACGGTGCCTGCTACATGCTCGGGGCCGTCGGCGCCGCGGTGCTGCTCGACGCGACCGGCCTCGGTTTCTGGGTGGCCCTGCCGGTCATCACGGTGGTGATGTTCCTGTTCGGGGTGCTGATGGAGCGGCTGTTCGTCCAGTGGCTGCTGCGGCTCGACCCCCTCTACAACTTCCTGCTGACCTTCGGCATCACGCTCTTCCTCGTCGACCTGGTCAAGCGCAAGTACGGCGTCTCGTCCCTGCCCTACGAGCTCCCGGCTGGTCTGCAGGGCCGGGTCAACGTCGGCAGCGTCTCCCTGTCGAGCTACCAGATCTTCGTGGCGCTCTTCTCCCTCGCCCTGTGCCTGGGCGTGTGGCTGCTGCTCACCAAGACCCGCGTCGGCATGATCGTCCGCGCCTCCACCGAGGACGCCGAGCGCTCCCGCGCCCTGGGGATCAACGTCGGCCGCTGGGTCACCCCCGTGTTCGGGTTCGGTATCGCGCTCGCCGGCCTGGCGGGTGTGCTGCGGGCCCCGACGGGCTCGGTCAACGCGGACATGGGCAGCTTCTTCATCATCATCCTGTTCGCCGTGGTCGTCATCGGCGGACTCGGGTCCATCCTCGGCGCAGTGGTGGCGGGCTTCCTCGTCGGACTCGTCGAGGCCTACGGCCAGGGCTACGCCGGGTCGTTCAGCCAGGTCCTCATCTTCGTCCTCATGGCCGTGGTGGTCCTGGTCCGGCCCTCGGGCCTGTTCGGTCGCGAGGAGGCCACATCATGAGCTCCCAGCTGGTGTCCAAGGTCGAGGTCGAGCTGCCCGACGCCCCGTCCATCACGGCGCGCCGCCCCTACCTGCGCTGGGTCGGCTTCGCCGTCGGTCTCGTCGTCGTGCTGGCGCTGCCGTTCTTCATCTACCCGCCGGTCGCGATGGACATCGCCGCCTGGGCGCTGTTCGCGATCTCGGTCGACCTGCTGCTCGGCTACACGGGCCTGCTGTCCTTCGGCCACGCCGCCTTCTGGGGCACGTCGGCATACACGACCGGGTCTGATCGCCATCCACGCCGGGCTGCCGTTCCCGGTCGCGGTCCTCGGCGGCGCCGTGGCCGCGATGGTGCTGGCGGTGCCCACCGGGTACCTCGCCGTGCGCCGGACCGGCATCTACTTCGCCATGGTCACGCTGGCCTTCGCGCAGATGATCTACTTCATCGCCAACCAGTGGCGCGACGTCACCGGCGGGGAGAACGGGCTGCAGGGTGTCCCCAAGAACCTCGGCCCGCTCACGGACCTCATCAACCAGGACCCGTTCTACTTCTACTACGCGGCCCTGCCCCTGATCCTCGTCGGCGTCCTCATCGCCTGGCGCACCGTCAACAGCCCGTTCGGCCGCGTCCTCGTCGCGATCCGTGACAACCCGGCTCGTGCGCGGGCCCTCGGCTACGACGTCGAGCGCTACAAGATCATGGTGTTCGTCATCTCGGCCGGCCTCGCGGGTCTCGCCGGTGGGGTGTTCTCGGCCAGCCACGGGTTCGCCTCGCTCCAGGAGCTCATCTGGACGACGTCGGGCAAGGTCGTGCTCATCACCGTCCTCGGCGGGATCGGCACCCTCTGGGGTGGCCCGGTCGGCGCGGCGCTGGTCGTGCTGCTCGAGGACAGGCTCGCCTCGTCGGGCTTCAACGGCATCGGCATCATCACCGGCGCGATCTTCGTGATCATCGTGCTGGCCTTCCGCCACGGCATCTGGGGCACCGCCCGCAACGGCATCGGCGCCTGGCTGCGCTCGCGCCGTCGGGCCCGCGAGGACGCCTGACCCGCCATCCCCTGAAAGGCCTGTTCGCTTGAAAGGGCTTGACCCTCACGCCGCGTGAGGCGTCACAGTGGTCGTCATGACCGAAGGCACGCAGCTGACCACGCTCACCGTGGGACAGGTGGCCGAACAGTTCGACCTCACGGTGCGCACCCTGCACCACTACGACGAGATCGGGCTGCTCACGCCCAGCGACCGATCGCGGGCGGGCTACCGGCTCTACACCGCCGGGGACCTCACGCGCCTGCAGCACGTGGTGGTCTACCGCCGGCTCGGGTTCGCCCTCGAGGAGGTCGCCCTCCTGCTGGACCACCCGGAGAGCGCGGAGCAGCACCTGCGTCGCCAGCGCGCAGCGGTCATGTCCCGGCTCGACGAGATGCGCGATCTCGTCGTGGCCATCGACCGAGCACTGGAGCGAGAGATGAACAACCAACCAGCCAGCACCCAGGACATGAAGGAGCTCTTCGGCGACGGCTTCTACGAGAGCCAGACCGAGGCCGAGCAGCGGTGGGGCGACACCGAGGCCTGGCAGCAGTCCCAACAGCGTACGAAGGGCTACACCAAGGCCGACTGGGCGCAGGTCAAGACCGAGAGCGACGCCCTGCACCAGGGGTTCACCGACGCCATGGACGCGGGGGAGCCCCCGACCAGCGTCGCGGCGATGGACGCGGCGGAGGCGCACCGTCTGCACATCGACAGCCGGTTCTACGCGTGCTCGCCGCAGTTCCACCGCAACCTCGCCGACATGTACACCAGCGACCCGCGGTTCACCGCGACCTACGACGAGATCCGCGAGGGCATGGCGTCCTACGTGCGTGACGCCATCTACGCCAACGCCGACCGGCAGGAGGCGCAGGCGCAGATGCCCTGACCTCGCGCTCGGCCCGAGTCGCCAAAGGTATGGAGCCGGCACCCCCTGTGGGGGTGCCGGCTCCTTCGCGTCCGGGCCGGCGTGGTGACGGTGCGGGGTACTACGACCATCGCCCAATACCGCGTGAACTCGCCCGTTCCGCACAGTGGTCCCACGGTCACCGGTGGTGGCCCCCAACGAAAGGACACGTGCGATGAACACCTCCACGAAGAGCGCAGCAATCGTCCTCGGTGTCGCGCTGGTCGCCACCGTCGGCGCCCAGCCAGCCAGTGCCAAGGGACTCGACGTCCGGGCCAGCGGTCACTGCTCCAAGGGCAGCGTCTGGAAGCTCAAGGCCAAGGCGGACGACGGCCGCATCCAGACCGAGCTCGAGGTCGACTCCAACAAGGTCGGCCAGGCCTGGTCCGTGCGCCTCGCCGACAACGGCGTCCGGCAGTGGTCCGGGACCCGCCGGACGGCCGCTCCCAGCGGGTCGTTCTCCCTCGAACGCCGTGTCGCCAACCGCGCCGGCACGGACCGGATCACGGCCACCGCCCGAACGACCTCGACCGGTGAGACCTGCACCGCGGTCGTCGTCTTCCGCGCATAAGGCTCCCCGAACCACTCCTCGCACGACACACTGATCCCGGAAGGATCTGTCATGAAGCGCACCACCATCACCCTCGCAGCCCTCGTCGTGGCCCTCCTCCCCGCCGGAGCGGGACTGTGGGGCAACGCCTCCTTCTCCGAGGCCGTCCCCGTCAAGGTCCCGGCCAGTGCCCAGGTCGCCACCGGGACAGCCACGCTGCCCACTTCCAGCCGGACCACCGAGGCCGGCGACGACCACGGCGGCGACACCCCGCGCGACCAGCGCACCGAGGCCGGTGACGACCGGGGCCACTCCTCTGCCACCTCGACGCACACGTCGAGCGGCTCCTCGACCACGGTCGACGACCACGGCGGCGACACCCCGCGGGACCAGCGCACCGAGCCGGGCGACGACCGCAGCTCGTCGACGTCCGGGCGTTCGGGTTCGGACGACTCCGGCTCCAGCTCCGGGTCGGGTCGCCACGGCGGCTCCGACCACAAGGGCTCTGACGACAAGGGTGCCGACGACCACGGTGGACATGGAAGCGACGACTGAGTGACCACCCTCCCCGGCGATGCGGCCGTCTCGGCGAACCCCCCACCCCCCGAGGCGGCTGCCGACGAGCTCCCCGCCGTCCCGTGGGTGACCGTGTCGCGGGCCCGGGTGCCGGCCGAGACCGACCCGCCGGTCCGGCCGCGCCGGGTGGTGCTGCAGATGGTCGCCGGACTCGTCGCGGTCCTCGCCGTCGTCGGTGTGCTGGGTTCCATCGCGTCGCAACGGCTTGCCGAGCGTGAAGCCGTCAACGACGCCGCCAACACCGCCGACGTCCTGGCCGACGCCGTCATCGCGCCGGCGCTGACGGGCGCCCTGGTGGACGGGGACGCGACGGCGCTCGCCGACTTCGACCGGCTGGTGCGCGGCCGCATCCTCGGGTCGGGGATCATCCGGGTGAAGCTCTGGGCGCCCGACGGCCGGGTCGTCTACGCCGACGAGCCACAGCTGGTCGGTCGCACCTTCGCCCTCAGCGAGGACCAGCGCAGTGCCCTGTCCGACCCTCAGACCAAGGCCGAGGTCTCCAACCTCACCGGGTCCGAGAACCAGTTCGAGCGGGTGGGTCGTGCGCTCGAGGTCTACCGCCCGGTGTGGGTGCCGGACGGTCGCCAGCTCCTGTTCGAGACGTACTCGCCGTACGGACCCGTTCAGCAGCGGTCGTCCCAGCTGTGGCGCGGGTTCTCGGGGGTGACGCTGAGCAGCCTGCTGCTGCTCGTCATCCTCATGGCGCCGATCCTGTGGCGGCTGCTGCGCCGCCTCTCCCAGGCCCAGCGCCAGCGCGAGCGCATGCTCGAACGCACCCTCGATGCCTCCGACGCCGAGCGGCGCCGGATCGCGGGGACGCTCCACGACGGTCCGGTGCAGGACCTGGTCGCCTCCTCCTTCGTCGCCGCGGGGGCGGCGGCCCGGGCCCAGCTCGCCGGTGACGACCGGACGGCGGCCGAGCTGGACGGGCTCGCCGGTTCGGTCCGCGGCAACATCCGGGTACTGCGCTCGCTCCTCGTCGACATCTACCCGCCCACCCTGGCCGGCGCGGGACTGGGTACGGCGCTCGCCGACCTCGCGGAGTCCGCCACCAGCCGCGGACTGACCGTCCACCTCGACACCGACGACGAGGCGGAGCTGGGGCTCAGCGAGAGCGAGCAGCGACTCGTCCACGGGGTGGCCCAGGAGTGCCTGCGCAACGCGGCGAAGCACGCGGCACCGTGCACCGTCAGTGTGCGCCTCGCCCGCGAGGACGGTGTCTCGAGGGAGGTCGTCCTGGACGTGCTCGACGACGGGCCCGGCTTCGACACGGTGCTGCTGAGCCAGCCGGCGGACGGCCACTTCGGCCTGCGGGTCCTGGCCGACCTGGCCAGCGATGCCGGCGCGACCCTGCAGGTGGCGTCGGCGCCCGGGGCCGGCACGCACTGGCGCCTGTCCCTCCTACCAGGTGGTGCCTCGTGATCCGGGTCCTCGTCGTCGACGACCACGCCATGGTCCGCAGCGGCCTGACCGCGCTGCTCGAGGCCAGCGGCGACATCGCGGTCGTGGGTCAGGCCCAGGACGGTCGAGTCGCGGTGGGCCAGGCCCGGGACCACCAGCCCGACGTCGTGCTCATGGACCTGTCGATGCCGGTGATGGACGGCGCGGAAGCCACCCGTGAGGTGCTGGCCGTCGCGCCCGACGCCAAGGTGGTGGTGCTGACGTCCTTCTCCGACAAGGACCGGGTCAGTGCCGCGCTGCGCTCGGGCGCCGTGGGCTACCAGCTCAAGGACGGCGAACCCGCCGAGCTGCTCGCGGCGGTGCGGGCGGCCGCTGCCGGACACGCACCGCTGGACCCGCGTGTGGCGCGCGTGCTGCTGCCGACGCCGGGGACGCAGTCCGGGGACGGGCTGAGCCCTCGGGAGCGGGAGGTGCTCCGGCTGGTGGCGCAGGGCCTGGCCAACAAGCAGATCGGCCGGGCTCTGGGCATCAGCGAGCGCACCGTCAAGGCGCACCTCGGCCGAGTGTTCCGGCAGATCGGCGTGGTCGACCGCACCAGCGCGGCCCTGTGGGCCCGCGACCACCTGCCCGACGCCGCCCTCTGAGCCGACCTGCGCCATACCCGCCCCAGACAGGGGTGGGCGTCCCGGTCTGTCCGGATAGCGACAAGATCCCGACTCGTTCGGTGCCGTATCCTGTATACAGGATTCGATCGCGCGATTCGCCCACGTCCATGGGAGCGTTCATGACCTTCGAATCCGTCACGACGACAGGACGTCCCGCATGACCTTCACCACCCGGCCGACGCTCGAGGGCACCTTCGGCATGGTCTCCTCGACGCACTGGATCGCGTCGCAGGCAGCCATGCGCGAGCTCGAGCTCGGGGGCAACGCGTTCGACGCCGCCGTCAGCGCCGGCTTCGTCCTGCACGTCGTCGAGCCGCACCTCAACGGCCCCGGTGGCGACATGCCCGCGATCATCGCGACGGCGCAGGACCCGACGCCCCGGGTGCTGTGCGGGCAGGGTCCCGCACCGGCGGGCGCCACCATCGAGCACTACCGCTCGGAGGGTCTCGACCTGGTGCCCGGCTCGGGTCCGCTGGCCGCAGCGGTCCCCGGTGCCGTCGACGCCTGGCTGCTCATGCTGCGCGACCACGGGACCCGCTCCCTCGAGGACGTCCTGGCTCCTGCCATCGGCTACGCGCGCCACGGCCACCCGCTGCTCGGTCGGGTGAGCTCGACGATCGAGACGGTGCGAGACCTCTTCGAGGACGACTGGCACACCTCCGCGGACCTGTGGCTCGAGGACGGGAAGGCACCTGCGCCCGGTGTCCTCTTCACGAACCCCACCTACGCCGACACGCTCGACCGCCTCGTCGCCGAGGGTCGGGCCGCGGGCTCGACCCGAGAGGCGCAGATCGACGGTGCCCGCAGGGCATGGAGCGAGGGCTTCGTCGCCGAGGCGGTAGATGCCTTCTCCCGCAAGGCGTTCCGCGACTCCAGCGGCGAGGCGCACAGCGGCCTCATCACCGGCGCGGACATGGCGGCCTTCAGCGCGACCTGGGAAGCACCGGCCACGATCGACTGGCATGGCCACACCATCGCCAAGACCGGTCCCTGGGGGCAGGGCCCGGCCCTCCTGCAGACCCTGCGAACCCTCGACGCCCTCGGTGACCCAGCGCTGCTCGACCCCTCGACGGCCGCCGGGATCCATGCCGCAACCGAGTCCCTCAAGCTCGCCTTCGCCGACCGTGAGGCCTGGTACGGCGACGGCGACGTCCCGCTCGAAGCCCTTCTCTCCGAAGGGTATGCAGCCCAGCGCGCCGCCCTCGTCGGTGAGAAGGCGTCGCTCGACCTGCGTCCGGGGAGCCCGGACGGGCGCGAGCCCGCCGTCGCGGCATACGTCCGGGGGACGGGCGTCCCGCAGCCTTCCGGTGACGCGACGACGGGGGAGCCCACCGTCGCGCCTTCGGGGGTGACGCGCGGCGACACCTGTCACGTCGACGTCGTCGACCGCTGGGGCAACATGGTCTCGGCCACCCCGAGCGGCGGCTGGCTGCAGAGCTCGCCCACGATCCCGGAGCTCGGTTTCTGCCTCGGCAGCAGGATGCAGATGTTCTGGCTGGAGGAGGGGCTCGCCTCCTCGCTCGCCCCCGGGCGTCGTCCGCGCACCACCCTCACGCCCACCTTGGTGTTGCGAGATGGCCTGCCCTACATGGCCTGTGGCTCGCCCGGCGGTGACCAGCAGGACCAGTGGCAGCTCATCTTCCTGCTGCGCCACCTCGTCGGCGGCCAGGAGCTCCAGGAGGCCATCGACGCACCGTCGTGGCACACCACGAGCTTCCCCGGGTCCTTCTACCCGCGTCAGAGCGAGCCCGGCGTGATCGTCGCCGAGGACCGTCTGGGTACCGACGTCCTCACGGGGCTGGAGTCGCGCGGCCACACCGTGCGCGTGTCAGACCCGTGGAGCCTGGGGAGGTTGTGTGCGGTGACCCGCGACGCCGACACCGGGGTGCTGCGTGCCGGGGCCAACCCGCGAGGGATGCAGGGCTATGCCGTGGGTCGCTGAACCGCGCAGGCCCAGCGGTCAGTCGGTGTCGTCGTCGACGTCGTCGAGCGCGGCCCGGGCCGCTGCCGCGACGTGGGCGTGCGCTGCCGCCTCGGCCTCGTCGGCATCGCCGGCCTCGATCGCGTCGACGAGCCGGATGTGCTCCTGCCACGAGTGCGGAGCGCGGTGCGCCGCACCGATGCGGAAGATCCAGTGCACGTGCAGGTACAACGCGGCGGAGATAGAGGCGAGCCAACGGTTTCCGCTGATCTCCACGACCCGCAGGTGCAGGTCGCTGTTGAGCTGGGCCACCCGCGACAGGTCGTCCTGCTCCGTCGCGACCCGGGCGTCGTCGAGCAGTGACCGCAGGGCGGCGACGTCATGCGCCGTGGCGCGCTCGGCCGCCATGCGGGCAGCCACCGTCTCCAGGCTCGACCGCACCGCGAAGAGGTCGGCCACCGCGGAGGCGTCCGGGGTGGCGACCACCGCGCCCTTGCGCGGCACCATCGTGACGAGCCCGTCGGCCTCCACGACCCGCAGCGCCTCCCGCACAGGGTTGCGCGACACCCCGAAGTCCGCCGCGAGGCGTTCCTCCGTGAGCCGCTGCCCCGGCGGGTAGTCGCCGTCCACGATCCGGCGGCGCAGCTCGGCGAGCACCTGCTCGCGCAGGGCCAGGTGCTGGCTGCCGATGGTGTGTCCCATCCCGGTGACCATCGCGCACTCCCGTCGCTCGTCGGCGGCCGCGATGTCCACCTCGACCGTATACGAAAGACAATCTATGCCACTGCCCGCGCTGACCCTCGTAGCTCGGCCCGAGTCCCTCACCGCAGTCCCCCCGTTGACGTGGGCGCTCGCGGTGAGTCCGGTCGTGCTGCTGCTGGCCCTCGTCCTGTGGGGGCGGTTCACGACGATCATCAACGCCTCGGTCACGGTCGCCTACAGCGTCCTCATCTCCATGCTGGCGTTCGGCGCCGGTGGGCTCACCGTGGCGGTGGGGCTCGGCAAAGGGGCGTGGGTCGGACTGTGGATCCTCTACGTGATCTGGCCGGCCCTGCTCATGCACCACCTGGCCAGCCATGTCGGGATGACGGCGCTGGGCCGGGCCCTGTCGACGATGCTCCCGCGTCGCACCGAGAACGTGCTGCTCCTCGCGTGGGTGCTGCCGTCGTTCATCCAGGGGGTGTCGGGGTTCGGCACGCCCATCGCGGTCGCCGCCCCGCTGCTCGTCGCCCTCGGCATCGGCAAGGCCCGCGCCGTCGCACTCCCGCTGATCGGCTACCACTGGGCGGTCGGTTTCGGCTCGATGGGTTCGTCGTTCTACATGGCTGCCCTCACCGCCCACCTCGACACCCCGGGACGTGCCGCGTATGCCGCCTCGGCGGCCGTGCTGCTCGGGGTCAACTGCGTGCTCTCCGGGGTGCTGGTGACGTTGATGGACGGTGGTCTCGCCGGCCTGCGTGACGGCTGGCGCCTGCTCGCCACCGCCGGTCCGGTCATGGCGCTGGTCCAGGCCGGGGCAGCCCGCCTCGAACCCGGGATCGGCGCCTTGTGCGCCGGGGCGTCGGGGGTGGCCGTGGTGTTCGTGCTGCGCCGGTTCTCCCGGCGGGAGGCCGCGGTGCAGGCCGTCGAGCCCGAGGCGACGGCGGAGGCGACGGCCAACGCGACGGCTGGGGCGCCTGCGGAGGCGACTGGGGAGGACAGCCGCGTTCGCGCCCGGGCCGCCGCGGTGCCATACGCCCTCCTGGGGATCGTCGCGCTGGCCGTCTTCCTGCCCCCTGCGCTGCGGTCGTGGGCCAAGGGGCACCTGCTCATCGGGCCGTCGTTCCCGCAGACGAGCACCCACCAGGGGACCGTCAACGAAGCCGTGGCCGTCTACAACCCCATCGCCGTCGTCGGCCACCCGGGCACGTTCCTGCTCATCGCGTGCGCCGGCAGCGTCGCCGTCTGGGCCTCCCGCGGGATCTGGACGCGCGGCGCCTGGGGGCCGGTGTGGCGTGGAGCGCTCAAGCAGGCCTGGAAGTCGTCGCCCTCGGTGGTCCTGCTCGCCTCGGTGGCCGGCGTCCTCGTCGACAGCGGGATGGTCCGCACGGTGGCCCAGGGTGCGGCGGTGGCCACCGGGAGCGCGTACCCGGCCATCGCCCCGGTCGTCGGCGCGCTCGGCTCGTTCATCACCGGGTCGACGACGAGCTCCAACGCGCTCTTCTCCTCCCTGCAGGCCGATGTCGCGCACCTCATCGGCGACCCGCCCGCCGACCTCCTCGCCGGTCAGCTGGCGGGCGGCAACATCGGCAACTCCCTCGCACCGGTGGTGATCCTGCTCGGGCTCAGCGCGGTCGGCGCGGCTCGGCGTACCGGTGAGGTGCTGCGGATGACGCTGGCCCCGGCCGCCGTGCTGCTGGCCGCGGCCGTCACCGGTACCTGTGTGCTGGTGGCCGTCCACGGCTGACACCGTGCTGGCCTAGGCTCACCCGCGTGACCGACGGACTCTTCATCGCCTTCGAGGGTGGCGACGGCGCAGGCAAGTCGACCCAGGTGTCGCTCCTGCGTGAGGCGCTCGAGACCGCCGGTCGTACGGTGACCGTCACGCGGCAGCCGGGCGGCACGGACCTGGGCCGCCAGATCCGCGACCTGGTGCTGCACGGCGCCCACGTCGCCCCGCGTGCGGAGGCCCTGCTCTTCGCCGCCGACAAGGCGCACCACGTCGACCAGCTGATCCGCCCAGCCCTCGACCGGGGCGAGGTCGTGCTCACCGACCGCTACACCGACTCCTCCGTCGCCTACCAGGGCGCCGGCCGCGACCTGGGGGCCCAGGAGATCCACGACCTCAACATGTGGGCGGTGGACGGCCTCGTCCCCGACCTGACCGTCGTCGTCGACGTGTCCGCGGCCGAGGGGCGTCGGCGTCGCGGCGACGTGCACGACCGCCTCGAGGCGGAGGCCGACGCGTTCCACGAGGCGATCCGGGCGCACTTCCTCGCCATGGCGCAGGGCAACCCCCAGCGCTACCTCGTCGTCGACGGGACCCTGGCGCCCGACGAGATCCACGCGGCCGTGGTCGCGCGCCTGCGCACCGACGGGGTGCTCCCATGAGCGTCTGGCGCGACGTCATCGGTCAGGACTCCGCGGTGGCCACGCTCCAGCGGGCGGTCGCCGAGCCGGGGGCGATGACACATGCCTGGCTGCTGACCGGGCCGCCCGGGTCGGGTCGTTCGGTCGCGGCGCGGGCGTTCGCCGGTGCCCTCGAGTGCCCGCTGAACGGGTGTGGCGAGTGCCGTGAGTGCCGCACCGCGGTCGACGGCACCCACGCCGATGTCGACCTCGTCGCCACCGAGGGGTTGTCGATCAAGGTCGAGCAGGCCCGTGAGCTGGCCGCCATGTCGGCGCTGCGCCCGTCGGTCGGGCCGTGGCGCGTCATCATCATCGAGGACGCCGACCGCCTCACCGAGCGCGCTGCCGACGCCCTGCTCAAGGCGATCGAGGAGCCGGTCGCCCGCACCGTCTGGATCCTGTGCGCGCCCTCGCTGGAGGACGTCGTCATCACCATCCGGTCGCGCTCGCGGCACGTGCGCCTGCGCACCCCTCCCGTCGAGGCCGTGGCCGAGCTCCTGCACCGCCGCGACGGCATCGAGATGCCGATGGCCCTGTATGCCGCGCGAGCGGCCCAGAGCCACGTCGGCCTCGCCCGCCGGCTGGCTCGCGACGAGGGCGCCCGGATCCGGCGCCGCGACGTGGTCGCCCTCGCGGGCAAGATCCACGGGGTCGGCGACGCCATGGGCGCTGCGGCCGACCTCATGTCCATCGCCGACGAGG
This sequence comes from uncultured Actinomycetota bacterium, assembly GCA_963695205.1. Taxonomy (GTDB): domain Bacteria; phylum Actinomycetota; class Actinomycetes; order Actinomycetales; family Dermatophilaceae; genus Pedococcus. The sequence continues at coordinate 511,951 of CAVOGI010000010.1, read as the reverse complement.
AGTCGACGGCGGCCGCGAGCGAACGCGACGTGGCCGAACGCCAGCGACTGATGGAGATGCTCGGAGCCGACCCGTCGGCCCGCACCCAGCCGCCGCACATCCGCAGCCAGCTCTCGTCCCTCGAGAAGGAGCAGAAGGCCCGGGCGACCCGGCACTCGCGCGACGTCCTCGACCGCTCGCTCGTCGACCTGCTGTCGGTCTACCGAGACGCCCTCGTCGTGCACAGCGGCGCGGGCCTCGGCCTGGTCAACCAGGACAGCATCCGCGAGGTGCAGGCGCTGGCACGGTCGATGAGCCCCGAGCAGCTGCTCGGAGCGATGGACGCCATCGGCACGGCGCGGGAGCGCATCGGCCTCAACGTCGCGCCGCTGCTGGCGCTCGAGGCCATGGCGATCACGCTGCGCGTTCCCCGCTGAGGCGAGTGCGCGGCCTCCGCTGAGGCGAGTGCGCGGCCTCCGCTGAGGCGAGCACGCGTCCTGCACTGAGGCGGGCACGCGGCCCCTGCTGAGGCGCGCATGTGGCTCCTGCTCGTGGCGCGTCTCCCAGCACGGCGGGATACCGTGCCGCCCATGACTTCTCGCGCACGGCTGCTGGTGGCCGCGACCGCCGTCATGGCGGTCAGCCTGTCGGGGTGCTCGCTCCTCGGGGGGAACGGGTCCGACGCCACGCCCACCACCTCCTCGACCGCAGCCGCCAAGGCGCCGGCGGGTTCGGAGGCCCTCGCCTCCTACTACGGGCAGCAGCTGGCCTGGGCGAAGTGCCAGATCGGCGAGTGCGCCAAGCTCAGGGTGCCGCTCGACTACGCGAAGCCGGCCGGCGACCAGATCCAGATCTCGGTGCTGCGGATGAAGGCGACCAGCCCGGGGGACCGGATCGGTTCGCTCGTGGTCAACCCCGGTGGTCCCGGCGGTTCGGGCGTCGACTACGCCCGGGCTGCCGACTTCATCGTGGGGAAGCCGGTGCGCGAGCGGTTCGACATCGTGGGGTTCGACCCGCGCGGCGTCCAGCGCTCGCAGCCGGTCGACTGCCTGCCGGATGCGCAGATGGACGCGTTCCTCGGGCAGGACCCGACCCCGGACGACAGCGCCGAGGAGCAGGCGTTCGCGGCGTCCGGCAAGCAGTTCGCCCAGGGCTGCCAGCAGCGCACCGGTGCCCTGCTCAGCCACCTGTCGACCGTCGACGCAGCCAAGGACATGGACATCCTGCGCTCGGCCCTCGGTGACGAGAAGCTCAACTACCTCGGCAAGTCCTACGGCACCTACCTCGGTGCCACCTACGCCGGGCTCTTCCCGAAGCTCGTCGGCAGGTTCGTCCTCGACGGGGTGCTTCCCCCGGACCTCACCTCGGCCGAGGTGTCCAAGGGCCAGGCCGAGGGGTTCGAGCGGGCGACCAGGGCGTATGCCGCGAGCTGTGTCGACGCACGGCGACTGCCCGCTCGGCAACTCGGTCGACGAGGTGATGTCCGGCATGCGCAACCTGCTCACCAGGCTCGACCGGCAGCCGGTCCCCATGCAGGACGGCACGCTCAAGCAGCTCACCGAGGGCTGGGCCGCGACCGGGATCGCCGAGGCGATGTACGACCAGGGCTCGTGGGGCAAGCTGACCGACGCCCTGTCGGCGGTGGTGCGCCAGAACGACGGCACCGAGCTGATGAAGCTGGCTGACCAGTACGCCCAGCGCAACCAGAACGGCGCCTACGCCGGCAACCTGCTCGAGGCGTTCTACGCCGTCAGCTGCCTCGACAACCCCGACAGCTCCGACCCCGCCGTCTACGCGCAACGCGCCAAGGACAACGCGACGGTCGCACCGACCTGGGGTCCGTTCCTCGCGTGGGGGACGCTGGTCTGCGGCCAGTGGCCGGTCAAGGCGGCTGAGAAGGGGGTGGGCCCGCACAAGATCAGTGCCGCCGGCAGTGGCCCCATCGTCGTGGTCGGCACCACCCGCGACCCGGCCACCCCGTACGAGTGGTCGGTGCGGCTGCGCGACCAGCTGTCGAACGCCAGCCTGCTGACCTTCGACGGCGACGGCCACACCGCCTACGCGCGGTCGAACAGCTGCATCGACAACGCCATCAACGACTACTACACCGACGGCAAGGTCCCGAAGGACGGCACCAAGTGCTGACCTGACGGCTGTTCGCGGGCCCGGTTCGGAGATTGCCGGGGTCATCCGTATACTCATCGTCCGTGCCTTCGGGCACCTGCCGCCTTAGCTCAGTCGGCCAGAGCGATTCACTCGTAATGAATAGGTCATCGGTTCGATTCCGATAGGCGGCTCCACAGCACCACCCCAGGTCAGGCCCCCACGACTCCGGTCGCGGGGGCCTTTCTTGTCTGAGTCGGACGCTGTGCGCGAAAGTGGGCAACGGGCGCCAGCGTGGGCCACCTGTCGGTCTGCGCCGAGCAGTCCGCCCTCAGCCAGATGGTCAGCCAGCACCGGACCGGTCGTCGCTCCTCGGGCCCGACCATCGCAGGACCTTGCGCGAGCTGCTGCCTGTCCACGGTTGGCACGCGGAACGGGTCTGAGGACGTCACTCGTCCTGGATGGGGCCGACCGTCAGGAGCGCTCGGTGAGGAGCGAGTCGATCACGTCCCGCAGGGGCGGAACGAGGTCGGCGGCGCTGGCCGAGGCGAGGGGCTCCAGGCCGGAGGCCCTGAGCAGGGCGAGGCCGGTGGCGGCGGACAGGACGACCTGTGCGCGGAGGATGAGCTCGTCGGGCCCGTCGACTGCCTCGGGTCGGCGAGCGGCTGCGGCCAGGCTCTCGCTCTGGCCGCGCAGGACGGACCGCCGGATGTGGTCGGCTGCCTCGTCGCCGGACGAGCGAAGCAGCAGGAGGAGGATCTGGTTGGGGCGTCCCTTCCGGCCGATGCCGGCCACCTGGCCGGCGATGACCTCGGCGACCTCCTCGAGGGGGACGTCGCCCGTCGTGCGCCTCAGCTCGTCCACCGCAGCGGTCAGGCACGCGGCGAACAACCCTTCCTTGGACTCGAAGTAGCGGTTGATGAGGGCGACGTTGACCCCTGCGTCCTCGGCGATCTGGCGAACGGTCGTGACGGCATACCCGTCGTTGGCGAAGCGCTCGCGTGCGGCGTCGAGCAGCAGCTGACGGGTCCTGCCGGCGTCGCGCCGGCGCGGCTCCTCGGTCGCGTGCGGAGCACGAACCTGGGTCATCGGTGGCCCCCTTCGTTGCGTGGAGCCTAGCCCAGGAAGCACCGCTATGTAAACGGGTGTTGACGTCAGGCGACTCGATCCCTATCGTTCAAGTCAACAAACGTTTACCAACTCGTGGAGGTCCTGTGTCCCAGATCCAGCTGAAGTCGCCCGGGGTCGACGACCCCGCCGCGGGAGCGGTGACCGGCCCCGACCGGCCCGTCGCCCACAGCAGGCTGCTGGTGCTCTACCTGTCCCTCGGCGGCCTGGCCTTCGCCGTGCTGCAGTCCCTCGTGGCGCCGGCACTGACGACCATCGGGCGTGAGCTGCACATCTCGACCAGCGACAGCAGCTGGATCATCACGGCCTACCTGCTGTCGGCTTCGGTCCTCACGCCCATCTTCGGCCGCCTCGGTGACATGGTCGGCAAGCGCAAGGTCCTCATCGGGATCCTCGGCATCATGGCCGTCGGCACCCTCCTGGCCGCCCTGGCGCCCAGCCTTGGCGTGCTCATCGTGGCGCGCATCCTGCAGGGCGCCGCCGGCGCGATCCTGCCGCTGTCCATCGGCATCGTCCGCGACGAGCTACCCGCCGAGAAGGTGAGTGTCACCGTCGGCCTGCTCTCGGCCATCTTCGGGGTCGGCGCCGGTATCGGCATCGTCGCGGCCGGGCCGATCGTCGAGCACCTCTCGTGGCACTGGCTGTTCTGGCTGCCGCTCGTCCTGATCGTCATCGCTCTGGCGGGTGCCGTGTTCGGTATGCCGGAGTCGCCGGTGCGCACGCCGGGCAAGCTCGACGTCCTGGGCGCGAGCATTCTGTCGGTCGGCCTGGTGTCCCTGTTGCTCGCCATCAGCAAGGGACAGGCGTGGGGCTGGGGAGAAGCCAGGACGGTGGGGCTGCTCGTGCTGGGTGTCCTCGCCCTCGTCGCCTTCGTCCTGGTGGAGCTGCGCGTCAAGGAACCGCTGATCGACGTGCACCTGATGAGGCGCCGCGGCGTGTGGGCGACGGACCTGGTCGCCCTCATCCTCGGCTTCGCGATGTTCGGCACCTTCGTCCTCGTCCCGACGCTCCTGCAGCTGCCCGCTGTGACCGGCTACGGCTTCGGCAAGTCGGTGTCGCAGGCAGGCTTGTTCCTGCTCCCCACCGTGCTGATGATGATCGTCTTCGGTCCCGTGGCGGGCATCATCGACCGCCGCTACGGCCCCAAGGTGCCCATGACCATCGGCACGACCCTGGTTGTCTGCGCCTTCGTCCTCCCGGCCGTCGGCCACGGTGCCGTCTGGCAGGTGCTCCTCTCGGGGGTGCTCACCGGTGCCGGCATCGGCTTCGCCTTCGCCGCGATGTCGAACGCCATCATCGAGAGCGTGCCCGCGGCGCAGACCGGCGAGGCCAGCAGCGTCAACACGATCGCGCGGACCATCGGCAGCAGCATCGGCACCGCGGTCATCGCCGCAGTCATCACCTCGCACAGCACACCGCAGGGGTTGCCCACCGACGAGGCCTTCACGACCGGCTTCTGGGTGTGCGCGGGAGTCGCCGTGCTGGCGGTCCTCGCGGCGCTGGTGCTTCCGGCGGCACGCCGAGCGGCGGCCGAGGAGACGCTGGCCGCGGACCGCATCTCCGGCTGAGCCCTCGCGTCGATGGCCCGTGGTCACCCTCGCCGGTGACCACGGGCCATCGCCGTCTGCGGGCCCCCGTCGGGCCGAACTACACTCGCCGCCGTGTCGTGGTCGCTCTGGTTCACCCTGCTCGGAGCCACGCTCCTGATCTCCCTGACACCCGGTGCCGGGGCGATCAACACGATGGCGAACTCGATCGGCTCGGGCTGGGCGCGCTCCATCTGGGGCATCATCGGGCAGCAGCTCGCGCTCCTCGTGCACATCGCGATCGTCGCGGCCGGGGTGGGCGTGCTCGTTGCCGAGTCGCCGTTGCTGTTCAACATCATCCGGTATGCCGGCGCGGCCTACCTCGTGGTCCTCGGGGTGCGCCAGGTGAGGTCGACCCCGACAGCCCACGAGGAGCAGGCCCCGGCATCGTCGAGGTCCCGCTGGGCGATGCTGCGGCAGGGCCTGCTGGTCAACCTGACCAACCCGAAGGCGGTGGTCTTCTTCCTCGCCTTCACCCCGCAGTTCATCCGACCGCAGCGCCCGCTGCTGCCGCAGTACGCGGTGCTGGGCGCGACGGTGGTGGTCGTGGACGTCCTGGTCATGTGGTTCGTGTTCGCCTTCGCGGCACGGTGGCTGCGCCGACTGACCAGCAGCCGCGAGGGCCAACGGCGGCTCAACCGGGTGTTCGGCGGCTTGTTCGTCGGCGTCGGCCTCCTGCTGGCAGCCGTCCACTGAGGGACGAAAAGGACGAGACCCCGGCGAGCGACGTCCGCGAGGATGGGGTCATGCTGCGCGACCACTGGCCGGTCTTCGGCCTGACCATCACGCCCCAGCCCGGCCTGGAGCTGCGTCTGCCCCTCGAGGAGGAGATCGCCGAGCTGGCGGCCGTGGCCGGGCGCGGGGTGCACCGCCCGGGTGAGCGCCCGTTCCTCACGCCGTGGACGGAAGGAAGCGCCGACGAGCGGGCGAAGCACGTCCTGCAGGGGCACTGGGAGCGGCTGGCGTCCTGGACGGCCGACGACTGGCGCCTGGGGCTCGGCGTCTTCGAGGAGGGCCGGCCGCTGGGTGTCGTCAACCTGCGGGCCACGGACTTCCGGGTCGTGCGCGAGGTCTCGACCTCGTCCTGGCTCGGCCTCGAGCACCAGGGGCGGGGGGTCGGCACCGCCGCCAGGACGGGGGTGCTCGCGCTGGCCTTCGACCACCTCGGTGCCGAGTCGGCGCGGACCGAGGTCTTCCCGGACAACCACGCCTCCCAAGGGGTCTCACGACGGCTGGGTTACGAACCGGACGGGATCTCGCGGGATGCGCGAGACGACGAGGCGCTCGTCTCCGACCGGTTGCGGCTCACGCGAGAGCGCTGGGAGGGACGATCCCGTCCGGCCGTCGAGGTGTCGGGTCTCGACGGCTGCCGCTCGATGTTCGGCCTCTGACCCACGACGGGACACGGGCGGAGCCCGGCCCCCGAGGGGAGCCGGGCTCCGTCGCGTCCCGTCGGGTCAGACCGTGCGGTATGCCGTGGTGCTGGCGGTGCCGTTACTGGTGGTGCTGCTGGAGGTCCCGTTGCTCTCCGTGCCGGTGCCACCGGTGCTGCCCGTGCCGGGCGCACCCGGGCCGTCGCCGTCGGGACCGTGCCCACCGGGACCGCCGGTGTCCACCGTGATGGTCTTGAGGTCCTTGCTGACCTGGACCATGACCGGGTTGCCAGCCTTGGTGCCGAACACGTCGTACGAGCCGTCGGCGTCCTTGCGGGCCGAGGTGACGGTGACGGCGGAGTCCTTGGCCTTCACCGCGGCGGTGACCTTCGTGAGCTCGGTGCCGGTGACCGGGGTGTGGGTGCCCCCGCCGGGGCCGCCGTCGTGGCCACGGCCTCCGCCGGGACCGCCGGTCCGGGCGGTGACGGTCTTGAGGTCCTTGCTGACCTCGAACATGACGGGGGCGCCGGCCTTGGTGCCCATCACGTCATACGAACCGTCGGCGTCCTTGCGGGCCGAGGTGACGGTGACGGCGGAGTCCTTGGCCTTCACGGCAGCAGTGACGTTGCCGAGCTCGGTGCCGGTGACGGGGGTGTGGGTGCCCCCGCCAGGGCCGCGGCCCTCGCCGGACTGCTGGCCGTAGCCGAACGCGTATCCCGTCACGGCCGACGGCGACGTGTTGGTCGAGGCGCCGGCCAGGGAGGCGACGGTGACGACGATGCCAGTGGCTGCAACGATCCCAGCGGCTGCGGTGATGATGGTCTTGTTGGGCACGGTGGTTCCCCTCGGGTGCGGTGCCAGGCCGGTCGGCGAGGCTCTCACCACACGGTCGAGCCGCGGCCTGTGGCGGGCCTGTGCCCGAACTGGCCGAGGGCTACGAGTGGTCGGGGGTGTCGGCGCGGGGGAGCAGGACCGTGAAGCTCGTGCCCTTGCCCAGCTCGGAGTCCACCGAGATCGTGCCGTTGTGCCGGGCCACGATGCGCTGCACGATGCTCAACCCGAGCCCGGTGCCGGGCACCTCCAGCGCATCGGGGTTGGTGCCGCGGAAGAACTCGGTGAACAGGGACTGCAGGTCGGTGCGGGAGATGCCCAGGCCCTGGTCCGACACCACCAGCTCGACCTTGTCGCCCACGGGACGAAGCGTCACGGTGACGACGCCCCCGTCGGTGGTGTACTTCACGGCGTTGCTCATGAGGTTCTCGATGAGCCGGGCGAGCTCGTTGCCACTGCCCCAGGCGGTCGGGGGGTTGGCGGGGGCGACGACCTCGATGGTGACGTCCTCCTGGGTGGCACGCGGCAGGAACATGTCTGCCGCGTCCCGGATGAGCTCGGAGATGTCCACGCGCTCACGGACCAGTGGTCGGTCGGGGTCGCTGACCTTCGACAGCGTGAGCAGGTCGTCGACCAGGCTCTGGAGGCGGTGCGCGTTGCGCGCCATCACCTTCAGCGACCAGGTGGCATCGCCGGACGGGTTCTCCTTGAGCAGCTCGACGTGGCCCACGATCGAGGCCAGCGGGTTCTTGAGCTCGTGGTGCACCGTGGAGAACAACGTGGTCTTGGCCCGGTCGGCCCGTCGCAGCTCGGAGGTCATCCGCCGCTCGAGCTCGAAGAGCCGGGCGTTGACGATGGAGCGGCCGACGTCGCGGCCGATCTCCAGGGCGGCGAACCGCTCGGCGTCACTCCACGGCGGGGCGTCCTCGGCGCGGGTGAGCACCATGTGGCCCAGGCACTCGGTGCCGGCGCCGATGGGGGCCAGGAGCAGCGACCCTGCACCAGTCGTCGAGAGGAAGCGCAGGATCTCGCCAGCCTCCTCGTCGCTCAGCACCCCAGCGGGGTGGACCATGCCGTTGCGGACCACGGCCGAGGCCTGGTCCGCCCAGGAGCGTTCGCCGATGCGCCGGGCCAGCTGCACCATCCGGGGCGAGGTCCGGGGTGATCCCTGCGCGGAGTAGGCAGCGGTGTGGTCCTTCGGGGCCCCGTCCTCGTTGGAGAACGCGCGGACCCACAGGCCCGTGCAGTCCAGCCCGGTGCGGATCGGCTCGACGATGGCCTCGACCACCTTGGACGGCTCGAGCACTCCCTGTGAGATCCGGGCGACGCTCTGGGCCGTGGCGGCCAGCCGTACCTGCTCGGCGAGGGTCTGCCGCTGGCGGAAGGAGTTGATGGCGATGCCGGCCTGGTTGGCGAACACCTCGAGCACGCCCTGCTGGACCTGGGTCGGACGCTTCGCCGACAGCGGCAGGTCGACCGAGATCATCCCGAGCATCTCGCCGGTCGGGTCGTAGAAGGGGGCGAGCAGGGTGTCCTCGGGATCCCACGCGTCCGGGTCGCCGATCACCTGCTCGTCCCACTCGGGGGCGATCCAGCCGGTCTGTGCCGTGGTGGGCAGGTTGGCCGCGGGGATGAAGCGCAGTGAACCCCAGTGCTCGGCGACGGCGAACTCGGCCTCGACGCTCTCGCGCGGAGTGCGTCGACCCACGAGCTGGGCGGTCGCGTCGGGGTGTCCACCCACGGCGACGATCTGCAGGTCTCCGTTGGAGCGCACCAGGCTGATCGCCGCGACCTGGAAGCCGACGACGTCGGCTGCGCCCTCGACCACGAGGTCGAGCAGCTCTTGCAGGCTCTCCAAGCCGCTTGCCTGGTTCATCAGCTGCGAGAGCCGGCGCAGTGCCTGCACCTCAGCTGATGAAACAGTCGATTCCATATCGATTCCCATGGTGGACCTCGCCCCCTGACGATGACGTGCCAAACCGTACCCAGTGCGCGGCGTGAATGCCGCGGTAACTGCGGGCAACGCGTCCCTGTGACCTGACCTCTCCGACGTTCGTGCCTTTCTTCCGTGGACAGGTTGAGACGGGGCACCACTCGTGCTTGCCTCGGTGTTCGCGCCGGCTCTGGTGGGGGACCGGAGGCGAACCGGAGCGATCTGGTGGAGAACCGAAGGCCAACCGGCCCGGCTCGCTCGGGACACGCCTAGTCCATTCGGCCAGACGTACGGCGGCTGAACGTCCCAGGACGCCCTACTTACCCGTGTCGCACCCGCACTCACGGCCATATGTTGCCGTTCGCCCAAGTTTTCGTAGATGAGGAAGGTGGCTCAGTGTCCAGACTGCAGTCGGTGACTGGCCGTGTACCGCAAGGCTGGTCCTTCGGGCACTGGCCCTTGCGGCGGAAGCTTGCCGCAGCTGTCGTGCTGCCCGTGATCCTCGCCTTCGTCTTCGGTGGGTTGCGCGTCAAGAACGACTTCGACTCGGCCCAGCAGCTCTCGCGTGCGGCCGACACCGTCCTGGTGATCCGTCCTGTCGTCGACTACAACCTGGCGGTGCAGCACCTCGCTGCCGCCGGCAGCGTGGGCGGCAGCGGCGTCATCTCGGCGATCACCCAGTACGAGTCCGCCGCAGCCGACCTCCGGATCGCCCTGAAGACCCCGGGTATCCCCCAGAACGTCACGCGCAACGCGCAGAGCGCGCTGAGCCTCGGCCAGGCCGTCCGCAACGCCAAGACGCAGAGCGGGTTCTCCGACGTCGTCATCGACCGCTCCGGCAACATCGCGACCCTGCTGTCCACCGCGGTCTCCGACCTCGGGCTCTCGGACGACTCGGCCTCGGCCAAGCTGGTCGTCGGTCTCCAGGACACCATCGCCGCCCAGCGCGCGATGACCGGCCAGCAGCTCAACCTCGCCAACGTCGACGACGGGGCCGCCTCGCTGCGTGCCATCGGTCAGGTCGGCGCCGAGACCGCGGCCCTGACCCGGCTGCAGTCCGAGACCGCCGGCGACACCAGCTCGATCCGCCAGCTGCTCAACGACAACGGGCGCCGCGCCTACACGCTCCAGCAGGCCGCACCCGAGAAGGAGCAGCTCACCGCCCTGGGCTCGGTGATCGAGACCAGCAACGCCGGGTACGCCAAGCTCCTGGACACCCAGCTCGTCTCCCTCGAGTCGACGCTGCGCCAGCGGGCCTCGGACTTCCGCGGCACCGCGATCCTCAACGCCGTGATCGTGGCGGTGGCCCTGCTGGCCGCCCTGGTCTTCGTGCTGGCGCTGCTGCGTTCACTGCTCGTCCCGATCCGCGCCGTGCGCCAGGGCGCCCTCGACGTCGCCCAGAAGCGGCTGCCCGAGGCCGTCGCCGCCATGCGTGACGGCACCGAGCCGCCCGTGTTCGTCCCGATCCCCGTGCACACCCGCGAGGAGATGGGTCAGCTCGCCCGCGCCGTGGACGACCTTCACAGCCAGGCCCTCACCCTCGCCGGTGACCAGGCACGGCTCCGGGTCCAGGTCGGGCACATGTTCGAGACGCTGTCGCGTCGCAGCACCTCGCTGATCGACCAGCAGCTGTCCCTCATCGAGCGCCTCGAGAGCGACGAGGAGGACCCGAAGCGGCTGCAGAGCCTGTTCCGCCTCGACCACCTCGCCGCCCGTATGCGCCGCAACAGCGACTCGTTGCTCGTCCTCGCCGGCACCTCGACCCGTCGTGGCTTCTCCGGTGCGGTCTCCGTCTCCGACGCCGTGCGCGCCGCGGTCTCCGAGGTCGAGAACTACGAGCGCATCGACATCGGTGACACGTCCAACGACCAGGTCCTCGGTGCGGTCGGCTCCGACCTCATCCACCTGGTCGCCGAGATCGTCGACAACGCCCTGGCCTACTCCCCGCCCACGACCCGCGTGGACATCCGTGGCGCTCGCACGCCCGATGGTGGCCTCCTCGTCGAGGTGAGCGACCGTGGCCTCGGTATGCCGCCCAAGGAGCTGGCCGCGCTCAACGACCGGCTCGCCCACGGTGGCGACATCACCGCGGACACCGCTCGCCGCATGGGTCTGTTCGTGGTCGGCAGCCTGGCCAAGCGGCACGGCATCGCCATCCGCCTGCGCCGCAACGGTGCCGACAAGCCCGGCATCACCGTGTCCGTCCACCTGCCGGCTGGTTTGCTGGCCGACACCGCCGGTCGCGCCGAGCGCCCCGCGCGGCCCGCCGCCAAGGCCGCCGCAACGGCCAGCCCGAGCGTGGCTCCGGCCCTGCCGACCGCACCGGTGGCCCCCGCCGTCGGTGGCACCACCAAGGCGGGTCTCCCGACCCGGGTGCGCGGTGCCAGTGGCGCCCCCAGCCCGGTCGTCGACGCCGCCAAGAAGGTCCTGCCCACCCGCACCCCCGGTGCCCACGGCCCGTCCACGGCGAACGCCATCCCGGCGGTGCCGGTCAAGCCCGTCATCGAGGGCGCCCCGGCCGCCGAGGCCAAGGCCGGCTCGAACGGTCACGGCACCAACGGCCACGCGGCCAACGGCACCCAGGCCGTCGAGGCCGAGGCGGCGAAGGCCGCCGACCCCAAGGCCGCCGACACCAAGGCTGCCGAGGCGAAGGCCGCCGACGCCGCCAAGGTCGCTGAGGTCGCGAAGGCTGCCAAGAACGCCAAGGTCGCTGAGGCCGCAAAGGCTGCCGAGGACGCCAAGGCTGCTGAGGTCGCGAAGGCTGCCGAGGACGCCAAGGTTGCTGAGGCCGCTGACGCCAAGGCGGCAGCGCCCACCGACGTCCCGCGGGCTGCTTCCGGGCTCCCGGTCCGCAAGCCGCGTGCCACCGGCATCACGGAGTACCGCGAGTTCGCGGACGCCCCGACCGAGGTCGGCGCCGACTCCACCGGCGCGGACAAGGGCGGCGACAAGGGCAAGGGCAGCCGGCTCACCAGCTGGCTCCCGAGCCGCAAGGCTGCCGAGGCCGCTCGCATCGAGGCCGAGGAGGCCGAGACGCACCGCATGCCCTCCAACCTCTCCGCCTGGCTCGAGCACCGCGCAGCGGTCACCGAGGCCCGCGAGAAGGCGGAGCGCGGCGAGTCGGACACCATGTCCGAGCCGGCGACGACCGAGGCCGTGGCCGCGACGCCCGAGACCACCGACCTGACCGTCCCGGACGCCTGGGTGGCCGAGGTCGGCGAGGTCGCGGGAACGGACGCTGCGTCCACCCCCGAGGCCCTGGTCGAGGGTGCGGTCGACGCCCCGGTCGCCCAGCCCACCGAGCCGGCGCTGCCGACGCGGGTGCCCGGCGCGAGCGGTTCGACCGCCACGGCCGAGCCCGAGGTCGAGTCGCCTACCGGTCGCCCCGCACTGCGGGCGCACAACACGTCCTTCTTCGGGGCGCGCAAGGCCCGTGCGGTCGTCGACCCCGCGACCGAGGAGACCGAGGCGCCGGTGGCTGAGACCACCGTTGCCGAGGCCCCCACGGCCGAGACGCCCGTCACGGCACACATCCAGGACACGCAGGCCGACGAGGTCGAGGAGCAGAGTGACGTGCAGGCTGACCCCCAGGCCGCGCCCACGGGCAAGATGAACGAGACCCCGATCTTCCGCTCCATGATGACGGGCTGGCTGGCCACGGACCCCGCGGCTGACGCACAGGACGGCACGTGGACCGGGGACCAGCCGGACCAGGAGCTGTTCTCGGCCGAGGCCGACCACGCTCCGCGCCAGGAGTCCGCTGCCGGACTGCCGATGCGGCGCCCCGGCAACACCATGAACTCCGGTGGATCCGACTCTGCGGTCGAGGAGCCCGTCGCACCTGCGACGTCGCGCCGTGACCCCGAGGCGATCCGCCGCAGCCTGAACCGCCACAAGAACGGTGTGAGCACCGCCCGCACCGAGGCACAAGACGGAACCCACCGAGAGGAAGCCGATGTTCACCACTGACGCCATGGCCCAGCCCAAGGGCGAGTACGACTGGCTCGTGGCCAAGTTCGCGACCGAGACCCCGGGCGTTTCGCACGCCATCCTGGTCTCTGCCGACGGACTGCCCATGGCCTCCAGCGAGCAGCTGCCCGAGGACCGCGCCGAGCAGATGGCGGCGGTGGCCTCCGGTATGGCGAGCCTCGCCTCCGGTGCGGCCCGGCTCTTCCAGGGCGGCACGGTCCTTCAGTCCGTGATCGAGATGGAGCTCGGCTTCCTGCTGCTCATGAGCGTCGGCGACGGTTCGCACCTCGCCGCCCTCACGAGCACGGACTCGGACATCGGTCAGGTTGGCTACGAGATGGCGGTGCTGGTGGACCGCGTCGGCAAGATGATCGACGCGGCTGCCCGGGCGCCGATGTCGGGCTAAGGCCATGGCGCCCGACGCACGCGAGGAGTCGTCCGGACCGAGGCTGGTCCGGCCCTACGCGCTGACGTCCGGTCGCACCGAGTCCGTGGTGGACCTGCCCATCGAAGCCACGCTCGAGGTGCAGCCCTCCGGACGCAGCGCGACCTGGCCCGAAGGACACATGTCCGGCCGCATCATCGAGCTCTGCAGTTCCTCCCAGTCGGTGGCCGAGGTGTCCGCCAAGCTGCACGTCCCCCTCGGGGTCGCGCGGGTGCTCATCGGAGACCTCATCTCCGCCGGTCACCTCAAGACCCGCAAGACCATCTCCGAAAACACGACTTCCGACGAACGACGTGAACTCATCGAAAGGACACTCAGTGGACTACGCGCCCTCTAGCCGCAACAGCGCCTCGACCAAGATCGTCGTGGCCGGCGGGTTCGGCGTCGGCAAGACCACCTTCGTGGGTGCCGTCTCCGAGATCGACCCGCTGCGCACCGAGGCCCTGGTCACCCAGGAGTCCGCGGGCCAGGACGACATCTCCAAGGTGCAGCAGAAGCACACCACCACGGTGGCGATGGACTTCGGCCGCATCACGCTCGCGCAGAACCTCGTGCTCTACCTGTTCGGCACGCCCGGACAGCGGCGTTTCTGGTTCATGTGGGACGACCTGGTCAAGGGCGCCATCGGGGCCGTGGTCCTGATCGACACCCGTCGGCTGGACGACAGCTTCGCCGCTGTCGACTACTTCGAGGCCAAGGGGCTGCCGTTCATCGTGGCCCTGAACCAGTTCGACGGGTCCGGCGAGTTCGGCCCCGACGAGATCCGGGAGGCCCTGGCCATCTCGGACCACATCCCCGTGATCACGGTGGACGCGCGTGACCGCGAGTCCGCCAAGCACGCCCTCGTGCGGATCACCGAGTTCGCGCTGACGCAGCTCAGCCGCGTGCCGGCGACCGCCGTCTGACGCACCACCGACGCGCCCCGGCGCGGCACCGCAGGAGCCCGACGACCCTCAGGGGCCGTCGGGCTCCTGCGGTTCGGGTGGAAGGTTCGGTGGAGGGTTCGGTGGCACACTGCCCGACATGACGACTTCCACGAGCAGCCCGACGACCGCGCCATACGGCTCCTGGGCCTCCCCGGTGGCCGCCGCGAGCCTCGCCGGCGAACGCGTGGTCCTGGACCAGCCGTCCATCGACGCCGGGCACGTCTACTGGCTCGAGGGCCGCGGGACCGAGGGTGGCCGCGTGGTCCTCGTCCGCGACGGGGTCGACCTGACGCCCGCCCCCTGGAACGTGCGTTCCCGGGCCCACGAGTACGGCGGCGGTGCCTACACGGTCGCCGGTGGCGTGGTCGCGTTCGTCGACTTCACGGACCAGCGGGTGCACGTCCTGCAGCCGGACGGCCCGGGGCCCGGTCAGGGGGAGCCGCGCGCGATCACCCCCGAGAGCGACGGGCGGTTGCGCTACGCCGACCTGCGGATCGACCTCGCGCGTCGTCAGCTGGTGTGCGTCCGGGAGGACCACCGCGACGAGGGGGAGGCCGTCAGCACGGTGGTGCGGCTGGACCTCGACGCGGACAACGCCGACGGTGGGACGGTCCTGGTGCACGGCCCCGACTTCGTCGCCGCGCCGCGGCTCAGCGCCGACGGCTCACGGCTGGCCTGGCTGCAGTGGAACCACCCGAACATGCCGTGGGACTCGACGGAGCTGTGGACGGCGTCGGTCACGGACGACGGTCTCGAGGGGGCGCATCGTGTGGCCGGTGGCGAAGGGGTCGCGGTGACCGAGCCGCGCTGGACCACCGACGGAGCCCTGCTCCACCTGTCCGACGAGACCGGGTGGGCCAACCTCAGAGCGGCGCAGACCGACGGGAGCGTGACCGTCCTGACCGATGCTCAGCACGAGCTGGGTTGGCCCCAATGGGTCTTCGACCGTCCGTCCTTCGGACCAGCGTCCGACGGGACCGTCGTGTGCAGCTGGTTCGAGGCAGGGCGGGGTCGCCTCGGGACGGTGGCTGCCGACGGTGCCCTCGTCCCCCTCGACCTCGACGGCGTGGCCTGGGACCACGTCCGGGTGGAGGGTCGCACCGTGGTGGCCCTGGTCGACCGCGTGGACCGTCCGCGGGCCGTCGTGACGGTGGACCTCGACAGCGGGGCCTGCGACGTCGTGCGCGAGGAGTCCGCGGTGCAGCTGCCGGACGGGATGCTGTCCGAGCCGGAGAGCGTCTCGTGGACCAACACCGCGGGCCAGACCGTGCACGGGATCTTCCACCCGCCGGCGAACGCTGCCTACCGGGCCCCCGAGGGCGAGCTGCCGCCCCTGGTGGTGCGGTTGCACGGTGGCCCCACGTCCATGACCGTCCCGTCGTTCAGCCTCGACACCACCTACTGGACCAGCCGCGGCCTGGCCGTCCTCGACGTCAACTACGGGGGCAGCACCGGTCACGGACGGGCCTACCGGGAACGGCTGCAGGGGCAGTGGGGCGTCGTCGACGTGGACGACTGCGCGACCGGGGCCAGGGCCATGGCCGACCAGGGACGTGCCGACGCCCGCCGCCTCGCCATCCGCGGCGGCAGCGCCGGCGGGTTCACCACGCTGGCGGCCCTCACGGGCACCGACGTCTTCGCCGTGGGCGCGAGCCTGTTCGGGGTCGGGGACCTGGAGGCGCTGGCCCGTGACACCCACAAGTTCGAGTCGCGCTACCTCGACGGACTCGTCGCCCCCTACCCCGAGGGCAGGGACGTCTACCTCCAGCGCTCGCCGCTGCACCACCTCGAGGAGCTGAGCGCACCGATGATCCTGCTCCAGGGACTCGACGACCGCGTGGTGCCGCCGAACCAGGCGACGGCGATGGCCGACGCGGTGCGGGCAAAGGGGCTCCCGGTGGCGCACCTGGAGTTCGCCGGCGAGGGGCACGGCTTCCGCAGGGCCGACACGATCGTCCGGGCCCGGGAGGCCGAGGCCTACTTCTACGCC
This sequence comes from uncultured Actinomycetota bacterium, assembly GCA_963695205.1. Lineage (GTDB taxonomy): Bacteria > Actinomycetota > Actinomycetes > Actinomycetales > Dermatophilaceae > Pedococcus. Next base: position 495,688 of record CAVOGI010000010.1, on the reverse strand, counting down.
CGGATCTTCGGCTACGAGCTCGCCGACACCGTGGAGCCCGTGGACATCGACAACCTGTAGGGCGCCGCGGGGCTCACGGGACTCACCCGTCGGCGAGGACGGCGGCGACGCGTTCGAGGTCGGCGGGCCCGTCCAGGTCGGGGAGCGCGAGGAACACCGTCGCGACGCCCTCCTGCGCGAGCTCGCGGTAGCGCTGGGCGTGCACGGCTGCCTCGCCCGCATGGTGGCGTCGAGCGAAGGTCGCCGCCGCGGACCGGCCCCGGAGGCGCTCGACCCGCTGCCAGGTGTCGTCGCGGTCGTTCCCGAGGACCGGCACGTCGAGCACCGTGACCGCGACCTCGGCGGGGTCGCGGCCGGCGTCCTCGCAGTGCTGATGGAGCACCGAGACCTTGTGCCGCAACGTCTCCAGGTCGCTCGGCAGGTTGCAGGCATCACCCTGGCGGGCGGCGATGCGCAGGGTGCGCACCACCCCGGATCCGCCGACGACGACCTGTGGTCGTCCCAGCGGTCGCGGGTATGCCGTGGTCTCGGGCAGGCTCACGCGCTCACCGTCGTAGGGCTTGGTCCCGGTGCCCCACAGGGCCCGCATCGTCTCGATGGACGACTCGAGCAGGTCGAGGCGCTCGGCGGCTCCGGGGAACGGCAGACCGAAGGCCAGGTGCTCGCGCTCCCACCACCCGGCCCCGACCCCCACGAAGGCGCGGCCCCCGGACAGCACGTCGAGCGTCGCGACGGCCTTGGCCGTCACCCCGGCCGGTCGGAACGTCACGGGGGAGACGAGCGTCCCCAGTCGCAGGTCGGTGTCGAGACCGGCCAGCAGCCCCAGGGTCACCCATGGCTCGGGGATCGGCTCCCAGGCGCGGTCGACCTGGGGGATCTGGATGAGGTGGTCCATCAGCGCGATGCCGCTGCACCCCGCCTCGGCCGCAGCGAGGGCGACCGAGCTCAACCAGCCCGCGGGATCGGTGCCCCACGGGAAGCGCGAGACCTGTAGGACGACCTCCGGCAGCCCGGAGTCGTGGCCGTGCGTCGTGGTGGCTCGCGTCGTCGCTGCAGGCAGGAGCGGGGTCGAGCCGGACCCGGACCCGGACCTCAGGCCAGACCCGGATCGGGCCGCGGCCCGGTCGCCGGGGTCCTGGCCGTCGACGAGCACGACGTCGTCCCAGCCCTCGGTGGCCACGAAAGCCGCGGCGGAGGCTCTCGAGGCGAGCTGCCTGGCGAGGACGCGGCTCGGCACCCGGCGGTCACGCTGGGAGTTGCGCTCGCGGCATACGGCATCGGGGGTCTCGAAAAAGACTGCGACACAAGGCATCTGGGCGCTGCGTCCCAGGGCGAGGTAGTGCTCTCGACGTGCCGCGTCGAGGCCGAGGGTGTCCACCACCGTGGTGAGTCCGCGGCGCAGTCTGGCGGCGACCACCTGGTCGAGCACCGCGAAGGCGTCCGGCGACGCGTCGAGGTCGTGCTCGCCGCTGCCGACCACGGCGCGCAGGGCATCGGACGACACCACCTCCTGGGGGCGGTAGCGGGCCGCGGCCCAGGTGGACTTGCCCGCCCCGCTCGGCCCCACGAGCACGACGAGGGCAGGATCCGGCAGCATGAGGACCTCCTGCTCGTAGGCTAGCGCCGCCCGAGCCGGCCACAGGCCGAGCCGCCCGACCCCAGGACCGCCACCGCATGAGCACCCCTGAACCCTCGCCGGACCTCGTCGCCCTTGCCGAGGCGGACCGCCACCGCCCGCGGTTCCATTTCGTCTCCCCGGCCGGCTGGCTCAACGACCCCAACGGTCTGACGCACTGGGAGGGGACCTACCACCTCTTCTACCAGTACAACCCGACGTCGGCGCTGCACAGCCGGATCCACTGGGGCCACGCCACCAGCGACGACCTCGTGAGGTGGGTCGACCAACCGGTGGCGCTGACCCCCGGCGACGAGGGGCCTGACCGCGACGGCTGCTGGTCGGGCGTCCTCGTGGACGACGGCGGGACGCCCACCATCATCTACTCGGGCCGCCATGACGGTCGCGAGATGCCCTGTGTGGCAACGGGTTCAGTCGACCTCAACACCTGGGCCAAGCACCCGGGCAACCCCGTCGTCGACGGCTACCCCGAGGGCCTGGAGGTCACTGCCTACCGTGACCACTGCGTCTGGCGCGAGGGTGACCGGTGGCGCCAGCTCGTCGGCTCCGGCATCGTCGGCGAGGGCGGCACGGCGCTGCTCTACGAGTCCACGGACCTGCGCAGCTGGGACTACATCGGGCCCCTGCTGACCGGTGACTCCACCACGGGCACCGTGGAGGCAGGCGACTGGACCGGGACGATGTGGGAGTGCGTCGACCTGTTCAGGCCGCCACCGGCGCAGGACACGGACATCGCCGAGCACGCGGATCCCGTTGACGTGCTGGTGTTCTCGGCCTGGGACGCCGGGGTCACGCACTACCCGCTCTACTGGACCGGCACCTACCGCGGTGACGCCTTCGTGCCCCGCGAGCTCCACCGCCTCGACTACGGCGGCCGGTACTTCTACGCGCCCCAGAGCTTTCGCGACTCCGCTGGTCGACGGCTGGTGTTCGGCTGGCTGCAGGAGGGCCGGACCGACGAGGCCATGGTGGCGGCGGGGTGGTCCGGGGTCATGTCCCTGCCGCGCGTCATCACCCTCGGGGCGGACGGGGCGCTCGTCCAGGCCCCGGCGCCCGAGGTGGCCACGCTGCGCGGCGACGGTCAGGAGGCCGCCGCGCAGACCCTCACCACGGCGGCCGTCCCACTGGGGGAGGGGGACCAGCGTGACCTCGAGGTCACGGCGGTCCTCCAGCCGGGGGCGGCGATCGAGGTCACGCTGGCGGCGACCCCCGACGGCGCTGAGGCCACGGTGCTGCGCATCACCCGGACGGGGGCGACCGAGGGGATGGTCGAGCTGGACCGGTCGCGGTCCAGCCTCGACACCACGGTGGACGCGACCCCGCGGTCGGGCCCGGCGCCGATCGCCTCGGACGGGGTGGTGGAGCTCAGGGTCCTCGTCGACCACTCCGCGCTCGAGGTCTTCGTCAACGGGCGGGCGCTCACGGTCCGGATCTACCCCACGCGCGAGGACGCCACGCGGGCGTCGGTGTCGGCGGTGGCGGGGCAGCCCGAGCTGAGCCGTGCCACGACCTGGGGGATGCGCGACACCTGGGACGGACCGCGACCGCTCTACCCCTGACGCGCCGCCTCGACGCGTTCCAGGACCGCAGCGGCGACCTCGCCGGGGTGCGTCTCGGGCAGCCAGTGTCCGGCGTCGAGCTCGACGAACCGGTAGTCCGCCCCCACCCACTGCCCGGTCTGGATCGCGGCGGCTCGGCCGAGTGCCGGGTCGCGACGGCCCCACAGGTAGGTCGTCGGCACCGAGATCCGTGACGGCTTCGCCGCCGCAGGCTGCCGGTGAACCAGTCCCGAGATCCGTGGGCGCAGGGCGCGGTACCAGGCCAGGCCACCACTGGCCGCGCCCGGCTCACGGAAGCGCGCGACATACCTCGTCACGTCGTCCTCGGGCAGCCCGCTGCGGCGCAGCACGTCGGGGAGGCTGCGCCGCAGCACCGCCTCGGGGAGGAGGGGTAGCTGGAAGGCGAGCATGTACCAGCTCTTGCGCGCCTGGTCGCCATGCCGCATCGCCCACGCCATCGCGCGGTGGTGCGGGGTGGAGAGGACGGTCAGGCTGAGCAGGCGGTCGGGGTGCCGCTCGGCGAACGCCCAGGCCACGGCTCCGCCCCAGTCGTGCCCGACGAGGTGGACCCGGCGCGCGCCACTCGCGTCCACGAGAGCCAGCACGTCGGCGACGAGCTGGGACATCCGGTATGCCGCAGTGCCCCGCGGCCGCGCGCGGGGTGAGTAGCCGCGCTGGTCGGGTGCGAGGACACGCAGTCCCGCGGTCGAGAGGCGCAAGGCCACGTCGCGCCAGGCCGAGCGGTCCTGCGGCCAGCCGTGCAGCAGCACCACGACCTCACCGTAGGCCGGGCCGGTGTCGGTGACGTCGAAGACCAGGCCGTCCCTGCGCAGCTGTTCCACCCCGCGAACCTACGCCCACGTGCCGCTCCAGTCGGGGCGAGGCCGGGCTGGTCCGGTCGCCGGGGGGTCACTGGCCGCGTCACCGGTCCGGTCGCTGGCCGGGTCACTGGTCCGGTGACTGGTCCGCCCGGAGGCGTCAGGACCGGCTGCGCGACAATGAGGCACGTGACCAAGCCCCCGCCCCCGTTCGAGCTCGGGGGTCGCCGGGCCTGGGTCGTCTACGCCGCATCGGTGTCGATCTACGTCCTGGCCGTCTTCCATCGGAGCTCACTCGGCGTCGCCGGGCTGATCGCCACCGAGCGGTTCCACATCGCCGCGACCCAGCTGTCGGTCTTCACCATGGTGCAGCTGTTGGTCTACGCCGCGATGCAGATCCCCGTCGGCGCCCTGCTCGACCGGTTCGGGTCCAAGCGCCTGCTGCTGTCCGGCGTCACGCTGATGACCCTGGCGCAGCTGGGCTTCGCGTTCGCCGACACGTTCGCCGAGGGGATCGCAGCGCGCGTGTTCGTGGGGGTGGGCGACGCGATGATCTTCATCCCGCTGCTGCGCATCGTGGCCCTGTGGTTCCCGCCGCTGCGCATACCGATGGTCACCCAGCTCACCGGCCTGCTCGGCCAGGTCGGTGCGCTCGTCGCAGCCACGCCCCTCGTCCACGCCCTGCACACCTACGGCTGGACGCCTTCCTACGCCACCGCCGGTCTGGTCGGGGTCGTCCTCGGTGGGCTCGTCCTCGTGGTCGTGCGTGACTCCCCGAACCCCGACCACGAGCTCGACGACATCAAGGTCCGGGCCATCGCCCGCGCGGTGCGCGCCGCCTGGCGGACGCCCGGGACCCGGCTGGGGCTGTGGTCGCACTTCTCCGCGCAGTTCGGCGCGACCGTCTTCGCCCTGCTGTGGGGCTACCCGTTCCTCGTCGCCGGGCAGGGCCTGTCGCCCTCGACCGCCGGCACGCTCCTCATGCTCATGACCGTCACCACCGTCCTCACGAGCCCGATCATCGGCGGCTTCGTCACGAAGTACCCGTTCTCCCGGTCGACGCTGATCCTCGGGATCGTGTTCGCGATCATGACGGTGTGGGCGGTCGTCCTGCTCTGGCCCGGGCGCGCCCCCCTGCCGGTGCTGGTGCTGCTCGTGGTCGTCACGGCGGTCGGCGGTCCTGGCTCGATGGTCGGCTTCGACCTGGCGCGCACCTTCAACCCCCCGACCCGGCTCGGCAGCGCCACAGGCATCGTCAACGTGGGTGGGTTCCTCGCCTCGCTGTCCACGGTGACCCTGATCGGCATCATCCTGGACCGGGTGGCACCGGGCGGTCCCAGCACCTACGACGTCGACTCGTTCCGCGCCGCCATGTCGGTGCAGTACCTCGTCTGGGGCCTCGGCGTCGCGCAGATCCTGCGGTACCGCCGTCGGGTGCGGCGCGAGCTCAAGGCCAACGACCCGGCGGCCTACGACGCCCTGCGGGCCGGCCAGTCCATCGCCCCCTGACCTGCGCCCCCGAGTACGGCGGCGGTCGGGGCCGGTCCGAGCCGTTCCGAAGCCGCTCTGAAACCGCTCCGGGAGCCCGTCGAGTGCCGGGTATGGGGGGTTTCAGGGGTCCTACGAACGGCCGATTGTCGACTCTTCGCGCGGTCAGGTTCGGCCCCGCAGGGGCTCTCACCTGCGCAAACGCCGATTTCGTGACCGATTCGTGACCGAAACTGGACACCTGATCGAAGCGTTGCCACTGCCTGCTGAAAAACATCGGTGTAACTCGTGCTCGGCGAGGGTCATCTCGACGCGGTACGGCCCTGGGAGGGGTGGTAGCGGTGTGACTCGAGGGGTTCGAGTGAAATCCAGCCCTAGTCTGCTGCGGCTGTCACTTACCGACACGCGGCACCACCTCGTAGCGCTCACGCGCTGCACCCCGGCTCGTCCCCCCGTCCCCGTCCGAGAGGCATTCCCCCGTGCCAGGCATCTTCGCTGCTCGCCGCGCGCTCCGCGCCGGCTCGGCACTGTCCCTCGTCGGGCTGCTGTCCCTCGGCACGACCCTGTCGGCGACGGCCGACCCCAACCCGGTCTACCCGTCCAAGGCCCAGGTGGACCACGCCAAGGCCGCGGTCGCCGGCACCGCCGACCGGGTGTCGAGCCTGGACGCGCAGTACGCCTCGGCCAGTGCCCAGCTCAGCCAGGTGCAGGACGACGCAGCCGCGGCAGCCGAGGCGTTCAACGGGGCCCGCTACGCCCTGGACCAGGCGGCAGCCGAGTCGGCCGCCGCCCAGAAGCGCTCTGCGGCGGCCCAGAAGATCGCCGACTCCGCGAGCCTGGAGGTCCGCCGCTACGCCGCCACCGTCTACCAGCAGGGCGGCAGCTTCGGAGAGCTCGAGGCCTACCTCAACTCCAACGGCCCGCAGGACATGCTCGACAAGGCCAGTGCGCTGGAGGCTGTCGGCGACGCCCGGTCGCGGTCGCTGCAGCGCGCCGACGCGACCTCCATCGTCGCGGGCACGATGCGCCGCCAGGCCGCGCAGGCGCAGGCCGCGCAGGCCAAGGCGGCCAAGGCTGCCGAGAGTGCACGCAACGCGGCGCAGGCCCGCGCCGACGACGCCCAGGCCGCCGCGACCAGGATCCAGCACGAGCAGGCGTCGCTGGTGGCCCAGCTGGCCACCCTGCGCAAGACCTCCGTCAGCCTCGAGCGGCAGCGGCAGGACGGCCTCGCCGCGGCCGCGGTCGCCCGCGCCGCCGCAGCCGAGGCTGCCAAGCAGGCCCGGCTGGCGCAGGAGCGAGCCAGGGCGGCACGGACCGCAGCCGCCAAGAAGGCTGCCGAGCAGGCCGCCGCTCGCGCGGCAGCTGAGGCAGACCGGCAGCGCGCCGCCGCGGCGGCAGCCGAGGCTGCAGCCAAGGCGGCCCAGACGGCGAAGAACCACAGGCCCAAGCCGCGCCCCTCGACCTCCACCCCGCCTCCGCCGCCTCCGGCCCCCGCCGACCCGACACCGGCACCCCCGACGCCGACCCCCCCACCGCCGCCGCCGAGCAGCGGAGGTGTCTCCGCCGTCATCGCCTACGCCCAGGCCCAGCTCGGCAAGCCCTACCAGTGGGGCGCCGAGGGCCCGAGCTCGTTCGACTGCTCCGGACTGACCCTGCGCGCCTGGCAGCAGGCCGGCGTCTTCCTGCCGCACTACACCGGTGCGCAGTACGCGCAGACCCAGCGCGTGGCGATCAGCGACCTGCAGCCCGGGGACCTGGTGTTCTACGGCAGCTCGGGCGAGACCAGCCACCACGTCGGCCTGTATGTCGGCGGAGGCCAGATGATCGAGGCCCCGCACACCGGGGCCGTCGTCCGGTACGCCTCGATCTACCGCTCCGACCTGTTGCCCTACGGCGGCCGTCCCTGACCGGCCGTCCCTGACCGGCCATCGCTGACCGGCCACCCAGACCCCGCCAGCCGGATCCCCCACCGGCCGACGGCACCGCCATCGGGATCCCCCACCCGCGGCGACAGCACCACAGCACCGAGCCCCCGGTCCGACGAGAGTCGGCCGGGGGCTCGGTGCTGTCGGCGGGAACCGCCGTGAGCAGGTCAGGTCCTGCTCACTCGGCGTCACTCGGCCGGCGGTCGCGCCTCTGACATCGGCTCGGCACTCACGTCGGGCATGCGCCAGCGGGCCGTGGTCATGCCGGCGGCCTTGGCGCGCTCGATGGCCTCACGGACGACGTTCTCGGCCTCCTCGCGGCCGGCCCAGTGGGCGCCCTCGACGGACTTGCCGGGCTCGAGGTCCTTGTAGGTCTCGAAGAAGTGCTGGATCTCGAGGCGGTCGAAGCTGCTGACCTGGTCGAGCTCGGTGAGGTGCGCCTGACGGGGGTCCCCGGCCGGCACGCACAGGATCTTGTCGTCGCCGCCGGCCTCGTCGCGCATGTGGAACATGCCGATGGGGCGCACGCGCACGAGGCACCCCGGGAACGTCGGCTCCTCGAGCAGCACGAGGGCGTCGAGCGGGTCGCTGTCCTCGCCCAGGCTGTCCTCGACGTAGCCGTAGTCGGCCGGGTAGCGGGTGGAGGTGAACAGGAGACGGTCCAGACGGATGCGTCCGGTCTCGTGGTCGACCTCGTACTTGTTGCGATGTCCCTTGGGGATCTCGATGGTGACGTCGAACTCCACGACGCTGGTCCCTTCCGTTGGTGCGCGCGCCTATGACCTAGGCTCGCGGACAAGTGTTCCGTATGACGCAAGTCCAGCGCTGAGGGGGTCGAGTGCGTCGCGTCCTCGCCGCCGTGATGGCGCTGCTCGTCCTGGTCCTCGGGTACGGCGCGCTCGACGTCTACGACATCGTCCCCGGGATCCTCACCCGGGACGGTGCCCACACTCCCACGTCCGCCCCGAGCACGTCCCCGACCACGTCACCGAACGGGACCGCCGCGGGACCCACCTCGGGGTCCACCACAGGACCCGGAACAGGGACCGCCGCCGGGGGTGCAGCGTCGCCGATGACGGTGCCGACGGTCGACGCGGCCGCCCAGCCCTTGCAGCCGGCGTCGGCCGGTGCGCCCATCCCGGACCCCACCACGTTGACCAGTCGGCTCAGGACGGTCAGGACCGACCCGGCCCTCGGCCCGGTGCCCGGCTACCTCGTGCGGGACGCGTTCACCGGTCAGGTGCTGCTGCAGAAGGCACCCGACGTGGCGCGCACGCCCGCGTCCACCCTGAAGCTGCTGACCGCGCTCGCCGTCGGCACCACGCTCGACCCGCGGGCCACGCTGCCGACCAAGGTCGTCCAGGGTTCCTCGGCTGCCAGCATCGTCCTGGTCGCCGGTGGCGACACGATGCTGGCCAAGGGCAAGGGACGTCCGGCTGCGGTCGAGGGACGAGCCGGTCTCGGAGACCTCGCGGCGCAGGTCGCCACCGCCCTCCAGTCGTCCGGCACGTCGACCGTCAGCCTGCGCCTCGACACGAGCTACGCCCGGGGAGCTCGCTGGGCGCCGACCTGGTCGCAGGCCGACGTCACCGCCGGCTACACCGGTGGCATCTCGATGCTCGGCCTGGCCGGCCAGCGCGCCGTCCCCTTCCACCCGGCTCCCCGCGACCCGGAGGCAGCCACCGCAGCCGCCTTCGTGGCAGCACTGAAGGCCCAGGGGATCACGGCCGAGCTGGCCCCCGAGAAGACCTGGACCAGGCCGGTGGCCGGCGGGTCGCCCGTCCTCGGCACGGTCGAGTCGGCCCCGATCGGGGACGTCCTCGCGCTGGCCCTCGACCAGAGCGACAACGCCCTCACCGAGGGTCTGGCCCGTCAGGCGACGGTGAAGGCCGGCGGAGCCGCGACGTTCCCGGCCGCCGTGGCGTTCGTCAAGAAGGCCGTGACCGCCAAGGGTGTCGACCTGACCGGGGCGGTCATCAAGGACACCAGCGGGCTGTCCTCCGGACAGAAGGTGTCGCCCCGGATGCTGTCCGACGTGCTCCAGCTCGGCGCCGACGGGTCGGTGCCGGCCATGCAGGACACCATCTCCCGGCTGCCCGTCGCGGGTCTGAGCGGGACGCTTGCGGAACGCTTCACCACCACGACGACCCACCCGGCCGCCGGGATCGCCCGCGCCAAGACCGGCACACTCACCGGCACGAGCACGATGGCCGGCACGGTGATCGATGCCGACGGCCGCGTGCTGTCCTTCGTCGTCCAGGCCGACCACGTCCCGCCGGGCGTCGGAACGCTGGCGGCCCGGGCCGCGTTGGACCGCTTCGTGGCGGCACTCGCGACCTGCGGGTGCCGCTGACCTACCGTGAGGGGATGACCGTGCCTGCGCAACCGACCACCCGCTACGTCGACTGGGAGTTCGCCAAGGCGACCGGCTCCCGACTCGTCCCGGCCGGGCCCACGGTCACGCCCTCGGAGGCCGCCGCAGCCGTCGCCGACATCCGGGCCGCCTCACAGAGGGCGCAGCAGCCGGTGGCCGAGACCGCCCGGCTGCACGCCCCCGGCGACGCCCCGGCCGCCGTGGTCGTGGACCGGCCCACGTGGATCGCCCTCAACGCCGACTCCATGTCGGCCCTGATGGACCCGGTCTTCGGTGCCCTCATCGACAAGCAGAAGCGGGCGCCGGGCGACCTCGCCAAGGCGATCGGCGGGCGGGTCACCGGCGCGGAGACCGGTGCCCTCCTCGCCTTCATGGCCGGCAAGGTCCTCGGCCAGTACGACCTGGCGCCCGGTGGCACCCCACAGCTCATGCTCGTCGCACCCAACCTCGTCCAGGTCGAGCGCGAGCTCGGTGTCGACCCCGGCGACTTCCGACTCTGGGTCTGCATGCACGAGGAGACCCACCGGGTGCAGTTCACCGCCGTGCCCTGGCTGCGCGACCACATGGTCGACCGCGTGCGGTCCCTGGCCACCGACCTCGTACCGGATCCGGAGTCGCTCCAGGAGACCCTCCAGCGGCTGAGCCGCCAGCTCCCCGAGGCCATCAAGGCTGGTGGGGCCGGGATCACCGAGATCATCGCCACCCCCGAGCAACGTGAGCGCCTCGCCGAGGTCACCGCGATCATGTCCCTGCTCGAGGGGCACGCCGACGTCGTCATGGACGAGGTGGGCCCGCAGGTCATCCCGTCCGTCGCCCACATCCGGACGCGGTTCGACCAGCGCCGCAAGGGCGTGGGTGGCTTCGACCGCCTGCTGCGCCGCCTCCTCGGCCTCGAGGCCAAGATGCGCCAGTACCGCGACGGCGCGGTCTTCGTCCGCGAGGTCACCGCTGCCGTGGGCACCGACGGCTTCAACCGGGTCTGGGAGTCGCCCGAGACCCTCCCGAAGCCGGCCGAGATCGAGGCCCCGTCGGCGTGGGTCGCCCGCGTCCACGGGTGACCGCACCCGCCCCGGCGGCCTCGGTGAGCCCGTGACCGGCCCCCATCCCGCGACGGCAGCCGTCCGGCTCGCGGTCCGCGCTGCGCTCGCGGAGTGCGACCCGGGCGACCTGGTCCTCGTCGCCTGCAGCGGGGGAGCGGACTCCCTGGCGCTCGCCACGGCCGTCGCCTTCGAGGCACCCAAGCTGGCAGTCCGCGCCGGGGCGTTCGTGGTCGACCACGGCCTGGCCACGGACTCGGCCGCCGTCGCCCGACAGGCGGCCGCTCGGTGCGACGCGCTCGGCCTGGCCCCGGTCGGCTGGGCCACGGTCGACGTCGCCGCCGGCTCGGACGGCCTGGAGGCCGCGGCGCGGGACGCCCGCTACCGCGCCCTCGACGACGCCGCCACCCGCCACGGCGCGCGGTTCGTGCTGCTGGGTCACACCCGCGACGACCAGGCCGAGCAGGTGCTGCTCGGCCTCACCCGGGGCTCCGGGGCCCGGTCCCTGGCCGGTATGGCGCGGGCCCGCGGCCGCTACCGCCGTCCCCTCCTCGCGGTGTCGAGGGAGCAGACCCGTGCCTCGTGCACCGCGGAGGGGCTCACCTGGTGGGACGACCCGATGAACGAGGACCCGGCCTTCACCCGGGTACGGGCCCGTCGCGCGCTCGTGGACCTCGAGCGCGACCTCGGTCCGGGGGTCACCGCCGCCCTCGCCCGCAGCGCCGACCAGCTGCGCGACGACGCCGACCACCTCGACGCCCTCGCCGCCGACGCGATCGAGGCCCTCACGGCCCTGGGTCGATGTGAAGACGCCGGGGAATCCGGGCGCGTCCACATCGACTCGGGGGAGATGCTGGCGCTGCCGCGTGCCGTGCGCTCGCGGGTATGGCGCAGCCTGGCCATCGCCGCCGGCGCGCCGCCCGGGCAGGTGAGCACGCGCCATACGGAGGCGTGCGACGCACTCCTCACGAGCTGGCACGGCCAGGGTCCGGTGAGCCTTCCCGGTCCGCTGCTGGCGACCCGAGCCGGTGGGCGGGTATCCATCGGTCCGCCGCCTCCGGTTGAATAGCCCGGACCCGACACCTCAATCCCACCGACGCCTGCCGGCGCCGACCGTCGGACCCACCGAGACTTGGAGAAGAGCCGTGGACGCTGCCCACATGGGAGCCGATCTGGAGAAGGTCCTCATCACCGAGGAGGAGATCCACGCACGCCTCGCGGAGCTCGCCGAGGAGGTCTGGGCGGAGTACGAGGGCAAGGACCTGCTGCTCGTCGGGGTCCTCAAGGGGGCGGTCATGGTCATGGCCGACCTGTCGCGCGCCCTGCCCGGCACCGCGCCGGTGGACTGGATGGCCGTCTCGTCGTACGGCTCGGGCACCAAGTCCTCGGGCGTCGTGCGGATCCTCAAGGACCTCGACACCGACATCACCGGCAAGCACGTCCTGATCGTCGAGGACATCGTCGACTCCGGCCTGACGCTGTCGTGGATCAAGTCCAACCTGGAGTCGCGGTCCCCGGCCTCGGTCGAGATCTGCACCCTGCTGCGCAAGCCCGAGGCGGCCAAGGTCGAGATCGACGTCAGGTGGGTCGGTTTCGACATCGCCAACGAGTTCGTCGTCGGCTACGGCCTCGACTACGCCGAGCAGTACCGCAACCTGCGCGTCGTGGGCACCCTGGCCCCGCACGTCTACGCCTAGCGCGCAAACCGGGTCGTCCGCGCCCCGGGACGCGCTCGCGGCACGGGCGCAGCCGGAACACTCGGCCCACCCGGGTCGTTGTCCAGCACGAACCACGGCAGCACCTGCGTAGTACCGTCGTGGTAGAGCCGCACCCAGTTCCGGGCCGCGGCACAGCAGCGTGATCGAGCAGGAGGCACGGGGCGGCCAGCCCCGCTACACACATGGATTTCAAGCGCATCCTTCGGGCACCGTTGTTCTGGGTCGTCGCGGTCATCGCGATCACGCTGATGGTCTTCTCCCTCAGCGACGCCGGTGGCTACACACGCATCGACACCTCCGCGGCCCAGCAGCTCATCACGGAGAAGAAGGTCGACAAGGTCACGATCACCAACAACGAGGTGGTCGACCTCGACCTCAAGAGTGGTCAGACCTACTCCGACGGCAAGAACGTCAAGGACGCGACGAAGGTCCGCACCGAGTACGTCGAGGCCGCCGGCCCGGGCTTCATCCAGCTGCTCAAGGACAACCCGCCGTCGGGCGGCGTGAACCAGGAGAACAAGGGCACCAACCCCTTCGTCGCGCTGCTCGGCTCGGTCCTGCCGATCATCATCCTGCTGGGCCTGTTCTGGTTCCTCATGTCCCAGATGCAGGGCGGCGGGTCGCGCGTCATGCAGTTCGGCAAGTCCAAGGCCAAGCTCGCCTCCAAGGACACCCCGAAGGTCACCTTCGCGGACGTGGCCGGTGCGGACGAGGCCGTCGAGGAGCTCCACGAGATCAAGGAGTTCCTGGCCGAGCCCGCCAAGTTCCTCGCGGTCGGCGCCAAGATCCCCAAGGGCGTCCTGCTCTACGGGCCTCCCGGCACCGGCAAGACCCTGCTCGCCCGCGCCGTCGCAGGTGAGGCCGGCGTCCCCTTCTACTCGATCTCCGGTTCGGACTTCGTCGAGATGTTCGTCGGTGTCGGTGCCTCCCGCGTTCGCGACCTGTTCGAGCAGGCCAAGGCCAACGCCCCCGCCATCGTGTTCGTCGACGAGATCGACGCCGTCGGCCGTCACCGCGGCGCCGGTCTCGGTGGTGGGCACGACGAGCGCGAGCAGACGCTCAACCAGCTCCTCGTCGAGATGGACGGGTTCGACGTCAAGACCAACGTCATCCTCATCGCGGCGACCAACCGCCCCGACATCCTCGACCCGGCGCTGCTGCGCCCGGGCCGGTTCGACCGGCAGATCGCGGTCGAGGCGCCCGACATGATCGGCCGCCACCGCATCCTGGAGGTGCACTCCCAGGGCAAGCCCATGGCCACCGGCGTGGACCTGCTCGCCGTCGCGCGCCGTACGCCCGGCTTCACCGGTGCCGACCTCGCGAACGTGCTCAACGAGGCCGCCCTGCTCACCGCGCGCAGCGACGGCAAGCTCATCGACGACGCCGCCCTGGACGAGGCCATCGACCGGGTCATCGCGGGCCCGCAGAAGCGCACCCGGATCATGTCCGCCAAGGAGCGCAAGATCACGGCCTACCACGAGGGTGGCCACGCGCTCGTCGCCGCGGCGATGAACCACCTCGACCCGGTGACCAAGGTGACGATCCTGCCCCGCGGTCGCGCGCTCGGCTACACGATGGTCATGCCGACCGACGACAAGTACTCCACGACGCGCAACGAGATCCTCGACCAGCTCTCCTACGCCATGGGTGGTCGCGTCGCGGAGGAGGTCGTGTTCCACGACCCCACCACCGGCGCCTCCAACGACATCGAGAAGGCCACCGGCATGGCCCGCAAGATGGTCACCGAGTACGGCATGAGCGAGCGGATCGGCGCCATCAAGCTGGGCCAGAGCCAGGGCGAGGTCTTCCTCGGCCGCGACATGGGCCACCAGCGCGACTACTCCGAGGAGATCGCGAGCATCGTCGACACCGAGGTGCGCAAGCTCATCGACGCGGCGCACGACGAGGCGTGGCACGTCATCAACGACAACCGCGACATCCTCGACCGCCTCGTCCTCGACCTGCTCGAGCACGAGACGCTCAACGCGAAGGAGCTCGCGGCGATCTTCGCCCCGATCCGCAAGCGTCCGATGCGACCGACGTGGCTGTCGAGCGAGACGCGGTTCCTGTCCGACCAGCCGCCGGTGCTGACCCCGGCCGAAAGGGCTGCCCAGAACGGCAACGCCCACCCCCTGGAGTCGGCCGGCACCAACCGCCACACGGCCGAGGCGATCGACAAGGCCGCCGAGGCGGGCGCGCTCAAGACCCCAGAGGAGCACCCGCCGACGCAGACGATCCAGATCCCCGAGGGTGGCCAGGTCAGCCCGGATGACCACTGAGGGCCCCTCGAAGGTGGACCAGCCGCGAGCCGAGGCCGCCGTGCGTGAGCTCCTGCTCGCCATCGGTGAGGACCCGGACCGGGACGGGCTGAAGGAGACGCCGGCGCGGGTGGCCCGGGCCTACGGCGAGTTCTTCGCCGGGCTCGGGCTCGAGGCCGCGGACGTGCTCCGCAAGACCTTCGAGATCGACCACGAAGAGATGATCCTCGTCCGCGACATCGAGGTCTACAGCATGTGCGAGCACCACCTCGTGCCGTTCCACGGGGTCGCCCACGTCGGTTACATCCCCGCCAAGGACGGTCGGGTCACCGGTCTGTCCAAGCTGGCCCGCCTGGTCGAGATGTTCGCCCGGCGCCCGCAGGTCCAGGAGCGCCTGACCACGCAGGTGGCCGATGCCCTGATCGAGCACGTCGGCGCCCAAGGAGTGATCGTGATCATCGAGTGCGAGCACCTGTGCATGTCGATGCGCGGCATCCGCAAGCCGGGTTCGCGCACCATCACCTCGGCCGTCCGCGGTCAGCTGCGCGACCCGGCCACCCGGGCCGAAGCGATGGCCCTGCTGCTGGGGGGCAAGCGGTGACCGGACGCGAACCTTCGCGCTCGACCCTCTCCACCCTCTCCGCGAAGATCCCCTCGAGACTGCCTACCGTCCTCACGGCCCGCACCGTCCCGCGCCTGCTCGGCACCCTGACCTACCTCATCGGGACGGTCGACCTCCTGACCGGGCTGCTGCACACCTGGCGGGTGCGCCTGCTGGGACTCACCGAGATCCTGCCCGGGGCCCTGTCCGACGCGGCCGCCGCCGCGACCGTGGTGTCCGGGGTCTTCCTGCTGGTCCTCGGTCACTCCCTCAAGCGCCGCAAACGACGGGCCTGGCGTGCAGCCATCGTCCTGCTGGCGATCTCGATCGTCCTGCACGCGCTCAAGGCGGAGCCGACCGCCGCGCTCGTCGCAGCGGTCGGACTCGTCCTGCTGGTGCGTTACCGGGACGAGTTCCAGGCGCTCGGGGACCCGAGCACCCGGTGGCGTGCCGTGCGCGCGTTCTTCGTGCTGCTCGCGGTCTCGGTGTTTGCCGGCGCGCTCGTGATCTGGCTCAACCGGCACGAGATCGCCGGTGGCTTCCCCGGACCGGTAGAGCTGGGCGAGGAGCTGCTCTACGGCTTCGTGGGGGCCAACGGACCGCTCACCTTCACGCGGGACCGGCCGGCTGACATCGTCGGCTCGCTGCTGCTGGCCCTGGGGCTGATGACGATGCTGACGCCGGTCTACCTCGCGCTGCGCACGCCGGAGCCGCGCCCGCAGCTCACCGACGACGAGGAGGCGCGGCTGCGGCTGCTCATGGCTCGCTACAGCGACTCCCTCGCCTACTTCAACACCCGGCGCGACAAGAGCGTCGTGTGGTCCGAGTCGGGCAAGGCCGCGATCGCCTACCGCGTCGTGTCCGGCGTCATGCTCGCCAGCGGGGACCCGATCGGCGACCCTGAGGCGTGGCCGGGGGCCATCTCCGAGTTCATCGCCAAGGCCCGGGACCACGCGTGGACGCCCGCGGTGCTCGGCTGCTCCGAGCACGCCGGCACCACGTGGGTGCGCGAGACGGGCATGTCGGCCATCGAGCTGGGAGACGAGGCCGTCGTCGACACCACGACCTTCAGCCTCGCGGGTCGCCCGATGCGCAACGTCCGACAGATGGTGAGCCGGATCGCCCGCGCCGGCTACTCCGTCGAGGTCACCCGCGTCCGCGACGTCGCCCCCGAGCTGCGCGCGCTGGCGATGTCCGATGCTGCGGCGTGGCGCTCGTCCGACACCGAGCGCGGGTTCTCGATGGCCCTCGGGCGGCTGCTCGACCAAGCCGATCCCGACTGCGTGTTCGTCGCGGCGCGACAGGATGGCGTGGTGCGCGCGTTCCTGCAGTTCGTCCCCTGGGGCGAGGACGGCATGTCGCTGGACGTCATGCGGCGCGACAGCACGGCCGACGGCGGCGTCAACGAGCTGATGATCGTCGAGGCCCTCAAGGCTGCCCCGGCCCTCGGGGTGAAGCGGGTGTCCCTCAACTTCGCCGCCTTCCGCTCCGCCCTCGAACGCGGCGAGAAGCTCGGCGCCGGTCCCATCGTGCGTGCCTGGCGGTCGGTGCTCCTGTTCGCCTCCCGCTGGCTCCAGATCGAGAGCCTCTACCGCTTCAACGCCAAGTTCCAGCCGGCCTGGCAGCCGCGGTTCCTCCTGTATCCCGCCGGGCCCGACCTCCCACGCGTGGGCCTCGCCGCCCTCGAGGCGGAGGCGTTCCTCACCTGGCCGAAGCTCGGACGGCTCGGGAGCCGGCTGTGAGCATCTGGCCCCTGCGCCGGGCCGACGGCCTGCCGGTCGTCATGGGCGTCGTCAACGTCACCCCCGACTCGTTCAGCGACGGGGGTGAGTGGTTCGAGCCGGCTGCCGCGATCGCGCACGGCCGGGAGCTGCTCGCCCAGGGCGCCGACGTCCTCGACATCGGTGGGGAGTCGACCCGTCCCGGCGCGCAGCGCCCCTCGGTGGAGGAGGAGCTGCGCCGGGTGCTGCCCGTCATCGAGGCGCTGGCCGACGAGGGCGCCGTGGTCTCGGTCGACACGATGCGCGCCGCCGTCGCGGCCCGGGCCGTCACGGCTGGAGCGGCCATCGTCAACGACGTGAGCGGTGGGCTCGCCGACGAGGCGATGGCTTCGGTCGTGGCCGACACCGGGGTCCCGTTCGTCGCCATGCACTGGCGCGGCCACAGTGCCGACATGCAGTCGCGCGCCGCCTACCGCGACGTCGTCGCCGACGTCTGCGCCGAGCTGACCGCCCGGGCCCGCGACCTGGTGGCGGCCGGGGTGCCTGCCGACCGGCTGGTGCTCGACCCCGGGTTCGGCTTCGCCAAGCTCGCGCACCACAACTGGTCGCTGCTGCGCCACCTCGACCGCGTCGTCGACCTCGGCCACCCCGTGCTGGTGGGCACGTCGCGCAAGACGTTCCTCGGACGGCTCGGCGTGCCGGCGGGCGGGGCGCCACGACCTCCGGCCGAGCGCGACACCGCCACTGCGGCCACCTCGGTGCACGCGGCCAGGCTCGGCGCCTGGGGGGTCAGGGTCCACCACGTCCCTTCCACCCTCGACGCCCTGCGGGCCACGGCCGCCATCGACCACGCCGTCGACCACCCCGACGACCCCCCGACCGACGGAGCATGACGCCGTGACCGACCAGATCGTCCTCAAGGGCATCTCCGCGCACGGGCACCACGGCGTGCTCGACTTCGAGAAGCAGGACGGTCAGACGTTCGTCGTCGACGTCACGATGCAGGTCGACCTCGGGCCGGCCGGGTCCAGCGACGACCTCGCCGACACGGTCAACTACGCCGAGGTGGCCGGGGACGTGGTGGCCCTCATCGAGGGCGAGTCGCTCGACCTCATCGAGGCGCTCGCGGCCCGCATCGCCGACAAGGTCCTCAGCCGCCCGCTGGTCGAGGCGGTCGAGGTCGTCGTGCACAAGCCCCAGGCGCCGGTCGGACACCCCTTCACCGACGTCCAGGTGCGGGTCGTGCGCGAGCGGCAGGAGCTCGTGGTCATCGCGCTCGGCTCCAACATCGGCAGCTCCGTGGAGACCCTGCACGACGCCACGATGGAGCTCTACGGCCTGATCGACATCGCCGACGTCTCGCCGCTCGTGGAGACCGACCCCGTCGGCGGGCCCGACCAGCCGGTCTACCTCAACGCCGTCGTCACCGGCACGACCCACCTGGCGCCCGCGTCCCTGCTCGCCGGGCTGCACGAGATCGAGCTGGCCCACGGCCGCACGCGCGAGGTGCACTGGGGTCCGCGCACCCTCGACCTGGACCTCGTGCAGTACGGCGACCCGGTCTTCGACACCGATGTCGTCATGGACAGCGCGACGCTGACCCTGCCGCACCCGCGGGCCCACGAACGCGCCTTCGTCCTGGTGCCGTGGCTGCACATCGAGCCCGAAGCCGTTCTGCGCGTGGATGGTTCGGTCCGCCGGGTGGCCGACCTGGTCGCCGGTCTGGACACCTCAGGCGTGCGTCCCGGGCCCGACGTCGACCTGCTGGAGGGCCCGTGGTGAACCACGGCAGCGGCCTGCGCTGGTCCCAGCTCGCCGCCACCGCCCTCGTCGTGGGCGCGGTGTCGTGGATCGGGTGGCGGATCTACCTCAACACCGGCGGGCTACTCGGGCCCACGCCGTGGATCTCCTCGGTGCTGCTGGTGGTCATGGCTGTCCTCGTCGTCGGAGCCGGGCTGCCCGTCCGCCGGTTCCTGCGGGGTGAGGCCACGAAGCCGCTGAGCCCGATCCGCGCGGCGCGCACCCTGGTGCTCGCGCAGGCCGCGGCCCTCACCGGCGCCGGTGTCCTCGGCTGGTATGCCGCGCAGCTCGCCCACGCGCTCGCCGAGCTGTCCCTGCCGGGATACCGCGACCTGGTGTGGCACCTCCTCGCGCTGTGCGCTTCCGCCGTCGTCCTGGCCACTGCCGGCATGGCCACCCAGCGGATGTGCCGCGTCGACCCGCCGGACCGCGGCGACGAGGACGACTGACCCCGACGCCGTCTGCGGGACGGGGTCTACTTGTCGACGTCGCCGACGACGAAGAACATCGAGCCCAGGATCGCCACCATGTCGGCGATGAGGTGACCGGGCAGCACCTCGGCGAGGACGGCGACGTTGTTGAACGACGCGGAGCGCAGCTTGAGCCGCCACGGCGTCTTGTCCCCGCGGGACACGAGGTAGTAGCCGTTGAAGCCGAGCGGGTTCTCCGTCGCCGTGTAGAGGTCGCCCTCGGGCACCTTGAGGACCTTGGGGAGCTTGACGTTGACCGGGCCGCGGGGCAGTGAGCCGAGCCGGTCCAGGCAGGCCTCGGCGAGGTCGAGGCTGACGTCCACCTGCTCCAGCAGCACCTCGAGGCGCGCGAGGCAGTCGCCCGCCGACCGCGTCACCACCCGCCCGGGGCCGCCGTCGGAGAACAGCTCGGCGTATGCGAGGTACGGCTCGTCGCGACGCAGGTCCATGTCGACACCGGACGCCCGCGCGATCGGGCCCGAGACGCCATACGCGGCAACGGTTTCCGGCGTGAGCACGCCCACGCCGCGGGTGCGGCCCTCGAGGATCTCGTTGCCGACGATGAGCGACTCGAGGTCGGGCATCCGGGCTCGGACCGCGGCAACCGCGTGCGCGACGCGGCCGAGCCAGCCGGCGGGGAGGTCCTCCTTGAGGCCACCGACCCGGTTGAACATGTAGTGCATCCGCCCGCCCGACGCCTCCTCCATGACCGCCTGGAGCTCCTCGCGCTCACGGAACGCGTAGAAGATCGGGGTGATCGCGCCGAGCTCGAGCGGGTAGGAGCCGAGGAACATCAGGTGGTTGAGCACCCGGTTCAGCTCGGCCAGCAGGGTCCGCACCCAGACCGCCCGCTCGGGCACCTCCATACCGAGCATCCGCTCCACGCCGAGGACGACGCCGAGCTCGGAGGAGAACGCGGAGAGCCAGTCGTGCCGGTTCGCGAGCACCACGATCTGGCGGTAGTCGCGCACCTCGAAAAGCTTCTCGGCGCCGCGGTGCATGTAGCCGACGATCGGCTCGGCCGAGACGATGCGTTCGCCGTCGACGACGATCCGCAACCGCAGGACGCCGTGGGTGGCCGGGTGCTGCGGGCCGATGTTGAGGACCATGTCGGCAGAGGCCAGGCCACCGGCGCCGAGGCCGACGGTGAGCTCGCGGCCTCCCGGGGTGGTCATGGCCGCCAGTCTGCCGTATGCCGCGTGGGGAGGTCGGTCCCCGGACGCGAGCGGACGCGAGGGAGGCCGAGGAGCCGAGGGACGCGAAGGACGCGAGCGAGCCGATGGAGCGGTGGCCCTAGCCGGGGCAGCCGGCGATGTTGTCGGCGCTGGTGAGGCGGCCCTGGGCGTCGAGCCCGACGACGACGGTGTTCTCCCGGTCCTTCAGGCCGGCCAGCTCCTTCACCGAGGCCGACCGGGTCTGCAGCGGCTCGTCGGCCGCGACGCAGTGGTGGTAGAGGATCCGGGCACCGTCGGCGACCGGGATGGTGAAGGTGATCTTGTCGTTCTGGTTGGTGTAGGGGACCTTGCCCTTGAACCACTGCTCAGGGACACCGCTCTGCGCGAGCTTGGCGTCGTCGAGCTTCTTCCAGGTCCAGCGGTCCAGCTCCAGGACGGTGACGCCGCCGACCTCGCTCACCTTGGTGACGACGCCGTAGTCGAAGGCTCGACCCTTGACGTCGCTCGTGGGGGCCGCGGGCGCCGACGAGCTCGAGCTGGAGCTGGAGGGCCCGCTCGCGGTCACGGTGGGGGTCACGGTCACGGTCACGGGGCTCTTGGGGGTGCCACCGCCACCGCAGGCGGAGGTGATCAGGGCTGTTGCGACGGCCGTTGCGGCCAGGGGGAGTCGCTGGTGCTTCATGGGACAGGGGGTCCTTTCGACGGTCAGCAACGGACCAGTCTGCCCTCGCAGCAGCCACCTGACAAAAGGCGTGGCACTGCGGCAGGCTGCAGTAGTGCCCCCCGAGAACGCCGCCGCCCGGCCCGCCGCCCGCCCGCCACCAGCGCCACCGACACCGTCGATGCCGCCGACCTCCTCGACCTCACGGACCCCTCGGTGGTCGCCGACCCCTACCCCCACCTGGCCTCCCTGCGGGCCGTCTCGCCGCTCGCGTGGCACAGCGGCATGGGGGTCTGGCTGGCCACCGGCCACGCCGAGGCGGGGGCCGTACTGCGCGACCGGCGGCTGGGCCGGGTGTTCGGCCCGCGCACCCCCGAGGCCGACTGGGACACCTTCAACTGGCTGCACGCCGACTCGATCCTCGACAGCGAACCCCCCAAGCACACCAGGCTGAGGCGACTGGTGGCCGGGGCGTTCGGACGCGGTCACGTCCAGCGACTGGCGCCGCGCATCGAGGAGCTGGCCGCGGGGCTGCTCGCCGACCTGCCCGACGGCGAGTTCGACGTGCTCGAGCGGTATGCGGAGCCGCTACCCGTCCTCGTCATTGCCGAGCTGCTCGGGGTGCCCGAGTCCGAGCGCGACCACCTGCGCCCGTGGAGCCAGGCCATCGTGAGGATGTACGAGGTCGACCGCACTCCTGAGGACGAGGCGCAGGCGAGGGCCGCGAGCGCCGAGTTCGCCGCATACGTGGAGGAGCTCGCCGCGCATCGCGCGAACGCGCCGGGGGAGGACCTCCTGAGCGACCTCGTCCAGGCCCGCGACGGCAGTGACCGGTTGTCGGCGCACGAGCTGGTCGCCACCGCGGTGCTGCTGCTCAACGCGGGCCACGAGGCGAGCGTGAACGGGTTCGGCAACGGGCTGCACTCTTGGCTGACCGCTCCCGACCGCCCCCGCGTCGACGTCACCGATGGTGCCGCGCTCGCCCGGCTGGTCGAGGAGTTCCTGCGGCACGACAGCCCGTTGCACCTCTTCGAACGCACCGCCAAGGAGCCCACCGACGTCGGCGGGGTCCACCTCGAACCCGGTGACAAGGTCGCGGCCCTGCTCGGGGCCGCCAACCGCGACCCGGCCGTCTTCGCCGACCCGGACCGGTTCGACCCAACGCGCGACCCGAACCCGCACCTGGCGTTCGGTGCCGGCATCCACTTCTGCATCGGGGCCCCGCTGGCCCGGCTGGAGCTGGAGGTGTCGCTGCGGACCCTGCTGGCACGGTTCCCGGACCTCGAGGTGGTCGAGGCGCAGCGGCGGCCGACCTTCGTGCTGCGCGGGTTCGAACGGCTGGTGGTCAGCCCACGCGCTTGACCGCCCACAGGAAGTCGCCGAACCCCCCGGGAGCGGTGAGCGTGGCCGACGCCGAGGACCGCTCCAGCTCCCCGAGGTAGGCCTGCGGGTCCCGGGCGGCGAGCGTGAACGGCGGGGTGGCCCCGTCGACGCCGAGCCCGCGCAGGGCGGTGCGCTGGTCGATGAGGTCGTCGTGGTCAAGCGTGTCCATCGCGACGTGGGCGGTCAGGTCGCACGACCCGTCCGGCACGGGCGTCACCGCCCGACCCTCCCGGTATGCCGCGAGCGTGCCCTGCGACGGACGCGCACCCCCGCGGTGGCCGTAGTCGACCGCCACGGCCAGGCCGCTGTGCACCCGGCGCAACAGCGAGGTCCAGGCCTCGTCGCGGCTGAGGCCCACCTCGACACGCTCACCGGGGGAGCTGGTGGGCCAGTGCGTCCGGGCCCAGTCCAGCTCGGGTCCGTCGACCGGCCGGCCCAGTACCTCGGCCCCGGTGACCCGGTCGACCTCGAGCGCCCGCAGCACCCCGTGGTCGTCCACCTCACCGACGGTGCACGGCACCACGTCGAGCCACTCGTGGGCGACGACCAGGGCGCCGGACAGCTGCTGCAGGTCTGCGGGGAGGGCCCGGCCGCCGGGGGAAGGGACCCACTCCACGGGGGAGGCAGCGCCGCCGGCCGGTCGACCACGTCGACGCCGGTCAGCCGCAGGCTCGGGTCGGCGACGTGCAGGTGCTCCAGCAGCTCGCCCCGCCCGGCCCCGACGTCGACGACGTGGGTCAGGCCGTGCTCGTGGGCCAGCAGCACGAGCGCCCCGGCGAGGACGGCGCCGGGGGTGCCGTGGGTGGCCGTCGTGAAGTGGCCGCGCGGTCCCCGCTCATCCCGGTAGAACCCCCGCGGCCCGTACAACGCGTGCTGCCACGCGTCCCGCCACTCCACTGAAGACATCGGGGTCACGCTATCCATGTCCCGGCAGGCCGTGGGTCCGCCAGAAGGACGGTCTGTCGACGGCGCCGAGGACCCGGGCGGTAGCGTGCTCGCGTGACCTCGGCCGATGATCGTCCCGCGCGGCTGGCCGTCGGCGTGGTCGGCGCTGGACGCGTCGGTGCCGTCCTCGGTGCGGCCCTGCGCAGGGCCGGACACCGCGTCGTCGCCGTCTCGGGCGTGAGCGAGGAGTCCCGCACCCGAGCGCAGGACCTGCTCCCCGGCACACCGGTCCTCCCGGTGGAGGACGTGGTCCGTCAGGCCGAGCTCGTGGTCCTCGCCGTCCCGGACGACGACCTCGCGGACCTCGTGGCAGGACTCGCCAGCACCCGCACCTGGCAGGCCGGGCAGCTGGTCGTGCACACGTCCGGCCGGCACGGTCTCGAGGTGTTCGAGCCGGCATTGGCACAGCACGTCCTGGGGCTCGCGCTGCACCCGGCGATGACGTTCACCGGCACCGCGCTCGACCTCGACCGGCTGGTCGACTGCTGCTTCGGGGTGACCGCGCCCGAGCCGCTCCGGGCGGTGGCCGAGGCCCTCGTCCTGGAGATCGGCTCGGAGCCGGTGTGGGTCGACCAGGAGATGCGCCCGCTCTACCACGCAGCCCTCGCGCACGGGGCCAACCACCTGGTCACCCTCATCGCCCAGTCGCTGCAAGCACTGGCGGCGGCCGGGGTCGAGACGCCCTCCCGCGTCCTCGGACCGCTGGTCGCAGCGGCGCTGGACAACTCGCTGCGCGCGGGTGACGCTGCCCTCACAGGCCCGGTCGCGCGCGGTGATGCCGGTACCGTGGCCGAGCACCTGCGGCAGCTGGAGAGGCTCAGCCCGGACATCCGGCCGACCTACGTGGCGCTGGCGCGGGCCACGGCGGAGCGGGCCCTGGCCAGCGGTCGACTGCGACCGCAGGTGGCCGAGCCGCTGCTGGACATCCTCGCGAGCGATCAGGAGCGATAAGTGAGCACACCCCGCCCCACCGGGGCCCCGGTCACCAGCGATGCCCGTGGCCCGGTCGTCGCGCGCACCCGCACCGAGCTGCGCACGGCCCGGGCCAACCTCACCGGCGGCGACGTGGCCGTGGTGATGACGATGGGTGCCCTGCACGAGGGACACCTGACGCTGATCGAGACGGCCCGTCGCAAGGCGGCCCACGTCGTGGTGACGATCTTCCTCAACCCGCTGCAGTTCGGGCCGCGCGAGGACCTGTCGCGCTACCCGCGCACCTTCGACTCCGACATGGAGATCTGCCGCACGGCGGGGGTCGACCTCGTCTTCGCCCCGACCCCTGACGTGATCTACCAGGACGGCGACCCCGGTGTCCGCGTCTCCGCCGGCCCACTCGGCAACGTCCTGGAGGGCCAGGCCCGCCCGGGCCACTTCGACGGGATGCTCACCGTCGTGGCCAAGCTGCTGCACCTGACCGGTGCCGACAGCGCCTACTTCGGCCAGAAGGACGCGCAGCAGCTCTTGCTCATCCGCCGTATGGTGCGCGACCTCGACTTCCCGGTCGACGTGGTCTCGGTGCCCACCGTCCGCGAGGGCGACGGCCTGGCCATGAGCAGTCGCAACACCTACCTCACCGACTCCGACCGTGAGGTCGCCCTGTGCCTGTCCAGGGCGCTCCGTTCCGGTGCTGCGGTCGCCGCGGAGGGACCGTCGGCCATCCGCCGGGCGGCCCGGTCGGTCCTCGTGCGCGAGCCCCTCGCCCTGGTCGACTACCTCGTCCTCGTGCACCCCTCGACCCTCGAGGACGTGCCCGAGTGGTACCGCGGTGAGGCGCTGCTCGCCGTCGCCGGGAGGGTCGGCACCACCCGGCTCATCGACAACCTCCCGCTCCTCGTCGGCCCCGGCGGGCGCGCCCTCGAGGTCTTCACCGATGTCGCCTGAGACGGGCGACCGCAGGAGCCGGCGGCACGGCCCACGCCACCAGCCCGGTCGCACCACTGGCGCTCCCACGCTGGCTCGTGGCCGGGGAGCCCGGCTGGACGGCCTCGGCCGACGTCATCGTCGTCGGCTCCGGCATCGCCGGCCTCACGACCGCGTTGCGCCTGCGCCAGCGGGTCGACCGGGTCCTGCTGGTCACCAAGACCGTGCTCAGCGAGGGCTCGACCCAGTGGGCGCAGGGCGGGATCGCCGCAGCGCTCGACCCCGGTGACTCACCCCAGGAGCACCTGCACGACACCCTCGTCGCCGGGTGCGGGGTGTGCGACGTCCCTGCGGTGACTGCGCTCGTCCACGAGGGTCCTGCCCGCGTCCGCGAGCTCGTGGCGCTGGGCGCCGAGTTCGACCTCGACGACGAGGGCGAGCTCAAGCTCACCCGCGAGGGCGGCCACCACCGTGACCGCATCGCCCACGCCGGCGGCGACGCCACCGGCAAGGAGATCTCCCGGGCCCTGATCGCCGCGCTGCGAGCGGTGCAGGACGACCCCGGCATCGAGGTCATCGAGCACGCCCTGGTCGTCGACCTGCTCCAGGACGTCGACGACCGCGTGTGCGGGGTGACCCTGCACGTCATCGGCGAGGGCCAGATGGACGGAGTCGGCGCAGCGCTGGCCCGCGCTGTCGTCCTCGCGACCGGCGGCCTCGGCCAGGTCTACTCGGCGACGACCAACCCGTCGGTGGCCACCGGTGACGGACTGGCGGCCGCCCTGCGTGCCGGTGCGGTGCTGGCGGACGTCGAGTTCGTGCAGTTCCACCCGACCGTGCTGTGGCTCGGCGAGGGGGCCAGCGGCCAGCAGCCACTGATCTCCGAGGCCGTCCGTGGTGAGGGGGCGTTCCTCGTCGACCGCGACGGCGTGCGGTTCATGCAGGGGCAGCACCCGCTGGCCGACCTCGCCCCGCGTGACGTCGTCTCCCGGGCGATCGTCGACCGGATGCGCGAGACCGGTGAGGACCACGTCTTCCTCGACGCCCGCCACCTCGGTCGCGACTTCCTGGAGGCGCGGTTCCCCTCGATCGTGGCGCGGTGCCGCGAGCTCGGGTTCGACCTCGCCACCGACCTGCTCCCGGTCGCCCCTGCCCAGCACTACGCCAGCGGCGGGGTCCGCACCGACCTCGTGGGTCGCAGCTCCCTCGACGGCCTGTATGCCTGTGGCGAGGTCTCCTGCACCGGGGTCCACGGCGCCAACCGGCTCGCCTCCAACTCGCTGCTCGAGGGGCTGGTCTTCGCCCACCGGATCGCCGACGACATCAGCGCGCGGCTGGCAGCCGGCGAGCTCCAGCAGGCCGCCACCGTCACGCCGACGGCCGACACCGCCCTGCTCGACGGCTCGGCCCGCGTGCAGGTGCAGGCGGCGATGACGCACGGGTCGGGCGCGGTGCGCTCGGCCGACTCGCTGGCGGCTGCGGCCACGGCTCTCGTCGAGCTCGCCGCCGCCGCGACCTCGGGCGAACCCGGCCCGCTGTCGTGGGAGACCACCAACCTCCTGCACGTCGGTCAGGCCCTGACGCTGGCGGCGACCCTGCGCGAGGAGACCAGGGGTGGCCACGTCCGCTCCGACTTCCCCGGGCAGGTCGACCCCCGGTGGCGTGGGCACACCCTCCTCGCCCGTGGCACCGACGGCGTCGTGACGACGAGCTTCGCCCCCGTTCCCGAACAGGACCTCGCATGAGCGACCTGCAGTTCCCCGGGTCCGACGCCCTCGAGGTGGTCCGGTCCGCCCTCGACGAGGACCTCGGCGGCCCCGACGGGGTCGACGTCACGACGTCAGCCACCATCCCGGCCGAGCAGGTCAGCACGGCGCACGTGGTGGCGCGCGCGGCCGGCGTGCTCGGCGGCATACCGGTCGTGCCGCTGGTCTTCGACGAGGTGGCTCGCCGCCTCGGGGCGCCGCCGGTGCGCACGACTCTCCGGCGGGCCGACGGTGACCAGCTCGTCCGCGATGACGTCGTGGCGAGCATCGAGGGCTCCACGCAGGTCGTCCTCGTCGGCGAGCGGACCATGCTCAACATCGTCTGTCGGCTCTCCGGCATCGCGACGCACACGCGGCGCTGGGCCGAGCAGCTCGAGGGCACCGGGGCGACGGTGCTCGACACCCGCAAGACCACGCCGGGGCTGCGTGCCCTGGAGAAGTACGCCGTGCGGGCGGGGGGCGGCACCAACAAGCGGATGGGCCTGTACGACGTCGCGATGATCAAGGACAACCACAAGATCGCGGCCGGCTCGCTGGCCAAGGCGTATGCCGCGGTGCGCGCCCGGTATCCCGACGTGCCGGTCCAGGTCGAGGTGACCACGACGGCGGAGGCCCTCGAGTCGGTCGGTGTCGGTGCGCGGTTCCTGTTGTGCGACAACATGTCCGTGGACCTGCTGCGCCAGACCGTCGAGGCCGTCCGGGCGACCGGTGAGGACGTCGAGCTCGAGGCGACCGGCGGCCTGACGCTCGACGTGGCCCGCGAGTACGCCCTGACCGGGGTCGACTACCTCAGCGTCGGCGGGCTGACCCACTCCTCGCCGATCCTCGACCTCGCCCTCGACCTCGTCTGACGCCGGGCCCTGCACCGATTCCCTTCCGGCAAAACGCTGGTTGCGCGCCAAAAGGCTGGTGGCCAACCCGACCTTTGCCGCGCAACCAGCGTTTTGCGGAACGTCAGCCGAGCAGGTGGCGCAGGTAGCGCTCGGGTCCGTCGAGGTAGCGCCGGTAGTGGTCGACGACGTCGAGGTCCTCCCACGCCGTCTCGTGAATACCGGTGTCGTCGAGCTGCAGGATCGTCGCGCCCGGAAGGCTCGCCACGATCGGCGAGTGGGTAGCCACCAGCACCTGACGGCCCGGTTCAGCGACAGCCTCGGCCAGGGACGCGACGAGGGACAGCTGCGCGGAGAACGACAGCCCCGCCTCGGGCTCGTCCATGACGAAGAACCCGTCGCTGGCAAATCGTCTCGTCTGGAGCATCGCCATGAAGGACTCGCCGTGGCTCAGGTCGTGGAACGCGGGATCGGTCGGGCCAGCCACGTCCTCGAGGTACGTGAAGTGCCCGTGCAGTGTCTCCGCCCGCAGGAAGTAGCCCCACCGCGCCCCGCCCGCGCCGCGGACCAGCCGCAGGTCGTCGTGCAGAGCGGACTCGGTCGCCCGGGTCGAGTGCCGCGCGTTGACCGACCCGCCCTCACCGGACAGCCCGAACGCCATGGCGATCGCCTCCACGATGGTGGACTTCCCGGCGCCGTTCTCACCGACGAGGATCGTGGCCGGTCCCAGGTCGAGCCCCTCGCGCATCACCTGACCCACCGCGGGGATGGTGAGAGGCCACTGGTCGTCCGGGAGGGCGGCATACGGGCTGCGCTCCACGCGCCGCACGGGCAGCGGCACGGTCCAGGTGCCGCCGGCCTCGTTCCCCGCCATGCGGGGCACTGTATGCCGCTGGGTACCCTTTGCGGGTGAGTGAAACCCCCAGCGCCACCACCGCCACGCCCACGACCGCCACGCCCACGGCCGCCCCCGCGACCGCCACGCCCGAGGCCGACCTGCCCGAGCAGATGCAGGTGCGCCGGGACAAGCGCGACCGGCTGCTGGCGCAGGGGAAGCAGGCGTTCCCGGTCACGGTGCCCCGGACGCACTCGCTCGGCGAGGTCCGCGAGCAGTGGGGGCACCTCGAGACGGGGGAGGAGACCCAGGACGTCGTCGGGGTCGCCGGCCGCGTCATCTTCATCCGCAACACCGGCAAGCTGGCGTTCGCCACCCTCCAGGAGGGGATCGGCACCCGGCTGCAGGTCATGCTCAGCCTCGCCGAGGTCGGCGAGGACGCGCTCGCCGACTGGAAGTCGACGGTCGACCTCGGTGACCACGTCTTCGTCGAGGGCCGCGTGATCAGCAGCAGGCGCGGCGAGCTCTCGGTCATGGCCACGCGCTGGGAGATGGCGTCCAAGGCGCTGCGCCCGCTACCGGTCCTGCACCACGACCTGTCCGAGGAGTCGCGGGTGCGCCAGCGCTACGCCGACCTCATCGTGCGGCAGGAGGCCCGCGACATGGTGCGCACCAAGGCGCGTGCCCTCTCCGCGATCCGCCAGGTGCTCGACGGCCAGGACTACCTCGAGGTCGAGACCCCGATCATCCAGCTCGTCCACGGCGGTGCGGCCGCCCGGCCGTTCCGCACCCACATGAACGCGTTCGACCAGGAGATGACCCTGCGGATCGCGTTGGAGCTCAACCTCAAGAAGGCCGTCGTCGGTGGCGTCGACCGGGTCTACGAGATGGGCCGCATCTTCCGCAACGAGGGGGTCGACGCCACGCACAGCCCCGAGTTCACGATGCTCGAGGCCTACCAGGCGTACGGCGACCAGACGACGATCGCGGCCCTCATGCGCGACATCTTCCTCGGCGTCGCCGACGCCCTCGGCTCCCGCAAGGTGGAGACCGCAGCCGGCACCGTCGACCTCGACGGCGAGTGGCGCTGGCTCCCGGTCTACCAGGGGGTGTCCGAGGCGGTCGGCGAGACGGTCACCATCGACACCGGCCTCGAGACCCTGCGCGGGTATGCCGCGAAGCACGGTGTCGAGATCGACCCGGCCTGGGACACGGACAAGGTGTTCCTCGAGCTGCTCGGCGAGCTCGTCGAGCCGGGTCTGCTCCAGCCGACGTTCCTGTGCGACTACCCCGCGATCGCCCAGCCCCTGGCCCGCCCGCACCGCAGCGAGCCCGGCCTCATCGAGGCGTGGGACCTCATCATCGGTGGCGTCGAGCGCGGCACCGGGTTCTCCGAGCTCATCGACCCCGTCGTCCAGCGCGAGGTCCTCACCGCGCAGTCGATCAAGGCCGCCGGTGGTGACCCCGAGGCGATGCAGCTCGACGAGGACTTCCTGCGGGCGCTGGAGTACGGCGCCCCGCCGATGGGTGGCCTCGGTTTCGGTGTCGACCGCCTCGTCATGTTGTTCACCGATGCCAGCATCCGCGAGACCATTCTCTTTCCGCACCTCAAGCCGGAGGCCGGTCGATGAACATCTGGCCCTATGTCGCTGCGCTGATTCCTTCTGCCGGTGTCGGATTCCTCTTCTACCTCGTCATCAAGAACATGATCGAGGGCGATCGAAAGGAACGCCTCGCCCATTCCCAATGGGAGGCAGCGCACCCCGAGAATGGTGGCAATTCCGCTCCCGTGACCAAGGATGACAATTCTTCCTGAGTGGCGTCTTTTGCTTTGCGGGTGAATAGCGAATACTTTCTGGGACGACCCCGCATTGACCCCTGAGAGGAATTCGCCATGGCCCAGCGCGTCAACATCGTTCTCGAGGACGACATCGACGGCTCACCCGCCGACGAGACCGTGACGTTCGCCCTCGACGGCGTGACGTACGAGATCGACCTCACCAAGGCCAACGCCACCGCCCTGCGCGACGCGCTCGCCCCCTATGTGGGGCACGGCCGTCGTGCTGCCGGACGCCGCAGCACCGGCACCCGTTCGGCTGGCCGCCCCTCGGGCTCCAAGCGCGACCTCGCCGACGTCCGTGAATGGGCTCGCAAGAACGGTCACAAGGTCAGCGAGCGCGGCCGTATCTCCGCCGAGGTGCAGGCTGCCTACGACAAGGCGCACTGAATCGCGGTCGGCTGACCGCCGTGCAGAGCTGAGTCGATGCGTTCTGCACACCGTCGCCGCGGCGGGTGGTATTTCGGGGTCGGCCCGGAATGCCACCCGCCGGGCCCGTGACCTGCGGCGATGTCGTGGATGAATCCTTGACGGCCTTGGTGCGTGTCGTTCAACCGCACCTCTTGTGGCACTTCGTCGGAGGCGACGACAATTCTCCTGACCTTCCCCTGGTCTGGAACGAGCTGCGTCTCCGAGACCGGTGACGACCAGGCCGCGCGGTGGCGGGACGCGTTCACCGCCGCGACCGAGCGGTACGTACCGTTCGCCCCCA
Organism: uncultured Actinomycetota bacterium; assembly: GCA_963695205.1. GTDB lineage: Bacteria > Actinomycetota > Actinomycetes > Actinomycetales > Dermatophilaceae > Pedococcus. The sequence goes on along the minus strand of CAVOGI010000010.1, from coordinate 464,279 downwards.
CCTCCGGCGATGCCCGCGGCCTTCGTCCTGCAGTGGTGCCTCGAGATCCCGCCGCCCTCGGCGCGGCCGCTGCACTCTTCGGCCCCTGGGCCCTCGACCCGCGCAGCATCGGCCTGACCTCGCGGTCGAGGCCTCGGCCGCGTACCCCACCACCGTGCAGCTGCGGTCCGCCGGCCAGCTGGTCGCGGACCCGGCCCGGCGCCTCGAGATGGCCCAGCGCGCCTACCTCGACGCGGGACGCCGGCTCGCCGACGCCTACCGTCCGGGCGTCCACCTCGGCCGCCACCAGCGTCTGGCGATGGTCGACGACGTCTGGGCCATGGCGGTGGCCCGGCTGCGCAACCGTCCCCCTGTGGAGCGGGCGTCGTGCTGCTACCTGTATGCCGTGCCCGGCACCCACGAGTGCGCCGGCTGCCCCCGCCTGCGCCGCCGGTAGATCGGGGGCGGCAGGTCGCCGCGGTAGGTCGCACTGGGTAGGCCGGGGTCAGTGCTGGAGCAGGTCGGCGACGAGGTCGCCGTCGGCCTCGAGCCGGTCGAGCACCTCGTCGAACATCAGCTGCTCGAGCTTCTTCGCCGCAGCTCCCGCCTCGACCTCGTCCCAGGTGCGGGGGCCGGCGACGGTGGGAGTCTCCTTGCCCCGCAACGAGTAGGGGCAGATCGTCGTCTTGGCGGCGACGTTCTGGCTCCAGTCGAGGAAGATCTTCCCCGGCCGCAACGACTTGGTCATCTTCCAGACGACGAGGTCGGGGTGCTTCTTCGTCAGCTCCTGGGCCAGCTGCTGGGCGAGGTCGCGGGTCTGGTCGGAGGACAGGTCTCCCGGCAGGCCGGCGTACAGCTGCATCCCCTTGCTGCCGCTGGTGACCGGGGAACAGGTCGAGGCCGAGGTCGGCGAGCCGGTCGCGCACCATCACGGCGACCCGCGCGCACTCCGCGCAGTCCGGCGCCGGTGCCGGGGTCGAGGTCGATGACCAGCCGGTCCGGGTGGCTGTCGGCGTGCCGTCCTCGTCGACCTTCCACTGCGGCACGTGCAGCTCGATCGAGTTGAGGTTGACCAGGTAGGTCAGCTGCGGCGAGGTCCTCGACGACGGGGTAGGTCACGTCGTCGACGCGCACGCGGGGCAGCCACGAGGGCGCACCCGAGGGGAGGTTCTTCTCGAAGAAGCTCTGGTCGCCGGTGCCGTGCGGCCAGCGCACCCGGGTCACCGGCCGGGCCGCGAGGTGGGGGAGCATCACCTCGGCGACCTGGGCGTAGTAGTTGAGCACCTCGCCCTTGGTCGTCTCGGTCGAGGGGTAGAGCAGCTTGTCGAGGCTGGTCAGCTTGAGCTTGCGCCCCTCGACGACGACCGACGTCGCTCACTCATCGTCAGGCTCCGCTCCGACGTCCGCCGCCTCGGCGAGCATCTCCTCGGGGGTCGAGGTCGGTGCGGACGCCGAGGTAGGCCGGTTGGCGCAGTCGACCGTCCTTGGTCGACCTCCAGCGTGCGGGCCTCGACGACGACCCGTGGGTTCGACCCAGAACGCCCCGTCGGCGTCGATGCGCGGCACGTCGGTGGCGAACGGCGACGTCGTCCGCGGGTCAGCGGCGCGAGCAGCTCGGCGAGCTGGCGCTGCGGCCTTGCCCCGCGATCCCCGAACCGATCCGCCCGCGCATACCGCCACCCCTCCGGCGAGGGCACGCCGAGCAGCACGGCCCCGAGCCGGTCGGTGGTGCCGACCTCTCGGCCGCCAGCCACCGACGACGGCCGAGACGGTCAGCTTGTGGGGCGACTTCAGCCAGTCCGTGGACCGCCGCCCGGGCAGGTATGGCGCGGAGAGCCGCTTGCTCACCACGCCCTCGAGTCCCTGCTCGAGGGTCGCGGCGAACAGCTCGGCGCCGTCGTCGTAGACCGGTGGCACCTGCCAGTGCCGACCGGCGAGGTCGAGCCGCTCGAGCAGGTCGCGACGGGCCGACAGCGGGCTGGGAGGTGAGGTCGGTGCCATAGAGCCGCAGCAGGTCGAACACCATGAGGGTCACGGGTCGGAGCCGCGGAGAGCCGCTCGGCCTTACGCCGGTCCCGGACGTGCATGCGCTCGGCCAGGGCGCCGAACGACGGGCGGCCGCCGTCCATCGCGACCACCTCGCCGTCGAGCAGCATGTCGTCGTACGCTCGCCGAGGCGGCGGCGAGCTCGGGGTAGGAGACCGTGACGTCGTTGCCCGGCCGCGAGGTCAGCGTCAGGACCCCGTCGCGAACGTCGGCGAGCACCCGCATGCCGTCCCACTTGACCTCGTGCACCCAGCCGTCGCCGTGGGGGATCGGCGGCGGCGGCGGTGGCCAGCATGGGTCGCATGGGGCCATCCTGACGCAAAGTCTGCTGTCATGTCGGCGGCGCATAGGCTGATTGCAGCGAGGCTGACCGGGCCACCGGCAACGGGAGGATCGAGCATGCGTGCGATCTGGAAGGGCGCGGTCTCCTTCGGTCTGGTCAACGTGCCGATCCGGCTGTACTCCGCGACCGAGAACCACGACGTGCAGTTCCGCCAGGTGCACCGCGAGGACGGCGGCCGCATCAAGTACCAGCGGATCTGCAGCATCGACGGCGAGATCGTGTCCGTACGACGACATCGCCAAGGGCTACGAGACCGAGGACGGCGACATGGTCGTCCTGACCGACGAGGACTTCAAAGACCTGCCGTCGCCAGAGTCAAGGAGATCGCGGTCGAGAAGTTCGTGCCGGCCGAGCAGATCGACCCGATGTTCTCGACAAGTGCTACTACCTCGAGCCCGACAAGGCGTCGACCAAGCCGTACGTCCTGCTCCGCGACGCGCTGGAGAAGGAGAACCGCATGGCGGTGGTCTCGGTCTCCATCCGCACGCGGATGACCATGGCGGTGCTGCGCGTCCGCGACGGCGTGATCGTCATGCAGACCATGCTGTGGCCCGACGAGATCCGCAAGCCCGACTTCGCGCACCTCGACGACGACGGGAAGGCCACCAAGCAGGAGCTCGCCATGGCCGACCTGCTCATCGAGCAGCTTGCCGGTGACTACGAGCCCGACGACTACGAGGACGACTACGCCACCGCGCTGCAGTCCTTGGTCAAGGCCAAGGTCGAGGGTGGCGAGGTGCAGGTCGCCGAGGAGTCCAAGGACGAGTCCGGTGAGGTCGTCGACCTGCTCGCAGCCCTCAAGAGGTCGGTCGACAAGGCCAAGGCGGCCCGTGGCGAGTCGACGTCCGACGAGAAGCCGGCGGCCAAGAAGACAGCGCGAAGAAGGCCGCCGACGAAGAAGGCCGCCGCCAAGAAGACCGCGAAGAAGGCCAGCTGACGTGCCGACCTCCACCACCGCCTGCCGCACCCAGGACGACTGCGACATCGTCAAGGACTGCGAGCTGGCGTTGCTGCATGGCGCCGTCCGCGGCGACCGACCTCGGCGATGTTGCTGCTGCACAAGGACTTCCATGAGTTCGGGCCTCTGGCGTCGTCTGGGACCGGGAGTCGGTCCTCGACATGATGGAGGCCGAGGCGGCCGACGGCCCCGTGGACATCAAGGCGGTCGACCTCGTGACCACGGGGCTCGGGCCTGGCGTCGTCCTCGTCACCTACGACTCGGTCACCCCGACCCGACGAGCCCACCGCAGCTCGGTGTGGGTGCGCGTCGACGGTCGGTGGCAGGTGCGGCACCACCAGGGCACCGTCGTCGCCGACTGACGCGGGTCAGGCGTTCTCCTTGCGGAAGGTCGCCGTGCCCCACCAGATCGCCAGGACGAACAGGACCACGGCCCACACCGATCCCCAGATCATCGGCGACGCCGCGAAGTCGCCGGAGAACGCGGTGCGCACCGCGTCGACCACCCAGCGGAACGGCATCCAGTCGCTGACGTCGCAGCAGCCACTCGGGCCCGATCGTCATCGGCAGCAGGATGCCCGAGAGCAGGAGCACCGGCATCATCACCATGTTGATGACCGGCGCCATGACGTCCTCGGACTTGGTCGTCAGGGCGAGGGCGTTGGAGGCGGCCGCGCAGGCGCCGCCGACGAGCAAGGTGAGCAGGACGCCGAAGACGATGCCGCGCGACCGATCCGCGCATGCCCATCACGTAGCCGAGACCGACGAGGATGAGGGCCTGGACGAAGCAGCTGGACGACGTCGCGCACCAGCCGCCCGACCAGCAGGGCCGTCCGGCTGGCGGGAGTGACCCGCTCGGCCTCGATGACTCCCTCACGCCACTCACCGATCAGGCTGAACCCGGCGAAGAAGGCCCCGAAGATGCCCAGCTGGACGAGCATGCCCGGGCACGAAGAACGTGTAGGCGTTCGTCGACGCCGAACTGGGTGATGAGCGGCTTGAGCAGCGGCCCGAACAGCAACAGGTAGAGGACCGGCTGGACCATGCCGATGATGACCCACGCGGGGTTGCGCAGGTTCATCCGCAGCTGGCGGCGGAAGACGATGTAACACTCGCGCAGGAAACGCATGTCAGCTCTCCTTCGCGGGGTCGAGCCGGGGACCCGCGGGGTCGGTTCGGCTCGGCATCGCGCAGCGAGCGCCCGTCAGGGTGAGGAACACGTCGTCCAGGGTCGGGCGGTGCACCTCGATGGAGTCCAAGCGAGATGTCGGCGTCGTGCAGGTCGCGCAGCAGGCCGGGGACGGCCTTGCCGGCGCGCTGGACCCGGCCGCGGACGTGGTTGCCGTCGATCTCGACGCCCTGCAGCCCGTGACGGGGCGGCCTCGGCGATCGGCCTCGAGGCGCTGGGCGGCGTCGGCCACCGAGGTCGGGGTCGGCAGACCTCGAGGTCGACGAGGTCGCCCGCGACCTGGGCCTTGAGGTTGTCCGACGGTGTCGGCCGCGACGATCTTGCCCGTGGTCGATGATGACGATCCGGTCGCTGAGCGCGTCGGCCTCGTCGAGGTAGTGCGTCGTCAGGAACACCGTCGCGCCACGGCGACGACGCAGGTCGGCGATGTGCTCCCACAGGTTGGCCCGAGCCTGCGGGTCCAGGCCGGTCGTGGGCTCGTCGAGGAAGACCAGCGTCGGCTCGTGGATCAGGCCCATGACGATGTCGAGGCGGCGACGCTGGCCACCGGACATGTTCTTGGGCATCCGGGTCCAGAGGCCCGTCGAGGTCGAGCTGGCTGAACAGCTCCTTGCCGCGTGCGTCGGCCGCCTCGGCAGCCCTTCATCCCGTAGAGCATCCCGTGGTCGACCACCTCGTCGCCGGCCCGTGCGCCGCTGAAGGCGCCGCCGGCCTGTGACACGTAGCCGATGCGGCGCCGGACCTGCTCGGACTGCTTGACGACGTCGTACCCGGCGACCGTCGCCGTCGCCCGCGGTGGGCCGCAGCAGCGTGGTCAGCATCCGCAGCGTCGTGGTCTTGCCGGCGCCGTTGGGCCCGAGGAACCCGACCACCTCACCCTCGGCGACGTCGAGGTCGACGCCGTCGACGGCACGCACCTCGGTCTTCTTCCTGCCATCTCGTGTCTTGAAGGTCTGCACGAGCCCCCGTGCGTGGATCATCTGCGGCTCCCTTGCCCTGTGGTCCATCCTGCTCCGTGGTCGACCCCGCTGTGTGGTTGCTCCTGCCCAGTAGACCTCAACGGTCGCGGGAACTCATCGGTGTCGCGCCCCCTGCGCCCTGATGTCGCATGATGGGCCCATGCCCGAAGGCCACACCCTGTACCGGCTCGCCCGCGACCTCGACACCGCATACCGGGGGACCCAGCCCGAGGCGACGAGTCCGCAGGGGAAGTTCGAGGCCGGCGCCGCGCTGCTGTCCGGGCGGACCTTCGTGCACGCGACCTCGTGGGGCAAGCACCTGTTCGCCGAGTTCGACGGCGACGCGTGGCTGCACGTGCACCTCGGCCTCATCGGCACCTTCACCATCGACGAGCACGCCTACGTCGGCGAGGTGCCCGTGGTCGGTCAGGTGCGGCTGCGACTCGCGAACGACGCGCACGTCGCGGACCTGCGCGGTCCGAACCTGTGCGCCGTGATCACCCCCGAGCAGGTCGAGGCGGTGACGGCCAGGCTCGGACCCGACCCGCTGCGTCCCGAGCCGGACCCGGACCTCTCGTGGCGCAAGATCTCGCGCAGTGCCCGCACGGTCGGCGAGCTCCTCATGGACCAGTCGGTGCTGGCCGGGGTCGGCAACGTCTATCGCAGCGAGGTGCTGTTCCGACAGCGCATCGACCCGTTCCGTCCCGGCAAGGAGCTGCGGCGGGCGAGCTGGGACGCGATCTGGCTCGACCTCGTCGACCTGCTCCCGCTGGGAGTCGCGACAGGCAAGATCGTCACCGTGGCGGAGCAGGTGGACGAGGTCCGCGCCGAGCTGGCCGCCGGACAGGTCGACGCCCTGCAGACGCGGACCTCCTACGTCTACAAGCGCCAGGGTGAGCCGTGCCGCGTCTGTGGCTCCCGCATCAGGACGCGAGAGGTGGCGGGTCGCAACCTGTTCTGGTGCGGTCGCTGCCAGCGGCGCCGCTGACCCGTGGCGTGGCTGACCCGTGGCGTCGCTGACCCGCGGCGTCGCTGACCCGCGGCCGGCGTCGACGGACCAGTGTCCTCATGTAGCCCGCCTCCTCGTATGGCCCCACGTGCCGGTGATGCGTCCCATGTGGGTGTTCACGACGCCCATACAGGAGTAGAAGGGACGCACGGGAGTGCAAGGGACGCACAGCAGTGGCGGGGAGGGCACCATGCAGCGAACCCGGTTCCTTGGTCTGGTGGGGGCGGGACTCCTCCTCACCACTGGGTGCGCCGGAGGCGCGGTCGACGGCGCGCAGAGGACGACCACGATGTCGTCGACGCCGGCCGCCGTGTCGTCATCGACCACCACGGCATCGACGACCACGTCATCAACGACCACGTCATCGACGACCACCACGGAGTCCCCGAGCTCGACGACGAGCCCGGGGCCGATCCCGTCCGGGCCGGTCAACTGGGCAGACGTCGTGGCCGGCGTGAGACCGGCCGTCGTCCGACTGGAGGTCGCCTCGTGCGACGCGCGGTGGATGGGAACGGGCTTCGTCGTCGGGAAGCACCAGATCCTGACGGCTGCGCACGTCGCTCTCCAGGCACAGACCATCAGCGTCCAGGGCGAAGGCTTCAACACGACGGCGGATGTGGTCGGGGTGGACCAGGACACCGACTCGGCGATGCTCTGGACCCCAGAGGACCTTGCGCACCCGCTGCGGCTCTCGCCGACCGAGCCACAGCTGGCATCACCGGTGGCCCTGCTCGGCTTCCCTGAAGCGGTGAGCGACCTGCGTGTCACGCAGGGAATCATCAGCGGCCTCCAGGCCTCGGCCGACTACGCGGACTTCGACATACACCTCAAGGAGCTGATCGCCACAGACGCTGCCATCAACGGCGGCAACAGTGGGGGTCCTGCCCTCAGCCCTGACGGCACGGTCATCGGGCTCGTCACCGGGAAGCAACGTTGGGGCGTCAACGACGAGCCCGTTGAGGGCACGGGTTTCGTCGTACCTGCCTCCCAGGTGCTTCCTCACCTGGCTGCCTGGCGCGCGCAGGTGCCCGCCGACGGCGGCCGTGGTTGTGACGGGAGCAGCAATGCCCCGGCGGGCGCCAAGTCGACGCTCAACGTCGTGGTGGTCCCGGACTCGCTCGAGGCCAGGGAGGTCGCCCGGTCGCTCGTGGTCCACGGCGAGAGCATCAACAGCGGTGACTACACGATCGCCTGGGGCCTCTTCACGCCACGCATGAAGAGGGACCTGGGCAGTCTGGATGCGTGGAAGGCAGGACTGGCGTCGTCGTACTGGACCGACCTGACCGTCGGATCGGTCGCGGTGTCGGGTGACACAGCGACTGTGGAGGTGGCCTTGCGCACCGAGCAGGATGCCAGCGACGGGTACAAGGGGCAGAGCTGTTCCATCTACTCGCTGACCTACTCGATGCAGCGCGACGGTGCGGGGTGGCTCATCGACCACGCCCGGAACGCCGCGGGGTCGCCGCGCGCCTGTCCCTCCTGACCGGGATCGCTCAGCTGGGGTCGGCCCGCCGGTGGCCGCCGAGCCAGAGGCCGCCCAGGAGCAGCACCGCAGCGAGGGCGGCGAAGGCGACGCTCACGTCGACCGACTGCTCCTGGGTGATGACGTGCTTGGGCAGGTTCTCGAGGACCCCTTGCAGCTGGCCGGCATCGCTGGCCGCGAAGTACTCGCCGCCCGTGGCGTCGGCCACGTTCCGCAGGGCCTGCTCGTCGACGACCAGGAAGTTCTGGCCACCGGGTCCGATGCCGCTCAGGCCCTGTCCGGGGCCGTCGTACAGGCCGCCACCGAGCTGCGCACGGGTGCAGACCATCTGCGTCGGCTCGGTGGTGCCGAACCCGATCGGGTAGACGCGGACGCCGCGGGCGGCGGCCTGGGTGGCGGCCTCCTCGGGCGTGACCCCACGGGTGTTCGCGCCGTCGGTGAGCAGCACGACGATCTCGGGGGCCTTCTGGGGGGCCTTGGGTGTGGGGGTGACCGGGTTGCCGGGGGTGCCGGGGGCTCCGGGGAGGCCGCCCGGGATCCCGGGCACCGAGCCCGTCACGCTCGCGGTGTCCGAGGGCGCCACGTCGGGGTTGATCTCGGCGATGGCGTCGATCGACTTGAGGATGGCCGCACCGATCGTCGTGCCACGTCCGGTCGTGAGGCCGTCGACGGCCTTGTTGAGCTCCTCGTGGTCGGTGGTGGGTGCGACCGCGAGCTGGGCGAACCCGGAGAACACCACGAGCCCGATCCGCGTCCTGTCGTCCTGCTTGTCGATGAAGGAGTGGACCGCGTCCTGTGCCGCAGCGAGCCGGTTGGGGCTGACGTCGGTGGCGCACATCGACCCGGACACGTCCACGGCCAGGATCACCGCCGAGCTGGAGATCGGCACCTTCGGCCTGCACCTGGGGTCGGGCGGCAGCGGTACCCAGCGCGGCCAGCGCGGCGAGGACGAGCGCGATCGGCACGTGGCGGCGCCACATCCGCTGCGAGGGCAGGGCCGCCCGGATCAGGGCCACGCTGGAGAACGAGATGGCGTGCCTGCGGCGCCGGCGCAGCTGCCAGACGTAGAGGCCGACGAGCAGCGGCACGGTGAGGAGCGCGATGAGCGCGTAGGGGATCGCGAACGACATCTAGACCACCCGCCCGGACCGCAGGACCGACACGCCGGCGCCGAGCAGCAGCAGGACCGCGGCTGCCGTGGCGAACCACGACGTCACCTCGCGCTCCTGGGTGCGGGCCGTCCACGCGAGGTCGATGGAGCTGTAGACCTTGGACAACGAGGTGGCGTCCGCCGCGGCGTAGTAGGAGCCGCCGGTGGTCTGGGAGATCTTGCGCAGCGACGCCTCGTCGAGCGACGTGGAGATCTGGAACCCGTCGACCTGCAGGACCGTGCCCTGGGTGCTCCCCACGCCGATCGTGTAGATCTTCACCCCGGCTGCCGAGGCCAGGTCGCGCGATCTCGAGGGGGTCCGGGTCGGTGGTGTTCTCGCCGTCGGAGAGCAGCACGATCGCCGCGGAGCGGTAGTAGCCGATGTCGGCCTGGTCGGCCGTCCCCGGCTCGGCTGCCGACCTCTATCGGCTTGCCCGCGATGGCGCTCGAGCGACGACACGATGCCGCGTCCCACCGCCGTGGCCGCCCTGCGGGGTGAGGCGGTTGATCGCAGCCGAGCACCTGGGTGCGGTCCTCGGTCGGCTGCTGCGAGACCAGTGCGCTGTCACCGAAGGCCACCACCCCGATCCTGATCGTTCGACGGCTGGCGCTCCACGAACGTGCGTGCCGCCGCCTTGGCCGCCTCCAGCCGGGTGGGAGACGATGTCCTTGGCGCGCCATGCTGGTCGAGATGTCGAAGGCCAGCACCACCGTCCCCTCACGCCGGGGCTCGGCCACGCTGGCCGTCGGTCGGGCGAGCGAGACGAGCAGCACGGTGAGCGCCGCCAGCATCAACACCGGGGCGAGGTGACGCAGGCGGTCCCGTCGCGGACGGGGCGGGGCCGCCGCGCCGGATACCGTTGCTGCGTGCGGTGATCCGTCCGGTCCCGGTATGCCGCCCACGGGCACCAGCCCGATGGCGGCCAGCTCGTCGCGGCGCGCGTCGCGACGCCGCTGCTGGGCGCGGTAGGCGACGACGAGCAGCGGCACGGCGCAGCGAGGCCGAGCAGCATCCACGGCCAGGTGAAGCTCATCGGAACTGCTGCTTGCGCAGCTCGGAGATGCGCACCAGGGCGCGGACGAGGTCGTCGTCGGTGGCCACGGTGTGGATCTCGGTGCCGGCCTTGCGGGCCGCTGCCTCGAGCGGACTCCTGGCGTTCGGCGGCCAGGGTGCGCAGGCGCTCGCGGAACACCGCGTCGTCGGTGTCGACGAAGATCTGCTCGCCGGTCTCGGCGTCCTCGACGTAGACCATCCCCGACGGCAGGCAGCTCGGACTCGCGCGGGTCGACGCACCTGGATGGCGACGATGTCGTGGCGGCGGGCCAGCAGGGACAGGTGCTTCTCCCACCCCGGCTGGGTGATGAAGTCGGACACGAGGACGAGCAGCGAGCGGCGCCGGGCCAGGCCCAGGGCCGCCCGCAGCAGCGCCGAGAGATCCGTGGTCCGGGACGCCTGCGCGCCCTCGGTCGCCTTCGTCCTTCGCCACCGACCGCGACCGGCCGGTTCGGCGGTGTGGGCGCCGGCGGTGGGGGACGCAGGAGCGCCTGGGTGATCCGCAGCACCTGGTTGCGCCCCTGGGCCGGGGGGATGGTCTCGATCCCGCCGTCGAACAGCACGGCGCCGATCCGGTTGCCGCCTCTGGACAGCACCTGGGCGAGGGTCGCCGCGACCTCTGCGAGGACGAGCGACTTCTGGCGGTCGATCGGGCCGAACCCCATCGACGCGGTGCGGTCGAGCAGCAACCAGCAGGTGACCTCACGGTCCTCGATGTACTCGCGCACGTAGGGCGTGTCCATCCGCGCCGTGACGTTCCAGTCGATGTGGCGCAGGTCGTCGCCGGGGGCGTACTCGCGCAGGTCGGTGAAGTCGACGCCGGACCCGCGGAACAGCGTCCGGTAGTCGCCCTGCAACCGGCCGTCGAGCCGCCGGATGACGCGCCACTCCAGCCGCCGGAGCAGTCGCTCGGCGGTCAGGGGGAGGCCTGGTTCCCACCCGGCTCGGTCAGCGTGGGTCGGCGGTCCACGGCGCCTCGCTCTGCTGGGGCTGGCGTTCGCGCAGGGGGACGTCGGGCATGGACACGGCTCGAAGGATCGGGTCGAGCAGGTCGTCCGGGCCGATCCCCTCCGCCAGCGCCTCATAGGACAGGACGAGGCGGTGGCGCATCACGTCGAAGGCGAGGTCGCGCACGTCCTGCGGGCGGGCGAAGTCGCGACCACGCAGGAACGACAACGCTTTTGCGGCCAGGACCAGGTTGATCGACGCGCGCGGGCTGGCCCCGAACGACAGGTACCTGGCGAGCTCCGGCAGCCCGACCGGGGCGGGGTTGCGGGTCGCGCCGACGAGCCGGACGGCATAGTCGATCACCGCCGGGTCGACGTAGACCGCGTCGGCCTGCTTCTGGTACTCCACGAGCTGGCCCGGCTCCAGCACCTGCTGGGTCGGGTCGAGACGCGTGGTCATCCGCTCGACGACGACGAACTCCTCCGACGCTGTGGGGTAGCCGATGACGGTCTTGAGCATGAAGCGGTCGACCTGGGCCTCGGGGAGCGCGTAGGTGCCCTCGGACTCGATGGGGTTCTGGGTCGCCATGACCAGGAACGGGTTCGGGGCCGCGAACGTCTCGCGCCCGATCGTCACCTGCCGCTCCTGCATGACCTCGAGCAGGGCGCTCTGCACCTTGGCCGGGGCACGGTTGATCTCGTCGGCGAGGACCAGGTTGGCGAAGACCGGACCGAGGGAGACCTGGAACTCGCCGTCCTTCTGGTTGTAGATCCGGGTGCCGATGACGTCGGCCGGCACGAGGTCGGGGGTGAACTGGATCCGCTGGAACTCGCCCCCGATCGCCTGCGCCAGCGTCTTGACCGCCATGGTCTTCGCCAGGCCGGGGACGCCCTCGACGAGCAGGTGGCCACGGGCGAGGAGGGCGACGAGCATCCGCTCCACCAGCACGTCCTGCCCGACGATCGTCTTCTTCACCTCGTAGAGGGCCTGCTCGAGCGGGTGCTGCGGACGGCCGGGCTGGGGACGGTGCAGGTCCATCTGCTCTCCTCGGTGGTGCGGTCCTGGCGGTGCCAGCGGGTATGGCGTGTGGTCGACGGTGCGGCGTCGGTGCGGTGTCGGTGCTACTGAGGGGGGCTGCCGGCGACGCCCCCGGCGGTGGCGATGGGTACGGCGAAACCGATGCCCACGAAGAAGTTCTGCTCGGACGGGTTCGCCAGTCCCGTGACGATGCCGACGACCTGTCCGTCGCGGTTGAGCAGGGGGCCACCGGAGTTGCCCGGGTTCACGGCGGCGTCGAACTGGATCAGGCCCTCGAGCGTCTGGCCGGAGCCGACCTTGATGGAGCGGTCGAGTGCCGAGACGACACCGCCGCTGAGGGAGTGGGTGAGGCCGAGCGGGTGGCCGAGCGGGAAGACCTCGTCGCCGACCTGTGGACCGCCACCGAGGACGGCGGGGACGACGACCTGGGGCAGCTGGTCCGGGGCCAGCACGGCCGTGTCGCTGGCGGCCTCCTGCCCCGAGATCTCGGCAGCGGTCTGCGTGCCGTCGGCGAAGCGCACCCGGATCGTGTCGGCGCCGGCGACGACGTGCAGCGCGGTGAGGATGGCCCCTTCGGCGCTGATGACGACGCCGGCGCCGGTGCCGTCCTGCGTCCCCTTGGCGCCGACGCCCGTGGTCGTGATCGTGACCAGCGACGGCAGGGCGGCCTGGTAGGCCCTCGTCGCGTCGGTCGGAGCCTTGCGGGCTTCCTGCTGCGATTCGGCGATGCCCTTCTGGACCTGCTTCTGCACATCGGCCTGGGTCAGTGGCGGGACCTCTGGTCCGCGGGTGAGGACGTAGGTCGCCCCCGCGAGCGCGAGCAGGGCGACCGCCAGGACCGCCGCGATCCAGCGTCGGGAGGGGCGACGGCGTCCGGCAGGCGGAGCCTCGTCGCGCACCGGCCCCCAGGTGGTGTCGACGACCAGCGGCGCAGGCACCCGGTCCACCTTTGCGAGCGTACGTCCGATCGTGCTCGGCGAACACCGCTCAGCGGCATTCACCGCAAACTCTCAGGTTGGGCGCGAAGGGCCTGGGGACAACACCCCTACCGACCGTCGCGGTGCCGGTAGCGTTCCCCCGGTCCGCACGACAGCAGGGGGAACCACGTGCCACATCCTGTCCAGCGCTCTCCCGAGCGCGAAGGCGGTCCTTCGGTGCCGGGCCTGATCGGCCCACCGGTGGTGCCCTCGACCGGGCCGCAGTGGGTGCAGCTTCCGGAGCGCAGGATCGAGCCGACCCGGAGGGCCGCGCTGACTGCCCTCGCTTTCGCCGGGATGTTCGTGCTCGTCGCGGCCGTGCAGACGGCGCTGTCGTTTCGCATGGCCGCATTCGTTCCCTGGGCCGTCATCGTGCGGCGGATCGTGGCGGTGCAGGAGGTTGCCGCGGCCCAGACGGAGGCAGCTGCCGTGGTGGCAGCCGCGCCCGGTGTGGTGCCGCGCTGACGTCGTAGATTGACGAGCATGGACAACGTCGTCTCGTCGGTGGAGGAGCTGCGCGCCCAGCAGCTGGAGCGGTTGCGCTGGAGCCTGCGGCACGCCTACGAGAACGTCCCCCACTACCGCGCCGCGTTCGACGCGGCAGGAGTCCACCCGGACGACGTGCACGAGCTCGCGGACCTGGGGCGGTTCCCGTTCACGGCCAAGGCAGACCTGCGCGACAACTACCCCTTCGGCATGTTCGCGGTGCCCCGCGAGCAGGTCTCGCGCATCCACGCCTCGAGCGGCACGACGGGCAAGCCCACGGTGGTCGGCTACACCCGCGAGGACATCGACACGTGGGCCGAGGTGATGGCCCGGTCCATCGAGGCGGCCGGCGGCAGGCCGGGCGACATGGTCCACATCGCCTACGGCTATGGGCTGTTCACCGGTGGCATCGGAGCGCACTACGGCGCCGAGCGGCTCGGCTGCACCGTGGTGCCGGTGAGCGGCGGCATGACCGAGCGCCAGGTGCAGCTCATCCAGGACTTCCGGCCCCGGATCATCATGGTCACGCCGTCGTACTTCCTGGCGATCCTCGACGAGATGGAGGTCCAGGGCATCGACCCCAAGGACACCTCGCTGGAGATCGGGATCTTCGGCGCCGAGCCGTGGACCGAGCAGATGCGCGAGGAGGTCCAGCGCCGCAGCAACCTGCGGGCGGTCGACATCTACGGCCTGTCCGAGGTGATGGGCCCCGGTGTCTCGCAGGAGTCCGGTGAGACGCAGGACGGGCTGCACATCTGGGAGGACCACTTCTACCCCGAGGTCGTCGACCCGATCACCGGGGAGGTGCTGCCCGACGGTGAGGAGGGTGAGCTCGTGTTCACCTCGTTGACCAAGCAGGCGATGCCCGTGGTCCGCTACCGCACGCGTGACCTGACCACGTTGCTGCCGGGAACGGCATACCCGCAGTTTCGCCGGATGGCCAAGATCACCGGGCGCAGCGACGACATGATGATCGTGCGCGGGGTCAACGTCTTCCCGTCCCAGATCGAGGAGCACCTGCTGGCCATCGAGGGGCTGACGCCGCACTACCTGTGCGTCCTCACCCGGCCGGGGCGGATGGACGAGCTGACCGTGCAGGTGGAGGCCGCCGAGGCTGGTGACGAGGCAGGCCGGGCGGCGATGGCCGCGCAGCTGCGCTCGCGGGTCAAGCACCACGTCGGCGTGACGATCGCGGTGGAGGTGCTCGCCCCCCACGCCCTGGAGCGTTCGCTCGGCAAGGCCAAGCGGATCAGCGACCGGCGCGACCTGCGCTGACCGACCGGTTTCCGCCCTGGGCGGACGAGGCTTTCGGGGCGTCTGTAACGGTGTAATCATCATTACATGACAACCAAGACCACAGCAGAAGCATGGCTGGCCGGTCGACTCCCCGCCGACTGGTTCACCGAACCCGTCGAGGTCACCCGTGACCGCGACGAGCTCGTCATCATCGGGCGGATCGCCGAGCCCGAGCTCGACGCCGACCCCGAGGACACCACTGCGCGCGAGATCGCGGCGCGCGGACGGATCACCTCCTTCCGCGAGGACACCCGCGAGCGCCGCATCGAGATCGCCCGCGAGCTCGAGCACCTCTCCGGCCGCAAGGTCTCGTGGGGCGTGCGCGTCGGCGAGACCGAGGCGATGTTCACCCACCTCGCGGCCCCCGTCATGACCCGGCTGCGCCAGCCAGAGCGGCGGGTCCTCGACACCCTCGTCGAGGCGGGCGTCGCGAAGTCCCGGTCGGACGCACTCGCCTGGTGCGTGCGCCTCGTCGGGGAGAACTCCGACACCTGGCTCGCCGAGCTCCGGACCGCGATGGAGCACGTCGACGAGGTCCGCAAGAAGGGCCCGGGCGCCTGAACCACCCACGGGTCGCGTCCGCTCACGGCGAACATGAGCGGACCCGGCTCAGGGTGGGGAACAGGTGGCCGAGCACGGGCGTTCCTCGAACAAGCCCCACAGGCAGCCCGGTGACCGTCCCGATCAGGTATCGGTCAGGGGAAGGCGCGCGCGAGGCACGTGTCGCACGGATAGCATCGAGGTGACTCGATAGGCAGGAGCAGAAGAGATGTTTGAACGGTTCACCGACCGAGCCCGTCGTGTTGTGGTGCTCGCGCAGGAAGAAGCGCGCATGCTCAACCACAACTACATCGGGACGGAGCACATCCTGCTCGGCCTCATCCACGAGGGTGAAGGCGTCGCCTCCAAGGCTCTCGAGAGCCTCGGCATCTCGCTGGAGTCGGTCCGCGAGCAGGTCCAGGAGATCATCGGCCAGGGCCAGCAGGCCCCCAGCGGCCACATCCCCTTCACGCCCCGGGCGAAGAAGGTCCTCGAGCTCAGCCTGCGTGAGGCGCTGCAGCTCGGCCACAACTACATCGGCACCGAGCACATCCTGCTCGGTCTCATCCGCGAGGGTGAAGGCGTTGCCGCGCAGGTCCTCGTCAAGCTCGGGGCCGACCTCAACCGGGTGCGCCAGCAGGTCATCCAGCTGATCTCGGGCTACCAGGGCAAGGAGGGCCAGTCCACCGGTGTCGGCGGCGGGGTCCAGCAGGAGGGCACCCCCGCGGGTTCGCTCGTGCTCGACCAGTTCGGTCGCAACCTCACCATGGCCGCACGCGAGGGCAAACTCGACCCGGTCATCGGGCGCGAGAAAGAGATCGAGCGGGTCATGCAGGTGCTGTCCCGCCGCACCAAGAACAACCCTGTCCTCATCGGCGAGCCCGGCGTCGGCAAGACCGCCGTCGTCGAGGGCCTCGCCCAGGACATCGTCAAGGGGGAGGTGCCCGAGACCCTCAAGGACAAGCAGCTCTACACCCTCGACCTCGGCGCGCTCGTGGCCGGCAGCCGTTACCGCGGTGACTTCGAGGAGCGGCTGAAGAAGGTCCTCAAGGAGATCCGCACCCGCGGCGACATCATCCTGTTCATCGACGAGATCCACACCCTGGTGGGTGCGGGGGCCGCCGAGGGCGCGATCGACGCCGCGAGCATCCTCAAGCCGATGCTGGCCCGTGGTGAGCTCCAGACCATCGGGGCGACGACGCTCGACGAGTACCGCAAGCACATCGAGAAGGACTCGGCCCTCGAGCGCCGCTTCCAGCCGATCCAGGTCGCCGAGCCCACGCTCAGCCACGCGATCGAGATCCTCAAGGGCCTGCGCGACCGCTACGAGGCGCACCACCGCGTGTCCATCACGGATGCTGCGCTGGTGGCCGCGGCCAACCTCGCCGACCGCTACATCAACGACCGGTTCCTCCCGGACAAGGCGATCGACCTCATCGACGAGGCAGGGGCGCGGTTGCGCATCCGCCGGATGACCGCACCGCCGGACCTGCGGGAGTTCGACGAGAAGATCGCCGCCGTGCGCCTGGAGAAGGAGTCGGCCATCGACGGCCAGGACTTCGAGAAGGCCGCCAGCCTGCGCGACGACGAGAAGAAGCTGCTCGGTCAGAAGGCCGAGCGCGAGGCGCAGTGGAAGTCCGGCGACATGGACGTCGTGGCCGAGGTGGACGAGGAGCTCATCGCCGAGGTACTGGCTGCCAGCACCGGCATCCCGGTCTTCAAGCTCACCGAGGAGGAGTCCTCGCGACTGCTCCACATGGAGGACGAGCTGCACAAGCGCGTGGTCGGCATGGACGACGCCATCAAGGCGATGTCCCAGGCGATCCGGCGCACCCGCGCCGGCCTGAAGGACCCGCGTCGTCCCGGTGGCTCGTTCATCTTCGCCGGCCCCACCGGTGTCGGTAAGACCGAGCTGGCCAAGACGCTCGCCGAGTTCCTGTTCGGCGACGAGGACAGCCTCATCCAGCTCGACATGAGCGAGTTCTCCGAGAAGCACACCGTGTCGCGGCTGTTCGGTTCGCCTCCCGGCTACGTCGGCTACGAAGAGGGTGGGCAGCTCACCGAGAAGGTGCGCCGCAAGCCGTTCTCCGTGGTGCTGTTCGACGAGGTCGAGAAGGCCCACCCGGACATCTTCAACACGCTGCTGCAGGTGCTCGAGGACGGTCGCCTCACGGACTCCCAGGGTCGGATGGTCGACTTCAAGAACACCGTCATCATCATGACGACCAACCTCGGCACGCGGGACATCTCCAAGGGCTCGCTCGGCTTCTCCGCCGGCGCGGAGACCCGCAGCGACTACGACCGCATGAAGAACAAGGTCACGGACGAGCTCAAGCAGCACTTCCGTCCCGAGTTCCTCAACCGCGTGGACGACATCATCGTCTTCCCCCAGCTCACGCAGGACGAGATCGTGCAGATCGTCGACCTCGAGATCGCCAAGCTGGACAAGCGCCTCAAGGACAAGGACATGGGCATCGAGCTCACGACCGAGGCCAAGAACGTGCTGGCCAAGAAGGGCTACGACCCCGTGCTCGGTGCGCGACCGCTTCGTCGCACCATCCAGCGCGAGATCGAGGACGTCCTGTCCGAGAAGATCCTGTACGGCGAGCTCAAGGCCGGCGAGCTGGTGCTCGTCAACGCCGAGGGCGAGGGCAAGTCGGCGACGTTCACCTTCGTCGGCACGCCGCACCCGAGCGGAATCGAGCTCCCCATCGTCGAGACGGTGGGCGACTCCTCGGAGTGAGCACCGGTATGGCGCGGGGGTGACCCCGCGCCATACCTCACCGCGAGAGGGCGGCACCCGCACCGGGTGCCGCCCTCTCGCGTCGGTGTCCCGCGTCGTTGCACGACGGTGCCAGCGCCGCGCCGTACCCTGTTGCGCGTGGTCCCTCCCTCTCGTGACTCCCTGCCTCGCCGTCCGGTCCTGCTCGGGCTGATCGCCGCTCCGCTGACCCTCGCCGCGTGCTCGAAGGACGCGAAGAAGGCTGCCGCCCCCTCGTCGTCCTCGTCGTCGACGACGGCGTCCGCGCCCACGCCGAGCCGCCCTCGCGTGACCGGCAAGGGCCTGCCCGCCGACTTGCTCGCGGTGATGAACACGGTCTACCTCGGCGGCAAGGTGCCCGCGTCCGGCGCCGTCGCGACCGCCCTGGCCAAGCGCAGGACGGTCACGAAGGCGCTCACCGTCACGGGGACGACAGGCAGCTGGAAGGGCCTGGCGGTCGCCAGCGTCGTGCAGGGCAAGGACGTCACCTTGCTCGTCAAGGACGGCAAGTGGCAGGTGGTCGGTGGCTGGTGGCCCTCGCTCAAGGTGGCCCGTCCGCCGTTCCCGACGATGCGGGTGCTGGCCATCGGGTCCGATGCCCGCACGGCCCAGCCCGTGGAGAAGTGCCGCGGCGACGCGCTGCACATCATCGGGGTGGACTCCAAGGGTGTCGGCGGGATCGTCGGCATCCCGCGTGACTCGTGGGTGCCGTTGTCCAGCGGTGGCACCGCCAAGGTGAACGCTGCCCTCGTGTTCGGCGGGGTCAAGGGCCAGGTCGCGACCGTGGCCAGGGCCAGCGGGGTGCCGATCGACGGCTACGTCATCGCCGGGTTCAAGGGCTTCCGCGGGATGGTCTCGGCGATCGGCGGCATCGCCTACGTCGCCGACAAGGCGTTGCAGAGCGTCGACCACTTCCAGATCGTGCACCGGGGTTCCAACCTGCTGGACGCGAAGCACGCCCTGGCGTTCGCGCGCGAGCGCAAGCACCTGGCGAACGGTGACTTCGGCCGCTCCGCGCACCAGGGCGAGCTGATCCGGGCAGGAGCGGTGATGGCCCGCAAGGCCGGCCCCGCCCGGCTCGCGGCGCTGCTCGGCAAGATGTCTCCCCACCTGGCGACCGACCTGTCCCCGTCGGAGGTGCTCAACCTGTCGGCGAGCGTGTTCCTCGGCGACCCCGCCTCGACGCGCAACACGGTCGTCCCGGGAGCGATCGGCACGCGTGACCAGCAGTCCGTCGTGCTGCTCGGTTCGGATGCGCAGCGCACCTTCGCCGACATCCGCAACGGGCGCCTCGGTGCCTGACCTGGTCGTCCGGAGCGCACGTACCAGTGACATCCGCTCCATCCGCGAGCTGGTGCGCCCCCATGCGGAGTCGCGCGTGCTCGTGTCCAAGGACGCGGTCACGTACTACGAGGCGGTGCAGCAGTTCCGGGTCGCCGAGCTGGTGGGGCCCGGTGCCGACGCGCAGCTGGTCGGCTGCGGGGCCCTGCACGTGATGTGGGAGGACCTGGCCGAGATCCGGACCCTTGCCGTGAGCCCGGACGCCAAGGGCCGGGGCGTGGGGTCACGTCTGCTAGAGGCGCTGATGGCCGATGCCCGCGAGCTCGGCGTGCAGCGGTTGTTCTGCCTGACGTTCGAGGTCGACTTCTTCACCCGACACGGCTTCGCGGTGATCGAGGGGCAGGCGGTCGAGCCCGAGGTCTATGCCGAGCTGGTGCGCTCCTACGACGAGGGTGTGGCGGAGTTCCTCGACCTCGAGCGGGTCAAGCCCAACACCCTCGGCAACACCCGGATGCTGCTCACCCTCTGACTCCCTGCACGAAGCTCTGCTAGCAGAAGCTGTTGCTGTGGGCACAGGGTGCAACCTCTGCCCACGGCAGCAACCCCTGCTAGCAGAGGTTGCTGCAGGGGTCAGGGTGTCGAGGGGGCGGGGTGTCGAGGGGTCAATCTGCAGGGGTCAGGGTGTCGAGGGGGCGGGGCTGCGCGTCATCCTGATGCGGATCGAGCCGGCCAGGACGATGACCAGCAGCGCGGCGATGACCCCGAACCCGAGCTCGGGGACCAGGGGCAGCGCGATGCCCAGGCAGCCACCGACGACCCAGGCGATCTGCAGGACCGTCTCGGACCAGGCGAAGACGCGCGTGCGCACGCTCTCGTCGATGTCACGCTGGATGACGGCGTCCGCGCTGAGCTTGATGAGCTGGGCAGCCAGGCCCGCCACGAGGCCGAGCAGCAGCAACGTGGGCAGCGAGTAGAAGATGGCGGCCAGGAGCGCCGCCACGACGTCGGCGATGAGGGCGACGGCGATGATGACGTCGGGACGCGTCGTGCGCAGCGCGTTGCCGACGACGGTCCCCAGGGCGTTGCCGGCCCCGGCGGCACCGACGACCAGCGCCAGGACCAGCGTGCCGCTGTGGCCGGGGATCGGGTGCTCGCGCATGAGGAACGCCATGAACAGCGTGAGGAAGCCCGTGAGCAGGCGCGCACCGACGGCGCTGGTCAGGGCGACGAGCACGGACGTCGGCAAGGCCGCGACCCGTGCCCGCAGGCGGCGCACCAGCCCGGTCCGCTCCTCGTCGCGGTGGGGTATGGCGACCGGTCCGGTGTCCTCGATGTCCAGCTCGCCGGCGCTCGAGTCGACCCGGGCAGGGAGGCGGATGGCGAGGACCGTGCCCACGACGTAGATGACGAAGGCCAGGCGCAGCGACCACTCCGGACCGATCTTGGCCGCTGCACCGGCGAGCCCGCCACCGATGGCCATGCCGGCCACCCCGGCGAGGGCGTTGCGCGAGTTGGCACTGACCAGGCTGAAGCCCGGGGGCAGCAGCCGGGGCACCGCGGAGGCGCGGGTCACGCCATACGCCTTGGACGCCACGAGGCACCCGAGTGCGGCGGGGAACAACCACGGCGAGCCGTTGGCGACGGCGTCCGCGAGCACCCAGCAGAGGAAGGCCCGCAGGGCCAGGGTCGTGCCGATGGCCCAGCGGCGCCCGTGGCGGAACCGGTCGAGCAGTGGCCCGATGAACGGCGCGAGCAGGGCGAAGGGCGCCATCGTCAGCAGCAGGAACTGCGCGACCTGGCCGCGTGCCTCGTCGGTGGGGATGGCGAAGATCGTGCCGGCCAGGCTGACCGTCAGGGCGGCGTCGCCGGCAAGGTTGACGAAGTGCAGCTCGATGATCCGGGCCAGTCCCGTCTCACCCGCGCCCGAGGAGCTCGTGTAGGCGCGGGCCCGGCGGGCACCCGCCTGGCTCCCGCGTCCGGCGAGGCGCGCCCCGGCGACGGTCCCGCGCCCGATCGCGCGCCCCGTCGCGGAGGCTCCGTGCCGCAGCGATCCGGCGACCCCCCGGCCGCGCGGGCGGGCTCCGGCGCTCCCGGCTGGACCGTCCACCGGAGGCGTGGTCATCTCAGCTGGTCCCGCGCGAGCCCGGGAGGCGGAAGAAGTCGCGCGCCAGCGGCTCGACCAGGCCGTCGGCCACCAGGGAGTCGAGGCAGCGCTCGCGCTGGATGACGTTGGTGGACACCGCCTCCAGCGCGGCACGTGGGACCGGGCCGGGGCTCTCCCGCAGGCGGCGCAGGAGTGCCCCGCGCATCTGGCGGTCGGTGCCGGCCCAGGCCTGACCGCGCCGGGGCGGGCCCTGGTGGGCCGGCCGGCCGGCGAGCTGCCACTGGCACAGGTCGAGGACGGGGCACTCGCCGCAGCGGGGTGCCCGGGCCGTGCAGACGAGGGCACCGAGCTCCATCACGGCGACGCTCCACGTGCGGGCCACCTCCGCCTCCTGCGGGACGAGGCTGGCCGCGAGCGTGTGCTCGGCGCGGGTGGGAGTGGCTGGGGCGTGCTGGTCGCCCGTGACGACGCGCGCGACCACGCGGCGCACGTTGGTGTCGACGACGACGGTGCGCTCACCGAACGCGAAGGTGGCCACGGCAGCCGCGGTGTAGGCGCCGACCCCGGGCAGGGTCGAGAGCTCGGCCTCGCTCATCGGCACCTTGCCGCCGTGCCGCTCCGTCATGGCGACGGCAGCGGAGTGCAGGCGCAGGGCGCGCCTGGGGTAGCCCAGCCGTCCCCAGGCACGGACCGCTTCGCCGGGAGGCTCTGCGGCGAGGTCAGCGGGCTCGGGCCACCGCTGCATCCACTGGAGCCACACGGGCAGCACCCGGGCGACCGGTGTCTGCTGCAGCATGACCTCGGACACGAAGATGCCCCACGCGGTCGCGTCGGAGCGTCGCCAGGGCAGGTCGCGCTGGGCGCCGGCGTACCACTCCAGCACGCGTTCGTGGAGCCGCTCGGGTGCGGCGGCCCCGGCGGACCCGGTCACACGTAGCGTTCGAGGATGCTCGACTCGGCGAGGCGCGACAGCCCCTCGCGGACGGCGCGGGCCCGGCCCTCGCCGACCCCCTCGACGTCCATCAGCTCCTCGAGGTTGGCGGCCAGGAGCTTCTGGAGGCTCCCGAAGTGGTCGACGAGCCGGTCCACGATCGCCCCCGGGAGGCGCGGGACCTTGCTGAGCAGGCGGTAGCCGCACGGGCTGACGGCGGAGTCGAGGGCGTCGCCGCCGATCGCGAAGCCGACCGCCTTGGCGCCGGCCGACAGGTCGAGCAGCTCGGTGGAGGTGAGCTCCTCGAGCGCCGCCATGGCCTGGTCGAGGCTGAGCCCCGCGCGGCTGACCGGCAGGTAGTCACGGATGACGAGCTCGCGGTCGTTGCCGAGGCCGCCGGTGAGCTCCTCCAGCTGGAGGGTGAGGAGGCGCCCGTCGACGCCGAGCTCGACGACGTACCCCGAGATCTCGTCGCGGATCCGGCGCACCATCTCCAGGCGCTGCAGCACGCTGGCGACGTCGCGGACGGTGACGAGGTCCTCGATCTCGAGCGCCGACAGGGTGCCGGTGACCTCGTCGAGGCGTGACTTGTAACGCTCGAGGGTCTGCAGGGCCTGGTTGGCGCGGGACAGGATCGCGAGGGAGTCCTCGAGCACGTGGCGGCGGCCGTCGACGTAGAGGGCGACGATGCGCATCGACTGACTCACCGAGACCACGGGGTAGCCGGTCTGCTTGGCGACGCGCTCGGCGGTGCGGTGGCGCGTGCCGGACTCGCTGGTCTCGATCGACGGGTCGGGGACGAGCTGGGTGGCCGCGCGCAGGATGCGCGACACCTCGCGGTCGACGACGATGGCGCCGTCCATCTTGGCCAGCTCGCGCAGGCGGGTCGCCGAGAACTCGACGTCGAGCGGGAACCCGCCCGTCGCGAGGCTCTCGACGGTGCGGTCGTAGCCGAGGACGATCAGGGCGCCGGTGCGGCCGCGCAGGATGCGCTCGAGGCCGTCACGGAGTTCGGTGCCCGGCGCCACTGCGGCGAGGGTCGCGCGGAGCGCGTCGTCCTCGCGAAGATCCACTTGTCAAACCCCTTGGTATGCCGCCGGTCCGGTGTGCCGCGAGTCTAACCGTGCGAAGCCTGCAGAGCGGAGTGCACCGCGCTGCGGATGTCTGCACACTCCACGACGTCCATCCCGGCGGGCATGGGCCCGTTGCCCAGGACACCGGCCGGGACGTAGGCGGTGCGGAAACCCAGGCGGGCCGCCTCGGCGAGCCGACGGGGGATGCCGGACACGGCCCGCAGCTCTCCGGCGAGACCCAGCTCCCCGAAGGCGATGGAGTTCTCCTTCAGCGGTCGCTCCATGACCGAGCTCGCGACCGCGAGGGCGATGGCCAGGTCGGAGGCGGGCTCGGTGAGTCGCACCCCGCCGACCGTCGACAGGTAGACGTCGGAGCTGCCGATGGGTGCACCGGCCCGCTTGGCGAGCACCGCGATGATCATGGCCACCCGCGCGGAGTCCAGGCCGCTGGTGGCGCGGCGGGGGGTCGGGATCTCGCTCTTGGCCACGAGTGCCTGCACCTCCGTCATGAGGGGGCGGCGTCCCTCGAGGGTCACGGTGACGCAGGTGCCGGGCACGGTGAGCGTTCCGCGCGACAGGAACAGGCCGCTCGGGTCGGGGAGCCCGACGATGCCGACGTCCGAGAGCTCGAAGCAGCCGACCTCGTCGGTGGGTCCGTAGCGGTTCTTCACTGCGCGCACGAGGCGCAGCTGGGAGTGGCGGTCGCCCTCGAACTGGACGACGACGTCCACGAGGTGCTCGAGCACGCGCGGCCCGGCGATCGAGCCGTCCTTGGTGACGTGGCCGACCAGGAGCGTGGCGATGCCGCGGGACTTGGCGACCTGGATGACCGATGCCGCGACCTCGCGCACCTGGCTGACGTTGCCGGCCGACCCCTCGATCTCGCCGCTGGAGATGGTCTGCACGGAGTCGATGACGACCAGGTCGGGCTTGATCGCCTCGATCTGGCCGAGGACTGTGGCCAGGTCGGTCTCGGAGGCGAGGTAGAGCGTCTTGGCCATCGCCTCGATCCGCTCGGCCCGCATGCGCACCTGGGCCGCGGACTCCTCGCCGCTGACGTAGAGGACGGTCCGGCCCTCACCGGATCGGGCAGCCCTGGCTGCGACGTCGAGCAGCAGGGTGGACTTGCCGATGCCGGGCTCGCCGGCCACGAGCACGACGGCGCCGGGGACGAGCCCGCCGCCGAGCACCCGGTCGAACTCACCGACCCCGGTCGGGTGTGCTTCGGCGCGGCGGACGTCGACCTCTCCGATGGGCAGGGCCGGACGCTCGACCCGGGCCGCAGCCGTGGTCCGCACCGTGACCGCACCGACCTCCCCGACGGTGCCCCAGGACTGGCACTCGCCGCAGCGACCGACCCACTTGGGTGCGGTCCAGCCGCACTCGGAGCAGCGGTATCCGGCCGACTTCGTCGACGCCTTGGTTGCCATGGCGACAACCTACGTGGCAGCCCCGACAGGGCTCAGAAGCGGTGCCACCACAGGTTGACCGCGTAGTCGACGCCGGTGCCGTCGTGCTCGGCCAGGATCCCCTCGGCGGCGGTCTCGGAGAACTCGATCCGGACCACGGCCTCGAGGTCCGCGCGGGTGTCGAGGTCCCACCGGATGGTGAGGCGCTCGCGCGACCAGCCCCGGCGAGCCCAGAACCTTTCCACCGCAAGGGCGTCGTAGGACGGGTTGGCGCGGGTGAACCAGCGCCCGAACGTCGACCGCGTCGCGTCGTTGTCGATGACGAACGTGGTCCCGCCCGGGCGCAGCACGCGTTCGAGCTCGCGGAGCCCGGGTTCGCACCCGGCGCCGAAGAAGTAGGCCCACCGGGCGTGGGCGATGTCCACGCTGTCGTCCTCGAGGGGCAGCGACTGGGCGACGCCCTCCTCGACCCGCACCCGCGCCATACCGGCGGTGCGCTCCCGGGCGACGTCGACCAGGGGCGGGTGGGGCTCGATGCCGACCACGCTCGCGCAGCCCAGCTCGAGGAACCGCGGCAGGTGGAACCCCGTGCCGCAGCCCACGTCGACGAGGTCGGCGCCTTCGAACGGGTGCAGGGAGGCCATCGCCGACTCGATGAGGCCGTCGCGGTCGACGCCGAGGTTCTCGACCTCGTAGACGTCGGGGGAGTCCCAGATGTTGGGGCTGGGCGTGGGCTCGTGCGGTGACGGTCTCGACTCGGTCACCGGCGCTTGCGACCCTCCTGCGCGGCGAGCGTCGCGGGGTGGACGAGGAGGGGGAGCATCTTGCGGGAGTAGGCGTTGCGAGCGGCCTTGACGCTGGCGAGGTGTGCCTCGCAGCGGATCTCGAGCTCGGCGTACGCCTCCTCGCCCATCAGCTCGACGAGCTCGCCGCGGTTGCTGCGGAAGACGGGCTCGCGGCCGACGTGGGCCTGGGGATTGCTCGAGCAGTACCAGTCGAGGTCGTGGCCACCGGGGCCCCAGCCGCGGCGGTCGTACTCGGTGATGCTGACCTCCTGCCACGACGACCCGTCCGGCATCTCGACCTTGCGGTAGGTGCGGCGGATCGGCAGCTGCCAGCAGACGTCGGGCTTGACCGTGTGCGGCTCCTTGCCGTGCAGCACCGCGTGCTGGTGCAGGGCACAGCCGGCGCCGGCCGGGAATCCCGGGCGGTTGAGGAAGATGCAGGCGCCGTCGACGACCTTCGTCTTGGTGGCGTCGTCCTCCGGCTCGGTCCAGGCCGAGACCCTGGTCGAGCCCGGGTGCAGCTGCCATTCGTCCTCGCCGAGCTCCTTGACGACCTTCTTGACCCGCTGGAGGTCGTCGTCGTCGGTGAAGTGCGCACCGAGGGTGCAGCACCCGTCGTCCGGGCGGTCGGCGTAGATGCCCTCGCAGCCGCTGCCGAAGATGCAGGTCCAGCTCGAGGTGAGCCAGGTCAGGTCGCAGCGGAACCGCTGACCGGTGTCGGCGGGGTCGGCGAACTCCACCCAGATGCGTGCCGTGTCCAGCGGGGTCTCAACCACGGGACAACCCTACGTGCCACGGCCCTCACTGTCGGGGGCGGTCCGGGGTCGTCTTCACGGCGCGCCGGGAACGCGCCACCGAGATGGCGAGGAGAAGGAGCAGCGCCGCGGCGAGCGCCCAGCCGGGTCGCAGCAGCTCACCGCCGAGGTCGGACCAGGCCATCGGCCGCAGCGGTGCAGGGTCCCTCGTGGTGTCGGCGTTTCCCGCCTTGCCGGCCCAGTCCAGCCCCAGGGGCACGAGGAGGAGCGTCGGTCCCAGCAGCAGCAGGATCCCCCACCTGCTGCCCCAGCGGACCGCCGCGACGGCGAGCAGCGTGAGCGGGACGGCGGCGGTCGCCAGGGCGAGCCCCGACTCGATGTTCTCGTCCCGCGTGGGTTGCTCACCGAAGAACGCCGCCGCGTTGATCGCCGCGCCGAACAGGACCCACGCGATGAAGCACCACCCGAACAGGACGGCGGCCGCAGTGACCGGCCACGTGCGGCGGGGGGATGCGACAGGCAGGGCGGAGGGGAGCGGCTGGGCGGAGGGGAGCGGCATACCGGGCAGTGTCCCCAACCACCGGACGGCCGCGCCTGAGCGCCGGTACTCACCACTAGCGTGGGGCCATGCGCCTCGGAGTGGTCGACGTCGGTTCCAACACGGTGCACCTGTTGGTCGTCGACGCGCACCGCGGGGCCCAGCCGCTGCCCGCCACGTCCCACAAGATCGAGCTGCGCCTGTCCGAGCAGGTCACCGACGACGGTCGCATCTCCGAGTCCGGGGAGAGGGCGCTGTCGGGGTTCATCGGCGAGTGCCTGACCGTGGCCGAGGACCAGGGTGTCGAGGAGGTCATGGCCTTCGTCACGAGCGCGGTCCGCGAGGCCCCCAACGGCGAGGACGTGCTCGCCAGGGTCCGCGCGGAGCGGGGCGTCGACCTCCGGCTCGCTGTCGGGCGAGGACGAGGCGCGGCTGACCTTCCTCGCGGCGCGGCGGTGGTTCGGCTGGTCCAGCGGCACCCTGCTCGTCGTCGACATCGGCGGCGGTTCGCTCGAGCTCGCCGCAGGGATGGACGAGGAGCCCGACGTGGCGGTGAGCCTGCCCCTCGGCGCCGGTCGACTGACCCGCGACCTGCTCCCCGGCGACCCGCCCGGCCCCGACGTGATCCGGGAGGCGCGCCGCGCCATCCGGGTGCGCCTCGCCGGTGACATCCGCCCACTCACCAAGGCGGGGCCGCCGGACCATGCCGTCGGCACCTCCAAGACGCTGCGCTCGCTGGCGCGCATCAGCGGAGCCGCGCCGAGCAGCGACGGACCGTATGCGGCGCGCCACCTCGAGCGCTCGGCGCTCGCCGACCTCGTGGGCACCTTGTCCGGGAGGACCGCAGCGCGACGAGCCGAGCTGCCCGGGGTCTCGCCGAGCCGGGCCAGGCAGGTGCTGGCCGGTGCGCTCGTCGCCGAGGCCGCGATGGACCTCCTCGACCTCGAGCGGCTCGACATCTGCCCCTGGGCGCTGCGCGAGGGGATCATCCTCAACCGGCTCGACAGCATGCGCTGACCTCCCCGTCAGGAGGGCTCGTTCCCCGACCTCCCGGCGGGCTTCCCCTGCTGGTCTCCCCCAGATGACGTAGGGGCCGGGCACGACGGATTGCTAGCCTGCGAGAGCCGGGCGTGCGCGCGGCCAGCGAGCGGGAGTACGCCGCCGCGGCCCGGGACGAGACGCCGAGACGACGACGTGGGGACCGTGGGATGAGCGTGGGCCGTCGAGAGCTTCTCGTGACCGTGGTGGGGTTGGCCTGCGTGTCCGTGGCGACCGCGCCCGTTGCGAGTGCTGCCGCAGTCGCCGGGATGCCGGTGCACCGCGCGGGCTCGTTCGCCCCTGCCGCAGTCGGCCCCCTCGCCGCAGCCGGCGCCGCCGCCCCCGTCCGACCGGACCTGGAGCCGCATCCAGTCGGACCGACGGACCCAGGCCGCCGCCCCGAAGCCCGACAGCGACACCTTCTCCTCGCCCGGGCCCAGGGCTGCCGTGCTCGCCCGCATCGCCAAGGGCGTCGACCGGGTGGGTCGGCCAACGGTCGCCGCGGCCGGCGGCCTCGACGGTGCCATCGGTGTGGTCCAGGGCGGTGTCGCCAAGGACGTCTCCCGAGCTCGGGGGCGGTGACGGTGGCCCAGGCACCCACGGGCACCCACGCTGCCCGTCTGGGGTCCGGCCGGCGACCGGGTCATGGCCCAGGTGCCCGGTGACCCGACGCCAAGGGTCGTGATCACCGACGAGGACGGGCGCAGCCACCGCGAGGTCCTGCCGCCGGAGTTCGGCAGCCCGCGCCCCCTGCAGCAGGTCTCGTGGTCGCCGTACGGTGACTCGGCCACCGCCGCGACGACCGACGCGACGGCCCTCAACCTCGGGGTCAACCCCGGTGCCCTCGGCTGGTACTTCCGCACGGGCGCCGCCCCGCTGGCCTCGCCGGTGGTCAACAGCTACGGCGACCTGGTCGTCTCCACGTCGGCGCCGGCCGCCGGGGTCGCACAGCGCCTCATCATCACGCCGACCACCTACCCCGACGGCCGCGAGCCCACCGGCGAGCCGTTCGACGTCGCCACCCCCGCCTGGAAGGCGATGGGCGGCGCCGCCGTGGGCCTGGCGCCCCGGGGTTCGGTGGCCGCCCACTCGGCGGAGTTCCTCGCGGTCCCGGCCGACGCGGGCTCGCTCGGCAGGCAGCTGTTCGTCGACGAGGCCGACGGCGCGGGTTTCGTGGGTGTCGCCAACCTCGGCGCCCTCTGTCCCGGGCTGCAGCAGGTCGCGTTCGCCCCGGGGCACTCACGGCTCGCCTACCTCGAGGCCGTCGGTCCCTCCGGCTCGCAGTGTTCGCGCACCCGGCTGTGGGTGCTCGACTCCGTGGGCGGCAGCTACGCCGCAGGTCGGGCCCGGATGGTCGCCGACTCCGGGAGCGGCACGCCGTTCCTCGGGCTGTCGTGGAAGTCGAGCACCCCTGTCGCCCTGGCCGGGCGCATTGGTGGTCGTGACCGGGTCGCCACGGCGGTGGCCTCGTCCAAGGTGCTGTTCGCGGACGCGGCGGCACGCACGGCGGTCATCGCCGGTGCGGCAGCGGCACCCGATGCGCTGACGGCCACGCCCCTCGCCGGCCGCCTCGGGGGGAGCCTGCTGCTGACGGGCGCCAAGGCCCTGGACCCGCGCGTCGCACGGGAGCTGTCGCGGACGGTGCCGAGGGGCGCCACCGTCCACGTCGTCGGGGGTGAGTCCTCGGTGGGACCCGGCGTGGTCGCCGCGCTGCGTTCGCGTGGCTACGTGGTGAACCGGCTCGCCGGGGCCGACCGCTACGCCACGGCGGTCGCCGTCGCCACCTACCTGGACACCAAGGCCCCCCAAGGCCACACGTTCCCGCAGAACCCGGTCTTCGTCGCCGACGGCCGCGGCTTCGCCGACGCACTCGTGGCCGGTCCGGCAGCGAGCCACGTCTTCGGGACCCTCGTGCTCTCGAACGGGGGGCGGCTCCCTGCCTCCACGCGGCGCTACCTCATGGCTGCGACCACCGACCCGTCGCGCGACCGGGTCGTCACCTCGGTCGGCAGGTCCGCGGAGCAGGCGGTGGCCACGGAGCCCACCCTGAGCGACCGCAACGACCCGGTGACGGGGACGGACCGCTACGACACGGCGGCGCAGGTCGCCGCGCGCTACTTCTTCGCTCCGTCCGTGGCCGGGCTCTGCGACGGGCTGGCCTGGGCCGATGCCGCCTCCGGAGGGGCGGCCATGGCCAACCTGGGCATGCCGCTGCTGCTCGTCGGTGGCGGCCGGGTGCCGCAGGTCACCGCCGACTGGTGGTCGCTGACGAGGTCGTCGACCGACGCGGTCGTCGCCTTCGGCAGTGCGGCCGTCGTGCCGGACGCCGCGGTGCGAACCGGTCAGCAGGCGGCCGGCCGCCAGACGGTTCTCTGGGGCCCTGACCTCGTCGCGGGACGGCGCTGAGCCGACCCTCCGCGCCGTGCCGAGCCGACCCCGCGCTGCCGAGCCGACCCCGCGCCGGTGCCGAGCCGACCCTCCGCGCCGGTGCCGCGGGCAGGTGCCTGACGTGGCCCGTCCCCGAACCGGCCGCGACGGTCCTCGGTAGTCTCGGCCCATGCCTTCCGCGGTCACGGTTCCCGGTGCCACCGTGGCCCTGTCGACCGCTTCGGTCTACCCGGAGAACAGTGCGGCGGCGTTCGCCACGGCCGCTCGGCTGGGGTACGACGCGGTCGAGGTGATGGTCTGGACCGACCCGGTGACGCAGGAGGCCGGTGCGCTCCGGGCGCTCAGCGACCTGCACGGGCTCCCGATCGTCTCGGTGCACGCGCCGACCCTGCTGCTCACCCAGCGCGTCTGGGGTGCGGACCCGTGGGCCAAGGTCGACAACTCGATCGAGCTGGCCCAGGAGGTCGGTGCCTCCACGGTGGTGCTGCACCCGCCGTTCCGGTGGCAGAAGGAGTACGCCCGGGACTTCGTCGAGGGTGTCGCGATGCGCGAGCACGAGAGCGGCGTCGCCCTGGCCGTCGAGAACATGTTCCCGTGGCGTGCCCGGCAGCGGGAGTTCGAGGCCTACCTGCCGCACTGGGACCCGGTCTCGCAGGCCTACGACCACGTGACGCTGGACCTGTCGCACACCGCGACCGCCGGCTCGGACGCCATGGAGATGGCGCGCGTCCTCGGCCCCCGGCTCACCCACGTCCACCTCGCCGACGGCCTCGGCTCGCTCAAGGACGAGCACCTGGTGCCCGGCCGGGGCCTGCAGCCGTGCGCGGAGTTCCTCGAGATGCTCGCGGGCCAGGGCTACGCCGGCATCTGTCGTGGTGGAGGTCGGCACCCGCAAGCTGCTGCCGGAGCAGCGTGAGGTCGACCTCGCCGAGGCCCTGGCCTTCGCCCGCCTGCACCTCGCCACCGCGTCGGTCGCAGGTACGTCGTGAGCCCCCGCGGCCGGCGGCCGGGAGGCACCGACACCAAGGCGTCGATCCTCGCCGCCGCTCGGGCCGACTTCGCCGAGCAGGGGTATGACGCCACGTCGGTCCGGGGGATCGCGCGCCGTGCCGAGGTCGACCCGGCCCTGGTGCACCACTACTTCGGGGGCAAGGCTGCGCTCTTCGCCGAGGTCATGGACATCCCCGCCGACCCGGCGGCGCTCATCGCCGCCGTGGTGCGGGGGCCTCGTGACCAGGTCGGGGAGCAGCCTGGTCCGCACCTTCCTCGGTGTCTGGGACGGGGACGAGGGGCGGGAGCGGTTCCAGGCGTTGATCCGGTCGGCCCTGACCCACCACGAGGCGACCGTGATGCTGCGCGAGTTCCTCACGCGTGAGGTCTTCGGCCGGGTGCTGCGCGAGCTCGCACCAGCCGGTCAACCACCGCACGAGCTCGAGCTCCGCGCCGGGCTGGCCGCGTCGCAGATGGTGGGGCTCGCGGTGATGCGCTACATCGTGGAGTTCCCTGCGGTCGCCGACGCCACGCACGACGAGCTCGCGGCGATGCTCGGGCCGACCATCCAGCAGTACCTCGCCCCTCCGCTCTGAGGCCGCTCGACGGGCTGCTCAGGCTCCAACGGGCCGTCCGAGGGGCCGATTCGGGGGCCGATCGGGGTCGATTTGCGCTGGCACCTTGTCGGGCGGCCGTCTCGCAGCGTATATTTCATCGCATGATGAATAGTGCGGTGGAGATCGAGGGGCTCCGGGTGGTGCGCGGCGGGCGCACCGTCCTCCCGGGCTTGTCCGTGCGCGTGCCGGCCGGTCAGGTGGTCGGCCTGCTCGGCCCGAGCGGCAGCGGCAAGTCGACCCTGATCCGGGCGATCGTCGGCGTGCAGGTCGTGGCCGGCGGGTCGGTGCGCGTCCTGGGCGAGCCCGCTGGGTCGCCGGTCCTGCGGGACCGGATCGGCTACGTCACCCAGAGCCCGAGCGTCTACGACGACCTCACCGTCCGGCCAACCTCCGGTACTTCGCCTCGGTCCTCGGGGGCGTCCGCGCGAGTCCGTCGAGCGAGGCGATCGCCGAGGTCGACCTCGGCAGCCACGCGGACGCCGCAGTCGGGCGGCTGTCCGGCGGCCAGCGCTCGCGCGCCTCGCTGGCCTGCGCGCTGGTCGGTGACCCCGAGCTGCTCGTCCTCGACGAGCCCACGGTCGGGCTCGACCCGGTCCTGCGACGTGACCTGTGGGACCTGTTCGCCCGGCTCGCGGCCCAGGGACGCTCGCTGCTCGTGTCGAGCCACGTGATGGACGAGGCCGCCCGGTGCGACCGGCTCCTGCTGCTCCGCGAGGGCGAGGTCCTCGCCGACGACACCCTGCCGGAGCTGCTCGCGCGCACCGGCACCACGGACGCCGAGGGCGCCTTCCTCGCGCTCATCGACCGCGCCGAGGAGGCCGCCCGATGAACCTCCGCCGCACCCTCGTCACCGCCGGCCGGGTCCTGGCCCAGCTGCGCGGCGACCACCGCACCATCGCCCTGATGCTCGTCGTGCCGTGCGTCCTGCATCGGGCTGCTGGCCTGGATCTTCAAGGACACCCCGGTCTTCGACGCGCCTCGGCGCGCCCCTGCTGGGCGTCTTCCCGTTCGTCGTGATGTTCATCGTCACCAGCGTCGCCACCCTGCGCGAGCGCACGTCCGGCACCCTCGAGCGGCTGCTCACGACGCCCATGGGCAAGGGCGACTTCATGTTCGGCTACGCCCTCGCCTTCGGGGTGATGGCGATCCTGCAGGCCCTGGTCGCCACGGGGTTCGCGGTCTGGGTCTGCGGCCTCGACGTCGCCGGGCCGCTGTGGCAGCTGGTCGTCGTCGCCGTCGCTCGACGCCGCTGCTCGGCTCGGCCCTCGGCCTGCTGGTCAGCGGCTTCGCACGGACCGAGTTCCAGGCCGTGCAGTTCATGCCGGCCTTCGTCCTGCCGCAGTTCCTGCTCTGCGGCCTCCTCGTGGCCCGCGACCGCGATGCCCGACGTGCTCGGCGCCATCTCGGACGTGCTGCCCCTGTCGTATGCCGTGGACGCCATGAAGACGGTGACGACCAGCACCGCGCCGGGCGCCGACGTCGCGACGGACGCAGTCGTGATCCTCGGCTGGGTCGTGGCCTCGCTGGTCCTGGGCAGCTTCACGCTGCGTCGTCGCACGCCCTGAGGCGACCACGCGGCATACCCGGCGGCCCTCGGGTCGGCGGCGGTCGCCGCGGAGGCTAGCCTTGTGGGCGGCCTCGCGGCCTCCTCGTCGACGTCGGAAGGACCCCAGTGGACGCCAGTGACCTGCTGCGCAACACCCTGCTCCAGCTCTCCAAGAGCGGACAGGTGCGTTCGGCGATCGAGAAGGCGCCGGTGAGCCGCAGCGTCGTGAGGCGGTTCGTCCCCGGCGACGCCACTCAGGACGCCGTCGCCGCGGTGGCCGAGCTCAGGGCCACCAACCGGCTCGCGACCATCGACTACCTGGGTGAGGACACCACCGACCTCACCCAGGCGATCCGCACCCGCGACCACTACCTCGAGCTCCTCAAGGCCCTCGCCGACGCCGACCTGTCCCAGCACGGCATGGGCGAGGTGAGCCTCAAGCTGTCCGCGCTCGGCCAGTACCTGCCCGGCGACGGCCACAAGATCGCCCTCGACCACGCCCGCGAGATCTGCCGGGCAGCGGCGAACGCCGGCACGACGGTGACGCTCGACATGGAGGACCACACCACGACCGACGCCACGCTGGAGTCGCTGCGCGAGCTGCGCCAGGACTTCCCGTGGGTCGGTGCGGTCATCCAGTCCTACCTGCGCCGCAGCGAGGCCGACTGCCGCGACCTCGCGCACGAGGGCAGTCGGGTGCGCCTGTGCAAGGGCGCCTACAAGGAGCCGGAGTCGGTCGCCTACCAGTCCTCGGCCGACGTCGACCAGAACTACGTGCGGTGCCTGAAGATCCTCATGGCCGGTGACGGCTACCCGATGGTCGCCAGCCACGACCCGCGACTGATCGAGATCGCCGGGGCGCTCGCCGCGCACCACGAGCGCGACGCCTCCTCCTTCGAGTACCAGATGCTCTACGGCATCCGTCCCGAGGAGCAGAAGCGCATCGCCGACCGTGGCGACCAGGTGCGGGTCTACATCCCCTACGGCGAGGAGTGGTACGGCTACCTCATGCGCCGCATGGCCGAGCGCCCCGCCAACACGATGTTCTTCCTGCGGGGTCTCGCCTCCAGGAACTGACGCGCCCCGTCCGGTCCGCGGCTGCCAGACTGACCCCATGGGAACTGTCGCGATCCTCGGTGCCGGCACGATGGGCGAGACGCTGCTCTCGGGCTTGATCAGGTCCGGGCGGCCGGCGGGCGACCTCGTGGTCACCGCCCGCAGGCCCGGACGTGCCGATGCGCTGGCGGCGCAGTACGGCGTGCGGGCGCTGTCCAACGTCGCCGCCGCCGAGGCGGCCGACACCCTCGTGCTCGTGGTGAAGCCGCAGGACATGGGACTGCTCGTCGAGGAGATCAGCGACCACGTGTCGTCGGGCAACCTCGTCGTGAGCCTCGCCGCCGGCATCCCGACTGCGTGGCTCGAGAGCCGCCTGCCCGCAGGGGTGGCCGTGGTCCGGGTCATGCCCAACACCCCTGCCCTCGTCGACCAGGGCATGGCCGCGATCAGCCCCGGCCGCAGCGCCGACGCCGCCCACGTCGAGGAGGCGGCCGAGCTGCTGCGCTCCTGTGGGCGGGTCATCCAGGTCGCCGAGAAGCACCAGGACGCCGTCACGGCGATCAGCGGCTCGGGACCGGCCTACATCTTCTACGTCGTCGAAGCCATGATCGAGGCAGGCGTCGTCCTCGGCCTGCCCCGCCCGACCGCGACCGAGCTCGTCGTCCAGACGCTGTTCGGTGCGGCCACGATGATGCGCGAGACGGGGCAGCACCCGACCGTCCTGCGCGAGCAGGTGACCTCCCCGGGCGGGACGACGGCGGCAGCGCTGCGCCAGCTCGACGACCACAAGGTGCGCGCGGCGTTCATCACCGCGATGGAGGCCGCGGCCAACCGCTCGCACGAGCTCGCCTCCGGGCATGAGTAACCGTGGAAGACGTTGTGGCGCAGGGGGATCGGCTCTCGTCCGCCTCTGGCGGTGACGCGCTGGGCGAGGACCTCGTCGTGTGCCGCGTGGGGCGCGACCAGTGGCGACTGCACCGCGCCGTGCGGCTGGCGATGCTGCTCGACGTGCCGCGGGCGTACGGCAGCACCTTCGCCCGCGAGTTCGCCTTCGACGACCAGGTGTGGCTGGACCGGATCCGCGACGGGGCCTCGTGGCTCGCCCTGCAGGGAGAGCTGCCCGTGGGGTCGCGTGACCTTGTTCCACGCGCCGAACCAGCCCGACGACGAGGCGTTCCTGGTGGCGATGTGGGTTGCGGCCCACGCCCGGGGCACAGGCGTCGCGGACGCCCTCGTCGGCGCGCTGCTCGACCACGCCGCCGGGCTCGGCCTGCGCCGGGTCACCCTCGACGTCGCCGACGAGAACGGCCGGGCCGCGGCGTTCTACGAGCGGCTCGGGTTCGTCCGCACCGGGCAGGACCGGCGAGCTGCCGCACTTCCCGGGGGTGGGCGAGTTCGAGATGGAGCGGGTCCTGCGCGACCGCACGGCATGCTCACGGTGAACTCTGCGCGATCTCGGTGACCGGATCAGGCCCTGTCGTGCGAGAGTGGTCCGCATGAGCGAGATCACCGTGCGCCGGCTGGGTGAGGACGAGTGGGAGCAGTACAAGACCGCCCGCCTCAGTGCTCTCGAGGAGTCCCCGGAGGCCTTCGCGGCCTCCCTCGACGAGGAACGCGCCTACGACGAGGAGTTCTGGCGCACGCGCCTGCGTCGCTCGCAGCGGCTGCTCGCCGAGGTCGACGGCCAGACGGTCGGCATCGTGAGCGTCGGACAGTCCCAGGAGGACAACGACCGGGTCGCGGAGATCTTCGGCCTGTGGGTCGCTCCGGCCGCTCGTGGCACCGGCGTGGCCACGCAGCTCGTCCAGGCGGGGGCGTACGAGGCCCGTTCAGCGGGGCGCAGCCACCTGGCCTACTGGGTCGGGTCCGACAACGGGCGGGCCGTCGCGTTCGCCAGCGGCTGCGGCTTCCGGCCCACCGACAGCCGTCGTCCGATGCGCGTCAAGCAGGACGGCGAGGACCAGGAGGACGAGGTGGCCATGGTGCTGCCGCTGGGCGAGGACCGCGGTACCCCCTCGCTCTGAGGGTCAGGGCCGGGAGGCCAGCCGGTCGAGCAGGTCCGTCGGCCCGCTGACGATGAGCGTGTCGTGGGCGGTGACCTTGGTCTCCGGCACGGCATACGTGAAGTCCTGCCCGGGTGCCTTGACGCCCACGATCGTCACGCCGTACTTGCTGCGGATCTGGCTCTGCGCCAACGTGAAACCGATGGCCTCCTGCGGCGGCTTCATCTTGACGATGGCGAAGCCGTCGTCGAACTCGATGTAGTCCATCAGCTTGCCGTTGAGCAGGTGAGCCACGCGACGGCCGCTGTCGGCCTCGGGCGAGATGACGTGGTGCACGCCGATCCGCTCGAGGATCCGGGCGTGCTCCGGGCTGAGGGACTTGGCCCAGATCGTGGGGATGCCGGCGTCGACGAGGTTCATCGCGCACAGCACCGAGGCCTCGACCGACGAGCCGATGCCGACGACGGCGAGCTTGAAGCTGCGGGCCTTGAGGTTGGCGACGGCCTGCGGCTGGCTGGCGTCGGCCTGGACGATCTTGGTCACCTTGCCGAGGAACGTCTCGGCCAGCTCGTGGTCCCGCTCGACGGCGACCACGTGGTGCCCGAGTCGTTGCAGCTCGATCGCGACCGAGCCGCCGAAGCGCCCCAGCCCGATGACGAGGACGTCGTCCTCGTACAGCTTCCTACCCACCTGAGCAGCCCTCCGCGGCATCGTCGACGTGAGCGGCCACGCTACCGCGTCCCTGCTGGTGGGACCGTGCTGTCCACCGGCGGCTACGCACGGGTAGCGTTCCCGCATGCCCTCACAGGTGCGGGTGGTCTGGGACCCAGGCTTCACCGCCTACAACTTCGGGCCGGGCCATCCCATGAGCCCGGTCCGCCTCGACCTGACCGCGCGACTCTGCCAGGAGCTGGGGGTCTTCGACTCCGAGGGCGTCGAGGTGTTCAGCCCGGGGGTCGCCGACGACGCGGTGCTCGCGACCGTCCACGACGTGGGCTACATCGCCGCGGTCCGGGCCGCCTCGCTCGACCCCGACGGTGCCGACACCTCCCGCGGCCTGGGCACCGAGGACGACCCCGCGTTCGCCGGTATGCACGAGGCGAGCGCCCGCATCGCCGAGGGCACCAGGGCGTTGTGCGCGGACGTGTGGGAGGGCCGCACCGAGCACGGCGTGAACTTCTGCGGCGGCATGCACCACGCGATGCCGGGCAACGCCGCCGGCTTCTGCATCTACAACGACGTCGCCGTGGGCATCCAGTGGCTGCTGGACCACGGCGCCGAGCGGGTGGCGTACGTCGACGTCGACGTCCACCACGGCGACGGCGTCGAGCGGGCCTTCTGGGACGACCCCCGGGTCATGACGGTGTCCCTGCACGAGTCGGGGCGGGCGCTGTTCCCCGGCACGGGCTTCGCCGGTGACATCGGTGGTGCGGGCGCCGAGGGGTCGGCGGTCAACGTCACCCTTCCCCCCGGCACGGGCGACTCGGCCTGGCTGCGGGCCCTTCACTCGACGGCCCTGCCCCTGGTCAGGGCCTTCAAGCCCGACGTGCTCGTGACGCAGCACGGGTGCGACACCCACGCCCAGGACCCGCTGGCCCACCTGTCCCTGTCCGTCGACGCGCAGCGCGCCGCGGCCGACGCCCTGCACCGGCTCTCCCACGAGGTGTGCGGCGGCCGCTGGGTCGCCCTGGGTGGTGGCGGCTACGAGGTCGTCGACGTGGTGCCGCGTTCGTGGACCCACCTCACGGCCATCGCCGCCCACCATCCCGTGCCGTTGACCGCAGCGGTGCCGGCCGGGTGGCTCGAGCACGTGCGGACCCTCCTCGGCCGCGAAGGGCCCCGGCGGATGGGCGACCTCGACCCCGACGAGGGCCCGATCTGGCACCAGCCCTGGGACATGGGCTACAACCCGCACAGCGAGGTCGACCGGTCGGTGATGGCCACCCGGCAGGCGGTCTTCCCCCTCCACGGCCTTGACGTGTGGTTCGACTGAGCGGGGCCCGTTCGGGCGAACTGTTCCATCTGTACGGCGTGTCGACTGGACATAGGGGACCAACTTTTCCCTTTGACTTCCCCATGAGTCACATGAGCCCCTACAGTTCCCCTTGCACGAGCGTAGGAGTCCGCCGGAGGGGAAGCCGGCGATGCGCGCGTGTAGAAGATCGAGGTTTCTCATGTCCAACGAGCGACAGCTCGCCGAGGTGCGGTTCCTGACCGTCGCCGAGGTGGCCTCGATCATGCGCGTGTCGAAGATGACGGTGTACCGCATGGTGCACGCCGGTGAGCTTCCCGCCATCCGCGTCGGTCGGTCCTTCCGGGTTCCGGAGGATGCCGTGCACAAGTACCTGCGCACCTCGTACGTCGACACCGCCTGATCAACAGCCAAGCTGCACAGGCACCGAGGGCGGGCCGGGACAACAGTCCCGGCCCGCCCTCGGTGTGCCTGCGGCGGTAGGTCGCGTCAGCGGTTGTCCACCGCGGTGACCCTCACGGCGACGTTCGCGCCCGTGTAGAGCTGCGTCACGAGGTAGACCGAGCCGGGCGGGATGACCGCCGACTCGTCCGTGGCAGCGGTGGCCGTCGACCCGGTGAGCTGGCAGGAGCTGTCCAGGAAGTACAGGTCGAGGTCGTGACCGATCGTGGCGTCAGCGGCGCTGGTGCCCTTGACCGACACCGAGTGCAGGCCGTCGGAGAAGCCCGCCGGGAACTTGCTGACCCAGGCGTCCGTGCCCTGCGTCGCAGGCGGGAAGGTGCAGGCGGTGTTCATCTCGGTGCCCGTGACGCCGAAGACGTTCTGCAGCCCCGTGGCGTCGCCGGCAGCGGGGTTGGGGGCCGTGATGGTGCCCGAGTCCGTGTAGGCCGGGTCCGGGGTGACCGAGCCGTTCTGCACCACCGCACCCGAGCCGAAGACCTCGATGTCGGCGACCTGTGCCTGGGTGGCCGTGTTGCCCTGGACCGAGTCGATGAAGAACCGCACGTAGCCCGCCTTGACCGGCTTGGCGAGCGGGAACGTCGTGAAGTTGAGGTCCGGCGCGGTCGGCCGCGGCGCGGCATACGCGAAGCCACCGGTGCGGGCCGTCGTCCACGTGACGCCGTCGGTCGAGGTCTGCACGGTGAACCCCTTGAGCGCGGTGAACCGTGACGCGTTGGTGGCCTTGAACGCGCTGACACGAACGCTGCTCACGGTGGCGGGGGCGGCCAGCTTGACCGTCACCCGCTGGTCGGGACCGTCGTTGTATGGCGTCGTGCCCGCCTTGGTCGCCCAGACCGACGCCGCGGTGTCGTCGAAGGCGAACCTCGCCGGGGCGCCGTCGTCCTGGCTGGACGCACTCACGACCGTGGCGCCGGCCGAGGTGGAGGCGAGGTTGGGGGCGAGCTTGATGGTGCGGGCCGCGTTCTTGCCTGCGGCGACGGCGAACCCGTCGATCGTCTGCACGCCGAAGCCGGGTGCCTGGATCGTCAGCGGATAGGTGCCGGCGACCGCCTTGACGGAGAATCCCCCGGTGGACCCGGTGCGTCCGAGCGGCGTCACGCGGGCCTCGAAGCGGCCGAGGATGATCTTGGCGTTCGGGATCGGCTTTGCCGGTGGTGGCGTTGAGGACCGTCAGCGCGACGGTGCCGTTGCGCGCCGCCGCCGGGTGGTCGAAGCCGGGCGTCGGGTCGGTGTCGTCACCGGTGACCGACCTGGCGGAGGCGCCCGCACCACGCTTGGCGAACACCGACCAGATCAGGTCGGTGTTGTCGCCGTGGTAGCGGTCGAGGTCGGCCGACAGGATGCCGTCACGCGCGTCGAGGAACGACGGGTCCGGTGCCGTCAGCGGCATGCCGTCGGTGATGAGGCGAGCAGCGACCTCGGCGCCCTTGGTCGCGCCGTAGCGCGTGACGAGGGCCTTGCGCAGGTCCCACAGCATCGCGGTCCAGATCTCGCCGTCGGCGTGCACCTCCGGACCGGTCAGGTCGTAGCCGATGTCGCCGAAGGTGGTCGGGTTCTGGTCGTAGTTCCAGTTGCGGATGCCGCGGGTCGGCGTTGCCCGTGACGTAGTCGCCGACGATCGGCTTGGTGAGCAGCCCGGCGTTGAAGCCGTGGTTGAGCGCGTACCAGTCGGACCAGCCCTCACCCATCGACCCGGCCTGCTGCGAGCCGAGCGCGCTGCCGCCGGCGACGTACCGGGTGGACAGGCCGTGGGTGTACTCGTGCTGGATGACGCTCATGTCGAAGTAGCCGTCGCGGTAGGGGCCCTCGAACGCGTCGTCGATCGGCTCCCACAGGAACATGCCGCTCCACGGCGGGATGCCGTCGTCGAGGGTGAGCATGTAGGCGTTGTCGCGGCCGGTGTAGGTCGGGCTGCCGCCCGAGGCGGCGCCGGCCTGGACGAGGCCGCGGATCGCGTCGCCACCCATGCCGCCGTTGCTGCCGTTGTCCAGCTGGAAGTTGCCCGCGGTCTCGGTGAAGCCGAGCGCGTAGTACTCGTCGTGGATCCGGTTGTGCTGGAAGAACAGGTTGGTCGCCGCGGGGTTGAGGTCCTGCGGCGTAGGACGGCGGCGCCGTCT
This sequence comes from uncultured Actinomycetota bacterium, assembly GCA_963695205.1. Classification (GTDB taxonomy): domain Bacteria; phylum Actinomycetota; class Actinomycetes; order Actinomycetales; family Dermatophilaceae; genus Pedococcus. Next base: position 422,998 of record CAVOGI010000010.1, on the reverse strand, counting down.
GCCCCTTCGTCGCCGCCCACTGGTTGGTGTAGGCGTAGCTGAAGTTGCCGGTCGGGGAGACCGGGCGCGGCGCGTTGTCCACTGGCGCAAGGTAGTTCGACCAGTTGGCGTAGGTGTCGGCGTTGTTGCCGTAGGTCGTCACGCCCGTGCCCGTCAGCCCGGTCGGGTCGACCCAGCCCTTGGGGGACTGGCGCCGTCGGGCCGAACGACTGCTGGCGCGCGGTGCCGCCCCGGGCCGCCCCTGGGTAGTTGTCGTACACCGTGCCCTGCGGGTCCTGCTCGTGCTGCGACGACGCTGGCGCGGTAGAGGATCCGGCCGGTGGTGCCGTCGACGACCGCCTCCCACGCCTGCTCCGAGCTCTTGAGGAAGTACACCTTGTATGCAGCGACGCTGCCCGCCCTGGTGCCGAAGGTGACCTTCTTGACGTAGGACGGTCCGCCGAACGGTCCCCGGCCGAAGGTGGTGTAGCCGGCCTGCTTCCCGTCTGCCTTGGGGGCGTAGGCGATTCCGGGGGCGAGAACGCCCGCCACCTTGAGCAGGGCGCCGGTCTCACCCAGCGCCCAGCCCCCGGTGAGGCCCGCGCCGGGGGTGGGGTCACCGGCATAGGAGAGGACCCTGCCGTCCTGGGTGACGGCGATGTTGAGGCGCCCGCCCCGGGCTGCCGGGACACCGGCGGCGGTCTGGACGAGGTCCACCACGTGGGTGCCCGTGCCGGGCAGCGTGTGGTCCCGCACGACCGCGAGCCCGTCGACCTGGGCGGCGGTCAGGCCGAAGGCGGCCGCGTTGGCGCGGACCCAGGACCGGGCGATGCTGACCGCGGACCCGGTGGTTGGTGCGGTCAGCGGTCGTGGCCCGCGCAGGGACCGCAGCGTGCCGAACCGCTCGTCCCAGGTCGCCCGGGTGCCTGCACCGCTGCGGGACAGCAGGGTCGTGAGGGCGTTCCTGGCCGCTGCGGTCGGGAGGACCGGGCGGTCGACCGCCCGGGTGTCGAGGGTCCTGGCCAGGGTGTCGACGGCGTCGCCGAGTCCGGGCAGGGCGGTCGTGGCACCCCCTGCAGCGGGCAGGGCGGCGGTGGCGCCGGCCGCGGAGGAGAGCGGGAGAGCGGTGGCGGCGGCCGTGAGCAGGCACACCCCCACGGCGATCGAGTGCTTGCGGGACGTCTTCACGAGAGCTCCTGCCGACGGGCGGGTCCTCGATGACCCGGTCGTCCTTACAACGAGGCCGCTGACGTGGGGTTACTCCTCGTCCGACCCGGACCGGCGCTGCCGTCCCTTCGGTCCGAGTCGAAGCCAGGGTGGGGCCGGGTTTGGGATGCGCGGTGCGGGGCCGCTAGAGTGGCCACCACTGTTCGGCGTGGTGCGTTGGTTCGTTGCCCCGTCCGGCAACACGACTACGACCACAAGGACACTCATGGGCTCTGTCATCAAGAAGCGCCGCAAGCGGATGGCGAAGAAGAAGCACCGCAAGCTTCTGCGCAAGACTCGCCACCAGCGTCGCAACAAGAAGTGATCAAAGGCCCCCGCACTGCGGGGGCCTTTGCCGTGCCCCGCGGCGCCCCGGACGTCAGCGCGCCGACCAACGGCGCTCTGAGCGGCAGTGCTCGAGCCGGCGAGGACCTCGGGTGTGACGAGCGCCGCGTCCACGTCCGGGGCAGGCCCTACGGCGGGCCACCTTCGCTCTGTAGGGTGGCAACGACTGCGAGATGTGGGCCCGCTCGCGACCGCATCTGACCGTGAACGCGAGACCCAGGGGAGGTGGCCGTGGCTGACGTCGTCCTCGTGACCGGTGTCTCCCGCTACCTCGGTGGGCAGTTCGCCCGGCAGCTCACGCGTGACCCCTCGGTGTCGCGCGTCATCGGCGTCGACGTGATCCCTCCGCCGCACGACATCGGTCGCGCGGAGTTCGTGCGCGCAGACATCCGCAACCCGATGATCGGCAAGATCATCGCGCAGTCCGAGGTCGACACGGTCGTGCACATGAACGTCATCGCGACGCCGACGCACGCCGGTGGCCGGACCTCCCAGAAGGAGATCAACGTCATCGGCACGATGCAGCTCCTCGCTGCGTGCCAGAAGGCGCCGAGCATCCGGCGGCTCGTGGTGAAGTCCTCGGCCGCGGTCTACGGCTCGAGCCCGCGGGACCCCGCCATGTTCACCGAGGACATGGGGCCGAAGGCGCTCCCGCGCGCGGGCTTCGGCAAGGACTCGGTCGAGGTCGAGGGCTACGTGCGGGGCTTCTCCCGGCGACGGCCAGACGTCGAGATCTCCATGCTGCGCTTCGCCAACATCATCGGCCCAGGCATCCGCACCTCGCTCACCGACTACTTCGCCCTGCCCTTCGTGCCCGTGCCGCTCGGGTACGACGCCCGGCTGCAGTTCGTCCACGAGAGCGATGCCATCGGAGCGCTGCTGCTCACCACCACCGGTCCGTCCGCGGGCATCACCAACATCTCCGGCGACGGCATCATCACGGTGACGCAGGCTGCGGCCCTGGCCGGTCGCCCGGTCCTACCCGTGCCCATGCCGGCGGCGGGCATCTTCGGCCTCATGGTCAAGCGGTCCGGGCTCGCCGACTTCAGCAGCGACCAGATCCAGTTCCTCGCCTACGGCCGCGGGCTCGACACCCGGCGGATGCGTGACGTGCTGGGTTTCGAGCCGGCGTTCACCACCCGTGAGGCGTTTGCCGACTACGTCCGCGGGATCCCCTCCGCCCTTCCCGGCGCCGCCGCCCTGGGTGCGGCGGTATCCGGCGTGGCCGGCTCCGCGGCGAACGCGATCAGTCACGTCTGGGCTGCGGGGAGGAACGACTGATGGCTGCCAGCAAGGAGACGGAGGCGACCGCGGGCGCGGCGTCGACCACGAGGACCTCCGAGGGGGCGAAGAGGGCCCGGGCTACGAAGAGCACCTCCAAGAAGACCGGGAAGAAGGCCGTGGCCACGAAGTCGGCGACACCGCGCAAGGGGGCCCTGGCAGCAGGGGCTGCCCGCGCGTCCGGGGAAAGGGCCAAGCGCCGCAGCACCCCGCTGATCCAAGCGGCCGCGGAGCACGCGGAGCACGCGAAGAGCGCCTCGGCGCCGACGCCAGCGCCTGCTGCCACCACCTCGACCGCATCCGCCTCGACCGTCCGCCTCGACCGCTTCCGCCCCGGCCAGTGCCCGCTCATCGGCTGCCGCCTCGCCGGCTGCTTCCTCGTCCGACGCCACGGCCAAGCACCGTCCCCGCCCCGTGGCCAAGGAGGTCCCGAGCCGCAAGATCGTCGCCCGGTCCGGGGCGCGCACCGCCAAGTCCACCCGCGTCGGCCGCCCTGCGTCGTCGAGGTCGACCGGGTCGTCGAGGAAGCGGGCAGCCGCGGTCGCGACCAGCGAGTCACGCCCCACGCGTGTCCTCAAGGCCGTCCCTGACGATGCCGTGCTGTCGGCGGAGCTGGCCGTCCCGGTTCCTGACACGAGCTCTCGCAGCATCGCCCCGGGGGTCGAGGAGCTGCTCACCGCAGGCATCGCCGCGGTCCGGGTGGTGGCCGAAGCGGCCGGGGTCTCACCGGAGGACGTCGAGCGCCACCTCGCCTCCATGCTGTCCTTCATCCGCCGCCGGATCACCGGCGACTACTCCGTGGACGAGTTCGGCTTCGACGAGGACTTCACACGGCACTTCTACCTGCCCGTGCTGCGCCCTCTCTACCGTTCATGGTTCCGGGTCGAGGTCCGCGGCATCGAGAACATCCCGGCCACGGGTGGTGGCCTGGTCGTCGCCAACCACTCCGGGACCATCGCCATGGACTCCCTGATGACGCAGGTCGCTGTCCACGACGAGCACCCGGCGCACCGCCACCTGCGCATGCTGGGCGCCGACCTGGTGTTCCAGACCCCTGTTGTCGGCCAGGTCGCCCGGAAGTCCGGCTCGACGTTGGCGGCGCACCCCGACGCCGAGCGGCTGCTGTCCAACGGCGAGCTGTGCGGTGTCTGGCCCGAGGGCTTCAAGGGCGTGGGCAAGCCGTTCAGCGAGCGCTACAAGCTCCAGCGGTTCGGCCGTGGTGGCTTCGTCTCCGCCGCCCTGCGGACGGGGGCGCCGATCATCCCGTGCTCCATCGTCGGTGCCGAGGAGATCTACCCGATCATCGGCAACATGAAAGCCGTGGCGCGGCTGTTCGGTGCGCCATACGCGCCGATCACCCCCACGTGGCCCCTGCTGGGCCCGCTCGGCCTGGTCCCGTTGCCCAGCAAGTGGATCATCGAGTTCGGGGCGCCCGTGGAGACCGCTGACCTCGGGCCGGGGGCGGCGGACGACCCGATGCTCGTCTTCGACCTCACCGACCAGGTGCGCGAGACGATCCAGCAGACGCTCTACTCGCTGCTGATGCAGCGCCGTTCGGTCTTCTTCTGAGTCGCTGACCGCGACCGGCTGGCCCTGATCGTTCAGCCCTGACCGATCGGGGCGGCCCGGTCAGCCCCTGGACCGCGTCAGGGGAGCGTGATGGTCACGCCCGGCAGCGTCACGGGTCCCAGCGTGGAACCCGGCACGGTGGCCGTCACGCCGCCGGTGCCGACGCTCGCCGACGGCAGTGGCACCGAGACCGTGCCGGAGGGCAGGGGCAACGTCGCCGTGATCGTGGGCAGGTGCGCCGTGGCGCCGCCGGTCGAGAGGGTGGCGCCGGTGCCGCTGCTGCCGAGGGTGACACCACCGGTGCCTGCGGTGACCCCGGGCTTGGGGGCGCCCGCTCCGCCGACTCCGCCGCCTCCGCCCGTGACCGGTGCACCGGGCACGGTGATGGTGCCGGCCACCGGTGCGGGGGAGGACGTGGGGCTCGACCGCGGGGTCCGCGTCGGGCTGCCGGCGCCCCGGGTGGTCGACACGCTCGGCAGCGAGCTCGGACCCAGGCTGGACGTCAGGGCCAGACCACACGGCGTGCCGCACGCCGCCACCCGGCGCGCGGTGGCGGCCTGCGACTCGCGCAGCAGGGACTCCAGGCGGCGCAGCGCCGGGAGGGAGGCCACGGGGACCTCGGTGCGCAGCGCCTCGACCTGGGGTAGGGCGCGAGCGGTGAAGTCGCGCTCTGCGAGCAGGGCCTGCGGGTTGCCGGTACTGGCGTAGTCGCGGTCGAGGGCGCGCTGTCCGCCCTGCACCGCGCTGGCTGCGGCGGCCAGGGCGACATCGATGTCGTGGCTGTCGGCGTCGGGCCGGGAGGCGAGCTCGCGGCTGTCCGAGATGTGCTCCTGGGCCTGACCGAGGTAGGTCATGCCCCGCTCGTAGTCACTGGTCGCGAGGCGGACCGCGACGCCGTCGATCCAGCTCTTCACGGGATACAACGAGTCTCCCGGCACCGCGGTGCGGGAGGCCGCCCCGACCACCCCACCGATGAGGAGGGCGGACGCCGCGGCGCCGGCGAGGGCGCGGGGCAGGCCACGACCGACGACGACCACCACGGGCGCAGCGGGTCGCCGCGCAGCCGTGGCTCGGGCGGCCGGCGAGACAGGGGTCGGCAGCGTCCGTGCCTCGGCCATCAGGCGGACGCGCAGTGCAGCCACGAACTCGGCATCCGGGCCGGGCGCCGGGGCGCCCACGGACAGCAGGCGCCGGCTGGTCTCCAGGAGCGGCTCGAGCTTTTCGTCACCCGGGCGCTCCCCCTCCAGGGCTCGCTGGAAACGGTCAGCCGAGCGGTTCAGGACTGGCATGCCGACACCTCCCTCCCCAGCTCGGTCGCGGTCTTACGTGCTGAGAACGACGTGACGGGGCTGAGGTTACGTAGCCCCGTCACCCGTGCCTCGACGGTCGACCGGAGGGCAGTGGCCCGGTCCCCGGGCCCGGTGGGCTCAGAGGTCCACATCGGCGAGCTCCCGGTGCAGGGAACGGACGGCCCGCAGCTGCAGCTGCTTGACCGCCCCCTCGGACCTGCCGAGGACCTTGGCGGTCTCCGCGAGGCTCAGGCCCTGCAGGAACCGCAGGACGACGCACTCGGCCTGCTCTGGCCGCAGGTTCTTCACCGCGGTGAGCAGCCGCTCGTCGCGCAGCCGGCCGAGCACCTCCTGGTCCGGGCCGTCCACCCGCCGGTCGGCGTCGAGCATGTCGGCGGTGGTCACCTCCATGCGGAAGCGCGCCGACTTGGCGTTGTCGGTGATGAGGTTGCGCGCGATGGTGATGAACCACGCGGCGATGTCGCGCCCCTGCCAGGAGAACGAGTCCATCCGTCGCAGCGCCCGCAGGAAGGTCTCGGAGGTGATGTCCTCTGCGAGCTGCTGACCCCCGACGCGGACGTAGACGTAGCGGTAGACGACGTCGACGTAGCGCTCGTAGAGCATGCCGAACGCCTCGGCGTCGCCACGCTGGGCGAGCTCGACGAGCGCGCTGATCCGTTCGAAGTCCTGGGGTGCCTCACCCGGCCCGAACCCGGCTCGGGCCGCCGGCCCGCGGTCGGCGTCGCCACCGCTCCCACCGCCCAGGGTGCCTGCCTCGCCCGCGATGCTGAGGACGATCCGGAGCTGGTCGAGGAAGACCCGCGTCGCCGGTCCCATCCCGTGCCCACCGGGGGTCCCGTGGCCACCGGCGGCGCCGGCCCGGCTCGGCCCCCACCCCGTGGCGCCCGAGTTACCCGCCGGCGTCGGGACGACCAGCGGGGTGGCGCACAAGGCAGCACGGAGCCCCGCGAACGGGTCCGCGGCACGGCGACGTGGGTGTTTCCAGATGGGGGGACCTCCTGGTTGGACAGTTTCGCCGATCCCGAGGTGTTTGTCAGGAGACCTGCGCCACAGTCGTAGGCAGACGCAGCCCTTCGCACGGCAACTCATGGACCGGTGGGCAGCCGCCGAGACAGCGCGCCCCGTCAGGCCGGTGCGTCGGGCGGCCGGGCTGCGGCGCGGCATACGCTTGGCTGGTGCCTGAACCCACGCCGACCGACGAGCGCGCACAGCCCCGGATCCGGTTGCTCGGCAAGCCAGGCTGCCACCTGTGCGACGATGCCCGCGCCGTGGTCGCCCGAGTGGCGGCAGACCTGGGCGTCGACTGGGTCGAGGACTCGGTGCTCGACGACCCCGCCCTGATGGAGCGCTACGGCGAGCAGATCCCGGTGACGTTCGTCGACGGCCGGCAGCACGACTACTGGCGGGTCGACGAGGCCCGTCTCCGCGCCGCTCTGCAGGGCTGAACCCCACCGCGCGCGGTGTGAGGGGCGTCCGGCACCCTCGCGAGGCGCTCGCGCAACCCCTGTCCGTGGGGCCACGAGGGGCGCGTGGTGACGTGGCTCACGCGGGTCCGGAGGGGCCCGCTTGTGACTTTGTGCATCGGTTCACAAAGGCGTAATCTGGCCGATGCAGCCCGCGTCAGCCAGGTGCGGACGCTGCATGAACTGAAGGAGCCGGAGAAGACGTTGTCTGCCGACCCGAGCGCTCGTCGGGGCATCCCCGACGCCACGGTGGCGCGGTTGCCGGAGTATCTGCGCGCCCTGACGGGGTTCGCGGAGCGAGGCATCACCTCGGTCTCCTCCGAGGAGCTGGCCGCTGCCGCGGGAGTCCGCAGCGCCAAGCTCCGCAAGGACCTGTCCCACCTCGGGTCCTACGGCGTCCGCGGCGTCGGCTACGAGGTGGACCACCTCGCCTACCAGATCTCGCGCGAGCTCGGCCTGACCCAGGACTGGCCCGTGGCCATCGTCGGCATGGGCAACCTCGGTCACGCGCTCGCTGCCTACAGCGGTTTCGCGACTCGAGGGTTCCGCGTCGTCGCCCTGCTCGACCAGGACACCGCCCTGCACGAGCAGGAGATCGCCGGCCTCACCGTGCAGCCCATGGATGCGCTCCCTTCGCTCGTCACCGACCAGGGCCTGGCCATCGGGGTCATCGCGACGCCCGCGGCCTCGGCGCAGTCGGTGTGCGACCAGCTCGTCGGCGCCGGTGTCCGCTCGATCCTCAACTTCGCCCCCTGCGTGCTCGTGGTCCCCGAGGGCGTCGACGTCCGCAAGGTCGACCTGTCCACCGAGCTGCAGATCCTCGCCTTCCACGAGCAGCGCAAGTCGCTCGCGGCGCAGGGCGCCCTCGACGTCGCCGGGGTGGTGTCCCGATGAGCCTGGTCATCCTCGGCCTGTCCCACCACACCGCGCCGCTGGCACTGCTCGAGTCGATGTCCCTGGGACCGGAGGGGCGCTCGAAGCTCGCGGCCAACCTGTTCTGCCGCGACAACCTCTCCGAGGTCACCGTGGTCTCCACGTGCAACCGCACCGAGGTGTATGCCGAGTCGCTCACCTTCCACGGCGCGGTCACCGACATCACCGACGCGCTCACCGAGGTGACAGGGGTCTCGCGCGACGAGCTCCGTGAGCACCTCTACGTGCACTACGAGGACCGCGCCATCGCGCACGCCTTCACCGTGGCCTGCGGCCTGGACTCGATGGCGGTCGGTGAGGCCCAGATCCTCGGTCAGATGCGCACCTCGCTGCGCGAGGCCCAGCGGGCCGGCCACGCCGGGTCCTCCCTCAACACCTTGTTCCAGCAGGCGCTGCGCGTCGGCAAGCGCGCCCACACCGAGACCGGCATCGACTCGGTGAGCGTGTCCCTCGTCGAGGCCGGACTGGCCCGCGCCGAGCGCGAGCTCGGCAGCCTCTCGGCTCTCGACGTCCTCGTCGTCGGAGCCGGCGGCATGAGCTCGCTCGCGGCGGCCACGGTGTCGCGCCGCGGTGTGCGGTCGCTGACGATCGTCAACCGCACCCTGTCCAAGGCCACCCGGCTGGCCGAGCGCACCGGCGGCACGGCCCGCCCGCTCGATGAGCTGGCCCGGGCGCTGGCGGGCGCCGACGTCGTGATCTCGTGCACGGGCTCAACCGGGGTCGTCGTCGACCTCGCCGGCGCCGCCGACGCCCAGGTGCTGCGTGCCGGTCGCCCGCAGGCCTACATCGACCTCGCGCTGCCGCACGACGTGGCTCCCGAGGTGGACTCGCTCAACGGTGTCAGCCTGGCCGGCCTCGCCTCCCTCGGCGCGGACCTGTCCGGCGGCGCGACCTCGAGCGAGGTCCAGGAGGTCGCCGACCTCGTCATCGGGGAGGTCGCCGCCTACCTCACCTCGCGCGCAGCCGAGACGGTCGCCCCAACGGTCGCCGCCCTGCGCTCGCACGCTGCCGACGTCGTCGCGGGCGAGCTGTCGCGTCTCGAGCAGCGGCTGCCCGGCCTCGACGAGACCGAGCGCGCCGAGGTGCAGCTCGCGGTGCACCGCATCGTCGAGAAGCTGCTGCACACCCCCACCGTCCGCGTGAAGGAGCTCGCCGTCGGCGGTCACGGCGACGGCTACGCGCAGGCCTTGCGCGAGCTCTTCGACCTGGGTCCCGGCGAGGCCGTCACCGCGTCGGTGCCGCCCCGTCGTGGAGGTATGCCGTGAGCGCCACCTCCACGACGGCACACGCCACCGGAGGACCGGCGAAGGCGACGCAGCCGTTGACGCTGCGACTGGGCACCCGCCGCAGCGCGCTGGCCACGACCCAGTCCTCCTGGGTCGCCGACCGCCTGCGGGCGCTGGGCCACACCGTCGACCTCGTCACCATCGTCACCGAGGGCGACACCTCGACCGAGTCGCTGTCGAGCCTGGGCGGGACGGGCGTCTTCGCAGCGGCCCTGCGACGGGCGCTCCTCGCTGGGCAGGTCGACTTCGCCGTCCACTCGCTCAAGGACCTGCCCACCGCGCCCGAGCCCGGGCTGACGATCGCCGCCGTGCCCGTCCGCGAGGACCCGCGTGACGTGCTCGTCGCCGCCGACGGACGCACCCTCGGTGAGCTGGGGGAGGGTGCCGTCGTCGGCACGGGCTCCCCGCGCCGCGTGGCACAGCTGGCCGCACTCGGGATGGGCCTGTCCTTCAAGGACATCCGTGGCAACGTCGACACCCGCATCTCGATGGTCCACGACGGCGCCCTCGACGCCGTGGTCCTGGCTCGCGCCGGGCTGGCCCGGCTGGGCCGACTCGACGAGGTGACTGAGTCGATCGACCCCCTGCAGATGCTCCCCGCCCCCGGGCAGGGCGCCCTCGCCGTCGAGTGCCGCGAGGACGACGAGACCACCCGGGCCGCGCTCGCCGTGCTCGACGACCCCGACACCCGCGCCTGCGTGAGCGCCGAGCGAGCCGTCCTGGCCGCGCTCGAGGCCGGCTGCTCTGCTCCGGTCGGTGCGCTGGCCGAGGTCGTCGAGGGCGAGGACGGCCTCGAGCTGTCGCTGCGCGCCTTCGTCGGTGCCGTCGACGGCTCGGTCGACCTGAGGCGCTCGCTCGTCGGTCCCGTCGCAGAGGCGACCGCACTCGGCCACCGTCTCGCCGAGGTCCTCCTGGAGGACGGCGCCGACGTGCTGCGCGGGCCGGAGGACCGACCGCCGACCCCGACCACCGGGTCGACCTCGCCGGTCCCGGCCACCAGCCACCACCAGCCACCCGACCCACCCGGGGCGAACGGAGCTCCTCCGCTCGCCGCCCTCGACCGCCGCCCAGAAAACGACAGCACGGAGCGTGCCACGTGAGCCCCACGCGCTCGACCCAGCCCACCACCAAGCCCACCCGCCAGCCCGGTCGCGTCGCCTTCGTCGGCGCCGGCCCCGGCGACGCCGGTCTCATGACCGTGCGTTCGCTCGAGTTCCTCGCCAGGGCCGACGTCGTCGTCATCGACCAGGTCGCCCGTGAGGACGTCGTCGCCCGGTACTGCCCCGAGGGTGTCGAGGTCGTCGACGCCGGCCACGGCGACCACGGCCAGCCGCTCACCCACGCGATGCGCGCCAAGCTCGTCGTCAAGGCGGCCAAGGCCGCCCACGGCGGACTGGTCGTCCGCCTCATGGACGGCGACCCGGCCACCTTCAACGGTCTCGCCGAGGAGGCCCTGGCCTGCCGGAAGGCCGGCATCGGCTTCGACATCGTCCCGGGTGTCAGCGCCGTCTCCGCGGTCCCGACCTACGCCGGGATCCCGCTGACCTCGAGCAGCTCTCCTGCGGTCCACGTCATCGCGGCGAACGACCGGTCCGTCGACTGGTCCGCCTCGGCGACCGAGTCGGTCACCGTCGTGCTGCTGGGAGCCCCGGACGACCTGTCCGGCGCCCTCGCCAAGCTGCTGGCCGCCGGACGTCCCGCGTCGAGCCCGGTCGCCCTGACCGAGCGCGGCACGACGATCCGCCAGTCGACGCGCGTCACCACCCTCGGTGAGGTCGCCACGGCCATGAAGTCCGTGGAGTTCCCGGCCCTCGCCGTGGTCAGCTCGACGGTCGGCCTGCGCGAGCAGCTGTCGTGGTTCGAGACCAAGCCGTTGTTCGGCTGGAACGTCCTGGTCCCGCGGACCAAGGAGCAGTCCGGTGCGACCATCGCGCGGCTGGAGTCCTACGGCGCCACGGCCGAGGTCGTTGCGACGATCAGTGTCGAGCCGCCGCGCACGCCCCAGCAGATGGAGCGCGCGGTCAAGGGCCTGGTCACCGGTCGCTACGAGTGGATCGGCTTCACCTCCGTCAACGCCGTCAAGGCGGTCCGCGAGAAGTTCGAGGAGTTCGGGCTCGACGCCCGCGCCTTCGCCGGTCTCAAGGTCGCTGCGGTGGGCGGCGTCACCGCCGAGGCCCTGCGCGAGTGGGGCATCGTGCCCGACCTGGTGCCGTCCGGTGAGAAGTCGGCGAACGGCCTGCTGGCCGACTGGCCGCCCTTCGACGAGGTGCTCGACCCCATCAACCGGGTCTTCCTGCCCCGTGCCGACATCGCGACCGACACCCTCGTCGCAGGCCTGGTGGAGATGGGCTGGGAGGTCGACGACGTCACGGCATACCGGACCGTCCGCGCCGCCCCGCCGGCCGCCGAGATCCGCGAGGCCATCAAGGGCGGTCAGTTCGACGCCGCGGTCTTCACCTCGTCCTCCACGGTGCGCAACCTCGTCGGCATCGCCGGCAAGCCGCACCCGTCGACGGTCATCGCCTGCATCGGTCCGGCCACCGCCAAGGCCGCCGAGGAGCACGGCCTGCGGGTCGACGTCCTGGCGCCCGAGGCGTCCTCGAACGCCCTCGTCGACGCCCTGGCCGACTACGGTCTGGGCCTCGCCGCGGCCGCGGTCGAGGCAGGCGAGGACGTGGTGCGTCCGAGCGCCAAGAAGGCCTCGTCGCGTCGCCGGGCCAAGTGACCGTGACGGCTGCTGACGCACGCTTCCCGGCGGGGCCGGTCATCCGACCCCGCCGGCTGCGGCAGTCCCCGGCGGTCCGCCGGCTCGTCGCCGAGACCCGGCTGCACCCGGCCGAGCTCGTCCTGCCGGTGTTCGTCCGCGAGGGCATCACCGAGCCGGTCGCCATCACGGCCATGCCGGGAGTCGTCCAGCACACCGTCGAGTCGCTCGTCGCCGAGGCGCACCGTGCCGTCGAGGCCGGGCTCGGCGGACTGATGCTCTTCGGGGTGCCCGAGCACAAGGACGCCACCGGCTCCGGTGCCGACGACCCCGAAGGCATCCTCAACCTCGGGCTGCGCGCCGTCGCCGACGCCGTCGGTGACCAGCTCGTCGTCATGGCCGACCTCTGCCTCGACGAGTTCACCGACCACGGCCACTGCGGTGTGCTCACGCAGGACGGGCGCGTGGACAACGACGCGACCCTGGAGCGGTATGCCGCGATGGGCCTCGCGCAGGCCCGCGCCGGCGCAGCCGTGCTCGGCCTCTCCGGGATGATGGACGGCCAGGTCGCGTTCGTCCGCGACGCGCTCGACGCAGAGGGCTTCACCGACACGGTCATCCTCGCCTACTCGGCGAAGTACACCTCCGGCCTCTACGGCCCGTTCCGCGAGGCCGTGCAGTCGTCGTTGCAGGGGGACCGCGCGACCTACCAGCAGGACCCCGCCAACGCCACGGAGTCGCTGCGCGAGCTCGAGCTCGACATCGCCGAGGGCGCCGACATCGTCATGGTGAAGCCCGCCGGGCCGCACCTCGACATCGTCGCGGCGGCAGCTGCCATGTCGCCGGTTCCTGTTGCGGCGTACCAGATCTCGGGGGAGTACAGCCAGATCGTGGCTGCCGCCGACAACGGCTGGATCGACCGCGAGCGGGTGATGATGGAGTCGCTCATCGGCATCCGTCGCGCCGGCGCGCAGATCATCCTGACCTACTTCGCGTTCGACGCCGCAGCCCTGCTCTGACCACGCTGCCGGGACACCGGTCGACGGCAGGGGGACGTCGACCGGTGACCCGGCAGTGCGGTGTCAGGGACGGGTGAAGATGGCGTCGACCGCGGGGATCCTCGCGCGGTAGCCGCGCAGCAGCTCCCGGGCGACGGTCACCGAGTCGACGAGCGGGTGGAGCGCGAAGGCCTCGACAGCCGTCCGCTCGTCGCCGGTCGCGGACGCCGAGATCGTCAGTCGCTCGACACCCTTGACCTGCAGCACGAGGCCGAGCTGGTGCGGCGTCAACGCGCTGACGGGCAGAGGTCGAGGCCCGTCGGAGTCGACCGTGCACGGCACCTCGACGACGGCGTCCTCCGGGACGCCGGGGACGGCTCCGCGGTTGCGGACGTTGAGGATCAGCGAGGCAGGCTCGCCGCGGGAGATGGCCGCCATGATGGCGAGGGCCACGCCTTCGTAACCGCCGCCCTGGACGTCGTGCTCGTCGCGCTCCTCACCCTCCTCGCGGGCCTCCTTCATGTACGTCGCGTTCCGCTCCATACGGACCCGGTCCCACTCGCCGAGGGCGTCGGGGGGTGAGGCGGCCATGGCGGCGTAGAAGCTGCGCTGCTGGTCCAGGAGGTACTCGCCCCGGGTCTGGTCGGCCCCGGTGATCGAGGCGACCGCGTCGCGGGTGAAGTAGTAGTAGTAGAGGTACTCGTTGGGGATGGCGCCCAGGGTGCGGATCCAGTCGAGGCCGAAGAGCTGGCCCTCCTCCATCGAGCCGAGCAGCCGGTCGTCGGCGAGCAGCTGGGGCAGCACGTCCTCGCCGCCGGAGTGCACCCCGCGGAGCCAGCCGAGGTGGTTGAGGCCGACGTAGTCGACGGTCGTGGTCAGCGGGTCCAGCCCGAGGGTCGCAGCAGCCCGGCGGCCGAGCCCGATGGGGGAGTCGCAGATGCCGACCACCCGGTCGCCGAGGACCTGCTGCATCGCCTCGGTGATCATGCCGGCGGGGTTGGTGAAGTTGATGACCCACGCATCCGGGGCAAGCTCGCGGACGCGTTCGGCGACGTGGCGGGCCACGGGCAGCGTGCGCAGACCGAACGACAGCCCCCCGGGACCGGTGGTCTCCTGGCCGAGCAGCCCGAGGTCGAGCGCGACGCGTTCGTCCTGCGTGCGCCCCTCGAGGCCGCCGACGCGGATCGCCGAGAAGACGAAGTCGGCCCCCTCGAGCGCCTCGTCGAGGTCGGTCGTCGTGAGCACCGACGGCGGGTCGTCGTGACCGGCGCCCATCTGGGTCAGGACGCGACCGATGGCCTCGAGCCGTGACTCGTCGACGTCGTGCAGGCGCACCTCGTCGACCCGGTGCTCGTGGTGGTCGGTGAGCAGTGCCCCGTAGACCAGCGGGGTCCGGAACCCCCCGCCCCCCAGGATCGCGAGCCTCATACGACGTGGACCTCCGTGCCTGCCGCGCGAGCGGCGTCGAGGGTGGGGCCGTGGGCCCCGGTGGTGGTGATGACGGCATCGAGCTCGTCGAGCCCGCAGACCCGCAGCGCGCCCGTGCCGGGGAACTTGTGGTGGTCGACGAGGAGCACCGACCGCTGGGAGGTGGCGAGCAGGGCGCGCTTGACCGGCACCTCGACCAGGGTCGTGTCCAGGACCGTCCCGTCGGCCGCGACGCCGCTCGCCCCGAGGAAGGCGCAGTTGGCGCGCACCTGGCGCAGGGCGTCCTCGGTCAGGGCGCCGACCATGGAGTGGTAGGTCCGGCGGACGATCCCGCCGAGCAGGACGAGCTCGACCTGCGGGTCGTCGCGCAGCACGTCGAGGACGGCCAGGCTGGCCGTGACGACCGTGACCGGGCGCCCGCGCAGCTCGCGGGCGAGCATCATCGTCGTCGTGCCGATGTCGAGGATGACGCAGTCGCCGTCGGCCACCATCGCCGCCGCCCGGACCGCGACGGACCGCTTGGCCTCGGCGTCGCTGGCCGCCACCTCGGCGAACCCGCGCACGGCGTCGGCGTCGTTCTCGGGGGAGGCGAGGGCGGGCACGTGTCCGGCCCCGTTGACGCCCACCTCCAGGACCGCACCGCCGTGGACCCGGCGCAGCTCCCCGGCAGACTCGAGCTCGATGAGGTCACGACGGACCGTCGCCAGGCTGACGTCGCAGAGCGCGGCCAGCTCCTCCGTGGAGGCGAGGCCGTGGGAGTGCAGCCGCTCGACGATCGAGCGTTGCCGGGTGACCCGCATGGAGGCAACATAACAATCACTTCCGCGCAACAACATGCACAACACTGAAGAATCGTGATCGGTCTTGCTTGTCTGGGCCGGGCCAACAGGGCATTCTGGCCAACAGGCCCACCGACGAAGAGGAGCCCGCAGGTGCCCGAACAGGTGCCCCACCAGCAGCCCGAGGTCCCGCTCGACGGGGCAGCGGACCGCGAGGAGCAGGTCTACGACCCCCTCGCGTCGCTGCGCACCCCCGGTGCCCCCGAGCTCGACGTCCTCATCTGGGGGACGGTCTTCCTCGACATCATCTTCACCGGACTGGACGCCCTCCCCGAGGACGGCCAGGAGGTGTGGGCCGACGGTATGGGGTCGTGCCCGGGCGGGATCGCCAACCTCGCCGTCGCCGCTCGTCGCCTCGGCCTGCGCACCTCCCTGGCCGCCGCCTTCGGTGACGACGCGTACGGAGACTTCTGCTGGGAGACCCTGGCCGACAACGAGCACGTGGACCTGAGCCGCTCGCAGCGCTTCGAGGGCTGGCACTCGCCGGTCACCGTCTCGATGGCCGTCAACCGCGACCGCGGCATGGTCAGCCACGGGCACGCGCCGCCGCTCGGTCCGGCCGAGCTCATCGGCACCCCGCCGCCGACCAGGGCGGTCATGGTCGAGCTGTCCGAGCAACGTCCCCTCATCGGCGACTCCGAGCCCACCTGGGTGCAGCAGGCCCAGGCAGCCGGCTCCCTGGTCTTCGCCGACGTGGGCTGGGACCCCAGTGGGCGCTGGTCCACCGAGGTCCTCGACCAGCTCGCGGTCTGCCACGGCTTCCTGCCCAACGCAGGGGAGGCGATGGCCTACACCCGCACCAGCACCCCGCACGAGGCGCTCTACGCCCTCGCCGACCACGTGCCCCTCGCCGTCGTCACCAACGGTGAGTCCGGCGCCCTGGCCATCGACTCGGCCACCGGCGAGGAGGCCGTCGTCCCCGCCCTGCGCGTCCCGGCCATGGACCCCACCGGCGCCGGCGACGTCTTCGGTGCCTCCATCGTCCTGGGCACGCTCGCCGGGTGGCCGTTGCAGCAACGCCTCGCGTTCGCCGCGCTGTGCTCGTCGCTGTCGGTGCAGCAGTTCGGTGGCAGCCTCGCGGCCCCCGGCTGGGGCGACATCGCCGACTGGTGGACCCAGCGGCGGGCCTCCGGCGACGCCAGCTCCTACCACCAGTCGCTGCTGCGCCGGTATGCCTTCCTCGACGACCTCGTCCCCACCATCCCGGTCGGTGCCGGTCGCCGTGCCACCGCCACCATCGCCCGCCACGTCGACGTGGAGGGCTACCCGTGAACCGGGCCCCCACGGTCGGACCCACTCCGTGAACCACCGGAACCGTTGCAGCACAACCAGCTTCGCGCCATACCCGTCATCATCATCAAGGAGACCCGAATGAGGAACCGCCCCACGATCCTGCTGGCCACCGCGGGCCTGGTCGGCGCGGCCGCACTCGCTGCCTGCACGCCGGGCTCGAACGCCGACACCAAGGGCGCGACCCCCACCGGGCAGGTGTCGACCGACGCCTCCAAGCTCGGTGACGTCACCCTGACCGTCTGGGACCAGGAGGTCCGCGGCGGTCAGGCGGCCCAGATCGAGGAGCTCAACAAGCAGTTCCAGGCGAAGTACCCCAACATCAAGCTCAAGCGGGTCACCCGCTCGTTCGACGACCTCAAGACGACGCTCAAGCTGGCCCTGTCGGGCAACACCCCGCCCGACGTCTTCGAGGCCAACAAC
The DNA here is from genome assembly GCA_963695205.1 of uncultured Actinomycetota bacterium. GTDB lineage: Bacteria > Actinomycetota > Actinomycetes > Actinomycetales > Dermatophilaceae > Pedococcus. Next base: position 405,944 of record CAVOGI010000010.1, on the reverse strand, counting down.
GGCCGCCCCGACATGGGCTCGTTCGTCCAGGCCGGCCAGCTGCTCCCGCTGGACAAGTACTCCACCGCCTACGGCTGGGACAAGCGCTACCCCGAGTCGGTGCGCAAGTACTCGTCCTACAGCCAGGACGGCAAGACCTTCGGTGACGGCAACCTCTACGGCCTCCCGCAGGTCGGTGAGGTCGTCGGCATCTACGCCAACACCGACATCCTCAAGAAGGCCGGTGTCAACGAGGTCCCGAAGACGTGGTCCGACTTCGAGTCCAGCCTCGGCGCCATCAAGAGCGCCGGTGAGCAGCCGCTGGTCCTGGGCAACCTCGACAAGTGGCCGGCCATCCACGTGTTCGGCACGGTGCAGGCGCAGAACGCCAAGCCCGACGCGATCCGCACCCTCGGCTTCGGCCAGAAGGGCGGCACGTGGAAGACGCCGGAGAACACCAAGGCGGCGCAGACGCTCGTCGACTGGGTGGACAAGGGCTACTTCGCCAAGGACGTCAACGGCCTGGGCTACGACCCGGCGTGGCAGGCGTTCTCCAAGGGCAAGGGCGCCTACCTCATCGCCGGCACCTGGCTGCAGGCCGACCTCGGCAAGGCCATGGGCGACAAGGTGACCTTCACCCTCCCGCCGGCTGCGGCGGGCACCCCGGTCGCGACCGGTGGCACGGGCCTGCCGTGGGCGGTCTCGAGCAAGAGCAAGCACCCTGACGCGGCCGCGGCATACATCAACTTCATCACGAGCAAGGACGCCATGGGCGTGCTCGCGAAGAACGACAACCTGCCCATCGCCGACACGGCCGACCAGGCCGCCGGCAACGCCCTCGGCAAGGACGTCTTCGCGGCGTTCGGCACCGCGGTCAAGAACGACTCGCTCGTGCCCTACCTCGACTACGCGACGCCGACGATGGCGGACACGCTCGGCGCCTCGTTGCAGGACCTGCTCGCGAAGAAGGTGACGCCGGCCCAGTTCCTCGACACCGTCGAGAAGGACTACAGCGGGTTCGTCTCCTCGAACGGCTGAGGATGGCCACCACCTCCGGCCCGCCGGGCGAGCCGCGCAAGATCGCGTGGCTCTACCTGCTCCCCGCGTTCGCGGTGTATGCCGCGTTCCTGCTCTATCCCCTCGGGCGTGCGGTCCAGATCTCGTTCTACAACTGGAACGGCAACACCCTCGCGACGTGGGCGGGCCTGTCCAACTACGCCGACGTCCTCTCCGACCCGGCGTTGCGGGCGTCGTTCGGCCACGCGCTGGTCCTCATGGTGTTCTACGCCGTGCTGCCCACGGTCATCGGACTCGGCCTGGCCGCGATCCTCAACCGTGCCAAGGTCCGCGGGCTGGGGTTCTTCCGCACCGTGGTCTTCCTGCCGCAGGTCGTCGCGATGGTCGTCATCGCCGTGGCCTGGCGCCGGATGTACGCCCCGGACGGGACGGTCAACAACCTGCTCAGCGCCATCGGGCTCGACTCGCTGACCCGCGGCTGGCTCGGCGACTACACCGCGGCACTGCCCGCGGTGGGGTTCATCGGCACCTGGTTCGAGATCGGGCTCGTGACGGTTCTGCTGCTCGCCGGTATGGGGCGCATCCCCGGTGAGCTGTACGAGGCCGCCCGCCTCGACGGCGCCGGCCCGTTCCGCGAGTTCTTTGCCGTGACGCTGCCCTCGGTGCGCGGTGAGATCTCGGTCGCGCTGACCCTCACCGTCATCGCGGCGCTGCGGACGTTCGACCTCGTCTACGTCACGACCCGCGGCGGCCCGGGGACGAGCACGTCGGTGCCGTCCTTCGAGGTCTACAACCGCGCCTTCCAGCAGGGCAAGGTCGGCTCGGCCGCAGCGATCGCCGTCGTGCTGACGCTCATCATCTTCGCGATCTCGTTCGGCATCACCCGCATCGCCGAGAGGGACGACCGGTGAAGGTCTCGCGCGCCGAACGGACCGGCAACTACGTCATCCTCATCGCCTTCGCGATCTTCGCACTGACGCCGGTCCTGACCATCCTCGGTGCCGCGCTCGGCCCCGACGACGCGGCAGGCACCGCCGGGGGTGCGGCGACCAGCGGCATCCTCGGGCTGCACCCCGGCAACTTCGCGAAGGCCTGGGACGTCGGCCACTTCGGCAGCTACCTGCGGACCAGCCTGCTCGTCTCCACCACCGTCGTGGTCATCAGCCTCCTGCTCTCGATCCTGGCCGGCTACGCGTTGGGCACCATGCGTTTTCGCGGCGCCACGGTGGTCTTCTACCTGTTCCTGCTGGGCATCATGATGCCCAGCGAGGCCGTGCTGGTCCCGCTCTACTACGACCTGCGGACGCTGGGCCTCACGGACACGCTCTGGGCCGTCGTCCTGCCCCAGGTCGCGCAGTCGGTGGCGTTCGGCACGTTCTGGATGCGGGCCTACTTCCGCAGCTCGAGCCGCGCGCTCGTCGAGGCCGCCCGCCTCGACGGGGCGTCGACGTGGCGGATCCTGTGGCAGGTGCTCGTGCCGCTGGCCCGACCGGCCGTGGTGACCCTGACCGTGCTGGTCTTCATGTGGACCTGGAACGAGTTCCTCATCCCGCTGGTCATGGTCGTCTCCGAGGACCTGCGCACCGCCCCGCTCGGCCTCGCCTTCTTCCAGGGCCAGTACACGCAGGGCTTCACGCTGCTTGCGGCCGGTGCGTGCATCGTCGCGACGCCCGTGGTCCTGCTCTACGTCTTCCTCCAGCGCCACTTCATCGCCGGGATGCTCGAGGGGGCAGTCCGGGAGTAACCACCCACGCTGAGGTGAGCCCCTCGCAGCCGGGTGGTCGGCCCGGCGGGAGCCGGGTGTGCGGAAGGGGCCGGTTCCTGGCGGAACCGGCCCCTCTCGTGCGCTCGGCCTGGCGGCCGGGCCTGCTGCTCAGTCAGGCGCAGGCTCAGGCAGCCTTGACGAGCTGGATGTCCAGGTTGATCTTGATCTTCTCGGAGACGAGGACGCCGCCACCCTCGAGGGCGACGTTCCACTCGAGACCGAAGTCCTTGCGGTTGATCTCGGTGGTGGCCTCGAAGCCGGCCTTCTGGTTGCCCCACGGGTCGGTGGCCAGACCGTTGAACTCGAGGTCGAACTCGACCGGCTTGGTGACGCCCTTGATGGTCAGCTCGCCCTTGAGGGTGTCGTCGGTGACCTGGGTGGAGGTGAAGGTCATGGTCGGGTTCTTCTCCACGTCGAAGAAGTCCTCGCCCTTGATGTGGGCGTCGCGGTCGGCGGAGCCGGTGTCGACGGAGGCGAGCTGGACGGTGGCGTTGATCGTGGAGGCCGCGACGTCGTCGGCGACGTTGGCGGTCGCCTCGAACTCGTTGAACTTGCCGCGGACCTTGGTGACCATGAGGTGGCGGGCCGTGAAGCCGAGCTCGCTGTGCGAGGCGTCGACGTTCCAGGTGCCGGCGGAAAGGTCCTTGATGCTGGCCATGGGGGTGTCTCCTGTGTTGAGGGGGTTGTCCGCGGGACTTTCCTGCGGTGTCACTTGGTTGAACATAGCAGAACTGATTTATATTTCAACAACACCGGGGAGATGGAATACTTGACCACCATGAGCACCGCCGCGACCGCGCCACCGCGCTGGCTGACCCCTGCGCAGCAGGAGGCCTGGCGCGCGTACCTGCGTGGCAGCCGACTCCTGGAGGCCGCCCTCGACCGCGACCTGCAGTCCCACGGCGTCCAGCTGTCCGAGTACGAGATCATCTCGATGCTGTCCGAGGCCCCCGGGCGTCGGCTGCGCATGTCCGGCCTGGCCGACCTCGTCGTGCAGTCACGCAGCCGCCTGACCCACACCGCAGCACGCCTGGAGAAGCGGGGGTGGGTGCGCCGGGAGTCCTGCCTGGAGGACCGTCGTGGTGTCGAGCTCGTGCTCACCGAACGCGGCCAGCAGGCCGTTGAGGACATGGCGCAGGTCCACATCGAGAGCGTGCGGCGCAACATCGTCGACACCATGACGCCGGAGCAGTTCGCCACGCTCGGTGCGGCCATGGCTGCCATGCGCGACGCGATCCTCGCCGGCGGCCTGCCCTCCTGCAGCGAGGTCTGAGCCCGCGGCCGGTGTGACCCTGCGCACGCCCGCCGCCACACCCGTCCGCGCCCGCTCAGGAAGGGCTGTGACAATGGGGGGCATGACGGCACACCCCTTCGACGCCCCGGCTTCGCAGGCCCTCCTCGAACGCGCGCTGGCAGTCACCCCCGGCGGCGTGAACTCCCCGGTCCGCGCGTTCCGTGCCGTCGGCGGCACGCCCCGGTTCATGGTCTCCGGGTCCGGTCCCTACCTCACGGACGCCGACGGTCGCGAGTACGTCGACCTCGTCTGCTCGTGGGGCCCGATGATCCTCGGGCACGGCCACCCTGCTGTCGTCGAGGCCGTCAACACTGCTGTCTCCCATGGCTTCTCGTTCGGCACGCCGAGTGAGAACGAGGTCGCCCTCGGCGAGGAGATCGTCGCCCGCGTCGATCCGGTCGAGCAGGTCCGCCTCGTCTCCAGCGGCACCGAGGCGACGATGAGCGCGATCCGGCTGGCCCGCGGCTACACCGGTCGCTCGCTCATCGTGAAGTTCGCCGGCTGCTACCACGGCCACGTCGACTCCCTGCTGGCCCAGGCCGGCTCCGGTGTCGCGACCTTCGCCCTGCCAGACTCCGCCGGTGTGCCGAAGGAGATGGCGGCCGAGACGATCGTCCTGCCGTTCAACGACCTCGCCGCCCTCGAGGAGGCCTTCGCCGCTCGCGGGTCCGAGATCGCAGCGGTCATCACGGAGGCCTCGCCGGGCAACATGGGCGTCGTCCCGCCCGCCCCCGGCTTCACCGAGGGACTACGCCGGATCACTGCCGCACACGGGGCCCTGCTCATCTCCGACGAGGTCATGACGGGCTTCCGCTGCTCGGCCGCCGGGTGGTACGGGCTCGAGGGCCCGTATGCCGCGGGCGCGCCCGACCTGTTCACCTTCGGCAAGGTCATGGGTGGTGGCTTCCCCGCCGCCGCCTTCGGTGGCCGCGCCGACGTGATGGCCCTGCTGGCACCGACCGGCCCGGTCTACCAGGCAGGCACGCTCTCGGGGAACCCCGTCGCCACCGCTGCAGGTCGTGCCACCCTGCAGCAGTGCACCCCCGAGCTGTACACGCGGCTCGACGAGGTGGCCGACGCCATCACCGGCGCCCTACGCACCGAGCTCGGGAAGGCCGGGGTGCCCCACACCATCCAGCGCGCGGGGAGCATGTTCAGCGTCTTCTTCCGGGACGGCGCCGTGACCAACTACGACGAGGCGCGTGACCAGCACGTCCCGGCGTTCGCCGCGTTCTTCCACTCGATGCTCAGCCAGGGCGTCTACCTGCCGCCGAGCGCCTTCGAGTCGTGGTTCGTCAGTGGCGCACACGACGATGCGGCCGTCGACCGCATCGTCTCGGCGCTGCCCGCCGCGGCGTCGGCGGCTGCCGAGTCGTTTGCGACAATCGACTCATGAGTGACGCCCCCCGCACCGTGGTGCACCTGTTGCGCCACGGCGAGGTGCACAACCCTGACGGCGTGCTCTACGGCCGGCTCGACGGCTACCACCTCTCCGAGCTCGGCCGGGAGATGGCGCAGGCCGCTGCCCGCCACCTCGAGGACCACGACGTGACGCACGTCGTCGCCTCGTCCCTGACCCGTGCGCAGGAGACGGCCACGCCCATCGCCGACTCGCACGGGCTGCAGATCACCACCGACGACCGGGTCATCGAGGCTGGCAACTCCTTCGAGGGCGAGCCGGTCGCAGGCATGCGGGCCTCGGCCTTCGCCCACCCGCGCTACTGGAGCAAGCTGACCAACCCGTTCAAGCCGTCATGGGGCGAGCCGTACGCCGAGATCGCGACCCGCATGGTGGCGGCGATCGCGTCCGCGCGTGAGCACGCCCGCGGGCACGAGGCGGTGGTGGTCTCCCACCAGCTGCCCATCTGGACCGCCCGGAGCCAGCTCGCCGGTCGTCGCCTGTGGCACGACCCGCGCAAGCGGGAGTGCCGCCTCGCCTCGCTGACCACGCTGACCTACGTCGGTGACACGCTGCAGGCGATCGAGTACTGCGAGCCCGCTGCCGCGCTGCTCGCCCGGTCGCACGGTGGCACCGGATGAGCGGCACCTCCCGTAGGGCGCGCGCCTGCGCGCTGCTCGGCGTACCGGTCCTCGCTCTGTCCCTCGCGGCCTGCTCGCAGGACCCCAACTCCATTGCGGCGCAGGCCAAGTCGGGCAACCGCCAGGGCTACATCTCCGGCGACGGCACGGTCGAGTCGATCCCGGCAGCTGAGCGAGGCAAGCCCGTGGTGCTGTCGGGGAAGACCCTGGACGACCAGACGTGGTCGGTGTCCGGACAGGCCGGCAAGGTCGTTGTCCTCAACGTCTGGGCGTCGTGGTGCCCGCCGTGCGAGAAGGAGGCGCCCGAGCTCAAGGACGCCGCCGACAAGATCGGCGCCGCGAAGAAGCCGGTGGTGTTCATGGGGATCAACACCCGTGACAACCCCGCCTCGGGCAGGGCGACGGCCAAGCGCCAGGGGATTCCCTACCCGTCGCTGGACGACCAGGGCGGCCAGATGATCCTCGCCCTGCAGGGGAAGGCTCCGACCCCGCCGGTCACGCTCGTGCTCGACCCGTCGGGGCGGATCGCCGCCCGTGTCGTCGGCGAGGTGACGTCATCGACGCTCACCGGCCTGGTCGACGACGTCCTGGCCGAGAAGTAGGCCGGCCGCGTTGATCGCTGACGTCCAGGACACGGTGACCTCCGGTGCGCTGCCGGTGGCCGTCGTCGTCGCGCTGCTCGCCGGGATGGTGTCGTTCGCGTCTCCCTGCGTGCTGCCCCTCGTCCCCGGCTTCCTGGGCTATGTCACGGGGCTGTCCGACGAGACCCTCGAGCAGCGGTCCCGTCACCGGATGGTCCTCGGCGCACTGCTGTTCGTGCTCGGGTTCACGGTCGTCTTCATGGCGACGACCGTCTTCCTCGCCAGCCTCGGCGCGACCCTGGTCGAGCACCGCCAGCTGCTCACGCGCGTCGGCGGGGTGGCCGTCATCATCATGGCGCTGGTCTTCCTCGGCGTCGGCACGCGGGCCGGGTCGCAGCGCGAGCTGAAGCTGCACCGCCGCCCTGCTTCGGGGCTCGCGGGTGCACCGCTGCTCGGCGCGGTCTTCGGCCTTGGGTGGGCACCGTGCACCGGCCCGACCCTGGGCGCGGTCGTTGCACTCGCGACGGTCACCGGCAACCAGTCGGCGGTGACGCGCGGCACCATCCTGGCGTTGGCCTACAGCCTCGGCCTCGGCCTGCCCTTCCTGCTCATCGCCGCCGGGTTCGAGCGCTTCGGCCGGGTGTCGGCCTTCCTGCGCCGGCACACGCGCGGCATCCAGCTCTTCGGGGGCACCCTGCTGCTCGTCATCGGGGTCCTCCTCGTGACGGGCGTCTGGGAGTCCTGGACCCGATACCTGCAGACCTCGCTGGTCAGCAGCTTCCAGACGGTGATCTGACATGGCCGAAACCATCACCCAGCCCAGGCTGGGGCTCGTCGGCTGGCTGCGCTGGATGTGGCGCCAGCTCACGAGCATGCGCACGGCCCTGTTCTTGCTGCTGCTGCTCGCGATCGGTGCCCTGCCGGGGTCGATCTGGCCCCAGCGCAGCATCGACTCCAACCGCACCGCCGACTACATCGCGAACCACCCCAAGACCGGGCCCTGGCTCGACCGCCTCGGGTTCTTCGAGGTCTACGCGTCGCCGTGGTTCGCCGCGATCTACCTGCTGCTGTTCATCTCCCTCGTCGGCTGTGTGCTCCCGCGCAGCAAGGTGCACTGGACCGCGATGCGGTCCAAGCCGCCGCGTGCACCGGCCCGGCCGGAGCGCCTCCCGTCCTCAGCGCGTGCAGAGGTCGAGGTCGAGCCGCAGGCAGCGCTGGACGCGGCCCGGGAGGTGCTGCGCGGCAAGCGGTTCCGCACCGACTCGCACGACGACACCTCGGTCAGCGCCGAGAAGGGCTACCTCAAGGAGACCGGCAACCTCGTCTTCCACCTGTCCCTCATCTTCGTCATCATCGGTGTCGCGGTGGGTCACCTGTGGGGGTGGAAGGGTGACGTCATCGTGCCCGTGGGCAAGACCTTCTCCAACACCCTGCTGCAGTACGACACCTTCAACCCCGGACCGTGGGTGGACCCGCAGAACCTGTCGCCGTTCGCCCTCAAGGTCGACAAGCTCGACGCGAAGTTCGAGGAGCGCGTCACCGGCCGCGGCCAGTTCGGCCAGCCGCGTGACTTCACCGCCCACGTCACCACCGAGGCAGAGCCTGGTGCCGCTCCGGTGCAGTCGACGATCAAGGTCAACCACCCGCTGGAGATGAAGGGCGCAGGGGTCTTCCTGCTCGGCAACGGCTACGCGCCCATGGTCACCGTCCGTGACAAGGACGGCAACGAGACGTTCAGCGGTCCAGTGCCCTTCCTCGCCCAGGACAACAACTACACGTCGGTCGGCGCGATCAAGGTGCCTGGTGCCGGCCCCAAGCAGCTCGGCTTCACCGGCTTGTTCCTGCCCACCGCGGTCATCGACCCGGAGAAGGGCCCGACGTCGATCTTCCCCGACGCGAAGAAGCCGGCCCTGGCGCTCACCCTCTTCGAGGGAACGCTCTTTCCGGGCGGTCGACCGCAGTCGGTCTACGTGCTCGACACCGCGCAGATGAAGCAGGTCGAGACGGCCAAGAACCAGCCCCTGCGCATCTGGCTCGAGCCGGGCAAGACCTTCGAGCTGCCCGGTGGACGCGGCTCGATCACCTTCGACGGCGTCGACCGGTTCGCCGGGCTGTCGATCCGCCACGACCCGGGCCGGTTCATCACCCTGGGCGCCGCACTGCTGGCGCTGACCGGCCTGATCGGCTCGCTGGTGGTCCGGCGACGCCGGGTCTTCGTCCGGGTTTCGCCTGCACAGGAGCAGGGACGTACCGTGGTGACTGTCGGCGGGCTCGCCAAGGGCGACGACGACGGGCTCCACGAGGTGGTCGAGGACATCCTCGCCACCGTGCAACGACGATTGGGCAGCGCATGACCAACGAGACCCTGGCGGGTTACGCCAACGTCAGCCTCTACTCGGCGATGGCGGTCTACACCATCGCCATGCTGTGCTTCGCCGGCTACCTCGCCGGGCTGCTGCCCGCGCGGGACCGTGCGGCCGAGCGGACCCCCGAGGTCGCCGCCGACCGTGAGCTGGTCGCGGCCGGCGCTGCGGGCGCGGAGACCGACGCGACGTCCTCTGCGGCGGCCGCTCGCCCCGCCCGCCCCGTGCGTGGAGGCCTGCCGAACGACGCCGACGTCCCCTCGCGCGCCCGGGCCGCCGCCGGGATCGGCGCCACGACCACCTGGCTCGGAGGGATGCTGCTCCTGCTGTCGGTGGTGCTGCGTGGGCTGTCGGTCCAGCGCTGGCCGCTCGGCAACATGTTCGAGTTCTCGGTGATGGGCTCGATGTTCACCTCGATCGCCTTCTCCATCTGGGCGACCAGGCGTGACCTGCGCTGGCTCGGCCTGTTCATCACCGGACCGATCCTGCTCGTGCTCGGCATGGCTGTCCGCGTCTGGTACACGGAAGCCGCCGAGGTCCTGCCGTCGCTGCAGAGCTACTGGTTGATCATCCACGTGACCGTGGCCGTGCTCGCCAGCGCGATCTTCACCCTGGGGGCCGCGGCCACGGCCGTCTACCTCGTCAAGGACGCCTTCGCCCGCTCCGGCCGACGCAGCGTCCTCGACCGCTTCCCCGACGGGCCCGCCCTCGAGCGGACCGCCTACGGGCTGCACATCGTCGCCTTCCCCCTGTGGACCTTCACCCTCATCGCCGGCGCCATCTGGGCGCGCGAGGCCTGGGCGTCCTACTGGAACTGGGACCCCAAGGAGGTCTGGACCTTCGTGATCTGGGTCGTCTACGCGGCATACCTGCACTCGCGGGCGACCAGCGGGATCAGCCGCCAGACGGCGAGCTACATCGCGCTGGCCGGATACGCGTGCATCATCGTCAACTTCGCGGTCGTCAACGTGTTCTTCGTCGGCCAGCACTCCTACTCAGGCCTGTAGAGGAACCACCCGAACCATGCTGCGGTACTCCGTCCTACGACTCCTCATCTTCTTCGGCGTCCTGTCACTGCTCTGGCTGCTCGGCCTGCGCGGCAAGGACCAGGAGTGGATGCTCCTCGTGGGCAGCGCCCTGATCTCGATGGTGCTCTCGTACTTCGTGCTGGCGCGGTTCCGTGAGGAGAGCACCCGTCAGCTGGCCGAGCGCGTCCAGCGCCGCACGGAGGCCAAGCAGGCCGCAGCGGCGGCGGGCCCGGGCACCGTCCACGGACGGGACGAGGACGCCGAGGACGCCGAGGACGAGGGCGGGTCCACGCAGTACCGCTGACCTCGCCCGCGCCGTCCCACGTGGCCGTTCCGTCCCGCGTGACCGGGCCGTCCCGCGTAGCCGGGCCGGCTCACACCAGCTCGACGAGGCGGGCCAGACCCGGTCCGGTGTTGGTCGCCAGGCGTTCCCGGGCCTCGGTCACGGCGGTTCGAGCCGACTGGTCGGGGGGAGTGCGCGCCGGGTTGAGGGCGACCCCCGTCGACCACTCGCGGATGTCGTCCTCGGCGGAGTAGGACGCTGCGTTCCGGGTGCCCTGGATGATCATCCGCGCCCAGTCCTGCAGGCTGTTGCCGTACTGCGACGGGGGACAGATCCGGTTCTTCTGCGCGTCATCGTCGCGGGTGGCCTCGACGTAGCCGGTCACCGCGGCCCCGAAGGAGGGGAAGCCGGCCCGGATGGTCTGCAGCCTGATCGCCTCCGGCCTCCAGACGGGGACCGTGCCGGGGATCCTGAGGCCGTCCGCGGCGCAGTGGACCACCACGGCATCCTGCGCCACCCGCACGGAACCCTGCGCGAAGGTGAGCCGACCGCGCGTGACGTCCTGGATGTGCCCGCGTCGCACCACGTCCTCGATCGTGCGCAGCTGGTCCAGCTCCCACTCGGCGAGCGTCGGCGCCTTGGCCATCGTCGGGGTGACCGACGGGTCGATGCGCAGCATGACGTCGAGGGCCTCCAGCCGCAGGAACAGCTCGTCGAGGGACCGTGCGTGGCGGGCGGACTCCATGAGGTCGGCGAGCATCCCCAGGAAGACCGCGGGGTCCGGCTGGATGACGGCCCGGTTCAGCATCCACGGGTCACGGGGCCTGACCCAGCAGATCGCGTCCGGGTCGACGCCGCGTGCGAGCAGCCAGATGCAGGCGTCGGTCGCGGTCTTGCCCGACCCGACGACGACGTACTGGCTGGGTGCCTCGTCCAGCGTGGCCAGGTCGTTGACCGGCACCACCCGCACGCCGCTGCCCACCCCGAACGGCGGCGCCGTCTCGGCAGGGATGGTGGGCGACAGGTAGTGGGCGTCGACCACCCGGCACGTCGCAGGAACCTCGAAGCTGGCCCCCGAGATCCGCGAGACGAACGTCCGACCACCGACGTGCTCGGTGTTGGGGAAGAACTCGACCCGCCCGGTGTCGACCAGCCGTTCGAGGACCTCGGCGTAGTAGGTGCAGATCTCCGGCTGGATCGCTCGTTCCTGGAGGCCCTTCTCCGGACCTCGCTGCTGCAGCCGTCCCCCGCCGAGCAGGGTCGAGGCCACTCCGTAGAAGCAGGACGACTGGTGCAGCCGCACGAACGGGTATGCCGCGAGCCAGTGCCCGCCGACGCCGTGGCGGCGGTCGATGATCGCCACGCGGACGTCCGCGTGGTCGACGAGTGCATCGGTGAACGCCATGCCCATGGCGCCCGCCCCCACCACGAGGTAGTCGGCGGCGACGGCACGGGTCATGGCGCCACGCTGCCACTCCGCGGGTGGCTCGTCCATGGTCAGCGCACGGACACCTGCGGCTCGATCCCGAAGACCTCTGCGATGCGATCGGCCTCCCGCCGCAACGCCGCCTCCGGGGCCGGGGAGTCGTCCAACCACCTGACGTCGAGCGCGTCGCCCTTCCTCGACCAGCTGCCGCAGACGACACCGCCACGGATCACGGGGTTGGCCTTGCGAGTCATCAGGTCGCGCAGGGGTGCCGGCGTCACGCGTTCGTCCTTGGTCCCTGGACCCATGACCCACTGGTCGTGGCCGGGCAGGAACCGCACAGCCTCCGACGGCTCGGTAGCAACGAGGTCGTCGAGATCGGCTCGCAGGACCAGTGCGTCGGTGTGCGCCACGTCGACCGTGGCGAGCTCGTCGGCCAACCCCGCCAGCCAGCCGTCGATCCGCTTCCGCCCGGCGCTGAGGCCGTCGCCGAGCCAGTGGTGGACGTGGTCGGACGTCGCCGGCCCGTACGCGCCGAGGTAGGCCGACACGGCATACGGGCCTGCCTCGTCGAGGTCCGGCAGTCCGCGCCAGTGCGGATTGGTGTCGAGGCGTTGGAGGGTGAGCCGGCCGTCTCGCGAGGGTGCGATGCTCACGTCCCCCTGCCACGTGAGCGGCTTGATGAGCGCGCCGGCACCGTCGTCGAACACCGGCCTGAGGTGACGGTAGGCCGGGTACCGAGCCAAGGCCTCGCCCAGCTCGGCGACGGTGAGGGGGCCGTCGGCGACCGCCTCGCGGACCGCCGCCCGGAAGTCCGGCCAGGCCTGCGGCGTGAGCCCGTAGTACTCGACCCAGCTGGCGCGCTCCCATTGGCGGCCGGCGCACCGCAGGGCGAGGTAGGCGCCGCCGTCCTGCGCCGAGAGGTGGTGCACGGCCCCCCGGAACGCGAACGCCCGGATGACGGTCCCGTGCTCCACTGCTCGCGCGAGATCGCCTGCGTGAGAGGTGGTCTGGCGGGTGCGGACTGCCAGCTCGGCGAGGGACTGGTCCATCGACGGTATGGCGCCGAGCCGACGCACGACCTCGGACACCCCTTCGGTGCCCAGCGGTTCGAGCAGCTGACGCCGCATCCGCCACGCCATGGCCTGGGCCCAGGTCACCGATGCCTCGGCGGTGGCTGCCACGGTCGCGGGCACGGTCCCTCCCTCGTCCCGCCTCAGCCGGCCGCGGCGACGGTCGTGGTCATGACGCAGTTCCCCGCGCCCTTGGGCCGGTCGTAGGTGAAGCCGGCTCGTTCGAAGAGCGCCCTCGTCCCGCTGTAGAGGACCGACAACTTCTTTCCGTCGTTGTCGTGCGGGTACCCCTCGACGACACCTCCACCTGCCGCTGCCACGAGGTCGAGGACCCCCTGCAGGGCGATCGCGGAGACCCCTGAGCGGCGGTACCGCTTGTCGACGAACAGGCAGGTGATCCGGTAGTCGGGCCGGCGCTCGCTGGTCTCCTCGTACTGCTTGCGGTGGTAGATGTTCGGCAGCTCGGCGGGCGACCCGTACTGGCACCAGGCCACGGCCTCGTCGCCGTGCATGACCAGGGCGGCGTGGGCGCGGTCGCAGCGGACGAGGCGCTCCTTGAGCGCGCGGTTGGAGTCGGCGTCGTACGTCTTCTCGGCCGCCATGGTGTGGAAGTACGTGCACCAGCACCCGCCGAAGACCCCGTTGTGCCGCTCCATCAGGGCCGCGTATGCCGCCCACGTGTCCGGTCCGAGGGCCTCGACCCTCAGCTCGTCCGCCGCCACCCGTGCCTTGGTCCCCACCATGGCGCCACCGTAGACCCCGATGGGGACGTTCTCCTTCCGCATTCCCCGAAGGGCTAGTGACGGGCGTCCTCGATGCCGGCTGTCCACAGGAGGGTGGCTCGGCTGCGGACTGTCCACAGGCGCACCGGTCCTGGTTGACGTCCTCGCAGCACTCGTAGCGAAAAGCACTGCAGTGCAACGTCTTCCGCTCCATCGTGACTACGACCGGCTGTCGGTGGTCGGGTCTAGGTTTGTCGTATGGAAGCAGGCGTGGGGGTGGAGCAGCGGCGTGAGGCGGTCGCGGCTGCTCGCGCTGCGCTGGCGGGGTTGGCGGAGGTGCTGTGGCAGGTGCCGAGCACTCGTGGTGGCCTTGCCGGGTTGCTGGGTGAGGTCGACGCGTTGGGTGCTGCGTGCGACGCGGCGCGGGTCGCGGTGGTGGGGGAGGCGATCGAGCGGGGCGAGCCGGGCAGCGGTGCTCGGGCGATGAGTGCGACGGCGTGGGTGCGTGAGCACGCGCCGTCGACGCGGGCGGGTGGGGCCGGGCAGCTGGTCGATGTCGCGGTCGCCTTCACCAAGCCGGTCAACGAGACGGTCAGGTTGGCTGTCGAGGCCGGAGAGCTGCCCGTGCGGTCGGCGGCGGTGGTGCTGGCCGAGGCGGACCGGTTGCGACCGTTGCTGGCCGACGGAGCGGAGCCGCACGTGGTGGCGGGGCTGATCGAGATGGCGGTGGAGCAGGGGCCCCGGGGGTGTCGAATGGTGCGGCCTGCGCTGTTGGCGAGGTATGGCAGGGAGGGCCAGCTGCAGCTGCACCAGGACGCGGCCAAGCGGTTCGTGGCCTTTTCGCAGCCGGTGGAGGACGGCACGGGGGTCGCGGAGTACCGGCTGGTGCTGGACGTCGAGGGCAAGGCGGTGCTGGAGGCGGCGCTGGGCCCGTTGTCGGCGCCTCGTCCGGCGGAGGGGGAGCCCGACCTGCGCAGCTGTGACCGGCGTCGTGGTGAGGCCCTGATGGCCCTGGTGCGGCGGGCTGTCGCGGCAGGGGAAGGGATCGGTCCGGTCGCGAAGACGCAGCTCGTGGTCACGATGGGCTGGGAGTCGTTGGCGTCCGGGCTGCGTGGGGCTGGGGTCACGGTGGGTGGTTCGGACACAGGCACGCTCGTGGCCCCGGAGACGGTGCGCCGGTTGGCCTGCGACGCCTCGGTGGTCCCGGTGGTGATGGGGTCGGCGGGGGAGGTGCTGGACCAGGGCCGGGCGGTTCGGTTGTTCACCACGGCCCAGACGCGCAGGCTGTGGCTTCGAGACGGTGGGTGCACGTTCCCGGGGTGCTCGATGCCGCCGCAGTGGGCGGATGCTCATCACCTCGTGCACTGGGCAGATTTCGGGGTCACGGATGTGGGGAACGCGGCCTTGCTGTGCGGTCGGCACCACACGGTCGTGCACAGTCGGCGCCTGGCGGGGCAGGTGCTGGTCGACGACGGTGGGGAGCGGGTCGAGTGGGACCTGACCCTGGGCAGCTACGACCAGCTGCTCGCTCGTCGGGCTGCGCAGGAGCCAGCGTGACCGCGCCCCGGACCCCGCCCGTGCACGGCGGGGCCGTCGTCGAGCCCGTCGAGCCCGTCGCCACGAGACGCTGTGCGTTCACTGGGCGTGTCTCGTTTCCCGAGCGGGATCAGCCGCCACCCGAACCATGCCGCGGTACTCCGTCCTGCGACTCCTCATCTCCTGCGGCGTGCCGCCGCTGCTGCGGGCACGGAGGGACGGGACGGGACGAGGACGAGTGCGCCGAGGACGCCGAGGACGAGGGCGGACCCAGCGAGTACCGGTCAGCGCCGCCCTGTCTCGGGCAGGCGTAGCGTGAAGCGTCGTGAGCACTGATCCGTCTGCTGTACTGGACCGGCTCGTCGCCCAGGGCCAGGAGCCCGGTGGTGCCGTCGCCGTGGTCCGCGGCGGGGTCGTGGAGGTCGATCATTCGGCCGGCACCCGGGACGGGGCCGCGCCCTGGACGTCGGACACGCTGGTGATGACGTACTCGGTCGCCAAGCCCTTCGCCGCACTGGCCTTCCTCGATGCCGTGGCCGAGGGGCAGCTCGGCCTGGACCAGCCGGTCACCTCGGTCTGGCCCGAGTTCGGACGTGCCGGCAAGGACTCCACGACGATGCGCCACCTGCTCTCCCACCAGGCGGGGCTGCCGGTGTTTCCCGAGGAGGCATCGCACGTCGCCTACGACGACCGCCGGGGGCTGGTCGACCTGCTGGCCGCGGCTGCGCCGATCCACCCGCCGGGTGACGGGGTCGCCGAGCACGCCCTGACCTACGGCCACCTGCTCGACGAGGTGCTGCGCCGGGCCACGGGCGAGCCCTTGGTCGAGCGGTTCGCCCGCCTCACGGCCGCGGCCGGATGGGACCTGCACCTACGCGTCGAGGAGCGCGACCTGGCGCGGGTGGCGACCGTGGTGGAGACCACCGCCACCTGGCGTTCGGACTACCTCGACGACCCTCGATGGGGTCCGGCCCTGAGCCGACCGCCGGGACTGCTCGAGCCGGCCGTGCTGAACTCCGACCGCTTCCGGGGCACACCCTTTCCCGCGGTCGCCCTGCACGCCACGGCCGTGTCGCTGGCGTCCTTCTACGACGACGTGATCAGACCTGATGGCGTCGTGGCAGACCGCCTCGGCCACGACCTGTGGCGTGCGTACGTCGAGCCGGCGGTCACCGGCCACGACCGGGTGCTCAACCGTCCGGTCACCTGGACCCTGGGTTTCCAGGTCAGCGAGGAGGACGGACGGGTCGAGCTCGGGATGGGAGGTGCCGGCGGCTGCGTCGCCTGGGCCGAACCGGCCGCGGGCTACGGCGCTGCATACCTGACCCGGGGACTGGGGGGACACGCCCGGGCCGAGGTGGTGTGGGAGGCGGTCGCGGCTGTCACCCCAACGTGGGGATGAGCCAAGGGTCGGCGAGCTCGCCCACCACGTGGGCGGCCGGACCCGCAGGCTCAGCCCACCTTGAGGCTGAGGGCGATGCCGGCGGCGAGCAGCACGGCATACGCGATCTCGAAGATGCCGGTCAGAGCGAGCACGGGCACGAGGTCCCGGCCGGTGGCGCCGGAGAGCAACGCCCGTAACGGCTTGGCGATGACGGCGAACGAGAGCAGCGCCAGCAGGGCGTAGACCTGCTGGGTGCTGATCGCGACGACCATCGCGAGGGCGACCGCGACGAGCACGACGTAGAGGATGCGCGAGCCGCGGTCGCCGAGACGGACGGCCAGGGTGACCTTGCCGCTCTCGCGGTCGGTCGGGATGTCGCGCAGGTTGTTGGCCACCAGGATCGCCGAGGCGATCGCGCCGACGCCGACGGCGCCGAACAGGCCGAGCCAGCTGAGCGTGTGGGCCTGCGTGTAGAGCGTGCCGAGGGTGGCCATGAGACCGAAGAACACGAAGACGTACAGCTCGCCGAGGCCGCGGTACCCGTAGGGGTTGTCGCCACCGGTGTACTTCCACGCCGCGAGGATGGCCAACGCGCCCAGCGGGATCATGATCCAGGCCTGGCTGATGGCGACGAGGGCGAGGCCGACCAGCGCCGCAGCCCCGAAGAACGCGAAAGCCATGAGCTTGACGTTCTCGGGGTTGGCCTTGTGCTGGCCGACGAGCCGGATCGGCCCGACCCGGTCGCTGTCGGTGCCACGGATGCCGTCGGAGTAGTCGTTGGCGTAGTTGACGCCCACCTGCAACCCGAGGGAGACCAGGACCGCGAGCAGGCCGAGACCGAGGTTGGCCTTCTCGAGCGGGGCTGCGGCGGCGGTGCCGACGATGACGGGGGCGACGGCGGCGGGGAGGGTGCGCGGGCGCGCACCGGCGATCCACTGGGACAGGGTGGCCATTCGGTGTGTGTTCTCGCTTGCCGGTGGGGGTGCTGGGTGGGGGTGGTGCTCAGAGCCTACGGAGGAAGTCCGGGTCGTCGTCGGGGCCACGCGGGGGACTTCCCTGTCGTCTCGGACCCTGACCGGGGTTCGCCTTCGAGGGCCGGCCGGCGATGAGCCACGCGATGGGGCCGACCAGGGGGAACAGCAGGACGAGCAGGATCCACAGAACCTTGGGGAGGTTGCGGACGCGTGCGTCCTCGGTCTGGATGCAGTCCACGACGGCGTAGACGGTCAGGGCGACCGTCGCGAGCCAGGGGAGCAGCCGGAGCATGCACCCATCGTGTCATGGCCGGGTCTGGAACAACGCAGCGATCCCGGCACGGTCAGGTTTGCCCGGTCCGCGCAGGGGGAGCTCGCCCAGGACGACGATCCGCCGGGGCAGGGCGTGGTCGGCGAGCCTGCCCCGCAGGGCGTCCCGGACCTGCAGCACGGTGGGGTGCGCCACGTCCGGACGGACCACGAGGGCAGCAGCGACGACCTCACCCCACTCGGGGTCCTCGAGTCCGAGCACCACGGCCTCGGTGATGTCCGGCAGCGACGTCAGGGCCTCCTCGACGAGTCGCGGAGAGACCTTCAGGGCGCCGGTGCTGATGACGTCGTCGAGGCGGCCGTCGACGTGCCAGCGGCCGGACTCGGGGTCGCGGCGGCCCAGGTCGTCCGTGCGGAACCACCGCACGGCCTGACTGTCGGTGACGAAGGCCGTCTCCGTGAGGTCCGGCCTGCCGAGGTAGCCGCTGGCGACGGTCGCCCCACCGAGGTGGATCCGCCCCTCGTCATCGGTGCGGATCGTGGTGGTGGACAACGGCACGCCGTCGTAGACGCAACCACCGCACGTCTCGCTCATCCCGTATGTCGTCACGACGGTTGCGCCCGCCTCCCTGGCTCGCACGAGCAGCGCGGGTGAGGTGGCTGCACCGCCGACGAGGACGGCGTCGAACTCGGACAGGGCTCGCCTGGCGTCGGGGTCCTCGAGCACCCGCAGGAGCTGGGTCGGCACCAACGACGTGTAGCGGCGCTCTCCCTCGAAGGCCTGCGCAGCGTCCGTGAAGGCCTCGGCGGTGAACCCGTCCGACAGGTCGACGAACCCCGGCTCGGTGTCCGCGGCGACGCAGCGCAGCAGGACCTGGACCCCGGCGATGTGGTGCGGCGGCATGGCCAGCAGCCACGACCCGGGCCCACCGAGGCGGGCGTGGGTGGCCCGGGCGCTGGCGGCCAGGGCGGTGGCCGGGAGCATCGCGAGCTTGGGGGTGCCGGTCGAGCCAGAGGTGCCGACCACCAGGGCCGTGCCAGCGTCGGGGACGGCACCGTCAGGCACCTGCGGCGGGTGGCCGTCGGCGGCATACGGCAGGACCGCGACCTGACCCGCGGCCGCGTCGCGGAGAACGGGCAGCGCCTGCGCGGCCGCGGGCCCTGCGGCGATCGGCAGGGGGCGCAGGGACGTCACGAAGTCAGGCTAGCCGTGGGTGGACGGCTGGGACCCGCCGGGCGGGACCATGGCGGCAGGAGGCCACCATGGATGCGGAGTTCGCGGCATACCTGGAGCGGGTGCGGGCGCACCGTGCCGAGCTGCGCGACTCGGTCGCCGCCGTGGACGAGGCTCTCGCCTCACCCCTCGCGCGGGGCGAAGCCTGGCGCGAACGGGTCTGGGCAGCGCTGGCCGAGCTGGCCCACGACTTCCGCGACCACATCGACCTCACCGAGCGACCCGGGGGCCTCTACAGCTCGCGTGCGCCGTGACTCGCCACGGCTCGCCGGCCGGGTGCAGCGGCTTCTGCGCGAGCACGAGCGGTACCGGGAGGACATCGACGCCTACCTCACCGTGCTCGAGCACGCGGGGACGATGGCCGACCTGCCGGTGTTCCGCGAGGAGGTCACGACCCTGATGGGTCAGCTGGTGCGGCACCGGCAGAAGGGGGCGGACCTGGTCTACGAGGCGTATGACGTCGACCTCGGCGGCTCCGGCTGACCCTCAGAAGTACCAGGGGTAGGGGGACCAGTCGGGGTCGCGCTTCTCGAGGAACTGGTCGCGTCCCTCGACGGCCTCGTCGGTCATGTAGGCGAGGCGGGTCGCCTCCCCGGCGAACACCTGCTGGCCCATCAGGCCGTCGTCGAGCAGGTTGAACGCGAACTTGAGCATGCGTTGGGCCTGCGGGCTCTTGCCCATGATCTCGCGGGCGGCCTGCAGCGCCTCCACCTCCAGCGACGCGTGGTCGGCGACGATGTTGACCGCGCCCATGCGGTGCATGTCCTCGGCGGTGTACGTGCGTCCCAGGAAGAAGATCTCCCGGGCGAACTTCTGGCCGACCATCTTGGCCAGGTAGGCGCTGCCGTACCCGCCGTCGAACGAGCCGACGTCGGCATCGGTCTGCTTGAACCGGGCGTGCTCGCGGCTGGCGATCGTCAGGTCGCAGACCACGTGCAGGGAGTGACCGCCGCCAGCCGCCCAGCCGCCGACCACGGCGATGACGATCTTCGGCATGGTCCGGATCAGGCGCTGCACCTCGAGGATGTGCAGGCGCCCGCCCTCGGCCTTGACCCGGCGGTCGTCGACGCCTGCCGCGGTGTCGTCCGAGTCGTCCTTCGCGTACTGGTAGCCCGAGCGCCCGCGGATGCGCTGGTCGCCACCGGAGCAGAAGGACCACTTCCCGGCTGCGCCGGTGCCGTCCGGGCCGGGACCGTTGCCGGTGATGCAGCACGACGCCGACGTCCGGGGTGCGGCGGGCGTGGTCCAGGGCCTGGTAGAGCTCGTCGACCGTGTGCGGCCGGAACGCGTTGAGCACCTCGGGCCGGTCGAACGCGATGCGGACCGCGCCGACCTGGCGCGCCCGGTGGTAGGTGATGTCGGTGAAGCCGAAGCCCTCGACGACGTCCCAGGCGTCGGGGTCGAAGGTCTCGCTGACGTCTCGCTGCTCGCTCACGTCCGCGAGGCTACCCGCGGGCGCGGGGTCAGGCGGCGAGGGCCTTCTCGATGGCGTCGGTGAGGGCCGCGGGCTCCTTGGTGGGAGCGAACCGCTTGACCACCTGACCGTCACGACCCACGAGGAACTTGGCGAAGTTCCACTTGATGTTCTTGCCGAGCAGGCCACCCTTCTCCGACTTGAGCCAGTCGTAGAGCGGGTGCGCGTCGTCACCGTTGACGTCGACCTTGGCGAACATCGGGAACGAGACCCCGTAGTTGCGCTCGCAGAACGCGCCGATCTGCTCCTCGGTGTTCGGCTCCTGGCCCCCGAACTGGTTGCACGGGAAGCCGAGCACGACCAGGCCCTGGTCGGCATACGTGCGGTAGAGCTCCTCGAGGCCGCCGAGCTGCGGGGTGAAGCCGCACTGGCTGGCGGTGTTGACGACGAGGACGACCTTGCCCGCGTAGGCGGACAGGTCCTGGTCGGCGCCGTCGAGGGTGGTCGCGGAGAAGTCGGACAACGTAGGCATGGCGTCACCGTACGTGGGCTGCCGGAGCGCCCCTCGGCCGGGCCGCTGCCGGGCCCCTTCCGGGCCACTTCCGGGGGCCGGACGGTGAGCGGTCGCCGGCCGTGCGCGGTTGGATGGGTGGGTGACCACGCACCTGTCTGCACCCGGCGTGCCGGAGCTCGCCGACCTCCTCGCCGGGCTGCACGTCGTCGCGATCCCGATGCGGGTGAGGTTCCGCGGCGTCGAGGTCCGCGAGGCCGCGCTGCTGCGTGGCCCGTCCGGCTGGGGCGAGTTCTCGCCGTTCCCGGAGTACCAGCCGCCCGAGGCCTCGCGCTGGCTGTCCGCGACCATCGAGGCGGCGTACGGCGCGTGGCCGGCCCCGCGCCGTACGCAGGTCCCCGTCAACGCCACCGTCCCGGCGGTGCCGCCCGAGCGGGTGCCGGAGGTGCTCGCCCGGTTCGACGGCGCCACGACGGCCAAGGTGAAGGTGGCCGAGCGCGGCCAGTCGGCTGCAGGACGACGTGGACCGGGTCGCCGCGGTCCGCGAGGCGATGGGACCCGGTGGCCGCGATCCGCGTGGACGCCAACGGCGGGTGGTCGGTCGAGGAGGCCACGGACGCACTGCGGCGGCTGGCGAGCTACGGCCTGGAGTACGCCGAGCAGCCCTGCGCGAGCGTCGAGGAGCTGCGCGAGCTCCGGCTGGCGCTGGCGCGGAACGGCATCGACGTCCTCGTGGCCGCTGACGAGTCGATCCGCAAGGCGCAGGACCCGCTCGGGTGGCCCGGCTGGAGGCTGCTGACCTCGTCGTCGTCAAGGTCGCCCCGCTCGGTGGAGTCGCGTCGCGCACTGGAGGTCGTCGAGGACGTGCGGGCTGCCGGCCGTGGTGTCCTCCGCCCTCGACACGTCGGTCGGGATGGCTGCCGGGGTCGCGCTCGCCGCCGCCCTTCCCGAGCTGCCGTACGCCTGCGGCCTCGGCACCGTCGCCCTGCTCGAGGGGGATGTGGCCGGTCTCGCCGCTGGAGCCCCGCGGGGGTGTGCTCCCCGTCGGCCGGGTGCGAGGCCGACGAGGACCTGCTGTCCCGGTGGGCGGCGCCGGCCGAACGGCTGCAGTGGTGGCGCGAGCGCGTCACGGCATGCCATCGGCTGCTCGGCGACGCTACGAGTCGTCCCGTGAACGTCATCTTCGTCGAACCCGGGTTCCCGGCCAACCAGCGCAGGTTCGCCCTGGCGCTGGCCTCGGTGGGCGCCGACGTCATCGGCATCGGCGAGTCCGAGGAGTGGCAGCTCGACGACGAGCTCCGCGACGCCCTGAGCGGCTACTACCGCGTCGGGTCGGTGACGAGCCAGCACGAGCCATGACCGAGGCGGTGCGGTTCATCCAGTCCAAGGTGTGGGTGGACCGGCTCGAGGCCACCGTCGAGGCCCACACCATGACGGCGGCCCACGTCCGCGAGGCCACCGGGATCCCCGGCACGTCGGTCCGCACGACGTGGCTGTGCCGCGACAAGCCGTCGATGAAGCAGGTCCTGCGCGAGGCCGGGGTGCCCACCGCGGCCTCACGCGGCGTCGACCACGCCCACGAGGTGTGGGCGTTCGCCGAGGAGCATCGGCTACCCGCTCATCCTCAAGCCCCGCGACGGGGCCGGCGCCAAGGACACCACCCGGGTGGACGACGACGAGCAGCTCAGCGCGGGCGCTGATCGACTTCGGCTCGGCACGGCGCCGCGTCCATCGCGATCGAGGAGTTCGTCGAGGGCCACGAGGGCTTCTACGACACCATCACCGAGCAACGGTCACGTCGTGCACGACTGGACCACGCACTACTACCCCAACGTCCTCGAGGCGATGCGCACCCGCTGGATCTCGCCGCAGTTCGTCACCACCAACCGCATCGCCGACTCCCGCTTCTACGCGCGAGGTCGCCGACATGGGCCAGCGCGTCATCAGGCCCTGGGCATCGAGACCTGGCGACCCACATGGAGTGGTTCCACGGGCCCAAGGGCCTGAAGTTCTCCGAGATCGGCTGCCGTCCGCCGGGCGTCGGCTGCTGGGACCTCTACTCCGCCAGCAACGACGTCGACGTCTACCGCGAGTGGGCGCACGTCATCGTCCACGGCGTCCCCGAGCGGCAGATGCGCCGCCCCTACTCGGCGGGCATCGTCGCGCTGCGCCCGGACGCCGACGGCCAGATCACCGGGCTACAGCGGCATCGACGAGATGCAGGCCCGGCACGGCCAGTGGATCATCGACGGCGCACTTCCCGCCGCGAGGGCCACCACACCCAGGCGGTGGAGGCCGGCTACATGGCCAACGCCTACGTCCGGATGCGCCACCCGGACTACGACACCCTGCGGGGCATGCTGGACGACGTGGGCCAGACGATCCACGTGCTACGCCGGCTGAGTCACGAATCCTCCTTGATGCGCACCATCCTCCTTGGACCGCAGCGGTTCATGACC
Organism: uncultured Actinomycetota bacterium; assembly: GCA_963695205.1. Taxonomy (GTDB): domain Bacteria; phylum Actinomycetota; class Actinomycetes; order Actinomycetales; family Dermatophilaceae; genus Pedococcus. Next base: position 382,591 of record CAVOGI010000010.1, on the reverse strand, counting down.
ACGGCCGGCACCGCCCTGCGCTCGCTCGGCGTCGAGGGTCCTGTGGCGACGATCAACGCCGGCTGGGAGGAGCGCGAGGACGACGTCGCCGAGCTCGACCAGGTCCTCGAGCGGCGAGCACGCGCCACCTGCGGCTCCACCACCGCATGTTCGACGTGATCGACAAGGACGCCGTGTTCGCCGCGGCCGCACTGACCTTCCGCGACCGGCACGACGCCCTGCTGTCGCTGTACCGCCTCCGGCTCCAGCACGCCATGGACGGCGTGTACGCCGTGGTCCGGCGCACCCGCGACGGCGAGCTGGCGCGCGAGTGAGCCCCGCGTCCGCGCTACGGGGCGGTCGACGACGCCGATCGAGGTCGTGCGGCACGTCGACGCCTGGTATGCCGCGCAGCTGAAGACGCTGTACGCCGAGCTCGACGCGGCGGCCCCGCTGGACTCCAGCGGGGTCATCGGCTGGCACCGCGGTGAGATCGAGGCCCTGCTGGCCGACAGTCGCCGCCCTGGTGCTGACCGGTGGTCACGTCGGCACGCTGCTGCGGGCGTTGCGGCTGTTCGCGATCCGCATCCCCGACGACGCTGCCCGTGATCGCCTGGTCGGCCGGGGCGATGGCCCTGACCGAGCGGGTCGTGCTGTTCCACGACCTCGGGCCCTGAGGGCGCGAACGAGGCCGAGGTCTTCGACCGGGGCCTGGGGCGGGTCAAGGGTATCGTCGCCCTGCCCGCACGCGCGGCGGCGGCTGCGCCTGGACGACCGGGACCGGTGCGCGGTGATGGCCCGCAGGTTCACCGACCAGCACTGCGTGCTGCTCGACGACGGCACCGCCCTGGAGCTCGACCGCCGAGGGCGTGCTGCCCACTGGCGCGCGGATCCTCGGCATCGACGGCGCCATCCACGAGCTCGAGCGCCGCCCGCCGCCAGCGCAGTGGACGACGTCGTGAACGAGCGCAGGCTCGCCGTCAACCGGCTCCGCGAGCGGCTGCCCGGTCGACGGGGCGGCCATCGACCGGTTCCTCACGACGGCACGGCGCGCCGATCATCGAGGGCGAGCGGGCGACGTTCCTGTTCCGCGGCGACGCCGACGAGGTGCGCGTGCGGCACCGGGTCGTCGGGCTGCCCGACCCGCTGCCGATGCGGCGGCTTCCCGACACCGACCTCTGGGCGGCGACGACCGTGCTGCCCGGCCGGTTCGCGGGTCGAGTACCAGCTCGAGACCCGCCGCGGCGACCACTACGAGACGGTTCAACGACCCGCTCAACCCGCGGGTCGCGCACTCGCCGATGGGGTCGAGCTCGGTGTGCGCCGCGACGGGCTACGAGGTGCCGGACTGGGTCGCACCACGACCCCGAGGCCCGCCCGGGCGAGCTCGTCGAGGACGCCGTGCACTCCAAGGCCCTGCGTCGCGAGCAGCCGGTCAAGCTGTACCTCCCGGCCCGCTACAACACCGCCCTGCGCTACCCCCTGCTGGTCGTCCACGACGGCACCGACTACCTCGACTACGCGGCGATGAAGACGGTGCTGGACAACCTCATCCACCGCCTCGACGTCGCGCCCCTGGTCGCCGCGTTCGTCCCGCCGCGCGACCGGCTGCGCGAGTACCCCAACCACGCCCCGCACGCGCGGTTCATCGCGCGTGAGCTGCGTGCCGCGGCTGGCCGAGCGGCTTCTCGCTGCTCGACGCCCCCGACGGCCGGTGCCTCATGGGGTCGAGCTTCGGGGGCATCGCGTCCCTGTCGACGGCGGTGCGCTACCCGGGCGTCTTCGGCTCGCTGTTCCTGCAGTCCGCGTCGCTGGTGTTCACCGACATCGGCACGCGACCACGGTGGCGGGCCCGCGTTCGACCCGGTCGTCAAGTTCGTCAACCGCTACCGCGCCAAGCCGACCCGCCCGGTCGAGCGGATCTTCATGAGCTGCGGCACCTACGAGCCGCTCATCACCCCGAACCGCTCGATGGTCCCGGTGTTCCGTGGTGCCGGCATGACGGTGAAGTACGTCGAGGCGCGCGACGGCCACAACTGGGAGGACTGGCGCGACCGGCTGCGAGACGGCCTGTCCTGGCTGTTCCCCGGTCCGCAGAAGTTCGTCTACGAGTGACGCCGCCCGGCGCCAACCCGCACCACACGAGGAGGCACGTCGTGAAGGTCACCGAGCGCTGGTGGTCCGACCGGATGGAGCAGGACCTGACCCTGGTCCGCTGGGGCCACTACGGCGTGCCCGTCCTGCTGTTCCCGACCGCGGGCGGTGACGCCGAGGAGGTCGAGCGCCACCAGCTCGTCGGTCACCTGGCACCGATGATCGACGCCGGCCGCATCAAGGTCTACTCGTGCGACAGCGCGGCCGGGCGCGCGATGGCGCAGAAGGTCGGCTCGACCGAGTACCGCATGTGGCTGTTCAACGCCTACCACCAGGCCGTCGCCGAGGAGGTCGTCCCGGCGATCCACGCCGACTGCACGGCCCCCAGCCGATCGTCACCGCAGGCGCGTCGATCGGGGCGTTCAACGCGGTGGCGATGATCTGCCGCTACCCGCACCTGTTCAGCGCGGCCATCGGCATGAGCGGCACGTACGCGATCGAGCAGTTCATCGGCGGCCCCAACACCGACGACCTGTACTTCTCCTCGCCGCTGCAGTTCGTGCCCGGCCTGGAGGGCGATGCCCTCGAGACGCTGCGGCACCGGTTCATCCTGATGGCGTCCGGCAGCGGCGACTACGAGGACGTCGGTGAGTCGTGCGCGGTCGCGAAGGTGTTGGGGGACAAGGGGATCCCCAACCGCGTCGACGACTGGGGCCCTGGCTACATGCACGACTGGCCGACCTGGTGGGAGATGCTCCCGCTCTACCTCGACGACCTGGTCCCGTGAGCGAGTCCCTCGCCGACCGCCTCGCGGCCGCCGTCGAGACCGGTATGCCGCGTGGTCGCGACGACCTCGCGCGCCTCGTTGCGCTGCGATCCGTCGCCAACCCCGCGATCGAGCCGGCGTCGGAGTGCGCGGCCGCGGCCGCTCTCGTGGCTTCGCTCTTCACCGAGGCCGGGATCGACGGTGTCGAGCAGGTCGAGGCGCCGGACGGCTCGATCGCCGTCGTCGGGCGGTCGGCTGGTCGCGCGGACCGGCCGTGCGCGCTCCTCTACTCCCACCACGACGTCGTCCCGGCGGGCGACCTGGACGCCTGGTCCACGCCGCCGTGGGAGCTGACCGAGCGCGATGGTCGGTGGTACGGCCGTGGAGCCGCCGACTGCAAGGGCAACCTGGTCGCCACCCTGCTCGCGCTGCGGGCCGTCCGGTCGGTGCTGGGGGAGTGGCCCGTCGAGGTCGCGGTCGTCTGCGAGGGCTCGGAGGAGCAGTCCAGCGGTGGGATGGAGGCGCTCGCCCGCGAGCGCCCCGAGCTGGTGCGGTGCGACGCGTTCGTCCTCGCCGACACCGGCAACGTCGAGCTCGGTGTTGCCCACCCTGACGACCTCGCTGCGTGGCACCGGCAGCGTTCTCATGACGGTGCGGACGATGGCCCACCCCGCGCACTCGGGGATGTACGGCGGGGCCGCCCCCGATGCGCTCCAGTCCCTGCTGACGGCGCTGGCCTCGTCTGCGGGACGCCGACGGTGAGACGACGATCGACGGCCTCGACCACGAGGGCACCTGGGACGGTGCGGAGTTCGACGAGGAACGGTTCGCCCGGGACGCCGCCGTGGTGCCGGGGGTCGCACCCCTGGCCGGCGGACGGGGTGGTGCCGGGATCGCCGACCGGCTCTGGGCCCGACCTGCCGCCACGGTGCTGGCCATCGACTGCCCTCCGGTCGCCCAGGTGACGGCTGCGGTGCAGGGCGAGGCCCGGGCCGTGGTCAACCTCCGGGTGCCTGCGGGCACCGACCCGGGCGCCGCGCAGCGCCTGCTGGACGCCCACCTGCGCCGCCACGCGCCATACGGGCAGGTCGAGATCCGGCCGGTGTCGCTCGGGCAGGGGTTCCGCGCCCGTACCGACGGTCCCGCGTACGCGGCCATGTCGACGGGCGATGGAGCGGGCGTTCGGCAAGGAGGTGGTGACCGCCGGGCAGGGTGGCTCCATCCCGCTGGCCACCGCGTTGGCCGAGATCGTCCCCGACGCGGAGATGATGCTGCTCGGGGTCGAGGAGCCCGCGTCCCGGATCCACGGACCCGACGAGAGCGTCCACCCGGACGAGCTGCGCCGGACCGCGTTGGCCCAGGCGCTGTTCCTCGTCGAGCTCGCGGGCCTCGACCCGGACGCGGAAGTCGGGTCATGACGGTCGAGCCCCTGCCTCAGGCCTGAGAGCCGGAGCCCGGCCGTCCACACCGGGCCCGCTGCTCGCGGTCCGTCCACAGCGGTGTCCCGGGAGAGTGGGCGGCCTGAGCCGGCGACGGCACGGTGGACCCATGGTGGGGAGCAGCGAGGACGTGCGGGCCGTGGCCCGACAGGTGCGCCACGACGGTGAACGGGTGCGCCACGTGGCGGCGAGGGTCGGCGCAACGAGGGGCGTGGGTTGGCGGTCGGTGGCAGCGACGAGGTTCAGGGAGGTCGTGACCGACCGGGTGGGTGCGCTGGGTCGGGCGGTCGGCGGGCTCGACCGGGCGGCCGAGGCGCTCGAGGCGCACGCGCTCGCTCTCGACCGGGCGCGGGAGGCGCTGCGGTCGATCGCAGGCGAGCTGCCCGTGCGCAGGGGTGGGCGATGACCACAGGGCCTGCGATCGAGGTGCGCGGCGGAGTGGGAGGCACCGCAGTCGGCTTCGACGACCTCGTCGCCGCTGCGGGGCAGCTCGTCGAGGGCGCCGCCGTGCTGGGTGAGGTCGTGATCCGCCTGGCAGCAGCCACCGCGCAGACGAGCGTCTCGGCGCCCCTGAGCCCAGCAACCGCCCTGCGGGCCGAGGCCGAGCTCGCCCTGGCAGCGCACGTCGTGGCCACGGAGGCGGCAGCCCTGACCGCCGTCGCCGGCTCCGTGCAGGCCGCGGCCTGGGCCTACCGCGAGGTCGAGGACGAGGTGGTCCGCACAGCGGCGCTGACCCAGGACGTCGTCATGGCGGTGGCCGGTCACGCCGCCCCGACGCTGGTCGTGGGGGTGGTCGTCCTCGACGCCCTCGGGGTCGACGTCGGGACGCTGGTGGACCGGGCGGTCTGGGAGGTGCCAGAGCTCGCCGACCTCGGCGGCGGTGCGGGCGGCCTGGTCCTCGGCTTGCGCACCAACCCGGTCACCGCGCCTTTCGTGGCACCGCCGTTCGGGTCGCCGCCGCACCAGGTCGGCAGCGGCCCCTCGGCGCGGTCGGGTGGAGGCGGCGTCCCGCCCGATCCGGACCAGGTGGCCATCAAGGTGCTCGCCGACTCGGCAGCCGCGCGAGGGCTGCTCCGCGACACCGACGAGGTCCAGGTCACCGAGGTCGCTCAGGCCGGCGATCCATCGGCGGTCGACGGCACCTGGGCACCCGGTGGCTCCCTGCGCGCCCCGTCAGGCCTGGCCGACCTCGCCCGCGACCAGGCGGCGCTGCCCGCTGACGCTCGGGTGCGGGTCGTCGAGGTCAAGACCGACCACGGGTCGGCCTGGGTCGTGGAGATCAGCGGCACCCAGGTGTGGGACCCGCGGGCCGGCTCCAACCCCTTCGACCTCACCACCGACGTCCGGTCGATGGCCGGCGAGTCGACCCTGCTCGCTGCCGGCGTGCAGCAGGCCCTGTCGGCCGCGCAGGCCCGGGCCGCGGCCGCCTCGCCGCCCGGGAGGGACGTGCACAGCGAGCCCGTCCTCCTGTCGGGGCACAGCCTCGGGGGCATCGTGGCCGCGGGGTTGGCGTCGTCGGCGGAGTTCCGTTCGGCCCACCGGGTCACCCACGTGGTCGCCCTGGGGTCGCCGATCGGCAAGGTTCCGGTGCCCGTTGACGTGCGGGTCATGGCCGTCGAGCACCGCCAGGACCCGGTGCCGAGGCTGGAGGGTCGGCCCAACCCCGACCGAGCCGGCTGGGTCACCGTCACCCGCGACCTCGACGGTGCCACGGACGGTGCCACGGACGGGGCAACGGACACCGTGGATCGTGCCAGCGCAGCCCACCGGTCGGACCTCTACGTCGAGACGGCTGCAGCGGTCGACGCGTCGGACGACCCGTCGGTGGCCGCGTGGCGAGCCGGCAGTCGTGCGTTCTTCTCGGGGCCCGGTGAGGCGTCCAGCGTCGTCGTCCGTGACTACCGCATCGCCCGCCTTGTGACTCCGCCCTGATGGCACAATCCGACCCGTGAACCCGTCGACCGCCTTCGCCACCGTCCTCGTCGACGAGCTGGTCCGGGCAGGCGTGCGGCACGTCGTGCTGTGCCCCGGCTCGCGTTCGGCACCCCTTGCGTATGCCGTGCAGGCCGCCGAGCGCGCAGGTCGCCTGACGCTGCACGTGCGGGTCGACGAGCGGTCTGCCGGGTTCCTCGCGCTCGGGCTGGCCAAGCTGACGCGGGTGCCCGCGGTCGTCGTCACGACCTCTGGGACAGCCGTGGCCAACCTGCACCCTGCCGTCCTCGAGGCCCACCACGGGGTCGTGCCGCTCATCGTGCTCTCGGCGGACCGGCCGCTGGAGCTGCGCGGCACCGGGGCCAACCAGACCACCGTCCAGCCCGGCATGTTCGGCGACGCCGTCCGGTGGTCCGTGGACGCCCCGGCCCCGCAGCGGCAGGCCGGGGAGGTTGTTCGCTGGCGTGCGCTCGCCACCGAGGCAGTCCGTCACGCCACCGGTGTGGGCGCGGGCGAGCGAGCCGAGCCGGGGCCGGTCCACGTCAACGTGCAGCTGCGCGAACCCCTGGTCCCCACGGTCGGGGAGCCGTGGCTCGAACCGCTCGACGCCCCAGGACCGACCCAGGCGACCCCGGGACCGTCGACCCCGGGCACGGCCACCACAGCGTCGAGCGCCGGTGTCGAGGACGTCGCGCGTACCGTGGTCGTGGTGGGTGACCTGCCCGAGCCCGACCAGTTCGACCGGGCCGTCCACTGGGCGGCGAGCCGGGGGTGGCCCGTCGTGGCCGAGCCCTTCGGCAGCCATCCCCGCCCCGGTGTCCTGCCGCACGGGCCGCTGGTGCTGTCCGACCCCGACTGGCTGGACAACCACGCACCGGACCGCGTGATCGCCGTCGGGCGGCTGACGCTCTCGCGTCCCGTCGCAGCGCTCTTGCGTCGCCCCGGCGTGCGTGTCGAGGCGGTGGGCGCCCACGGCTGGATCGAGTCGCGACCCGACATCCAGGTCGTCCACCCGGTCGCGGTCCTCGACGTGCCCGCACCAACCAGGACCACCCCCGACGAGGACGACCAGCCGTGGTCACAGGCCTGGCAGGCTGCCGGTGCCCGGATCGCCGCTGCCCTCGCGGACGAGCCGGGCAAGCCCCGCTGGCCCAGCGGCCCGGCCGTCGCCGAGGCCGTGGTGGACAGCCTGCCCCGGGGCTCGACGCTCTTCCTGGGGTCGTCCAACTCGGTCCGCGACGTCGACGTCACCGCACCCCGCGCCGAGACGTTGCGGGTGGTGGCCAGCCGTGGGCTCGCCGGCATCGACGGCTGCGTCTCGACGGCGGCCGGCCTGGCGCTGGCAGGCCCGGACCCCACGTACGCACTGCTGGGCGACCTGACGTTCCTCCACGACGCCAACGGCCTGCTCGTCGGTCCGCTCGAAGGCCGTCCCGACCTGACGATCGTGGTGACGAACGACGACGGTGGCGGCATCTTCACCCTCCTCGAGCCGGGGGAGCCGGAGCGGTCGGCCGACTTCGAGCGCATCTTCGGAACGCCGACCGGGGTGGACCTCGGCGCGTTGTGCGCCGCGCACCACGTCGCCCACCAGCTGGTCTCCTCGCGGGCCGAGCTCGTCGAGGCCGTGGCGACGGCCCCCTCGGGCCTTCGGGTGCTCGAGGTCCCCCTGGACCGTGCTGCCCACCGGCCGCAGCGTGCTGCCCTGCGCTCCGTGGCGCGCCACGCCATCAGGAACGGTGACGCCGCTCCAGGGTGAGGCCTCAGGGCAGGTGACGCAGCGGCATACCCCGGGCGATGAGGTCCTCGCGCAGGAGGTCCGGACCCGTGAAGTGGATCGCGTCCAGGCCGGTCTCCGCAGCGGCCAGCACGTTGGCCGGGCTGTCGTCGATGAAGATGCAGTCGTCCAGGCCTGCCCGGTGGCGGACCCGCTCCTCCAGCACCTCGAAGATCTCCGGGTCGGGCTTGGCCACGCCCTCCTCGCCGGAGACGATGATGTCCTCGAACAGGTCGAGGAACTCGAACCGCTCCACCGCCACGGGGAACAGGTCGGCCGACCAGTTGGTCAGGGCGAACAACGGGACCTGCGCGGCGGCCAGCTCCTGCAGGATGGCCACGGTGCCCTCGATCTCCCCGACGAGGGAGGCGCCGAAGTGCTGACGGTAGGCCAGGACCTCCTCGGCGTAGTGCGGGTGCGAGGCCAGGGCCGTCTGCTCCGCCTCGTCGAGGGTGCGCCCGGCGTCGTTCGCGTGGTTCCAGGCCGCGAAGTCGAAGTCGGGGTCGGCCACGAACGCTGCTGCCCGCTGCCGCCCGACGACGGCGGCGATGGCCGGCACCGGGTCCCACTGGATCAGGACGTTGCCCAGGTCGAAGACGACGACGTCGGCAGGTCGGGGGACGAGGTCGTCGGCGGTCAGGGCCGGCTCGAAGTGGTCCACACCGTCACCCTGTCGTGAGGGCGTCGCGCATGGGCACCAGCTTGGCGTCGGACTCGGCGACCTCGGAGTCCGGGTCCGAGCCGGCGACGATCCCGCAGCCGGCGAACAACCGCATCGACGCGGCGTCATCGGGCTCGAAGGCGCCGCACCGCAACGCGATCCCCCACTCGCCGTCACCCGAGGCGTCCATCCAGCCGACGGGCCCGGCGTAGCGACCGCGGTCCATGTGCTCGAGCTCGGAGATCACGGCGTCGGCGGCGTCGGCGGGGGTGCCGCACACCGCCGCCGAGGGGTGCAGCGACGCGGCCAGGGTCAACGAGGTCGCGCCGTCCTTGAGCACCCCGGCCACGTCGGTGGCGAGGTGCATGACGTTGGACAGGTGCAGCACGAACGGCGACTCGGGCACGTTGACCGAGAAACAGTGCGGGCGCAGGGCGTCGGCGACCGAGCGTACGGCGTACTCGTGCTCCTCGAGGTCCTTGCTCGAGCGCGCCAGCGACCCAGCGAGCGCCAGGTCGTGCTCGTCGTCACCGGTGCGCCGGATGGTGCCCGCAAGCACGCGCGAGGTGACCAGGCCCTTCTCGAGCCGCACCAGCATCTCCGGGGTGGCACCGACGAGTCCGTCGACGGCGAACACCCACGTCGTGTCGTAGCGATCGGCCAACCGCTGCAGCACCCACCGCGCGTCGATGGGCCCGGACGCGGTCACGCGCAGGTCGCGGGCCAGCACCACCTTGTCGAGGGCGCCGTCGGTGATGCGGCGGACCGCCTCCTCGACGGCGACCGCCCACTGCGCGGAGGACAGCGAGCCGTCGGCGAACGCGACGCCGGTCGGTCCAGGGGGCGCGGACTGCTGGGGCAGCACGGGCGAGGGGAGCTCGGCACTCGAGCCGATGGTGGTGACCCACCAGGCGCCGTCCCGTGCGCCCACGACCACCTCGGGCACGACGAGCGTCGCCCCGGAGGGCGACGAGGCGGCATACGCGACCGAACCGAAGGTGACCGGTCCGGTGCCGGGCAGTCCCACCTCGTCGCGGACGACGGCCGTGGCGACCACCTCGCGCCACCACCGCTCGGCGAGCTCGAACCGGTCGGCGCCGTGGGCGGTGAACTCCAGGGCCCGCCCCCAGCCGACGAGACCCTCCCCGCGGCGGACCCAGCTCGCGATCTCGCGTGGGTCGCCGAGGTCGGGCAGCAGCGTGAGCAGGCTCCCCGGGTCGGTGAGCGCCACGGTGCGGGCGACCAGCGGCGTCCCCTGGCGGGCGGCCGCGGCGGGAGTGGGCAGGGTGCTCATGTCGGGCACAGCCTAGGGCCGCGGGGTACGGCGCCGGTGCCGGGGACGCAGGTCCGGCGCCGGATGGGAGGATGGCGCCATGACGCGTGCCAGCCTGGAGAAGGACCCCCGTGACGTCGCCGCGATGTTCGACGACGTGGCCGGCAAGTACGACCTGACCAACGACGTGCTGTCCCTCGGGCAGGACCGGCTGTGGCGCCGGGCCGTGCTCAAGGCCGTGGCCGCGCAGCCGGGGGAGACGGTGCTCGACATCGCCGCCGGCACCGGGACGAGCAGCGAGCCGTTCGCCGACGGTGGGGTGAACGTCGTGCCCGCCGACTTCTCGCTCGGGATGCTGCGCGTGGGCAACAAGCGTCGACCCGACCTGGGGTTCACAGCCGCCGACGCGATGAAGCTCCCGTTCGCCGACGACAGCTTCGACGCCGTGACGATGTCGTTCGGGCTGCGCAACGTCGCCTCCGTCGACGCTGCCCTCGGGGAGTTCCTGCGGGTGGTCAGGCCCGGCGGTCGGCTCGTGGTCTGCGAGTTCAGCCAGCCGGTCAACAAGGCGTTCCGCAAGGTCTACACGGAGTACCTCATGCGCTCGCTGCCCCCGGTGGCGCGCAAGGTCAGCAGCAACCCCGAGTCCTACGTCTATCTCGCCGAGTCGATCCAGGCGTGGCCCGCGCAGCGCGAGCTGGCGACGACGATCGCGGCAGCCGGCTGGTCGCAGGTGGGGTGGCGCAACCTGACTGGCGGCATCGTCGCCCTCCACCGAGCAGTGAAGCCATAGGCAGTGAAGCCGCAGCGGTGAAGCCCGCCTGACCAAGCGGTTAGGGCTGCCTTACTAGGAGTGCCGCGGAGGGCGGGAATAGACTCCGCATTTGAAGTTCGTGAAGTCGTTCACAAGCGGGTGAGGCAGGCGTGACACACACCATCAGCGAGGTCGCCGGGGGCAGCTCGAGCGCCGGCGCACCCACCGAGACCGCCGACGTCATCGTGGTCGGAGCCGGTCCGGCGGGGTCCGCCACGGCGGCATACCTGGCCATGACCGGCCTGGACGTCCTCCTGCTCGAGAAGACGACCTTCCCCCGCGAGAAGGTCTGTGGCGACGGCCTGACCCCGCGTGCGGTCAAGGAGCTCATCACCCTCGGCATCCCCACGCCCGAGGAGGACGGCTGGATCAAGAACCACGGCCTGCGGATCATCGGCGGCGGCATGCGCCTGTCCCTGCCGTGGCCCGACCTCGCGAGCTTCCCGCCCTACGGCCTGGTCCGCACCCGCCAGGACTTCGACGACATCCTCGCCAAGCACGCGGTGAAGCACGGCGCGCGGCTGCGTGAGGGCACCAACGTCACCGGCCCGATCGTGGACTCCAAGGGTTCGATCGTCGGCGTGACGGCCAAGGCCACCGACGAGAAGGGCCGCGCGACCGGTCCCGAGCTGCGCTACACCGCGCCCCTCGTGGTCGCCGCCGACGGCAACTCCTCGCGCCTGTCGCTGGCGATGGGCCGCGAGAAGCGCGAGGACCGCCCGATGGGCGTCGCCGTGCGCACCTACTACACGAGCCCCCGACACGACGACGACTACCTCGAGTCCTGGCTGGAGCTGTGGTCGACCGACGCCAACGGCAAGAAGGTGCTCCTGCCGGGCTACGGCTGGATCTTCGGTGTCGGCGACGGCACCTCCAACGTCGGCCTCGGCATCCTCAACACCTCCAGCGCCTTCGGCAAGACGGACTACAAGGACGTCATGCGGCGCTGGGTCGCGACCATGCCGGACGAGTGGACCTACTCCGACGAGACGATGGTCGGCCCGATCCGTGGAGCGGCGCTCCCGATGGGCTTCAACCGCCAGCCGCACTACGACAACGGCCTGCTCCTCGTCGGTGACGCCGGCGGCATGGTCAACCCGTTCAACGGCGAGGGCATCGCCTACGCCATGGAGTCCGGCCGCCTCGCCGCCGAGGTGATCGCCCAGGCGTTCGCCCGCACCGACGACGCGCAGCGCGAGCGGGTCCTGCAGTCCTACCCGGGCGTCATGGCCGACTCCCTCGGCGGCTACTACACGCTCGGTCGCTACTTCGCCAAGATGATCGGCAACCCCGAGATCATGCGCCTGGCCACCAAGTACGGCCTCCCGCGCACCACGCTGATGAAGTTCCTGCTCAAGGTGATGGCCAACCTGGCCGAGCCGCGTGGGGGCGACGCCAGCGACCGCCTCATCACCGCACTGTCGAAGATGGCGCCCGACGCATGACCCGTCGTGCGATCTCCGAGGGCACCCCTAGGATTGGGCGGCGGGCGTCGCGGCCCGAATGCCCGTCCCGCACGGATGCGGCCCCCGGCGCAGGCCGTGACCTCGCACCAGGCTTCACACCAGACTTCAATGATGACTTCGGAAGGGGAGTGGCACGGCGATGAGCAACCCCTACGTCCCCCTGCTTTTCCTGCTGGCGATCGGTGGCGGCTTCGCCGTCTTCTCGGTCTTCGCCGCGGCGATCTCGGGGCCCAAGCGCTACAACCGGGCCAAGCTCGACGCCTACGAGTGCGGGATCGAGCCGACGCCCCAGGCCGCTGGTGGTGGGCGGGTGCCGATCAAGTACTACCTGACCGCGATGCTCTTCATCGTCTTCGACATCGAATCGGTGTTCCTCTACCCGTTCGCCGTCGCGTTCAACCAGCTCGGTCTCTTCGCACTCGTCGAGATGGTGCTGTTCATCCTGACCGTCTTCGTGGCCTACGCATACGTGTGGCGCCGCGGCGGCCTCGAGTGGGACTGACGAGGACTAGGACAAGCAATGGGAATCGAAGAGAAGCTGCCCGCAGGCTTCCTGCTCAGCACGGTCGAGCAGGTCGCGGGCTACATGCGCAAGAGCTCGGTCTGGCCCGCGACGTTCGGCCTGGCCTGCTGCGCCATCGAGATGATGGCTGTCGGCACGCCTGACTACGACATCGCGCGCTTCGGCATGGAGCGGTTCTCCGCCACGCCGCGCCAGGCCGACCTGATGATCGTCGCCGGCCGCGTGAGCCAGAAGATGGCTCCCGTCGTGCGCCAGGTCTACGACCAGATGCCCGAGCCCAAGTGGGTCATCTCGATGGGTGTCTGCGCCAGCTCCGGCGGCATGTTCAACAACTACGCCATCGTGCAGGGGGTCGACCACATCATCCCGGTCGACGTCTACCTGCCGGGCTGCCCGCCCCGCCCCGAGATGCTCCTCAACGCGATCCTCACGCTCCACGAGCAGATCCAGAACAGCAAGCTCGGCGTCAACCGCGTCGCGGCGGCGCGTGCCGCCGAGGCAGCAGCACTGTCCGCGACGCCGACGCACCAGATGACCGGCCTGCTGGCGCAGGGCGCGGGCACGGCCCTCCCGCTCGCCGCTGCCGGCCACTCGCACAGCCACGGCATTGACCAGCAGCACGGTCAGGAGCGCAGCGCGCACGGAGGTGTCGCGTGAGCGACGAGAAGGCCACGAAGAACGACGGCGCCGAGGACCCCGCCAAGGCGACCGCCAACAGCGACGTCCTCGGCAACAAGGCCGCTGACGCCGCCGCCGACAAGGGCGCCGGTCCCGACCAGCCGGCCCCCGTCGTCGCCGGTGCCACCGTCGGCGCCGAGCCCGGCGCCGTCGTCGACCGCGAGAGCGGCGACCGGCTCCCCGCAGCCCCGGGCACCACGCCCGACCCCGTGCAGGTGGGCGAGCGCCGCGGCATGTTCGGCGCCCGCGACACCGGTGACACCACGGGATACGGCGGCATGGTCAGCCCGATCCTGTTCCCCGCAGCGGCGGTCCGGCCCTACGGCAGCTACTTCGACGAGATCGCCGACCGCCTCGACAAGACCCTGGTGGGCGGCTCCGCCTCCTACTCCGAGGCGATCGAGCGTGTGGTCGTCGACCGCGGCGAGATGACCTTCTTCGTGCGGCGCGAGCACCTGCGCGCCGTGGCCCGCGCGCTGCGCGACGACGCGGCGCTGCGCTTCGAGATGTGCACCGGTGTCTCCGGTGTCCACTACCCGCAGGAGGAGGGCCGCGAGCTCCACGCGGTCTACCACTTCCTGTCGATCACCCACGGCGGACGCCGCGTCCGCGTCGAGGTCACCGCACCCGACGCAGACCCGCACATCCCGTCGATCGTCGACATCTACCCGGCGAACGACTGGCACGAGCGCGAGACGTGGGACATGTTCGGGATCCAGTTCGACGGGCACCCCGCGCTGACCCGGATCCTCATGCCCGACGACTGGCCGGGCCACCCCCAGCGCAAGGACTACCCCCTCGGCGGCATCCCCGTCGAGTACAAGGGGGCCACGGTCCCGCCGCCGGACCAGCGGAGGTCTTACAACTGATGAGCACCGACACCACCGACATCTACGCAACCTCCGGCGCCGACACGGCCGCCGCCGAGGGCGCGCACATCTTCAACGCCACCGGCGGCGACTGGGACCAGCTCGTCGACGAGGCCGCGGCCCTCCACGAGGAGCGGATCGTCGTCAACATGGGCCCGCAGCACCCGTCGACGCACGGTGTGCTCCGCCTCATCCTCGAGCTCGACGGCGAGACGGTGACCGAGACCCGCGCGGGAATCGGCTACCTGCACACCGGCATCGAGAAGAACATGGAGTTCCGCACCTGGACCCAGGGCGTGACGTTCTGCACCCGCATGGACTACCTCGCGCCGCTGTTCAACGAAGCCGTCTACTGCCTCTCCGTGGAGAAGCTCCTCGGCATCACCGACCAGATCCCGGAGCGCGCAAGCGTGATCCGCGTGCTCCTCATGGAGCTCAACCGGATCGGCTCCCACCTCGTGGCCCTGGCGACCGGTGGCATGGAGATGGGCGCGACCACCGTGATGACGGTCGGCTTCCGCGAGCGTGAGCGCATCCTGGCGATCCTCGAGATGGTCACCGGCCTGCGGATGAACCACGCGTTCATCCGTCCCGGCGGCGTGGCGCAGGACCTCCCGCCCGGTGCCATCGACAAGGTGCGCGACACCATCCCGTTGGTGCGCAAGGGTCTCGGCGAGCTCGAGCTGCTCCTCGTCGAGAACCCCATCCTCAAGGGCCGCACGGTCGACGTCGGCTACCTCGACCTGTCGGGCTGCATGGCCCTGGGCATCACCGGCCCGGTGCTGCGCTCGACCGGCCTGCCGCACGACCTGCGCAAGCTCGACCCCTACTGCGGCTACGAGACCTACGACTTCGAGGTCATCACGCGCACCGAGGCCGACGCCTACTCCCGCCTGCGGATCCGCATCGACGAGATGTACGAGTCGCTCAAGATCGCCGAGCAGGCCATCGACCGCCTGCAGTCGAACCCCGGCCCGGTCATGATCGCCGACAAGAAGATCGCCTGGCCGGCGCAGCTGGCCATCGGCGGCGACGGCATGGGCAACAGCCTCGACCACATCCGCGAGATCATGGGCACCTCCATGGAGTCGCTCATCCACCACTTCAAGCTGGTCACCGAGGGCTTCCGGGTCCCGCCCGGCCAGGCGTATGCCGCCGTGGAGAGCCCCAAGGGCGAGCTCGGCTGCCACGTGGTGTCCGACGGCGGGACGCGCCCCTACCGCGCGCACTTCCGTGACCCGTCCTTCAACAACCTGCAGGCCACGGCCGCGATGTGCGAGGGCAGCCAGATCGCCGACGTCATCGTCGCCGTTGCCTCGATCGACCCCGTCATGGGAGGCGTGGACCGCTGATGAGCGGAGACAACTTCGGACTGCAGACCGCTTCTGGTCACCTCAACGTCCCGGGCGAGTCCAAGGAGCCCTACGCCGACGACGTGCTCGCACAGCTGCACGTCGACGCGGCGCAGGTCGTCTCCCGCTACCCCCAGGCGCGTTCGGCGCTGCTGCCGCTGCTGCACCTCGTGCAGAGCGTCGACGGCTACGTCACCGGTCGCGGCATCGACTTCTGCGCGGAGGTCCTCGACCTGACCACTGCCGAGGTGTCGGGCGTCGCGACCTTCTACACGCAGTACAAGCGCCACCCCAACGGTGAGTTCACCGTCGGCGTCTGCACCAACACGCTCTGCGCGATCATGGGCGGCGACCAGATCTGGGACGAGGTCTCCGAGCACCTCGGCATCGGCCACGACGAGACGACGGCCGACGGCAAGATCACCCTCGAGCGCGTCGAGTGCAACGCGGCGTGCGACTACGCGCCGGTGGTCATGGCCAACTGGGAGTTCTTCGACAACCAGACGCCCGAGTCGACCAAGCAGCTCGTCGACGACCTGCGCTCCGGCAAGGACGTCGCCCCCACCCGCGGCCCGGCCAGGGTCTGCAGCTTCAAGCAGGTCTCGCGCGTCCTCGCGGGGTTCCACGACGGCCTCGCCGACGAGGGTGTGGGCGCAGGCCCGGCCTCGCTCGAGGGCCTCAAGGTCGCCAAGGACCACAACTGGACGGCACCGAACGGCAAGCACGCGAGCCGCACCGAGGGCACTGCCGACGGCGCGGCCCAGGCCGCCGCCGGTGCGCCGGGCCGGCACTCCTCCACCGACACGCCCTCCAACGCCGCCGACGAGCAGGCGGGCGACAAGCCCGCCGAGGGGAAGTGACAGCCGTGGCCACCACGCTCACCCCGATCCTCACCAAGTTCTGGGACGACCCGCAGTCCTGGACCCTGGAGACGTACGAGAAGAACGAGGGCTACCAGGCGCTGAAGAAGGCGCTGTCGATGGCTCCTGCCGACCTCGTGCAGATGACCAAGGACTCCGGCCTGCGCGGCCGTGGCGGCGCCGGCTTCCCGACCGGCATGAAGTGGGGCTTCCTGCCCCCGCCGGACGGCGGCCCCCGCTACCTCGTCGTCAACGCCGACGAGTCCGAGCCGGGCACCTGCAAGGACATCCCGCTGATGATGGCGGCGCCGCAGTTCCTCATCGAGGGCTGCGTCATCACCTCCTACGCCATCGGCTGCAACCACGCCTTCATCTACCTGCGCGGCGAGGTCGTGCACGTCTACCGCCGCCTGCTGCGCGCGGTGGAGGAGGCGTATGCCGCGGGCCACCTCGGCAAGAACATCCACGGCTCCGGCTT
Source organism: uncultured Actinomycetota bacterium (assembly GCA_963695205.1). GTDB lineage: Bacteria > Actinomycetota > Actinomycetes > Actinomycetales > Dermatophilaceae > Pedococcus. The sequence goes on along the minus strand of CAVOGI010000010.1, from coordinate 365,630 downwards.
CGACCTCGACATCACCGTGCACGCCGGCGCCGGCGCCTACATCTGTGGTGAGGAGACCGCGCTGCTCGACAGCCTCGAGGGCCGTCGCGGCCAGCCGCGCCTCAAGCCGCCGTTCCCCGCGGTCGCGGGCCTCTACGCGCGCCCGACCGTGGTCAACAACGTCGAGTCGATCGCCTCGGTCCCGCCGATCCTGCTGCACGGCGCGGACTGGTTCTCCGACATGGGCACCGCGAAGTCCCAGGGCTTCGGCATCTTCAGCCTCTCGGGCCACGTCAAGCGTCCCGGCCAGTACGAGGCGCCGCTCGGCATCACGCTGCGCGAGCTGCTCGACATGGCCGGCGGCATGCGCGACCCCAACAAGAAGCTCAAGTTCTGGACGCCCGGCGGCTCGTCGACGCCGCTGTTCACCGACGAGCACCTCGACACCCCGCTCGACTTCGAGTCGGTTGCTGCTGCGGGCTCGATGCTCGGCACCCGCGCACTGCAGATCTTCGACGAGACCACCTGCGTCGTGCGGGCCGTCGACCGCTGGACCGACTTCTACAAGCACGAGTCCTGCGGCAAGTGCACCCCGTGCCGCGAGGGCACCTGGTGGCTCAAGCAGATCCTCGGCAGGCTCGAGCACGGCGAGGGGTCCGAAGAGGACCTCGACAAGCTGCTCGACATCTGTGACAACATCCTCGGCCGCAGCTTCTGCGCCCTGGGTGACGGTGCCACGTCGCCGATCACCAGCAGCATCCAGTACTTCCGCGAGGAGTACCTCGCACACCTCACCAACGGTGGCTGCCCCTTCGATCCGAGGGACTCGTCGCTGTTCGCGAAGGAGAAGGCCACCGCATGACGGTCCAGACCAGTCCCAGCGCCGGCGGCAACGCCGTCAGCAAGGGCGGCGACGCCACGCCGCCCGCCACCGTCGACCAGGTCTCGCTGACCATCGACGGTGTGGAGGTGTCGGTCCCCAAGAACACCCTCGTGATCCGCGCCGCCGAAGAGGTCGGCGTCCAGATCCCGCGCTTCTGCGACCACCCGCTCCTCGAGCCCGTGGGCGCCTGCCGCCAGTGCCTCGTGGACATCGCGACGCCGGGTCCCGACGGCTCCATGCGGGCGATGCCGAAGCCGCAGGCCTCCTGCACCATCAGCGTCTCCGAGGGCATGCAGGTCAAGACGCAGCAGACCTCGCCCGTCGCCGACAAGGCGCAGCAGGGTGTCATGGAGCTGCTGCTCATCAACCACCCGCTCGACTGCCCGGTCTGCGACAAGGGCGGCGAGTGCCCCCTGCAGAACCAGGCCATGAGCAACGGTCGCGCGGTGTCCCGCTTCGAGGACGTCAAGCGCACCTACCCCAAGCCCATCAACATCTCCTCGCAGGTGCTGCTCGACCGTGAGCGCTGCGTCCTGTGCGCCCGCTGCACCCGCTTCTCCGACCAGATCGCCGGTGACCCGTTCATCGCGCTGGTCGAGCGCGGTGCCCTCCAGCAGGTCGGCATCTACGAGCAGCAGCCGTTCGAGTCCTACTTCTCGGGCAACACCGTGCAGATCTGCCCCGTGGGCGCGCTGACCGGTGCGGCCTACCGCTTCCGCAGCCGCCCGTTCGACCTCATGTCGACCAACAGCGTCTGCGAGCACTGCGCCTCGGGCTGCTCGATCCGCACCGACCACCGTCGCGGAGTCGTGCTGCGCCGCATGGCGATCAACGACCCGGCGGTCAACGAGGAGTGGAACTGCGACAAGGGTCGCTGGGCCTTCCAGTACGCCACCACCGGCGACCGCTTCCAGTTCCCCATGGTCCGTGACGAGAACGGCGAGCTCCAGGTCGCGTCCTGGCCGGAGGCCCTCGAGGCCGCCGCCAAGGGCCTGCGCGCAGCCAAGGGTGTCGGGGTGCTCGTCGGTGGCCGCGTGTCCACCGAGGACGCCTACGCCTACTCCAAGTTCGCCCGCACCGTCGTCGACACCAACGACATCGACTTCCGGGCGCGTCCGCACTCGCAGGAGGAGGCCGAGTTCCTCGCCTCCACCGTCGTCGCCACCGGCCCGTCCGGCGCTGCGGTCACCTACGCCGAGCTCGAGACCGCCAGGACCGTGGTCCTCGTCGGGTTCGAGCCGGAGGAGGAGAGCCCGATCGTCTTCCTGCGGCTGCGCAAGGCGCACCGCAAGCACAAGACGGCCGTGTATGCCGTCGCGCCGTTCGCGACGCGCGGCCTCACCAAGCTCGGTGGCACGCTCATCCCGGCAGCGCCCGGCACCGAGGCCGAGGTGCTCCGCGCGCTCGGCGACGGTGTCACCGGTGACGGCGCCGCCGCCAAGGCCGCCCAGGCCATGGGGGAGCCCGGCACGATCGTGCTCGTCGGCGAGCGCCTCGCCACCGTCCCCGGTGCGCTGTCCGCCGCCGCCGCCCTCACCTCCTCGGTCAACGCCCGCCTCGCGTGGGTGCCCCGTCGTGCCGGTGAGCGCGGCGCGCTCGAGGCCGGCGCCCTGCCGACCCTGCTGCCCGGCGGCCGCCCCGTGTCCGACCCTGCTGCCCGCCAGCAGGTCGCCGAGGCCTGGGACGTCGTCGGCCTGCCCGACACGCCCGGCCGTGACACCGCCGGCATCCTTGCTGCGGCGACGACGGGCGAGGTCAACGCGCTCGTCGTCGGTGGCGTCGACGCCCACGACCTGGCGGACCCGCACGCCGAGGAGGCCCTCGCCAAGACGTTCGTCGTCTCGCTCGAGGTGCGTCCCTCGTCGGTGACCGAGGTCGCCGACGTCGTGCTCCCCGTGGCCGCCCACGCGGAGAAGGGCGGCACGTTCGTCGACTGGGAGGGCCGCCCGCGGCCCTTCGCCACGGCGATCGAGACGGCGTTCAACTCCGACTACCGCGTCCTGGACATGCTGGCCAGCGAGCTCGGCTCCTTCCTCGGTGCGCGCACGCTCAGCCGAGATCCGGGCCGACATGACCGCCCTCGGCCCGTGGGACGGGGAGCGTCCCGCCGCCCCGACCGTGCCGGTGGGCGACGTGCCCAGCCTGCCCGAGGGTCGGGTCGTCCTGGCCACGTGGCACCACCTGCTGGACCGGGGCTCGCTGCAGGACGGCGAGCCGTTCCTGGCCGGCACCGCGCACGCCACCCGCGCCCGCGTGTCCGCCGCCACCGCCGAGGCCATCGGGCTCGTCGACGGTGACGGCGTCCGCGTGGCCGCCGGCCGGGGTGCGGTCACCGCCCCCGTCGAGGTCGTCCCGGGCATGGTCGACCACGTGGTGTGGCTGCCCACCAACTCCGAGGACAGCCGCGTCCGTGCCACGCTGGGCGCCGACGCGGGAGCCCTCGTCACGCTGACGAAGGTCGCGAGCACCGTGGACAGGAAGGTCACCCAGTGAGCCCCGTGACGTATGCCGCGCAGGCAGTCACCGCCCTGCCGCACCTCCCGGCCGGGCTGGCGAACGTGCCGTTCGCCGACAACCCCCGCGCCGACTTCAGCGACACCCCGTGGTGGCTGCACCTGGTCAAGGCCCTGCTGGTCTTCGTCTTCCTGCTGGTCAACACCCTGATCGTCATCTGGTTCGAGCGTCGCGTGATCGGCCGGATGCAGCAGCGTCCCGGCCCCAACCGCACCGGTCCCTTCGGTCTGCTCCAGACCCTGGCCGACGGCGTCAAGCTGGCCCTCAAGGAGGACCTGACGCCCAAGAACGCCGACAAGATCGTCTTCGCGCTGGCCCCGGTCATCGCCGGCGCCATGGCGTTCGTGTCGTTCGCGATCATCCCGCTCGGCCCGACGCGTGTCGATGTTCGGCCACCGCACGCCGCTGCAGCTGACCGACATCCCCGTCGCGGTGCTGCTCGTGCTGGCCGTCGCCGGTGTCGGCGTCTACGGCATCGTGCTCGCCGGCTGGTCCTCGGGCTCGACCTACCCGCTGCTCGGTGGGCTGCGCTCGACCGCCCAGGTCATCTCCTACGAGATCGCCATGGGCCTGTCGCTCGTCGCCGTGTTCCTCTACTCCGGCTCGATGTCGACCTCGCAGATCGTCGCGTCGCAGAAGGACCTCTGGTACATCATCCCGGCGTTCTTCAGCTTCTTCGTCTACGTCATCACCATGGTGGGGGAGACCAACCGACTGCCGTTCGACCTCGCCGAGGGCGAGGGCGAGCTCACCGGTGGCTTCCACACCGAGTACTCCTCGCTGAAGTTCGCGATGTTCTTCCTCGGCGAGTACGTCAACATGTTCACCGTCGCGGCGCTGGCCACGACGATGTTCCTCGGTGGCTGGCAGGCGCCTCCCGGCATCGCCGCCATCAACGACGGCATGTTCAACCACGGCTGGTGGGGCCTGCTGTGGTTCGTCATCAAGCTCTGGCTGTTCATGTTCTTCTTCGTCTGGCTGCGAGGCTCGCTGCCCCGCGTCCGCTACGACCAGTTCATGCGCTTCGGCTGGAAGTTCCTCATCCCCGTCACCCTCGCCTGGGTCGTGGTCGTCGCCTTCATCCGCGGCAGCCAGCTCGGCTACTTCGGGGACGCGGCCCTGACGCTGGGCAACCGGAAGTTCCCGGTGTTCAGCATCGTCTTCGTCGTCATCGTCTCCCTCGTGGCGCTGCTCGCGGTGTGGCTGTGGGACAACAAGAAGATCGAGCGCGAGGCTGCCCGTTCCGCCCCCGCGCCGGAGGAGATCGACCCGTTCGCGGGTGGGTACCCGGTGCCGCCCCTGCCCGGACAGCGCCTGAAGGAGCCGACCATGGCCATCAGCGCCCGCACGGACGCAACCGACAAGGAGGCCGCTCGTGGCTGACCGAGCAGCTGATCGCCCAGCGAACGACGCGAAGGGCGGGTTCTTCGCCGACCTCTTCGCCCCCGTCGGTGGGTTCGGCGTCACGTTCGCCACCATGTTCCGCAAGCTGGAGACCGAGGAGTACCCCGAGGAGAAGCGTCCGACGCAGCCCCGGTACCACGGTCGCCACCAGCTCAACCGGCACCCGGACGGCCTGGAGAAGTGCGTCGGCTGCGAGCTCTGCGCCTGGGCCTGCCCGGCGGACGCGATCCTCGTCGAAGGTGCGCAGAACGACGACAGCGAGGGTGGCCTCGGCCGGTTCTCGCCCGGCGAGCGCTACGGCCGCGTCTACCAGATCAACTACCTGCGCTGCATCTTCTGCGGCCTGTGCATCGAGGCCTGCCCGACGCGCGCGCTGACGATGACCAACTTCTACGAGCTCGCCGACAACAACCGGGGCGACCTCATCTTCACCAAGGAGCAGCTGCTCGGCCCGCTCTCGGAGGGCATGCTGCCGGCGCCGCACCCGATGGTCGAGGGCCTCGAGGAGCGCGACTACTACCAGGGCAAGGTCGCTCGGGCGACGCCCGAGCAGGAGGCATGGGTGAAGGAGCACGACGCGGCGACGCAGGACGGGGTCGCCGCCACCGGTGACCCGGTCGAGGGCGTCGACACGGTGCGCACCGGCCAGGCCACCCGTGACAGCAGCGGAGAGGCGGTGCGCCGATGACCGGTCTCGGTGAGCAGATCCTGTTCTGGGTCCTGGCCCCCGTCTCCGTGATCGCCGCCTTCGGGCTGCTGTTCGCGAAGAAGGCGGTCCACGCCGCCATCGCCATGGCCCTGGTCATGATCAACCTCGGCATCTTCTACATCGCGGAGCAGGCGGACTTCCTGGGCATCATCCAGATCTTCGTCTACACCGGCGCGGTGATGATGCTGTTCCTCTTCGTCCTCATGCTCGTGGGCGTCGACTCCTCCGACTCCCTGGTCGAGACGCTCAAGGGTCAGAAGTGGGCCTCGCTCGTGCTGGCCCTCGGCCTCGGCACGCTGGTGTTCACGGCCGTCGGTCGGGTGCAGTTCGGCCCGATGAAGGGGCTGACGAGCGTCAACGAGAGCCCGGGCAACATCACCGGCGTCGCCGAGCTGATCTTCGGCAAGTACGTCTGGACCTTCGAGATCACCTCGGCCCTGCTCATCACCGCCGCGCTCGGCGCGATGGTGCTGGCCCACCGCGAGCGGATCGGTGCCAAGCCGAGCCAGCGGCTGTGGTCCGAGCGGCGCATCCGCGACAACCGCAACGTCGCCGGCCTCCCGGCGCCCGGTGTCTACGCCCGCAGCAACGCGGTCGACACCCCGGCGCTGCTGCCCGACGGCACGCCCAGCCAGCTGTCCGTGTCGCGTGTGCTGACCGCCCGCGAACAGATCGTCACCCCCGTCCGCCACATCGAGTCCGAGCAGGACATCGAGCACGAGATCGAGGAGGGCTCGCAGCGATGAACCTCGTCAACTACATCTACCTCTCGACGATCCTGTTCGCGATCGGTGGCGCCACCGTCCTCATGCGTCGCAACGCCATCATCGTGTTCATGGGCGTCGAGCTCATGCTCAACGCGACCAACCTGATGTTCGTGACGTTCGCGCGCATGCACGGCTCCCTCGACGGTCAGGTGATCGCCCTGTTCGTCATGGTCGTGGCCGCCGCCGAGGTCGTGGTCGGCCTCGCGATCATCATGGCCATCTTCCGTGCCCGCAGGTCGGCTTCTGTCGACGACGCCAACCTCCTGAAGCTGTAGAAGGGGCCTCGAAGGTGACTTCCCTCGCAACTCTCGCCGCTGCCACCACGGCCTCCGCACCCGCGGCGGCCACCGGCATCACGGCATACGCGTGGCTCCTGGTGGCTCTCCCGCTGCTCGGTGCTGCCGTCCTCCTCCTCGGCGGACGCGCCACCGACAAGTGGGGGCCGCTGTTCGCGACCGCCATGTCGTGGGCCGCGTTCCTCGTCGGCGCCATCGTCTGGATCGCGATGATCGGTCGCGCCCCCGAGTCGCGCGCCGCGTCGCTGCACCTGTTCAGCTGGGTGACGGCCGGGTCGTTCAAGGTCGACGCGGGCATGCTCATCGACCAGCTGTCGGTCGTGTTCGTGCTGCTGGTGACGTTCGTCGGCTCGCTGATCCACGTCTACTCGCTGGGGTACATGGAGCACGACCCGGACAAGCGCCGGTTCTTCGCCTACCTCAACCTGTTCGTCGCGGCGATGCTGCTGCTGGTGCTGTCCGACTCCTACCTGCTGCTCTACGTCGGCTGGGAGGGTGTGGGCCTCGCGTCCTACCTGCTCATCGGCTTCTGGAACTACAACCCCGCGTATGCGACCGCCGCCAACAAGGCGTTCGTGGTCAACCGCGTCGGTGACGTCGGCCTGTCCATCGCGATCATGATCATGTTCGCGGCCTTCGGCACCGTGTCCTTCGCCGGTGTCGAGCAGGCCGCGAAGGGCAGCGCGGGCCAGGGCGTCCTCACGGCCATCGGCCTGATGCTGCTCCTGGGTGCCTGCGGCAAGTCCGCGCAGTTCCCCCTCCAGAGCTGGCTCGGCGACGCCATGGCCGGTCCGACACCCGTCTCGGCGCTGATCCACGCCGCGACCATGGTCACCGCCGGCGTCTACCTCGTGGTGCGCAGCGGCTTCATCTTCGACAACGCCCCGAACGCGCAGCTCGTCGTGGTCATCGTCGGTGCGATCACGCTGCTCTTCGGCGCGATCGTCGGTTGCGCCAAGGACGACATCAAGAAGGCCCTCGCCGCGTCCACCATGAGCCAGATCGGCTACATGATGCTCGCCGCCGGCCTCGGCCCGGTCGGTGCCGCGTTCGCGATCTTCCACCTGCTCACGCACGGCTTCTTCAAGGCGGGGATGTTCCTCGGCGCCGGCTCGGTCATGCACGGCATGAACAACCAGGTCGACATGCGTCGCTTCGGCGGCCTGTCGGGTGCCATGAAGATCACCTGGGCGACGTTCGGCCTCGGCTGGCTCGCGATCCTGGGTGTCCCGCCGTTCTCCGGCTTCTGGTCCAAGGACAAGATCATCGAGGCCGCGTTCATCGGCGAGGGCTGGCGCCCGTGGGTCTTCGGCCTCACCGCGCTCATCGGCGCCGGCATCACCGCCTTCTACATGTCGCGCCTGTTCTTCATGACCTTCCACGGCAAGAAGCGCTGGACCGAGGACGTGCACCCGCACGAGTCCCCGCTGACCATGACCGTCCCGATGATGGTGCTGGCGGTCGGCTCTGCGCTGCTCGGCCTGGTGCTGTCCATCGGTGGCACCTTCACGAACTGGCTCGAGCCGGTCGTGGGGGCGCACGGCGAGGAGCACCCGGTGCTGTCCGTCCCGCTGATCACCGGCCTGACGCTGCTGCTGGTGATCGGGGGCATCGGCCTCGCGTGGATGCGCTACTGGCGTGACGAGGTGCCGCAGGCCCAGCCGGCCGGCTCGCTCGCCACGCAGGCCGCTCGCCGCGACCTCTACCAGGACGACGTCAACGAAGGTGTCTTCATGCGCCCCGGCCTGCATCTGACCCGTGCCCTCGTGTTCGCGGACAACCGCGGTATCGACGGCGGGTTCGGCGGTCTGGCCGCCCTCGTCGGTGGCACGTCCAGCCGCCTGCGTCGCCTCCAGAACGGCTTCGCACGTTCCTATGCCCTGACGATGCTTGCCGGCGTCGTCGTGATTCTCGGTGCTCTGTGGGTGATCCAGTGATGACGAACTTCCCCTGGCTGACCGTGATCGGGTTGATCCCGCTCATCGGTGCTGCCGTCGTGGCCGCCCTCCCGGCAGGGGTGACCGACCGTGCCAAGCACGTCGCGCTGGGCTTCTCGCTGGTGACGTTGGTGATGGGGGTCGCTGCCGCGCTGCAGTTCTCCACCTCGTCCAAGACGCAGTTCCAGCTCACCGAGCAGCACGAGTGGATCCCGCAGTTCGGCGTCTCCTACGCGCTCGGCGTCGACGGCACCGCGCTGGTGATGATCCTGCTGGCCGTCATCCTCACGCCGGTGTGCGTCCTCGCCGCGTGGAACGACGTGCCCGAGGGTGGCAAGCGCGAGAAGAACTACTTCGCGCTGATGCTGGTGCTGGAGACGTTCATGGTCGGCGTCTTCGCCGCCACCGACGTGTTCCTGTTCTACGTCTTCTTCGAGGCCATGCTCATCCCGGTCTACTTCCTCATCGGCTCCTACGGTGGCGCCCGCCGCCAGTACGCCGCGGTGAAGTTCCTGCTGTTCTCCCTCGCGGGTGGGCTCGTGATGCTCGTGGGCGTCCTGGCGCTCTACCACTACGGTCCCGGCGGTGCGGACGGCTTCCTCGTCACCAAGCTCACCGGGCTGAACCTCGGCACCACGCCCGAGCGCCTGATGTTCCTCGCGTTCTTCTTCGCGTTCGCCGTCAAGGCGCCGATGTGGCCGGTGCACACCTGGCTGCCCGACGCCGCGACCGAGGCCCGTCCCGCCACGGCGGTGCTCCTCGTGGGCGTGCTCGACAAGGTCGGCACCTACGGGATGATCCGCTTCTGCCTCCAGCTCTTCCCGGAGGCCAGCCGGTGGGCGACGCCCGTCGTGCTCACCCTTGCCGTCATCTCGATCCTGTACGGCGCGCTGCTGGCCATCGGCCAGACCGACATGATGCGCCTGATCGCCTACACCTCGGTCAGCCACTTCGGCTTCATCGTGCTGGGTATCTTCGCGGTGACCACGACCGGTGGTGCGGGTTCGACGCTCTACATGCTCAACCACGGGTTCTCCACCGCGGCGCTGTTCCTCATCGCCGCGATGCTGATCGCCCGACGGGGCAGCAAGCGCATCCCCGACTTCGGTGGCTGGCAGCGCGTGACGCCCGGCCTCGCCGGGGTGTTCCTCGTCGCGGGCCTGTCGGGTCTGGCCCTGCCGGGTCTGAGCTCGTTCGTGTCGGAGTTCCTCGTGCTCGTCGGGACGTTCCAGCGCTACAAGTTCGCGGCGGTCGTCGCGACGACGGGCATCGTCCTCGCGGCCCTCTACATCCTGCTGATGTACAAGCGGATGATGACCGGCCCGAAGCCCGAGCTCGCGGCACCGGTCCGCGACATCACGCTCCGCGAGAAGCTCGTCGTGGCTCCGCTGATCGCCGCGTTCCTCGTGCTGGGCTTCTACCCCAACCTGGCCCTGGACGTCCTCAACCCGGCAGTCGCCAAGACCCTGAGCTACGTCGGTGTCGCCGACCCGGCCCCCACCTCCGCTGACGGGAGCACGAAGTAATGCCCGCCGTGACCGTCCTGTCCACGCCGATGCTGGCGACCGCCTTCCAGGCCGCCGACGTCAACTACGGCGCCATCGCCCCGATGCTCATCGTCATCGCCGGTTCCCTCGTGGGGGTGCTCGTCGAGGCGTTCGCGCCGCGGCGGGTCCGCCACACGACCCAGGTGGCGTTGACGCTGGTGACCCTCGTGGCGGCGCTGGTCGTCCTCGTGACGGTCTCCACCAAGGCCACGAACCGTGGGGGCACCCTCGCGCAGGCCGTCATCATCGACGGGCCGTCGCTGTTCCTGCAGGGCGCGATCCTCGCGATGTCGGTCCTCGGCGTCCTCACGATGGCCGAGAAGTTCGGCGGCCAGGGCGCTGACGCCTTCACCCCCATGGGTGCAGCCGTCCCCGGGTCCCCGCACGAGGCTGCTGCCCTGCGCGCCGGCCTGGCCACCAGCGAGGTCTTCCCGCTGACGTTGTTCGCGGTGCTCGGCATGATGCTCTTCCCGGCGGCCGGTGACCTGCTGACGATGTTCGTCGCGCTCGAGGTCCTGTCGCTGCCGCTCTACCTGCTCAGCGGGCTGGCTCGTCGACGCCGTCTGCTGTCGCAGGAGGCCTCGCTGAAGTACTTCCTGCTCGGCGCGTTCAGCTCCGCGTTCTTCCTCTTCGGTGCCGCCCTGCTCTACGGCTACTCCGGCTCCCTCTACATCGCCGACATCGCCAAGGCGGTCACGGCGGCCCCGGCCCAGCTCGAGGGCCTGCTCCTGCCCGGGGTGGTGTTCGTGCTCGTCGGCCTGCTGTTCAAGGTCGGTGCCGTCCCCTTCCACTCCTGGACGCCCGACGTCTACCAGGGTGCCCCGACCCCCGTGACCGGCTTCATGGCGGCCTGCACCAAGGTCGCCGCGTTCGGCGCGATCCTGCGGATCGTCTACGTCGGCATCGACGCCAACCGCTGGGACTGGCGCGGCGGGGTCATCGCCGTCGCGGCCCTGACGATGATCGTCGGCGCGGTCCTGTCGGTCACGCAGACCGACGTCAAGCGACTGCTGGCCTACTCCTCGATCGCGCACGCCGGGTTCATCCTCGTCGCGGTGCTGTCCTTCGACCGCACCGGCGTCTCGGGCACGATGTTCTACCTCGTCGCCTACGGCTTCATGACCATCGCCGCCTTCGCCATCGTCTCGATGGTGCGCCAGGGCGGGTCCGAGGCCTCGCACCTGTCGCAGTGGGCCGGCCTGGGCCGCAACCACCCGGTCGTCGCGGGCGTCTTCGCCTTCCTCCTGCTCGCCTTCGCCGGCATCCCGCTGACCTCGGGCTTCACCGCGAAGTTCGCGGCGTTCTCGCCCGCGGTCGCCTTCGGTGGCAAGGCCGGGGTGTGGCTGGTCGTCATCGGTGTGCTCTGCAGCGTCATCACGGCGTTCGTCTACGTCCGGCTCATCGTGCTCATGTACTTCACCGAGCCCCCGGCCGGCGAAGCCGTCGTCGCGCAGACCGCGTCGCCCTACATGACGGTGGCGATCACCATCGGGACGCTCGTCACGCTCGTCCTCGGCGTGCTGCCGGCCCAGGTCCTCGACCTCGCCGAGCGGTCGTCGCAGTTCCTGGTGCGATGACCCCAGCCGCTCACACGGGCTCCACGCCGCCGGTCCTGGCTCTCCCCGCCACGTCCGACGCGCTGAACGAGCGGCTCGTCGACGGCCTCGCGGCCGTCGACGCGCTGCTGCGTCGCGAGGTCGACCACGACGACGAGTTCATCGCCGGAGCCAACATCCACCTCGCCGAGGCCGGCGGCAAGCGGTTCCGGCCGCTGCTGACCCTGTTGGCGTCCGAGGTGGGCTCCGGGATCAACGACGACGTCGTTGCGGCGGCCACGGGGGTGGAGCTGACGCACCTCGCCTCGCTCTACCACGACGACGTGATGGACGAGGCGGACGTGCGCCGCGGCGCCCCCAGCGCCAATGCGAAGTACGACAACTCCACGGCCATCCTCGTCGGCGACCTGCTCTTCGGCACCGCGTCCTCGATCATCGCCGACCTCGGTCCCGAGGCCGTGAAGATCCAGGCCCGCACCTTCATCCGGCTCTGCTCGGGCCAGATCCGCGACACCCGCCGCGCCCCCGACGGTGTCGACGCCACGGACTACTACCTCCAGGTGCTCGCCGACAAGACCGGCGTCCTCATCGCCACCGCAGCCCGGTACGGCGCGATGTTCAGCGGGTGCGACGCCGAGACCACCGAGACGCTGCGGGAGTATGGCGAGCGGCTCGGTATGGCGTTCCAGCTCGCCGACGACCTCATCGACATCTCCTCGGACCCCGAGGAGACCGGCAAGACGCCGGGCACCGACCTGCGCGAGGGCAAGCAGACCCTGCCGGTCCTCTACGCCCTGGCCTCGACCGACCCGGCCGACGCGCGCCTGCAGGAGCTGCTGCGGTCCGAGCTCAAGGACGACGCCTCGCTCGCCGAGGCGCTGGCCCTGCTGCGGGTGCACCCTGCGATGGACCGCGCGCAGGAGCGGACCAACGCCGTGGCCGCCGAGGCGACCGCCGCGCTGGACGCCCTGCCCGACAGTGAGGCCAAGGCCGCCCTGGCCGCGCTGGCGACGAGCGTCGTCACCCGCGTCGGCTGACGCACCCGCTCACGCACCCGCTGGCCGGTAGGGTCGGCTCGTGACCTCGCGCCGGGACGTCCAGCAGGACGTCCAGCAGGACGTCGACCCCGCCGAGGTCACCGCCGCGTGGGGCGCGGCCACCGCCGGGCTCCCCGCACCGCTGGCCGTGGTCGACCTCGATGCGTTCGACGCCAACGCCGACGACCTCGTGCGTCGGGCCAACGGTGTCCCCATCCGCGTCGCGTCCAAGTCGGTGCGGTGCCGGCCGCTGCTGCAGCGCGCCCTGGCGCGGCCCGGTTTCGCCGGGGTGATGGCCTACTCGGTCCGAGAGGCGTCCTGGCTGGTCGGCTCCGGGCTGGAGGACGTCTTCGTCGCGTACCCGAGCGTCGACGTGCTCGCGCTGGCCGAGCTGGCCCGGGACGGCTGGGCCGCCAGCCAGGTCACGCTGACCATCGACTCGCTCGACCACGTGCGGATCCTCGCCGCCCTCGAGCGGCCGCACGGGCTGCGCGTCGCCATCGACGTCGACGCCTCGCTGCGGATCGGGCCCGTCCACGTCGGTGTGCGGCGTTCCCCCGTGCGCAGCCCCGAGGACGCCGTGGTCGTCGCGCGAGCCGCTGCTGCTGCGGGCCTGTCCGTGGTGGGGCTGATGTTCTACGACGCGCAGATCGCGGGCCTTCCCGACAGCTCGCCGGCGGTGCGGTTCGTCAAGGCCCGCTCGTCCGCGTCGCTCCTGACCCGCCGCCGGGCCGTCGTCGCAGCGGTGAGGGAGGTGGCCCCCCTGGAGTTCGTCAACGGCGGCGGCACCGGCTCGGTCCACCTGACCGCACTCGACCCGGCCGTCACCGAGGTCGCTGCCGGGTCCGGGCTCTACGGGCCGACCCTGTTCGACGGCTACGACGACTTCAGCCCCAGACCTGCGGCGGCCTTCGCCCTGGCGGTCACCCGACGCCCGGGACCGGGGTTCGTCACCGTGTCCGGGGGAGGGTTCATCGCGTCGGGACCGCCCGGGTGGGGGCGGCTGCCTGCCCTGTTCGGTCACCCTGACCTGCGGCTGGTCAAGCGCGAGGGTGCCGGCGAGGTGCAGACCCCCCTGCGGGGCAAGGGCGCCCGAGCCGTGCAGGTCGGTGACCGCGTGTGGTTCCGGCACGCCAAGGCCGGAGAGCTGTGCGAACGCTTCAACGCCCTGCACCTCGTCAGCGGCACCGATCTCGTGGAGACGGTGCCGACCTACCGCGGCGAGGGACGGAACTTCGGGTGAGCCCGACCGAGACCACGTGGACCAACTGGGGCCGCAACCAGACCTGCCGGCCCGCCGAGGTCGCCGTGCCCCGCGACCTCGACGAGCTCCGGGCGACGCTGGCGCGCAGCCGCGCCCGCGGCACACCGGTCAGGGCGGTGGGCTCGGGGCACTCATTCACGCCCGTCGCGGTCACGGACGGTGTGCAGCTGCGCCTGGACCACTTCACGGGGATCACGGCGTTCGACGCCGCCACGGGACGGGTCACGGTGGGCGCGGGCACCCCGCTGCACGTGCTCAACCCGGCCCTGCAGGCGGTCGGCCTCGCGCTGCCCAACCTCGGTGACATCGACCGGCAGACCATCAGCGGGGCCATCGCCACGGGCACCCACGGCTCCGGTCTGCGGCGGCAGGGGATCGCCTCGGCGGTGTCGGGGCTGACGCTCGCGCTGGCCGACGGGTCGCTGCTGCGGTGCTCGGCCGACACCGAGCCCGAGGTGTTCGGCGCGGCCCGGGTGGGCCTCGGTGCGCTCGGCGTGGTCACCGAGGTGGAGCTGCAGTGCGTGCCGGCCTTCCGGATCCGGGCCCGGGAGTTCAGCGCCGACCTCACCCAGGTGCTGTCGACGGTCGCCGAGGACGTCGAGGCCCACGACCACGTGGACATGCACTGGTTCCCCCACACCTCACGGGTCCTGGTCAAGCACAACGACGACGTCGGGGCCGACCACCCGGGGCGGCCGCTGCCGGCGTGGCGGGCGGCCCTGGACGACGACGTCCTGGCCAACGGGTTCTTCGAGCTCGTCAACCGGGTCGGCACCCGGTGGCCGCACACCGTCCCGCGGACCGCACAGGTGGCGGCCCGCGCGCTGTCGGCCCGCGAGTTCACCGACGACTCCTGGAAGGTGTTCTGCTCCCCGCGCCGGGTCCGGTTCCGCGAGACGGAGTACGCCGTGCCGCTGGCCTCCGTCGGCCCGGTCGTCTCCGCCCTGCGCGCCTGGATCGACCGCCACGACGTCGCGCTGCCGTTCCCCGTGGAGCTGCGGTTCACCGGGGCCGACGACATCTGGCTCTCGACGGCCCACGAGCGCGACAACGCCTACGTCGCCGTGCACCAGTACCACCGCATGGACGACGGGGGAGTGTTCGCGGCGTTCGAGGAGATCGTGGCCGAGCACGCCGGGCGCCCGCACTGGGGCAAGCTGCACACCCTGGGTGCCGAACGCCTGCGCCAGCTCTACCCCCGCTTCGACGACTTCCGTATGGTGCGTGACCGGCTCGACCCCGACCGCACCTTCACCAACGCCCACGTGCGCCACCTCCTCGGCGACTGAGCCGCCCCGCCCTCCCACCTCGAACCAGCGGGAAGGAGAGGGGCCGCAGCGTCGGTGGTGGCGACTAGCCTGCGGGGATGCCCCGGAACGAGCCCTACACGGGTGACGAGACGACCGTCCTGCTGGCCGCACTGCAGAGCCACCGCGACACGTTGCTGTGGAAGCTCGACGGCCTCAGCGACGAGGAGCAGCGACGTCCATTGGTGCCCAGCGGCACCAATCTCGCTGGCCTGGTCAAGCACCTGGCCAACGCGGAGTACGGCTGGTTCTGCGAGACCTTCGGCCGGCCCCACGAGCCCCTGACCGACATCTCGCAGGACCTCGAGGCCGACATGCGGGCCGCGCCCGGGGAGACGACCCAGGAGATCGTCGACTTCTACCGGCGGGCCTGGACCGCGGCAGATGCCTCCGTCCGCGAGCTCGGGCTCGAGGCCGTCGGCACGTCATACGCAGGGACGACGGTGAGCATGCGCTGGGTCCTGGTCCACATGATCGAGGACACCGTGCGCCATGCCGGGCACGCCGACATCATCCGGGAGCTCATCGACGGCGGCACCGGCCACCACGTCCCGAAGACCTAGGAGGCCACGGCGACCGGTGCAGGCGCCCGCCGCGGCAGGTGGCGCAGCGAGTCGACCGTGAGCACGGCGAGGGCGAGCCAGACGATCCCGAACCCGATCCACCGGCTCGATGTCATGTGCTCGTGCAGGAGCAGCACGCCGCACAGCAGCTGCAGCACCGGCGTGATGAACTGCAGCAGCCCGATCGTCACCAGCGGCACCCGGCGGGCGGCCCCGGCGAACAGCAGCAGCGGTGCGGCGGTCGCAGCTCCGGCAGCCACGAGCAGGGTGGTGTGGACGGCGCCCTCGGTGGTGAACGTGGTCTCGCCCCGGACTGTGAGGATGACGAGCATGACCAGCGCGATCGGCGCGAGGACGGCGGTCTCGGCGGCCAGGGAGTGCATCGCCTGCAACGAGACGCCGACCTTCTTCTTGACCAGCCCGTAGAGCCCGAACGACATCGCCAGGGTGATCGCGACGACGGGCACGGCGCGGGCGGCCACGGACAGGTAGACGAAGGCCACGCCACCGATGGCCACCGCGACCCACTGCAGCGGTCGCAGCCGCTCGCGCAGGACGAAGACGCCCAGGGCGACGGTGACGAGCGGGTTGAGGAAGTAGCCCAGCGCGGCCTCGGTGGTGCGCCCACCCAGCACCGCCGCGACATACACGACCCAGTTGACGGCGATGAGCAGGGCGGCCGCGGTGACCCCGAGGCCCAGCCGTGGCCGCTGCCAGAGCTGGCGCATCCACGCGAGGTCGCGGCGCACGAGCAGGATGAGGGCGCACAGCAGCAGGGTCCACAGGATGCGGTGGGCCAGGATCTCCCACGCGCCGGCGGGTTTGAGCGCTGCGAAGTAGAGGGGGAACAGGCCCCAGACGGCGTAGGCGAGCAACCCTTGGATCGAGCCGCGCCGGGTCTCGGCGTGGTCGGTCAGGGGTGCCTGACCGTTGGCGCTCAGGCCACGGTCCAGGTGTCGCGTCCCTGGATGAGGGCGTCGAGGTCGGCGTCGGTCGCCGGGCCACCGGCGGTGTCGACGGCGGCGTCCACCTGGGCGCGCACCAGGTCGTCGTAGGTCGGGCGGACGACGTTGCGGAAGATGCCCATGGGGACGTGCGTCATCTGCGGCGAGTCCAGGCGCGAGAGCGCGAAGGCCTGGGTCGGGTCGCCCGCGGTCGCTTCGTGCACCACGACCTCGCGGTCGCCGGCCTCGGACTCGGGGACGAACTCCATCGCGCCGGCCACGCCACGGACGAGCACCTGGCGATCGCCCTCGGGGCCGACCTGCACCTGCTCACCGTCGGTGAGGTGCACGATGCGCGCCTCCTGCTGGCTGCGGTCCTTGATGAGGTCGAAGGCGCCGTCGTTGAAGATCGGGCAGTTCTGGTAGATCTCCACGAGTGCGGTGCCGCGGTGGGCGGCGGCAGCCTTGAGGATGCCCGTGAGGTGCTTGCGGTCGGAGTCCATGGTCCGCGCCACGAACGTCGCCTCGGCGCCGAGCGCCAGCGAGACCGGGTTGAACGGGTGGTCCACCGAACCCATTGGCGTCGACTTGGTGACCTTGCCGACCTCGGAGGTCGGCGAGTACTGGCCCTTGGTCAGGCCGTAGATCTGGTTGTTGAACAACAGGATCGTCATGTTGACGTTGCGGCGCAGCGCGTGGATCAGGTGGTTGCCCCCGATGGACAGGGCGTCACCGTCGCCGGTGACGACCCACACCGACAGGTCCCGGCGGCTGGTCGCCAGTCCGGTCGCGATCGCGGGTGCCCGCCCGTGGATCGAGTGCATGCCGTAGGTGTCGAGGTAGTACGGGAACCGCGACGAGCAGCCGATGCCGGAGACGAAGACGATGTTCTCGCGCTTGAGGCCGAGTTCGGGCAGGAACCCCTGCACGGCGGCGAGGATCGCGTAGTCGCCGCAGCCGGGGCACCAGCGCACCTCCTGGTCGGAGGTGAACTCCTTCTTCGTCTGGGCGGTCGCGTCCTCGGCGAGGCGCGGGACACCGGCAGTCCCGTGCGGAACTCCCGTGGACGGCATACCGAGGTCGGTGCTCATGCGGGGTCCCCTCGAAGTATTCGGTGGAGCGGAGCGGAGGAGAAACGTCGTGGGGTGCTCATGAATGGCCTCCCTGGCTGGTGACGGTCTGGTGGACCTGCTCGGCGGTGGTGTCGGAGTCGCCGTCGGCGGCCAGGCCCACGATGGCGTCGGCGAGCTCGACGGTCGTGAAGGGCAGTCCGCGCACCTGGGTGAACGAGTGCACGTCGACGAGGTACTTGGCGCGCAGCAGGAGGGCGAGCTGGCCCATGTTCATCTCGGGCACGAGCACGCGGTCGTAGCGGCGCAGCACCTCGCCGGTGTTGGCAGGGAAGGGGTTGAGGTGACGCAGGTGCGCCCGGGCGACCTTCGCGCCGGTGTTGCGCACGCTGCGTACCGCTGCCGCGATCGGGCCGTAGGTCGACCCCCAGCCGAGCACGAGGACGGACGCGTCACCACTCGGGTCGTCGACCTCGAGGTCACCGATGGTGTCGGCGATGCGCTCGATCTTGCCGGCACGCAGCCGGGTCATGAGGTCGTGGTTGTCGGGGTCGTAGGAGATGTTGCCGGTGACGTCCGCCTTCTCGATGCCGCCGATGCGGTGCTCGAGGCCGGCGGTGCCGGGGACCGCCCACGGACGAGCCAGGGTCGCCGGGTCGCGCAGGAACGGGTGGAACACCGGCTCGCCCTTGTCGTCCACGGCGTTCGGCTCGGACGCGAACTCGACGGTGAGGTCGGGCAGCTCGGCGACGCTCGGCAGCGACCACGGCTCGGAACCGTTGGCGAGGTAGCCGTCGGAGAGGATGAAGACGGGAGTGCGGTATGCGGTGGCGATCCGCACCGCCTCGAGCGCGGCGTCGAAGCAGTCGGCGGGGGACTGGGGCGCGATGACCGGCACGGGCGACTCGCCGTTGCGGCCGAACATCACCTGGAGCAGGTCGGACTGCTCGGTCTTGGTCGGCAGGCCGGTCGAGGGGCCGCCACGCTGCACGTCGACGATGACCAGGGGCAGCTCGAGCGACACGGCGAGGCCGATCGTCTCGGACTTGAGGGCGACGCCGGGGCCGGACGTGGTCGTCACGCCGATCGACCCACCGAACGAAGCTCCTAGTGCCGCACCGATGCCCGCGATCTCGTCCTCGGCCTGCAGGGTGGTCACGCCGTAGCGCTTGAGCCCCGAGAGGGTGTGCAGGATGTCGGAGGCCGGCGTGATCGGGTAGGACCCGAGCAGCAACGGCACCTTGGCGCGGTGGGAGGCGGTGACCAGCCCGTAGGCGAGGGCGATGTTGCCGGTGATGTTGCGGTAGGTCCCGGGGGCCATCGGGGCGGGGGCGATCTCGTAGGAGACCGCGAAGTCCTCGGTCGTCTCGCCGTAGTTCAGGCCGGCCTTGAGGGCGGCGAGGTTGGCGGCGAGGATGTCGGGCTTCGCGCCGAACTTCTTCGTCAGGAAGTTCTCGGTGCCGCTGGTCGGGCGGTGGTACATCCAGGACAGCAGCCCGAGCGCGAACATGTTCTTCGCGCGCTCCTTGTCCTTGCGGGACAGGGAGTCGAACTCGGCCAGGGCCTCGACGGTGATCGACGTCAGGGCCACCTGGTGCACGTGCCACGACTCGAGCGAGCCGTCCTCGAGGGGGTTGGTGGTGTAGCCGACCTTGCCGAGGTTGCGCTTGGTGAACTCGTCGGTGTTGGCGATGATCGTCGCGCCACGCGGCAGGTCGCGCAGGTTGGCCTTGAGGGCGGCCGGGTTCATCGCGACCAGCACGTCGGGGGCGTCGCCGGGAGTGAGCACGTCGTGGTCGGCGAAGTGCAGCTGGAAGCTCGAGACGCCAGGCAGCGTCCCCTGGGGGGCGCGGATCTCGGCGGGGAAGTTGGGCAGCGTGGACAGGTCGTTGCCCAGCGCCGCGGTCTCGGACGTGAAGCGGTCACCGGTGAGCTGCATGCCATCGCCGGAGTCCCCGGCGAAGCGGATGACGACGCGGTCCAGCTTCTCGACGGTCTTGCGGCTCATGCGGTCCTGACGGTCGTGGACGAACAGTTCTGGAGGACTGTCGCCGCGGCCGGTCCGCCGCCGGTGGGCTCACGGACGACGCGAAGCGCAGCCTGTCAATCCATCGTACGTCGGCACAGGTCAGGACAACCCGCCCACCCTGCTTTTGAGACGGGTAACACGCAGTTATGGGTGCGGTCGCATCAGGCGGTGACGGTGATCTCGTGGATCTCGTCGTAGGGGTGCCCGGCGCGCTCATGGATGCGTTGGATGGCCTCGCGGTCCGGGCCCTCGGACAGGCAGAAGACGTGGCCCGTCTTCGGGTCGGCCCAGGCCTGCTTGAAGTCCACGGACTCCTCGCCCTGGATCGCGAGGTCGGCCTGGTGCGCCTCGAGCAGCGCCTCGGGCGTGACTCCCTGCATGGTGGTGTGGACATCCATGAACTGGGCCATGGTGGCTCCCTTCCGGTGGTGGTCTCGCCACGCTACGCCGGGCGCCGGGGTTGCTCCTCCGTCAAAGAGACGGCAGTTCCGCGGCCCACCGCGCCCAGGTGTGCGGCAGGGCCGAGGCGTGCGCGGCGGTCACCAGCTGCCGGGCGAGTGCCCCCGGTTCGTGGAGGGTGAACACCGCGGCACCGTCGGGCCCCGAGCCGTCCGCACCGGCGTATGGCGCGGTGCCTGGTTCGCCGTCGGTGGTCAGCCCGGCGGTGGGCCGCCAGCCGAGGGCGGTCACCGAGTCGACGACGCGGGCCGCACCGAGGACGCCG
This sequence comes from uncultured Actinomycetota bacterium, assembly GCA_963695205.1. GTDB lineage: Bacteria > Actinomycetota > Actinomycetes > Actinomycetales > Dermatophilaceae > Pedococcus. Next base: position 345,100 of record CAVOGI010000010.1, on the reverse strand, counting down.
GGGCCCGCCGCCGCCCCGCTGAGGGTGAGCTCCTCGACGAGGGCCGGCCGCGCGCCATACGTCATGGTCGTGCGGCAGGTGAGGTCGCCGCCGGCCTGGCCGGTGCGGCCGAGGGCGACCCGGTCCCGGAGGAGGAGCCGGCCGGTGTCGGCCACGTCGACGTCGAGAGTGCGAACCACCTGCGCGCCGTCACAGACGACGAGCGGCTCGCCGGACCAGGCGAGGACGGCGCCGGGGTGGACGGTCAGCGACACCGCGACCAGGCAGCCCCGGCCACGGCCGTGGTAGGCCACGGTGCCGGCAACGTCGCGCAGGTCGAGCCGCAGGCCGGGGCCCACCTCGACGGACAGCCGCAGCTCGTCACCGCCGAGCAGCGTCGCCGTCGTGGCGATGAGCGCGACCTCGGCGCTCGCGGCGCCCTGGCGCACCACTCGGGGGCTGACGAGTCCGCCGCGCAGGTCGAGCCGGGCGTGCCCACCGGCGTCGGCGAGGAGGGCGACCCGGGCGGTGCGGACCTCAGTGCGTGTGGGCACCCTCACCGCCGGCGTGCGCGTGCTGGGCGTCGGGCTCGGCGTGCGAGTGCGGCGCCATCGGGCCGGGATCGACGGGGGTGTGCCCGCCGGACCGGTGCTGCTCGAGGACGCCGAGCACCCAGGTCCGGAGCGCGGCGACCGAGTCGGGGTCGGTGCGCGAGAGCGCGATCACGGGCCGACCGTCGCGCGCCTCGCGACCCTCACGTGCCATCAGCTCGGCGTCGACCCCGACATGGGGCGCGAGGTCGGTCTTGTTGACCACGAGCAGGTCTGCGCGGGAGATGCCGGGGCCACCCTTGCGGACGACGTCACCGCCCCCGGCGACGTCGAGGACGAACAGCTGCGCGTCGACCAGCGCCGGCGAGAAGGTCGCCGTGAGGTTGTCGCCGCCGGACTCCACCAGCACGAGGTCCAGCGGCGCGAAGTCGGCCTCGAGGTCCTCGACGGCCAGCAGGTTGGCGCTGACGTCGTCACGGATCGCGGTGTGCGGACAGGCGCCGGTCTCGACGGCACGGATCCGTTCGGGGTCGAGCACCCCTGCGGCGCGCAGCATCCGGGCGTCCTCGTCGGTGTAGATGTCGTTGGTGATGACGCCGAGCTCGAGGGTGTCGCCGAGCTCGCGGCAGAGCATCCCGATGAGCGAGGACTTGCCGGTGCCGACGGGTCCGGCGACGCCGAGGCGCAGGGCGCGGGTGGGGGACGGGCTGGCCTCAGGCACTGAACAACCTCCGGGAGTGGGTCTGGTGGTGGTGGGCCCACTGCTCGAGGAGCGGGGCAGCAGGAGCCGGTATGCCGCCCGGCTCGGTCAGGTGGGCGACCGCCTCGACGACCTCCTCGACGGCACCCCCCGCCTCCAGCAGCCAGGCCGTGGCGTCGGCGGGGTCGAGCGGGCAGAGCTTGAGGGCGGCGGCGCACAGCGTCTGCACGTCGTCGTAGGCCACGAGTCGCGCTGTGCGGGCGGCGTCCAGACCGGCCGCCGCGGCCATCGCGCCGGCGGCGACGGGGCGGCCCGGAGTGCGCAGGTCGTGGAGGGACGCTGCCGCTCCCGAACCGGGCCACAGCCGCAACGTCAGCCTTCGCTGGCCTCGCCCCACGGCGACCGACGCCGCTCGGGCGACCTCGCTCGGCGTCCTCGCCGCCCAGGCGTCCTGGACGGGCTGGAGCGGGAGACCGGCGAGGACGTGGTGGCGGGCGACCACCGCCGCCGCCGCCTCGACGCGCACCACCGTGCGCAGGCGGGTCTGCACCAGTGCCGGGATGTCGCCCTCGGCCAGCCCACCCAGCAGCGCCGGCTCGAGACCGGAGGACTGGGTGTGGCCACCCACGGGCAGCCGACCGTCGGCCAGCAACATCGCCGCGAACTCGGGGTGGGGGAGCGCAGGTGGCGTCGCGGACGTCATCAGAACAGCGAATACCGTTGGGCCAAGGGCAGTTCCGTGGCCGGCGAGGGTGTGACGACCTCGCCCTCGACGCGGATCTCGAACGACTCGGGGTCGACCTCGATCGCCGGGGTCGCGCTGTTGTTGACCATGTCGGCCTTGGTGACGTCGCGGGTCGGGCGCACGCCGACGAGCGCGCTGCGCAGCCCGAGCGTCTCGGCCAGCCCGGCGTCGAGCGCGGCGGGGGCGACGAACGTCAGCGACCGGTCGGCCCCCGCGCCACCCTCGCCCACGAGGGCGGGACGCATGAGCACCGGCTGCGGGGTGGGGATCGACGCGTTCGGGTCGCCCAGGGCGGCATACACGATCGCGCCTCCCTTGATGACGACGTCGGGGCGCCACCCGAAGAACTTCGGGTCCCACAGGACGAGGTCCGCGAGCTTGCCGGGCTCGACCGAGCCGACCTCGTGGTCGATGCCGTGCGCTATCGCGGGGTTGATCGTGTACTTCGCGACGTAGCGGCGGGCCCGTTCGTTGTCGGCCGGCAGGCCCGCACCCAGCTGGCCGTACCGCGCCTTCATGACGTGCGCGACCTGCCAGGTGCGCGTGACGACCTCGCCGATGCGCCCCATCGCCTGGGCGTCCGAGCTCGTCATCGACAGGGCACCGAGGTCGTGCAGCAGGTCCTCGGCGGCGATCGTCGTGGCCCGGATCCGGCTCTCCGCAAAGGCGAGGTCCTCCGGCACCGCGGGGTTGAGGTGGTGGCAGACCATGAGCATGTCGAGATGCTCGGCGACGGTGTTGACCGTGTGGGGCAGCGTCGGGTTGGTCGAGCCGGGCAGGACGTTGGCGTGGCTCGCGATGGTGATGATGTCGGGCGCGTGCCCGCCGCCCGCGCCCTCGGTGTGGAACGCGTGGATGCTCCGCCCGCCGATCGCCCGCAGCGTCGAGTCGACGTAGCCGGCCTCGTTGAGGCTGTCGCTGTGCAACGTCACCTGCAGGCCGAACTCGTCGGCCGCGCGCAGCGCCGCGTCGATGGCCGCCGGGGTGCTGCCCCAGTCCTCGTGCACCTTGTATGCCGCGGCGCCGGCCAGCGCCTGCTCGCGCAGCCCCGCTGCGCTGACCGTGTTGCCCTTGCCCATGAGGAGCACGTTGACGGGCAGGTGGTCGAGCCCGCGCAGCACCGACTGCAGGTGCCACGGACCGGGGGTGACGGTGGTGGCCTTGGAGCCCTCCGACGGTCCGGTGCCGCCACCGCCCAGCGTGGTCAGCCCGGCCGCCAGCGCCTCGTGGACCTGGCTCGTCGACAGGAAGTGGACGTGCAGGTCGATGCCGCCGGCGGTGAGGATGCGACCCTCGCCGGAGATGACGTCGGTGCCCGGACCGATCTCGAGCTCGGGGTGCACGCCGTCGGCGATGTCGGGGTTGCCGCTGCGACCCAGGGCCACGATGCGCCCGCCCCGGATGCCGACGTCGGCCCGGACGATGCCCCAGTGGTCGAGCACGATGGCGTTGGTGATGACGGTGTCCAGCGCCCCGTCGGCGTTGGTGCGCAGGCCCTGCGCCATCGACTCGCGGATCGACTTCCCGCCGCCGAAGACGGCCTCCTCGCCCCCGAAGGTGAGGTCGTCCTCGATCTCGACCCACAGGTCGGTGTCGCCGAGCCGGACCTGGTCGCCGGTCGTGGGACCGTACAGCGCGGCATACCGCTCGCGGTCGAGGTCAGCCATCGAGCCGACCGTCCGTCCGGCCGTCGACCTGCAGGCCCGGCACCCGGCGGCGGCCCTTCAGCGCAACGGCGGCGACCTCGCGGCTGACACCCGGCTCGAACCGCACCGAGGTCCCGCTGGGGATGTCGAGCCGGAACCCGTGGGCGGCGCCGCGGTCGAACGCGAGGGCTGTGTTGCTGTCGGGCAGGTGCAGGTGCGACCCGATCTGGACCGGGCGGTCGCCGGTGTTGACGATGACGAGGGTGACGCGTTCGTCGTCCGTGCGGTCGGCGTTGATGGTCACCGTCCCCGGCTTGACCCTGATGGCGCCCGGACCGGAACTGTTGCTGCTCAACGGAACTCCTGCTTTCGGTGAATGGCTCGGGCGTTCGCGGGGCTGACGTTCGGGGCTGACGTTCGGGGCTGACGTTCGGAGGCTGGCGTTCGGGGCTGCGGCTCAGGCGATCGGGTGGTGGAGGGTGACGAGCTTGCGGCCGTCGGGGAAGGTGGCCTCGACCTGCACGTCGGCGATCATCTCCGGCACACCCTCCATGACCTGTTCGCGGCGCAGGACGTCGCGGCCCTGCTCCATCAGGTCGGCGACGAGGGCACCCTCGCGCGCACGTTCGATGACCCAGGTCGACAGCAGGGCCACGGACTCGGGGTGGTTGAGGAGCACGCCACGCGAGAGCCGGTCCCGGGCGACCATGCCGGCGACGGACAGCAGCAGCTTCTCGGTGTCCGCGGGGGACAGGTGCACGGCAGCCTCCTGGTCGGCGCTCGGTGGGACTCGGCTGTGGGCACCGGGTCCGTCGGGAGTCAGTAGACCAAGGCAGTGTTTCAAGCGGGTTTCGTCACGGCTACCCAGCCGCACTACCCAGCCGCACTACCCAGCAGAGCGCGGCAGGTTGACCTCGGCCCACACGGCGTCGAGCGACAGGCCGACCACTCCGGCGATCGCGGCGACCGTGGGGAACGCTGGAGTCGCGACGCGCCCGGTCTCGATCTTGCGGAGCGTCTCGGGCGAGACCCCCGCCTCGAGCGCGGTCTCGAGCATCGACCGCTGGCCCCTCGCGCGACGCAGCAGGGCGCCGAGCCGCTGTCCGCGCTCGACATCCTCGGCAGTGAGCGGCAACCTGACCATGTCCGGGATTGTAGTACCGGGATACCATTACCGGGATAGTTATCGGAAGATCCGAGAGAGGCGTCGCATGATCGAGATCATGACCCCGGTCGAGCTGTCCCGGGCGAGGCAGGCAGGGGCCCTCGTGGCTGACATCCTGCAGACGCTCAAGGGCCGCACCACGGTGGGCACCAACCTGCTCGACATCGACCGGTGGGCCAAGGCGATGATCCTTCAGGCCGGGGCGGTCTCCTGCTACGTCGACTACGCACCCTCCTTCGGGCGCGGCCCGTTCGGCCACTACATCTGCACGTCGGTCAACGATGCGGTGCTCCACGGGCTGCCACGCGACCACCGCCTCGCCGAGGGCGACCTGCTCTCCCTCGACCTCGCAGTGTCCAAGGACGGGGTCGTCGCCGACTCCGCGATCAGCTTCGTCGTCGGCAGCTCGAAGCCTCCCGAGAGCGTTGCCATGATCGGTGCCACCGAAGGCGCCCTGGCCGCGGGGATCGCCGCGGCCGGACCAGGCGCCCGCGTGGGCGACATCTCCCACGCCATCGGCGCCAGCCTGCGCGAGGCGGGCTACCTCATCAACACCGAGTTCGGGGGCCACGGCGTCGGGTCCACGATGCACCAGGACCCGCACGTGTCCAACACGGGCCGCCCGGGCCGGGGCTACGTGCTGCGCCCCGGGTTGCTGCTCGCCCTGGAGCCCTGGGTCATGGCCGACACCGCCGACCTCGTCACCGATGACGACGGCTGGACGCTGCGCAGCGCCACCGGCTGCCGGACGGCCCACAGCGAGCACACCATCGCCATCACCGACGACGGCGCCGAGATCCTCACCGCCGCGAGGTAGCCGCGCCCCGGCTCCCCGCGGCCAGCGCGCCCCTCGTGCCGTCCGACGCCCCGGTGCTGCCCTGCTCGCCGAGCCGGTCGCCACGGCGCAGGCGGTGCTGGCGCTGCGCGAACGCCTCGCGTGACTTCTTCCTAGAGTGGTGGGCATGGACCGGCCAGCCCTGCAGGACGCCCTTGCCCAGCGTGACGCCGTGCTGCGGGCCTTCGTGCGCGCGGACGGCAGCCTCGTGTCGATCCCGACGAAGATCACCAAGCGGCTCGTCGTGCTCGACCTCATCGCGCAGGAGTTCGTCGTCGGTGAGGTGTACGAGGAGACCGAGGTCAACGCCCGGATCCGTCCCTTCCACGCCGACGTCGCGGCCCTGCGTCGGTACCTCGTGGAAGAGGGCTTCATGGACCGTCGCGACGGCCGGTACTGGCGAGCCGGCGGGACGGTCGACGGGGTCTGACCGACCTGCGGTCAACGCGGTGCCAGCGCGCCACACGGCTGTCAGACTCGGCGCATGCTGCGGCTCGAAGACCACTGGGTCTGGGACTCCTGGATCGCCGACGACGGCGAGCTCTACCACCTGTTCTTCCTCCAGGCGCCGAGGTCGCTGGTGGACCCGGGCAAGCGGCACACCGCCGCGACCGTGGGCCATGCGACCTCGCCCGACCTGGTGACCTGGGACTACCTGGGCGAGTGCTTCGGGCCGGCGCAGGCAGGGTTCGACGACCTGGCCATCTGGACCGGTTCGGTCGTCCGTGACGGCGACCGCTGGCGGATGTTCTACACCGCGGTGTCGACCGCCGGTCACCACGTCTACGACCAACGGGTGGGGTCAGCGGTCTCCGACGACCTGCACCACTGGGAACGGGTGTCCTCCGAGCCCGCCGTGCGCGTCGACGGGCGCTGGTACAAGAACCTCGCCAACACCCCGGCGCCGACGCAGGGCCCTGACCTCGAGGACTCGAGCGAGACCTGGCGCGACCCCTTGGTCTTCGCCGACGCCGGGGGCGACGGCTGGCACCTGCTGCTCTCCGCCCGGGCCCGCGAGGCTGCCCGCAACGACGACGGCGTCGTCGCCCACGCGACCAGCCCCGACCTCCAGACGTGGACGCTGCAGCCGCCCCTGTGCGAGCCGGGCGCCGGGTTCGGGCAGCTGGAGGTCTTGCAGGACAAGCAGGTCGACGGTCGCTGGGTGCTGGTCTTCACCTGCCACCCGCAGGAGATGACGGCCGAGCGCAAGGCTCGCAGCGGGGAGTACTGCACGTGGTCGGTGCCCGGCCCGGGTCCTCTCGGTCCCTGGGACATCGATGCCGCCCGACCGTTCGTGGCGGAGCCGGACCTGTTCGCCGCGCCGCTCGTGCAGCGCCGGGACGGGTCGTGGGCGATGGTCGGCTTCCGCAACGTCGAGCCACAGGGCCTGGACGGCTTCGAGATCACCGACCCCATCCCGGTGACCCTGGACGCCGACGGCTACCTCGTCGCCGCCGAGGGCTACGAGTCCGCTCCGCCGGCGTTCGAGCGCCTGACCACCGCCCCCGCCGAGCCTGCCTGACCCGCCATACCCTCGAGTGTGAAGCGCCAGCGACACCAGGACGTCGTCGGCGCTTCAAACTCGGGTGCTGGCAGTCCGACGCGTGGCTAGGGTCGGCCGCATGCTGATCCGCCGCGAGCTGCCCACCGATGCCGACGCGATCCGCGCTGTCCACCTCGCAGCCTTCGCGAAGCCGGCCACCGGCGACGCCCCGGCGCGTCAGGGTGTCCTCGAGGCGAACCTCGTCGACGACCTGCGCGCCGCCGGCGACCTCGTGCTCGAGTGCTGCCTCGTGGCGGAGGTCGACGGCATGGTCGCCGGGCACGTGGCGATCAGCCGGGCGTTCGTCGACGGGGAGCCGGTCCTCGTGGGGCTCGGCCCGCTCGGGGTGCTGCCGGACGTGCAGCAGGCGGGGATCGGGTCTGCGCTCATGCACGCGACGCTCGCCGCCGCCGACGCCTTGGACGAGCGCGCGGTCGTGCTGCTGGGCCACCCCACGTACTACCCGCGGTTCGGGTTCGGCCCGGCCGTCGACCACGGCATCACCCCGCCGCAGGACTGGGGGCCGCAGTACTTCATGCTCCGCCGGCTGCATGCCTGGGGCGAGGGCCTGGCCGGAGCCTTCCGGTACGCCCCCGCCTTCGACCGCCTCGACGACTGACCGTCGGCCGGGCGGTTAGTCGCCGGTCCGGCCGTCGGCGAGCTCGCGGAGCAGGTCGAGGTGACCGTTGTGCCGGGCGTTCTCCTCGATGAGGTGCAGGACCACCCAGCGCAACGTCGGGTGGTCGCCGCCCCGGAACGGGGTCGCCGAGCGGTCGTCGAGGTCGAGCCCGGCGATGATGGCGTCGGTGCGGACCGCCTGCGCGGCATACTCCTCGAGCGTCTGGGCCAGCGGGGTCTCGGCGCCGACGGTGAACTCCCGGTCGGGCTCGGTCGCCGTCCAGGGTCCGAGGTCGGGGCCGCCGACGAACCGGTTCTCGATCCACGAGTGCTCGACCCAGCGCAAGTGGTTGAGCACCCCGCCCACGGTCATCAGCGGAGAGCCGGGCAGCGGGGCTGCGCTGACGTGGTGGGCGGCGAGGTCGCGGCACTTCCCGGCGGCGACGTCGCGGGTGTACTGCAGCATCGTGAGCAGCGTCGTGCGCTCGTCCCAGGCGCTCGGGGTGTCATCGGGTGTCATGCCCCGACCCTGTCGCACGCGTCGGACACCCGCCACCGGGTATCCGGGTCAGTTCGGGTTCCAGGGGTGGTCCGGGGGTGGCGGCACGACGCCCAGGGTCCGGGCGAGGGCCTGCTCCCGGCGCACCAGCCGCAGGCCGAGGCGCAGGCGGGTCTCGGTGTCCGGCGCCGCGAGCAGCTGCTGTCGCTCGCCGAGGTCGAGCCCCACCGAGGCGCCGACGGCGTAGGACAGCTCGACCGCGTTCGTCGGGCCACTCCGGCTCCTCGGCGCCCAGGGTCTCGGCGTACCGGCGGAGGGCCTCGCGGAGCCGGGTGGCCAGGTCGGCCACCTCCTGCTCGTCGCCGCGACGCTCCTCGAGCACGGTCACCTCGGCGGTGAGGTAGGCCGTGCCGGCGTCGGCCATCGCGTCGAGGTGGAACCGCCGGGTGCCCGTGCTGACGACGAGGTAGCGGCCGTCGCCCACCGAGGCGGCCTGGACGATCTTGGCGAGACAGCCGACCTCGTGCAGGTCGTGGGCGGAGTCGGCGCCCACCTCGTGACCCTGCCGGATGGCCACCACCCCGAACTCGGGCACGTCCATCGCGTTGACGAGGTCGCTGAGCATCTCGACGTACCGCGGCTCGAAGATCTGCAGCGGCAACGAGGCGCCCGGCACGAGGACGGTGCCGAGGGGGAACAGCGGGACCTGCGCCATACCGTCCACGGTAGGTCTCGACGGGCGTTCCCGACACTCCACGGCGAGGTATGCCGCACGGGCCCCTTCGGGGGAGGGGCCACTAGGCTGCCAACCGTGTCGCCCTACGTCGTCGTCGCCGCAGTGGTCGTGGTCGGCCTGCTGCTGTTCGTCGCTGCCATGGGGGCCCGGAGGCTGCTCGCGCCGAGCGCCCCGACGCGCGCGAAGCTGACGACCTACGAGTCCGGGGTCGACCCCGTGGGGCGGGACTGGGCGCAGACCCAGATCCGCTACTTCGTCTACGCGTTCCTCTACGTCATCTTCGCCGTCGACGCGGTCTACCTCTTCCCGTGGGCGCTCGTCGTGCGGTCGGCCGACCTGGGGGCAGCCTCCCTGGTCGAGATCGCGGTGTTCATCGGCGTCCTGCTCGTCGGCCTCGCCCACGCCGCCCGTCGTGGTCTGCTGCGGTGGCTGTGATGCCTCCCGTCGACCTGCCCATGCCGCGAGTCGGCGCCGCGACGGACCTCGCGCCGCAGCCGATCCGCGTCGTCCTCAACTGGGGCCGGCGCTACTCCCTGTGGGTCTTCAACTTCGGGCTGGCCTGCTGTGCCATCGAGTTCATCGCCGCGTCGATGGCCCGCCACGACTTCATCCGCCTCGGCGTCATCCCGTTCGCGCCGCGGACCGCGCCAGGCCGACCTCATGGTCGTCTCGGGCACCGTCACCGACAAGATGGCACCGGCCGTGCGCCGGCTCTACGACCAGATGCCCGAGCCGAAGTACGTGATCTCGTTCGGCGCCTGCTCCAACTCGGGCGGTCCCTACTGGGACTCCTACAGCGTCACCAAGGGCGTCGACCAGATCATCCCCGTCGACGTCTACGTGCCCGGCTGCCCGCCCCGCCCCGAGGCGCTGCTGCAGGGCATCCTGAAGCTGCAGGAGAAGATCGCGGCGGAGACGCTTGTCCACCAAGGGAATTCGCGCCAAGTATGCCGGGCATCGCACCGCCTCGGCCGGTCGAGCGTGACGCGCGGACTCGTGGCGCCGCCGGCCAGTGCCGTCGCCGGCTCGCCCGACCAGGAGCCCGTCGTGAACGACCCGGCCGCCGTGCAGCGCCGCGAGGTCGTCGCCGCAGGAGTGGGTGGCCGCCGTCGAGGCCGCCCGCGCGGAGGGGTTCACCTTCTTCGACTGGCTGACGGCTGTCGACCAGACCGATGCCGTCGAGGGCCCGGGGTTCGACGTCGTCTGCCACCTCATGGACGGCTCGGCGCCGAAGTCGTTGCGACGCCTCATGATCCGCACCCGTGTGCCGGACGGCGAGACCCTCGGCTCGCATCACTCCGGTGTTCCGTGGCGCCGCCTGGCACGAGCGCGAGACGCACGAGATGTTCGGGCTCGGGTTCGACGGGTTCGACGACGGCACCGGTCAGGACCTGCGTCCGCTGCTGCTGCCCGACGGCTTCGAGGGCACCCCGCTGCGCAAGTCGTTCGTCCTCGCGGCCCGTGCCTCCAAGGCCTGGCCGGGCGCCAAGGAGCCCGGCGAGAGCGAGCACAGCAAGCCCACCGGTCGCCGACGGGTGTCCGCCCCGGGTGTGCCGGACGCCGACTGGGGTCCGCGATGACCGGGGCCGAGGTCCTCGAGGTCGTCCTGCGCTCGGTCGCCGTGCTGGCTGCCTTCCTCGTGCTCCCGCTGCTCGTCGGTCAGACCGAGCACAAGGTCGATGGCGCACATGCAGGGCCGGCTCGGACCGATGTATGCCGGTGGTTTCCACGGCTGGGCCCAGCTGGTCGCCGACGGGGTCAAGTTCGTGCAGAAGGAGGACATCACCCCGGCCGCCGCCGACAAGGCCGTCTTCCGGTTCGCCCCCGCGGTCGCGCTCATCCCGTACCTCGTGGCGATGGCGGTCATCCCGTTGTCGCCCGACGTCGTGGCCGCCGACGCACCCGCCAGCGCCGTTCTCGTCCTGGCGGTCACCGCCGTCGGCATCCTCGGCACCCTGATGGCCGGCTGGGCCAGCGCCAACAAGTACTCCCTGCTCGGTGCGATGCGGGCAGCCGCCCAGCTGCTCTCCTACGAGCTGCCGCTGGTCCTCGCCGTGGCCTCGGTCTGCCTCGCCGCCGGGATCGCTGTCCTTGTCCGGCATCGCGGCTGCCTGGTCGCCGTGGTGGCTGCTGTGGCAGCTCCCCGGTGCCGTCGTCTTCCTCGTCGCCGCCGTCGCCGAGCTGCAGCGCCCGCCGTTCGACATGCCGGTGGCCGACAGCGAGATCGTCTTCGGCGCCTACACCGAGTACACCGGGCTGCGGTTCGCCTTCTTCCTGCTCAGCGAGTACGCCGGGATCGTCGTCATGTCGCTGCTGTTCGCCGTCCTCTACCTCGGCGGCTGGCAGGGCCCGTTCAGCGACCAGCTCGGCTGGCTCTGGACGCTGCTCAAGGGGTTCGTCATCGCCGTCGTCGTCATCTGGCTGCGCGTCTCGTGGCCACGGCTGCGCGAGGACCAGCTCCAGCGACTGGCCTGGCTGGTCCTCGTGCCGCTCGCCCTGGCGCAGCTGGCCCTCACCGGCGCCTGGGTGGTGCTGAGCGCATGAGCGAGCCGACGAAGCCCACGAGCCGAGCGAAGCCCGCCGGCGAAGCGCGCAGCGGCGGCGCCATACCGGGGATCCTCAAGGGGCTGGCCACGACGGCGCGCACGCTGGCGAAGCCGTCGCACACCGCGGAGTACCCCGACGTCCAGCCGGACCTGCCGCCCGCGCAGCCGCGGGGTGATCGCGCTGCTCGAGGAGAACTGCACCTCCTGCATGCTCTGCGCCCGCGAGTGCCCGGACTGGTGCATCTACATCGACTCGCACAAGGAGACGATCCCCGCGACGACACCGGCGGGCGCGACCGCCAGCGCAACGTGCTCGACCGGTTCGCCATCGACTTCTCGCTCTGCATGTACTGCGGGATCTGCATCGAGGTCTGCCCGTTCGACGCGCTGCACTGGAGCCCCGAGTTCGAGTACGCCGAGCTCGACATCCGCGACCTGCTGCACGAGAAGGACCGGCTCGGCGAGTGGATGCCCACCGTCCCGCCGCCGCCCGCGCTCGACGAGCACTCCGCGGAGCCGGCCGAGATCGCCGCCGCCAACAAGCCCGCCCGCCCCGTCCGGACCCCTGCCGCCCGTCCCGCCCGCGTCCGCCCCGGAACAGCCGCACCCGGAGCGGCAAACCCCGAGGCGGCGACGACCGAGCTGCCCGCGCCCGAGGCGGACGCGTGACCGGGCTCGACATCGCCTTCGCCGCCGTCGGGCTCATCGCGGCGGCCAGCGGACTGCTCGCCGTGACCACCCGGCACGTCGTGCACGCCGCGCTGTGGCTGGTGGTCTGCCTCGGGGTCGATCGCCGGGTGCTACCTCGTGCTGGGCGCCGAGTTCGTCGCGCTGGTGCAGCTGCTCGTCTACGTCGGCGCCGTGGTCGTCCTGGTGCTGTTCGCGCTGATGCTCACCCGTGCCCCGATCGGTCCGCACGCGCGAGATCGCCACCAGCCGCCTGCACCGGGTGCTCGCGGCGGTCCTGGGCGCAGCGGTCACCGCGGTGCTGGCCTCCGTCCTGCTCCCGCTCGCCGCCCCCGTGTCCCGCAAGGCGACCGACACGACCGAGCTGGCGAGCGAGCTGTTCGGCACGTGGGTGTGGCCGTTCGAGCTCTTGTCCGTCCTGCTGCTCGTCGCCCTGGTCGCCGCGCTCGCCGTCTCCCGCGTCGCCGGCCGGGCGCCCGCACCGGACCGCCCATCCGCACTGGAGCGTGTCCCAGCACCGGACCGCGCGTCCGCACCGGACTCAGCACCCGCGCCGGGCTCCGGGCCGAGCCCGGGGAGCCAGCCGTGATCCACCTCGCCGGCCCCTACCTCCTCGCCGCCGTGCTCGTCGGCCTCGGCACGTATGGCGTGCTGGCCCGCCGCAACGCCGTGCTCGTCCTCATCGGCGTCGAGCTGGTCCTCAACGCGGCGACCCTGCTGCTCGTCTCGGTCGGCGCATCGGGCGGGGACCGGCTGGGCGGCAGGCAACGTCCTCACCCTCTTCGTCATCACCATCGCCGCAGCCGAGGTCTGTGTGGCCCTGGCCGTGGTGCTGGCCGTCTACCGCCTGCGCGGCGACATCGACCTCGACCGGACCCGCCCGTGAGCGCCGCCGCGGCCCGGCTGGTCGTCCTCGTCCCGCTCGTCGCCGCCGTCCTCGGGCTGTTCCTCGCCCGACGGCGCGACAGGCGGCGACGAGCGCGGCGCGCTCGGCGGGCTCGACCCGCGGGCCGCGCGCGGCCTCGCGGTCACCGCCTCGCTCGTCACCCTCGCCGCCGCGCTGGTGCAGCTCGTGGGGGTGCACACGTCGGGGCAGTCCCGGGCGGTCAACACGTTCCCGCCGCTGGCCGCCGGCGAGCTGCGCATCCCGCTCCAGCTCCAGGCCACGACCGCCACCGCGCTGATCGCGCTCGTCGTCGCCATCGTCGGGTGGGCCGTCCAGGCGTTCGCCGGCTGGTACCTGCGCGAGGACGACCGTTACGGCATCTTCGCCGCCACGGTCTCCCTGTTCACCGCCGCCATGCTGCTCGTCGTCGCAGTCCGCCGACCTCGTGCTCACCCTGGTCGGCTGGGAGGTGATGGGCTGGTGCTCCTACCTGCTCATCGGCCACTGGAGCCGCAAGGAGTCCGCGCGCCGGGCGGCGCTCAAGGCCTTCCTCGTCACCCGGCTGGCTGACGTCGGGTTCGTCCTCGGGGTGGTGGTCCTCGCCACGCCAAGCCGGCTCCACGGCATACCGGTCCGTGATCTCCTCGTATGCGGGGGAGTCGGCGACGCTGCCCATGGTGCTGCTCGTCATCGGCGTCCTCGGCAAGTCGGGCATGGTGCCGTTCCACGACTGGCTGCCCGACGCGATGGAGGGCCCGACGCCGGCGTCCGCCCTCATCCACGCGGCGACCATGGTGGCCGCGGGGACGTTCGTGCTGGCCCAGCTGTTCGACCTGCTGGCCTCGAGCGACGTCGCCCGGTGGGTCCTCGCCCTGAGCACCGCCGTGACGATGGTCTGGGCGGCGTTGCTCGCCTTCGGGCAGAGCGACCTCAAGCGCCTGCTGGCCTACTCCACCCTCAGCCAGGTCGCCCTCATGCTGTCGGCGCTCGCGGTGGCCCCGGCCGACGAGGGGCCGGGGGCGGGGGTCCTGCACCTGTACTCCCACGCGTTCTTCAAGGCGTTGCTGTTCCTCGCGATCGGCTGGCTCAGCGTCACCGTCGGCGGCACGGCGGCCACCACGATGCGCGGCGGGCTCCGGGGTCACCTGCATCCTGCGCCCGGCGATGTTCGTCGGTCTGCTCTCGCTCGCCGGGGTGCCCCCGCTGGTGGGGTTCGTGTCGAAGGAGCACGTCCTGTCGGCCGCGGAGGCAGGCATCGCGTTCGCACCGGCCCGGTCCTGGCTGGTCCTGCTCGCAGGCCTGGTCACCGTGGTCCTCACCGCGGCCTACTGCATGCGCGCCTGGCTCGTCCTGGACGACCTCGCCGCCGCCGACATCGACCGGCACGAGACCGACACGGCCACGCGCCCGGTGCAGACGGTCGTCGTCGTCCTCACCGTCCTCACCGTCCTCGGCGGGCTCGTCGTCCTCAGCCCGCTGGTCGACCTCGGTGGCCACCTCGGGTGGTTCATCGCCCTGCTGAGCATCCTGCTCGTCGTCGGCGCCGGTTTCGCGGTCCTGCGGGTCACGACGAGCCGGCTCGGCGCGGGGGAGGACCCCGCGCGCCTCGTCGGTGCCCGCCAGGGCGCCTTCGACTCCGGGTTCGGGGTCGACCGCCTGTACGTCGCGCTCGTGGCCACGCCCGTCCTGGCCGCAGCCCGGCTCGTCGTCTTCCTCGACCGCGAGGTCGTCGACGCCTACGTGCGGGGCGCCGCCGTCGGCGCGGTCCTCGCCGGGCGCGGCGGTGACCGCGCCCACCGGACCGAGCGGGCCGCGACCGGCCTCGCCTGGGTCGTCGCGGGCGCCGTGGCCGTGACGCTCGTGGGGGTGGCGCTGCTGTGATCCTCACCGCCCTCGTCCTGCCCGCGGCGGTCGCTGCCTGGCTGCTCACCGCCGGTCGCGGCCTGACCCACCGCGCGGCCAACCTCACCGCGGCTGCCACGAGCGTCCTGACGCTCGCCGCGGTGGTGGTCGCCGTCGTGCTCCGCCCCGAGGTCGACCGCCCGTGGGTGCCCGTCGCTCGGACTGCGCTGGCACCTCGGTGTCGACGGCATCAGCGCCCCGCTGCTCCTGCTCACCGCCCTGCTGGGGGTCGCGGTCGTGCTGCACACCCGCGAACGCCCGCCCGTCGGCGGCACCAGCGCGGCGTTCCACGCCTGCCTGCTGCTCGTCGAGCTGGGTGCCCTGGCGACGTTCTTCGCCCGCGACGCCGTGCTGTTCTTCGTGGCGTTCGAGGTGGTGCTCGTGCCGATGTGGGTGCTCATCACGCGCTTCGGTGACGCCCACCGGCCCGCGGCCCGTGCCGACGCCGGGGCCCGCTTCGTCCTCTACACCGCGTTCGGCTCGACACTGATGCTCGTCGGCATCCTGGCCCTGGTGACCAGGTCGGGCACCGCCGACCTCGGGGTCCTCGCCCAGGACGGCGGTCGCGGGTTGTCGCCCACGACCCAGCTGGTCGTGGCCTCACTGCTCGTGACCGGCCTGGCCGTCAAGGTGCCGGTCTTCCCCCTGCACACGTGGTTGCCCGCTGCGCACACGACGGCCCCGACCGCGGGCTCGGTGCTGCTCGCCGCCGTCCTGCTCAAGATGGGCACCTACGGGCTGGTCCGCCTGCCGCTCGCGACCGTGCCCGAGGGGTTCGCACGGGTCGCGCCGGTGCTCGCGGTCCTCGGCGCCGTCGGGATCATCTGGGGAGGCCTGTGCCTGCCTCGTCGAGCGCGACCTCAAGCGTCTGGTCGCCTACTCCTCGGTGGCGCACATGGGTTTCGTGGCGATCGGCCTCGCCAGCGGCACCCGCACCGGTCTGCAGGCCGCGCTGTTCGCCAACGTCGCCCACGGCGTCGTCTCCGCCCTGCTCTTCGTCGTCGTCGGCGGCCTCAAGGAACGCTGGGGCAGCGCCGACCTCGACACCGCCCGTGCCGCCCTGCGTGAGGTCGCGCCACGGCTCGGCTTCGCGTTGATCACCGGCCTCGCCGCCTCCCTCGGACTGCCCGGCCTCGCCGGGTTCTGGGGCGAGTTCCTGTCCGTGTATGCCGCGTGGACACCGGCCGGTGACCGGCCGGTGGCTCCTGTTCCACGGGGTCGCCGTGGTCGCCGCCCTCGGCACCGTGCTCGCTGCCGCCTACGCCCTGCGGGTGGCCCGCACCGTGTGGGCCGGTGAGCGCACCTCCCCGCGGATCGAGGACAGCCGCGGCAGCGAGTGGGACGTCGTCGTGGTCCTCGTCCTCGCGACCCTCCTGCTCGGGGTGCTCCCCGGGCCGCTGCTGGCGCTGACGCGTGACACGGTCAGCACGCTGGTCGGAGCAGCGCCGTGAAGACCGTCGCCACCTTCGACTGGCTCGTGCTCGGTCCCGTGCTGGCACCGGCGGCAGGTGCCGTCGTGGTGCTCGTCGTCGACGCCGTTGCCCCGCGCCTGGCCCGGCTGCACGCCCTGCTGGGGGTGGTCGCCCTGCTTCTCGGCGCAGCGCTCGCACTGCCCACGGCCCTGGGATCGGCTGCGACGCCACGGCGCTCGCTGTGCCTGCCCGCCCCCGACGGCGCCTGTCTGTACGAAGCCGGGCCGGTCGCCGGGGCCCTGCAGGTCGGCGCGCTGCTGGCCGCCCTCGTCGTCCTGCTCCTCGCCTGGCCTGACCGGACCTCTGATGAGCGGCCCTCCACCGCGGGTGCGCAGGGCGGCGACACCGCGCCGCTGCGAGGTGGCCCCGCGGTCCTCGTGTCGCTGGTCCTCGCGGCCACCGCAGGTGCGGCCGGCGTGGCTGCCGCCCACGACCTCGGCTCGTGGCTGGTCAGCCTCGAGCTGGCCACCCTGCCGGCGATCGCGCTCGTCGCGCTGCGAGCCACCCCGGACGCCGGTCGTGGCGCGCTGGCCCTGCTGACGACCTCGCTGGTGTCCTTCGCCCTGGTCGTCATGGGCGCAGCCCTCTGGTTGCTGTCGACCGCCCAACCGGTCTTCTCCGGCGCGGCCGCCGCAGCGGCACTGGCCGATCCCGAGCGTCGTGCCGTCCTGGTCCTCGGCCTGCTCCTGCTGGTGGCCGGGGTCGGCTTCAAGCTGTCGCTCGTGCCGTTCCACGTGTGGACGCCGCAGGCCTACTCCGGCGGCACCGAACCCGTCGCCACGTTCCTCGCGGCCACCTCCAAGGTCGCCGCCCTGGCTGCCCTGCTCGTCGTCCTCAGCCCGCTCGCGGCTGCAGGAGCGGGCGGCGCCCACGCAGCGACGCCGGTCCTCGTCGTCGTCGGCATCCTGGCCGCCGTGTCGATGACGGTCGGCAACCTCGTCGCCCTCGTGCAGGACGACCCGGTCAGGCTCCTTGCCTGGTCGACGGTCGCGCAGGCCGGCTGGGTGGTGCTGCCCTTGTCCGTCGCCACGACGCAAGCCGGCCAGGCCTCGTCCGGTTACCTGCTCGCCTACGTCGTCGCCACCCTCGTCGCCTTCGTCGTCGTGCACCTGGTCGCCCGGACGGGTGCAGGTGGGACGGGTGCAGGTGGGGCCGGTGCAGGTGGGGCGGGTGCAGGTGGGGCGGGGCGAGGTCGGACGCTCGCGGCATACACGGGGCTGCTGCGGCAGCGCCCGGTCCTGGGCGGCGCGCTGGGCCTGGCCCTGCTCTCCCTCGCGGGGCTGCCGCCAGGAGTCCTCGGGCTCGTGGCCAAGGTGCTCGCGCTGCGACCCGTGGTGGGTGACGGGCAGTGGGTCCTCGCCCTGGTCGCCGTGGCCAACGCGGTCCTCGGCATCGCCGTCTACCTGCGCTGGTTCACCGTCCTGCTGCGCGACCCGGAGCCCGGGGCGGACGCCGTCCTCACGGCCGGCGGTGCGGGCGACGGGCGGGCCGAGGAGCTGCTCGGCGGGCCCGTCCCACGACCGGCGCTGGTCGCCCTCCTGCTGTCCGGTGGCGTCCTGGTGGCCGCCAGCGTCCTGCCGCAGCTCGTGCTCGGCCTGCTCGGCTGACGGGGGAACGCCCGCGCGAAACGCAGCGTTGTGGCAGACATGCACAACCACTTCAACGGCCTCAAGACCGCCGCCCTGTTCGGTGGCATCTTTGCCGTGCTCCTGGCCCTGGGTTCGGTCATCGGCGGAGGCCAGTACCTCTGGCTCTTCGCGCTCTTCGGCGTCGGCATGACGTTCTACGGCTACTGGAACTCCGACAAGCTGGCGATCAGGGCCATGCACGCCTACCCCGTCAGCGAGGCCCAGGCGCCCGTGATGTACCGGATCGTCCGCGAGCTCTCGACCGCCGCGGGCAAGCCGATGCCGCGTCTGTTCATCAGCCCGACCCCGGCGCCCAACGCCTTCGCGACCGGGCGGAACCCCGACCACGCCGCCGTGTGCTGCACCGAGGGCATCCTCGGCCTGCTCGACGAGCGTGAGCTCCGTGGCGTCCTCGGCCACGAGCTGATGCACGTCTACAACCGCGACATCCTCACCGGCTCGGTCGCGGCGGCGGTGGCGGGCGTCATCACCTCGATCGCCCAGATGCTCATGTTCACCAGCATGTTCGGTGGTGGCGGCAGCGACGAGGACCGGCCCAACCCGTTCGCCCTGTTGGCGATGGCGCTGCTGGCACCGTTCGCCGCGATGATCATCCAGATGGCGATCAGCCGCACCCGCGAGTACGACGCGGACGAGGACGGCGCCCGCCTCACCGGTGACCCGCTCGCCCTCGCCTCGGCCCTGCGCAAGCTCGAGACCGGTGTGGCCCGCGCTCCGCTGCAGCCCACGCCGGCTCTCCAGAACTCCAGCCACATGATGATCGCCAACCCGTTCCGGCCCCAGGACGTGTCGCGGTTCTTCTCCACCCACCCCCCGATGACCGAGCGCATCGCCCGCCTCGAGCAGCAGGCCTCCGGGTTCCGCCAGCACTGACGTGACCCTGTCGCGACCCCGACGCGATCCGTCGGACGCACCCGCTGGTGCGTCCGACAGGCCGTGGGGGAGCGATGTCGGCAAACGGGCTCGGACACGCTATGGTTGTCCGCAGTTGCAGTTGCAGTTCCTCGTCTGAGTGGGCCCGCCAATGTGCGGGCCTTTTTTCTTCAGCGGTTTTTTCCGTGTCGTGGTGGTGTGCGCAGCTGGTGGATCGCGTCCGCGACCCACCTCGGCCAACAGGAACGAGAAATCCCATGGCACAGGGAACTGTCAAGTGGTTCAACGCTGAAAAGGGCTTCGGCTTCGTGGAGCAGGACGGCGGCGGCCCCGACGTCTTCGTGCACTACAGCGCGATCGAGTCCAGCGGCTACCGCTCGCTCGACGAGGCACAGCGCGTGGAGTTCGACATCACGCAGGGCCCCAAGGGCCCGCAGGCCGAGAAGGTCCGCGTCATCTGAGACCACCGCAACCGGTGATTTCGCCGAAGCCCCCGACCACCTGTGGTCGGGGGCTTCGGTCTGTCCGCGGCCGGTGACTGGTTGAATCGGGCCCATGCCGTCCCTCTCCCGGTCCGAAGCCCGCGAACGTTCAGCCCTGCTGGAGGTGACGCGGATGGAGGTCGAGCTCGACCTCGACCAGGGAGACCAGCACTTTGGGTCCAGGACGAGGATCCTTTTCTCCTGCACCGATCCCGGCGCCGCGACGTTCGTCGACGTCAAGCCTGTCCAGCTGCGCTCGATGGTCCTCAACGGCGAGCCGGTGGACGTTGCGACACTGGTCGACGGACGCGTCGCGCTGAGCGGCCTCGCGGCCGACAACGTCCTCGAGGTGGAGGCGTTGATGGCGTTCAGCCGCGACGGCCAGGGCCTGCACCGGGCGGTCGACCCCGCCGACGGAGAGCACTACGTCTACGGCCACCTGTTCCTCGACGCCGGACCGCGCGTCTTCGCCTGCTTCGACCAGCCCGACCTCAAGGCCCCGTATGCCGTGACCGTCACCGCCCCGCAGCCGTGGACCGTCCTGGGCAACGGCGCGGCCACCAGGACCGCCCCGGGTCGCTGGGAGCTGGCCGAGACCAAGCCGCTGGCCACCTACTTCGTCACGGTCTGCGCGGGTCCCTACGCCTCCGTGCGCGACGAGCACGACGGCATACCGCTGGGCATCCATGCCCGCGCCTCGCTCGAGGAGGCCCTCGAACGCGGGGCGCCGCAGATGCTCGAGGTCACCAAGGCGAGCTTCGACTACTACCACCAGCTGTTCGGCATCAGGTACCCGTTCGGGGAGTACCACCAGGTCTTCGTGCCGGAGTTCAACGCCGGCGCGATGGAGAACCCCGGTTGCGTGACCTTCCGCGACGTCTACGTCTTCCGTGGCGCCGCCGCCCGCGACGAGATCCTCACCCGCTCCAACACGATCGCCCACGAGATGGCGCACATGTGGTTCGGCGACCTCGTGACGATGCAGTGGTGGGACGACCTGTGGCTCAACGAGTCGTTCGCCGAGTACATGTCGCACCGCACGGTCGGCGCCGCGACGGAGTTCGGCACCGAGGCGTGGGTGGACTCCACCATGGCCCGCAAGGCGTGGGGGTATGCAGCGGAGCGCACCCCCTCGACCCACCCCGTCGCCGGCTCGGCCGCGCTCGACGCGCAGTCGGCGCTGCAGGACTTCGACGGCATCTCCTACGCGAAGGGCGCGGCGACGCTGCGCCAGCTCATCGCCCACATCGGTGACGACGCCTTCATCGCAGGCGTCTCGGCCTACCTGCGCGAGCACTCGTTCGGCAACGGGACGCTGGCCGACTTCATGGGGTTCATGGAGCGGGCCAGCGGCAAGGACCTCGGGCAGTGGACGCAGGCCTGGCTGCTGACCGCTGGGGTCGACGTGATCTCGCTCGACCGCGCCAGCGGCTCCGTGCACCGCACCGTTCCGGAGGCCTTCCCCGCCGACCGCCCGCACACGTTCGACGTCGCGGGGTTCAGCGGCGGTGCCGAGACCTTCCGGGTGCCGGTGACGACGACCGGGGACTCGACCGTCGTGCCCGAGCTCGCGTCGCCACCTGCCGCCGACCTCGTCGTGCCCAACGCCGGCGACCTCACCTGGGCGACGGTGACCCTGGACCCCGCGTCGATCGAGGCGGTGCCCGAGCAGCTCGCGCTGGTGCCGGACCCGCAGGCCCGGGCCGTCGTGTGGGTGTCGCTCGTGGACGGGGTCTGCCTCGGCACGGTGGACCCCCGCGTTCTGGTCCGCACCGTCGGCGAGGCGTGGCCGCACGAGGACAACGCCTCGATCCTCAACCGGGTCGCGGGCAACGTGCTGGCCCGCATCATCCCCACCTTTCTGCCCGAGGACGAGCAGCACGAGGCCGAGCAGGTGGTGGCCCGTGCGGCCGCCAAGGTGCTCGAGACCGCGGCGCCCGGCTCGACCCGTGCCCTCGTCGCGGCTCGCGCAGTGGCCCGGACGTCGGCGAACGAAGAGCTCCTGCGCGCCTGGGCCGCGGGGCAGCGTCGCCCCGAGGGCCTCGAGGGCGACTCCGACTTCGGGTGGATCGTCGTCCGCAACCTCGCGGCGCACGGGCTCGCCGGACGCGAGCTCATCGAGGCGACCCGCGAGCACGACGACACCCTGCAGGGCCGGCTCAGCGCCCTCATGGCCGGTGCGGCCATGCCGGACGCGGACGCCAAGGCCTGGGCGTGGGGCGAGATCACGACGAACCGGGAGCGGTCCAACTACGAGCTCAACGCGCTGGCGCAGGGCTTCTGGTCCTCCGGTGGCGTCGAGGTGCTGCGGCCGTATGCCGCCCGCTACTTCAGCGACGTGCCGGCCATGACGGCGTGGGTGGGCGACGATGCGCTCGCCCGGGTCGCGCAGCTCGCCTTCCCCTCCAGGGTGGTCGAGCACGCGACGGCCGAGCTGAGCGCCGCCGCCCTGTCTCGTGCGGACCTCACCCCTGCGGTGCGGCGCGCGATCGTCGACGCCGAGTCCGAGCTGGGGGAGGCCCTGCACTCGCGCACGATCTTCGGCTGACGGGCTTCTTCGAGCGTCCGACCCCGCCCTGACCGGGTTGGATGCTCGAAGACCCCGCGCGAGGGTGGATCTGGCGTCGTCGCAGGTCAGGCCGATGGTGGCCGGTGGCACCGGCGCGCGGTTTGTCCCGTCCGGGCCTAGCATGGACGTTGCGAGGTTCTTGAGATGTCAATCGACGTACACCTCGGTCGATGGAGGTCTCCTCGTGGAGCGCGCAGCGTGAACCGGTTGTCCGAGGGGTTCGTCCTCGGTGGCCGCTACGTCCTGGGGGCACGCATCGCCTCCGGTGGCATGGCCGACGTCTGGGCCGGCACCGACCAGGTGCTCCAGCGCTCCGTGGCCGTCAAGGTCATGCGCCCGGACACGGGCAACGAAGAGCTGTTCGCCGCGCGTTTCCGTGACGAGGCGGTCCACTCCGCGGCCCTGCTGCACACCAACATCGCCACGCTCTTCGACTACGGCGAGGACGACGGCCTGGCCTTCCTCGTCATGGAGCTCGTCAAGGGCGAGCCGCTGTCCCTGCTGCTGCGTCGTCGCGGGGCGCTGCCGGCCCCGGAGGTGCGGTCCCTGCTCGGTCAGGCCGCGCTCGCGCTCGGGGTGGCCCACGAGGCCCGCGTCGTCCACCGCGACATCAAGCCCGCCAACATCCTCGTCCGCCCCGACGGGCTCGTGAAGCTCACCGACTTCGGCATCGCCCGCGCGCTCGACGCCGCGGGTCACACCCGCGCCGGCGAGATGCTCGGTACCCCGCACTACATCAGCCCCGAGCAGGCCATGGGTGAGGCGGCCACCGGGGCCAGCGACCTCTACGCCCTCGGCGTCGTGGCGCACGAGATGCTCACGGGCCAGCGGCCGTTCGACCGCGGCACACCGGTCGCGACGGCGCTCAGCCACGTCAACGAGCCGCCCCCGCCGCTGCCCGGCGACGTCCCCAAGGACCTGGCCGACCTCGTCAACGACTGCCTCTCCAAGGATCCGGCGGCCCGTCCGTCCAACGCCCGTGAGGTCGCCAGCCGGGTCGGCATCGGCGACCACGAGATGGCCGGTCTGGCGCTCGGCCTCGCGATCGCCCTCGACGGGTGGAACGACGACTCCCCGGAGACCGACTCCGACGGCTCGGTGCTGCGGTTCCCCGACCTGGGCGGCCCGACCATGGCCCTGGAGGCCTGACCGAACCTCCGTGCAGGTCAAGCACCTTCGTGGTGCCCCCAGACAGACGTGTGCCGCCGTGCCCGACTCGGGCACGGCGGCATACGTCTGTGGTGCGGTGGGTCAGCGGTAGTTGGTGAACTGGATCGCGAAGTCCAGGTCGTCCTTGCCCTTGAGGAGGGCCTGGATGGCCTGGAGGTCGTCGCGGGACTTGCTCGTCACGCGCAGCTCGTCGCCCTGGATCTGGCTCTTGACCGTCTTGGGGCCCTCGTCGCGGATGATCTTGCCGATCTTCTTGGCGTTCTCCTGGGAGATGCCCTCCTGGAGGCCGAGCTCGAGGCGGTACTCCTTGCCGGAGAGCTGCGGGCCACGCTCGGGCACGTCGAGGTGCTTGAGGGAGACCTTGCGCTTGACCAGCCAGGTCTGGAAGACGTCGAGGACGGCGTTGGCGCGCTCCTCGGTGTTGGCCTTGATGACCACCTTGTCCTCGCCGCTGGCCTCGATGGAGGCGCCGACGTTCTTGAAGTCGTAGCGCGTGGCCACCTCGCGGGCGGCGCTGTTGAGCGCGTTGGCGACCTCCTGGTGGTCGATCTTGCTGACGATGTCGAACGAGCTGTCGGCCATGGTGGCGTGTCCTTCCTGGGCGTCGCGGAGTGCAACGGACGCCGGTTTCAGCAATCGCGGTTGTCCTTGCTATTCTTCCACGCGCACCACGGCAGGTTGCCCGAGCGGCCAATGGGAGTGGACTGTAAATCCATCGCGAAAGCTTCGAAGGTTCGAATCCTTCACCTGCCACCAGTGCCACGAAGGGCCCCCGACCAGCAGGTCGGGGGCCCTTCGCCATGAGGGACGCAGGCCCTACGCGGCGGGCGCCGTGACGGGCTGGGCAGCCCGCGGGGGGCGGTGCAGCTGTGACACGACGAGGACGGTGAGCAGCAGCAGCCCGGCAGCAACGGTCAGGGCGGTCGACGCCCCGGCGACGAAGACGTGCTGGGACTGCTCCACGACAGAACGGCCGTGCGACGGCTGGCTGGCGGCGTGCCGGGTGGCACTGCCGAACACGGTGACGAGCAGGGCCAGGCCCAGTGACCCGCCGACCTGCTGGGTGACGTTGACCAGCCCGGAGGCGGCACCCGCGTGCTGCGGCTCGACCTCGTGCAGGGAGGCGCCGGTCAGCGGCACGAACGCCGTGCCGTTGCCGAGCCCGAGCAGGACCAGCGGGACGAGGATCGCCCAGTAGCTGCTCGTCTCGGACATCCGGCTGAGCAGGGCCAGAGCGGTGGTCGACAGGAGCGTCCCCACGACCATGACGCGACGCGGACCGAACTGCTCGACGAACCGGCGGGCGCTCAGCTGCGAGGCGAGGAACAGCGCCGCGGTCAGGGGCAGGAAACCCAGGCCGGTCTGCAGCGGGCTGTAGTGGAGCACGTCCTGCAGGAACAGCGTGGTGAAGAAGAACGTCCCCATGATCCCGGCCACGAGCAGCAGCCGACCGACGTAGGAGCCCGCCCTCGTGGGGTTGGAGAACAGCTCCAGCGGCACGATCGGGTGCTGGGCCCGTCGCTCGACGACGACGAACAGCGCGAGCAGCACCACGGCGGAGACGAACGACGCGATCGTCTGGGCATCGCTCCAGCCGGCCTCCGCAGCGCGGACGAACCCGTAGACCAGGGCGGTCATGCCCAGGGTCGAGCTCAGGGCGCCCGCGACGTCGATCCGCCCGGTCGACCGCAGGGTCTCCGGCACGACGAGAAGCGCGGCGGCGATGACCGCGAGGCCGATCGGGACGTTGACGAACATCACCCAGCGCCACGAGAACCACTGCGTGAGCAGGCCGCCCGCGATGAGGCCGATCGCGGCCCCACCGATGGAGACGCCGGTGAACAGGCCCAGGGCGCGGGTGCGCTCGCGGGCGTCGGGGAAGGTCGACATGAGCAGGGCGAGGACGGCGGGCGCGGCGAGGGCGGCGCCGACGCCCTGGGCCGCGCGGGAGGCGACCAGCCAGGTCGAGGTCGTGGCGAACCCGCCGGCGAACGAGGCTGCCGCGAACAGCGCCATACCGGTGAGGAAGACCCGACGCCGACCGAACAGGTCGCCCGCGCGGGCGCCGAACAGCAGGAGACCACCGAAGGCGAGCGTGTAGGCGGACAGCACCCACGACAGGCCGGTCGGGGTGAAGTGCAGTGCCGTCTGCATCCGGGGCAGGGCGACGTTCACGATGGTCGCGTCGAGCACGACCATGAGCTGGGCGGTGAGGATGACGCCGAGGACGACGGCGGGGGAGACGCGCAGGCGTGGCCCGCGCAGGGCGGACGACGCGGGGGTGGCCGCCGGAGTGGCGATGGTCTGGGCAGACACGAGGCCTTGCTCCTTCGAGTACAGTAGGTGGATAAGTGGAAGGACCCTCCGCATATGACGATACGGAGGTAGCCTCCGCTTTGCAAGTGTCATCCTGTGATGGAGGTATTCCAGGTGGTCCCGACGCCCGCCGCCGGTCAGGTCAACGCCGAGCGGCCGATGCGCGCCGACGCGCAGCGCAACCACGATCGGCTGGTCCTCGCCGCCCGTGAGGTGCTGCGCGAGTCCGGCACCGAGTCCTCGCTCGAGGAGATCGCCCGCCGCGCGGGAGTGGGCATCGGCACGCTCTACCGCCGCTTTCCCACCCGGCTGTCCCTGCTCGAAGCGGTCTACCGCGAGGACGTCGACGCCCTGGGTCAGCAGACCGAGCGACTCGTCGAGACGCAGGAGCCGTGGGCCGCCCTCGAGCAGTGGGTCTGGGTGCTGCTCGACTACGCCGCGACCAAGCGGGCGCTGTTCCAGGAGCTGGTCGACGCCGTCGGCCGTGACTCCGACCTGCTCACCCACTCGCGCCAGGCGGTCAACGACGCGGCGACGGCCGTGCTCTCCAACGCCCAACGGGCCGGCGTTGCCCGCAAGGACGTCGAGCCCTCCGACCTGCTCCGCCTCGTGGGCGGCTGCACCATGATGGGCGAGCTCGAGCCCGCGCAGCAGCAGCGGGTCGTCAGCATCGTCCTCGGAGGCATCCGCACCTCCTGACCCTCCTCCTCACCCTCCTCCTCACCCCGAGAGGCCGACCAGCCGTCCGCGGCGGTAGGTTCGCAGGAGTGCGGCGCCGTCGGTGCCGACCGGTCTGGAGGTGTCCGTGCGCGTCGTCGTCACCGGAGCGGGCGGATACATCGGCAGCCGCCTCGTGCCGGCGCTGCTGGCGGCCGGGCACGACGTCACCGCGACGTTCACCCGCGCCGCGTCGGCGCAGCGATTCTGGTGGGCGGGGCAGGTCCGCATCGTGGAGATGGACGTCCTCGACCGGGCCTCCGCGCGGGCTGCGTTCGCCGACGCGCAAGCCCTCTACTACCTGATCCACGGCCTCGGGGGCGACGACTTCGCCACCACCGACCGCGAGGGCGCCTACAACGCCGCCCACGCCGCCGTCCGCGCCGGGATCGGACGGATCGTCTACCTCGGCGGCCTCGTGCCCGACCTGCCCGACGACGACCTCTCGCCGCACCTGCGCTCGCGCCTCGAGGTCGAGGACGTCCTCACCGACTCGGGGGTGCCGACCCTCGCCCTGCGCGCCGCGATGGTCGTCGGCAGCGGCTCCACGTCGTTCGAGGTGATGCGCCAGATCAGCGAACGGCTACCGGTGCAGGTGCTCCCCACGTGGATGCGCACCAGCCGCGTCGAGCCGATCGCCGTCACCGACGTCGTGGCGGCCCTGGTCGGTGCCCTGGATGCCCCGGCGTCCAGCCGGGCCTACGACGTGGGCAGCGGGGAGCCCCTGGCGTATGCCGCGTTGCTGCGCCGCTACGCGAAGCTCGCCGGCCTCACCCGGGTGCAGGTCAGCGTGCCGTTGCTGCCGACCGCGGTGGTCGCACGGCTGGCGCCGGTCCTGACCGCTGCGCCGCCGTCGACGGTGCAGACTCTGGTCGAGAGCCTGCACCACGACATGGTCTGCCGGGAGGACGACTTCCGGCGGGACCTGCTGCCGTCCGGACACCGGCTGGTCTCGGTGGGGCAAGCCCTCGAGCGGGCGCTGCACGTGCCCGGTGCCGGGGTGCCCGACGCGGGCCGCGACGTCATGGGACCGCTGCACTCCGACGCCGCGTGGGCCGGTGGTCAGGTCTCTCGCAGTGACGGCCGACCGGTGCACCAACGGCTGGGTGGGTGGCGCGGGCTGCTCCTCGGTCCGCCGCCACAGGGCTGAGGGTCGCGGTCGGTCGCGGTCAGCGTCGCGACTTCAGGTGGCGGTCGAGGTTGTGGGCGAAGCCGGCGCCCATCGCCGCGATGACGCCCTGCATGGTCGTCTGCACCGCAGGCTTGGCGATCTTCGGGAACGGCAGGTCGACGTGGACGCCGAGGTCGATCGCGAGGTGGGTGCCGCTGCCTTCGTCGGACAAGGTGTACGTGCCCTCGACCCCGGCGCGCTCGTCGCCCGCTGGGGTGTGGGTGAACTCGATCCGCTCCTCGGGCTGCAGGTCCATCCGCTCGGTGAAGGACAGGCCGATGCTCTTGCCGAGCACCTCGATGGGGGCGAGCTTCCACAGCCACGTGCCGCCGTGGTCCTCGATGGACCGCACCATCGGCGTCAGCTTCGCGACGAGGCCGGCGTCGCTGAGGACGGACCACACGGCCTCACGAGTGAACGGCACCACGGCCGTGGAGCGCTTGGAAGCCGAGAAGACCGTCATGGCTCGAGTCTGGTGCATCGGCGAACAGGTCGCGGCACCGGCTCGCGAACCGCCTGTGAGAGTGTGGCCGCGTGACTGACGCAGCGGCTGGTGTGCCTCGCCGGGGGCGGCCCGGGTACGACCAGGAGACCGTGCTGCGCCGGGCCATCGAGCTGTTCAACGAGCAGGGCTACGACGGCACGAGCATGGGTGACCTCGCCCGTGAGCTCGGGTTCAGCAAGTCCGCGATCTACCACCACGTGCCGAGCAAGACGCACCTGCTGTCGCAGGCCCTCGACGAGGCCCTCGACGGGCTGACCGAGGTGCTCGACGAGGCGAGCCGCGAGGTCGCCGGCGCCACGGCATACGACCGGCTCCGTCGGGCTGTGCGGCTCAGTGTCGCGGTCCTCGTGGACCACCAGCCGGCGGTGACGCTGCTGCTGCGCGTGCGGGGCAACAGCGAGGTGGAGGTGGCCGCGCTGCGACGGCGACGTGACCTGGACGCGAGGTTCGCCGCGCTGGTGCGTGAGGCCGTCGAGGAGGGCTCGCTGCGCTCGGACGTCCCGCCGGCACTCGTGAGCCGGCTGCTCTTCGGCATGGTCAACTCACTGGTCGAGTGGCACCGTCCCGGGGGAGCGGTCGACGCCGAGCAGCTGTCCGATGCCATCACGACGATCGCCTTCGACGGCCTGGTCCTCAGGCCGCCCACCGCGTAGACCGCGCACTACCCCGCCCGCGCTGGCGAAGGGTGGCGAATGGCTGCTTCCGCGGGGGCGGAAGCAGCACCTAGCCACCCCTCGGCGGAGTCACCAGTCGTAGAAGCCGCGCCCGGTCTTGCGACCGAGCTCACCCGCCGCGACCTTGTCGCGCAGCACCTGCGGCGGCTCGAACCTCGGGCCCAGCTCACGCGTCAGGTGCTCGGCGATCGCGAGCCGCACGTCGAGCCCGACGATGTCGGTCGTCCGCAGCGGGCCGACGGGGTGCCGGTAGCCGAGCGTCATCGCCGTGTCGATGTCTGCAGCGGAGGCCACCCCCTCCTGCACCATCCGCATCGCCTCGAGCGCAATGGCGACACCGAGGCGGCTGCTGGCGAACCCGGGGGAGTCCTGCACGGTGATGCCGGTCTTGCCCAGGGCGGCGACCCACCCGCTGGCCTCCTCGACCAGGGCCGGGGCGGTCTGCTCCCCGACGACGACCTCGACGAGGTCGCTGGCCGGGACAGGGTTGAAGAAGTGCAGGCCGATGAAGCGCTCGGGCGTCGTGAGTCCGGCAGCGAGGGCACTGACCGACAGCGAGCTGGTGTTGGTGGCGAGCACCGCGTCCGGAGCCGCCTGCTCCGCCCGGCGCAGCACCGCGAGCTTGAGCTCGGTGTCCTCCGGGACCGCTTCGACGACGAGGCCACAACCGGTGAGGTCGTCCGGGGTCGTGGTGACGGTGAGGCCGGTCAGCACCTCGTCGACGGTCGCCGGGAGCAGGCCCCGCTCGGCCGCCTTCCCGACGCTGGTGACGACACGTCCGCGGGCCGCCTCGGCGAGCCGGTCGTCGCCTTCCACGACGACGACCCGTGATCCCGACACCAGGAACGCGTGGGCGATGCCTGCGCCCATGCGCCCGCCGCCGTAGACGCCGACCGTCGCGGGGAGGGCGGGCGTGGTGACCGGCTGCTGCTGCTCGCCCATCTCAGACCCGCTCCACCAGGAGGGCGGCACCCTGGCCGACGCCGACGCAGAGGGTGGCGAGACCGCGACGGGCCTGTGCCCGCTCCAGCCGGCCGACGAGCGTCAGCAGGATCCTCGTCCCGGAGGCCCCCAGCGGGTGGCCCAGGGCGATGGCGCCGCCGTCCGCGTTGACGATCTCCTCGTCCAGGCCGAGGTCGCGGATGCACGGCCAACGACTGTGAGGCGAACGCCTCGTTGAGCTCGACGGCGTCGAGGTCGCCGACCGACCAACCTGCGCGGTCGAGCGCCTTGTGGGTCGCCGGGACCGGCCCGATGCCCATCACCTCGGGCGCGACCCCGGCACTGGCCGACGGCGACGAGCCGGGCGCGGGGCTGCAGGCCGTGGCGCGCGACGAACGCCTCGCTGGCGACGACGACCGCGGCGGCCCCGTCGTTGAGGGAGCTGGAGTTGCCTGCGGTCACGAGCCCGCCGGGGTGGTTGACCGGGCGCAGCTTCGCGAGCCGCTCGAGCGAGGTGTCGGCACGCGGCCCCTCGTCGACGGCGAACTCGCCATCGCCCACCGGCACGGCCACGATCTCGTCGGCGAACCGCCCCGCCTCGATCGCGGCGACGGCGCGCTGGTGCGACCGCAGCGCGAAGTCGTCGAGCTCCTCGCGGGTGAGTCCCCAGCGCTCGGCCACCCGTTCGGCGGTCTGCGGCATCGACAGCGTCGTGTCGGCGTCGAAGCGGGGGTTGGTGAACCGCCACCCGATCGAGGTGTCGAAGCGTGGCCCCGGGCCTGGCGAACGCCTTGGCCGGCTTCTCCATCACCCACGGCGCGCGTGTCATCGACTCGACCCCACCGGCCACGACGAGGTCGGCGTCGCCGGACGCGACCATCTGGCGTGCGGTGGCGACCGCGGTCAGGCCCGAGGCGCACAGCCGGTTGACGGTGAACCCGGGCACCGACTGCGGCAGCCCGGCGAGCAGCGTCGCCATCCGGGCGACGTTGCGGTTGTCCTCGCCGGCCTGGTTCGCGGCACCGAGGACGACCTCGTCGACGAGCTCGGGGTCGACACCGGCGCGCTCGACCGCCTCACCGACGACGAGCGCCGCGAGGTCGTCGGGGCGCACCGCTGGCCAGCCCACCGGCATACCGGCCGATCGGGGTCCGGGCTCCGTCGAGGACGTATGCCGCGCGGTCAGGCGTCGAAGTCGACGGTGACGCTGTCGCTGACCGGGTGGGTCTGGCAGGTGAGGACGAAGCCCTCCTCGACCTCGGCCTGCTCGAGGGCGTAGTTGCGGCGCATGTCGACCTCGCCCTCGCGGACCAGCGCCCGACAGGTGCCGCAGACGCCACCCTTGCAGGCGAACGGCACGTCGGTGCGGGTTGCCTGAGCGCAGTCGAGGATCGACTGGCCGCGAGGCATCGGCGTGGTCGAGGTGAGGCCGTCGAGGATGACGGTGACGTCGCTCGTCTCACCCTCGATGACGGCGTCGGCGCGGTGCAGCTCGGGCGGGGGCTCGTCGACGTAGAACAGCTCGAAGTGGACCGTGCTCGGCCGGGACGCCGAGCTCGGTGAGGACCTCGCGGGCCGACGTCGATCATCGCGAACGGGCCGCAGAGCCAGACGTCGTCGACGTCGTCGACCGGGACGAGCACCTCGAAGAGCCGGCGCAGCCGGTCGGCGTCGAGGCGACCGGAGAACAGCTCGACGTCGCGCGGCTCGCGGGACAGGACGTGCACGAGCTGGAAGCGGGACCCGTAACGGTTCTTGAGGTCGGCGAGCTCCTCGGCGAACATCACCGACCCGGTGGTGCGGTTGCCGTAGAGCAGGGTGACCTCGGCGCTCCGGGTTGGCCAGCACGGTGCTCGCGATCGACAGCATCGGGCGTGATGCCCGAGCCGGCCGCGATGCACAGGTGCCGGCCTCCCGCGGCGGGGTCGGCGCGGAAGGTGCCGTGCGGGGTCTGCACCTCGACGTCGTCACCCGGGCGGACGTCGTGGACCAGCCAGCGGGAGAACAGCCCGTCGGGGATCTCGCGCACGCCGATCGCGGGGGCGGTCGCCGACCGCGGCGCAGATCGAGTAGGTGCGACGGTGCTCGACGCCGTCGATGAACCGGCGCAGCGTGAGCGACTGGCCCGCGGCGAACGTCGTAGGCGTCGGTGAGCTCTTCCGGCACGTCGAAGCTCACGGCGGCGGCGTCGTCGGTCAGCTGCTCGACTGCCGTGCACGGTCAGGGCGTGGAACGTGGGGGCAGGCGCGTCGGGGCTTCGTCAGGAGCAGCGACGGGGCGGCCGAGGTCAACTCAGATCTCCTTGACGTGCTCGAACGGCTCGAGGCAGGCTGGTGCAGCGGTAGAGCGCCTTGCAGGCGGTGGGGCCGAACTCCGAGGTCAGCTCGAGTCTGCGCGGATCCGCAACGGGGACAGGCGATCGCGCGACGCGTCGGCATGAGCGACAAGGGCGATCGGGCCGCTGCGTGCGGGGACCCGGCCCGGGCGCGGACAGGCCGTGGTCGACCAGGGCCTGACGGCCGCGATCGGTGATCCAGTCGCTCGACCACGCGGGGGTGAGGGAGACGCGGACCCGGGCATCCGGCATACCGGCCTCGCTGCAGGGACCGCACGAGGTCGTCACGCATCGTGGCCATGGCGGGGCAGCCGGAGTAGGTCGGGGTGATCGCAACGACGACGTGGCCGTCCTGGTCGACCTCGACCTCGCGTAGGACGCCGAGGTCCTCCAGGGTCAGCATCGGCATCTCGGGGTCGGTGACGGTCCGCGCCACCGCGATCGCCTTGTCCCGCAGGGCAACTGCGTCGATGGTCGAGATGGTCACGGTCACCACTGGCCCATCGGGTGGGCGCGCGCCACGACCTGCATCTCGGCGAGCAGCAGGCTGAGCGCCTCGGTGTGCAGGCCGTCGCGTCCCTGCCGGCCTTGGATCGTGGCGAGCGCGCCCTGGGTCGGCTGCGTCGACACCACTGACGGCGAACACCTGCGCGAGCACCACGGCGACGTCGTCGGCGGCGCTGGCCGGGTCGACGCCGACACCGGCGGCGGCCACCCGTGCCTCGACGTCGTGCGTCGCGAACAGCTCGGCCTGGAACGGCCAGACCAGCGCGAGGGCGGCGTCGAGCCGGCGACGCGACTCCTGCGTGCCCTGGGCGAGGACGAGGAACCACCGGCCGGCGTAGTCGCGGGTGTAGGTGAGCTCCTTGACGCCCTTGGCGGCCACGGCGGCCAGCACGTGGTCGCGGCTGGAGCGCGAGCCGCTCGAGCAGGGCCAGGCGGGCGGTGGCGAAGACGAGCAGCTTGACGATGGTCACGGCGAAGTCGCCGTTGTCGGTCTCGACGAGCCGCACGTTGCGGAACTGCCCCGCCTCGCGGAAGAACGCCAGCGCGTCCTCGGGCGGCACGGGGGAGCCTTCCGGGAGGGGCGGCACGAGCGAGGGGTCGGCGGCCGCGGCACGCGCGAGAAGCAGGCGCGCCTGGCCGAGCAGGTCGAGCGCGATGTTGGCCAGCGCGATGTCCTCCTCGAGGTCCGGTGCCCGGCTGGTCCACTGCGAGAGCCGCTGCGAGGCGATGAGCGCGTCGTCGGCGAGCATCAGGCAGTAGATGCCGAGGTCGTGGGCGTCGACGCCGTCGGGGACGGTCGTGTCGACGCCGGCGAGCGGGTCCTCGAAGTCGGTGCCGAAGGCCCAGTGCGACGGGTCGCCGCCGAGCAGGCCGTCGTAGACGGACCCGTGGGCGTCGGCAGGGTCAGGAGCGGGGTGCGAGGGGGAGTCAGCAGCGGGGTGCGAGGCGGGCTCGACGTGGTCGGTCATCGCAGGCCTCACATGTGGGGGACGTTGTCGGGGATCTCGTAGAACGTCGGGTGCCGGTAGACCTTGTCGTTGCTCGGCGCGAACATCGGGTCCTTCTCGTCCGGGCTCGACGCGGCGATCTCCTTGGACTGCACCACCCAGATGCTCACGCCCTCGTTGCGACGGGTGTAGACGTCGCGGGCGTGGCGCAGCGCCATGTCGTCGTCGGCCGCGTGCAGCGACCCGACGTGGACGTGGTTGAGGCCACGCTTGCCGCGGACGAACACCTCGTACAACGGCCACTCCGCCTTGACGCCACCGGTGGGGGTGGCCGCGTTCTCCGACGTGCTCATGCGGCACCCCCGGCGGCGGACGCGACCGAAGCCTGCTTCGCGGCATACGCCGTCGCGGCCTCGCGCACCCAGGCGCCGTCCTCGTGGGCGTTGCGGCGGTGGGCGATCCGCTGGGCGTTGCACGGGCCGTTGCCCTTGACGACCTGCATGAACTCGTCCCAGTCGGGCTGGCCGAAGTCGTGGTGCACCGCGCTCGGCGTTCCAGCGCAGCTGGGGGTCGGGGAAGGTCACGCCGAGCGCCTGCGGCCTGCGGCATCGACATGTCGACGAACCGCTGTCGCAGGTCGTCGTTGCTGTTGCGCTTGATGCCCCACGCCATCGACTGCGCCGAGTTGGGCGACTCGTCGTCGGGCGGGCCGAACATCATCAGCGCCGGCCACCAGAACCGGTTGACCGACTCCTGCACCATCGCCCGCTGCTCGTCACTGCCCTGCATCATCGTCATGAGCAGCTCGTAGCCCTGCCGCTGGTGGAAGGACTCCTCCTTGCAGATGCGGATCATCGCGCGGCCGTAGGGCCCGAACGACGTGCGGCACAACGGCACCTGGTTGCAGATGGCGGCGCCGTCGACGAGCCAGCCGATGGTGCCCACGTCGGCGTAGGACAGGGTCGGGTAGTTGAAGATCGAGGAGTACTTCTGCGCTCCCGAGATGAGCTTCTCGGTGAGCTCGCCGCGGCTGACCCCGAGGGTCTCGCAGGCGGAGTAGAGGTAGAGCCCGTGGCCGGCCTCGTCCTGCACCTTGGCCAGCAGGATCGCCTTGCGCCGCAACGACGGGGCGCGGCCGATCCAGGCGCCCTCGGGCTGCATGCCGATGATCTCGGAGTGCGCGTGCTGGGCGACCTGGCGGATCAGCGTCTTGCGGTAGCCGTCGGGCATCCAGTCGCGCGGCTCGATCCGGTCGCCGTGCCCGATGGTCGTGTCGAAGCCCGCCTGCAGCGGGTCTGCGCCAGCGGTATGGGTGGCGGTGTCGGTCATGGGTCCTCCACGAGTTGAAGACACGGGCATATGGCACGGGGGAGTTGGCACGGTCAATTACTGACCGAACGGTCTGTAATAGTTTCGCAGGTGCCTGCTCCCGAGGCAACCACCGTATGCCGCCGCGCGGCCGCCTCCCAGCCCCACGTCCCAGCTCGCGTCAGCGCAGGAAGCCTCGGCGCCTGCGGTTGCGGTGCGCGATCGTCCCGGACAGCACGGTCGCGAACCCGCACCACGCGGCATACGCCCCGATCGCCACGGCCTTGCCACGACCGGCGGCACCGGCACGACGGGCGAGGTCGGCCGACGACACGGTGAGCACCGCGCACTCGGCGGTGGCCAGCCACGGTCGCTTCGCGCGGAAGAACAGGCCGGTCCAGGCGGTGTTGAGCGCCATGTTGAGCCCGAGCGCCTGCTCGAGCTGGCGGGCCTCGTCCTCACGGCCGGCCTCGGCGAGGTAGGAGGAGGAGACCGCGCTGACCAGGGCGACGTCGGCGTAGAGGCCGGTCCACACCACCGGGAACGCCACCGGCGGCGGCTCCCACGAGGGTTTGTCGAGCGTGCGGTACCAGCGCGACCCGGGGTCGGTGAGCAGCGAACCGGTGACCGCAGCGGCGCCGACCACCGCACTCGTACGGGCGAGGGTGCGGCGCCAGCGGAAGGGGTCGATGCCGCGGTTGGCCGCGCGGATCGCGTCCTCGAAGCCGGTGCGCCCGCCGGGCGGCGGGCCGGTGACGTCGAGGATGTCCTGCTCGTCGCAGACCGCCTCGTGGACCAGGCTGCCGATGAGGGGCCGCCCGATGCCGCGGGAGATCGGCGTGACGATGTCGATCCAGAGGCCGGCGAGCTTGGGCGTGAGGACCGGGACGGTGGTGATGTAGCGGCGACCCAGGCCGACGATCTCGGCGTAGCGCTGCATCATCTCGGCGTAGGTCAGGACCTCGGGACCACCGATGTCGAAGGTGCGGTTGACCTCCGGGCCCATCAGCGCCGAGCCGGCCAGGTAGTGCATCACGTCGTCGACGGCGACCGGCTGGATCCGGTTGCGCAGCCAGCGGGGCGCGACGACGGCCGGCAGCCGCTCGGTGAGGTGGCGCAGCATGTCGAACGACGCCGAGCCGTCACCCAGGACGATGCCGGCCTGCAGCACCGTGGTGGGCACCGGGCCCTCGAGGAAGACGTCGCCGACCTCGACGCGCGAGGCGAGGTGGTCGGACAACCGGCCCTTCGGGTGCAGGCCGCTGAGGTAGACGATGCGCTCCACGCCGCGGTCCTTTGCCGCGTCGGAGAAGGTGTGCGCCATCTCCCGGTCGCGCTGCATGAAGTCGCCCTTGCCGTCCATCGAGTGCAGCAGGTAGTAGGCGACGTCGACGTCCTCCATGGCCCGACGACAGTCCTGGGCGGAGGTGGCGTTGCCCTCGACGACCTCGACCCGGTCGGCCCAGTCGCGGCCCTCGAGGCCTCGTCGGCTGCGGGTCAGCACCCGGACGGTCCAGCCGCGGTCGAGCAGGACAGGCACGAGCGCCCCACCCACGTAGCCGGTGGCACCGGTGACCAGCACGCGGCGGGGGGCGTGGGAGGAGTTGGACCGCGTAGGCATGGGTTCAGCTTCCTGAGGAGAGGACGGTGGGCAGGAGGAAGAGCATCCCGAGCGACCACGTGAGGTGGGTGATCACCGGGCCGAGGATGCCGCCGGTGACCCGGCGCTGCAGACCGGTCAGCAGCCCGAGGAGGCCGGCCGCGAGGACCAGCAGGGGGATGCCGGACCCGACGGTCGTCAGGGCGTAGACGACGGTCGTGACGAGCACCGCGTGCCGTCGGCCGATGGCGGAGTAGAGGGCGCCGCGGAAGTAGAGCTCCTCGGAGACGCCGTTGACCGCGGTGATCAGGGCGACGACCGGCAGCGAGCCGAGGCGGGCGTGGTCGAGCAGGTTGGTCACGGGGTCCCGCAGGAGCGGGATGCGGGCGATGACGAGCCCGCCGAGCAGGAAGATGGCGAGCAGCAGCCCTCCGAGCGCCAGGGACTGCACGATCGGCCGGGCGTCGCCGCCGGATCGGGTGCGGGCCCGGCCGAGGTGCAGCGGACCCGAGGCGAACGCCCCGACCGTCCAGACGAGGGCCAGACCCACGGTCGCGAGGTAGAAGGCAGGGTCGCCCGGCGGGATGCGCAGGGCCAGGGTGAGCACCGCGGTGCCGACCAGCAGCGTGACGACGGCGACGACGCGGCGGCGCCTGAACGCGGCGTCGGACTCGGTGTGGTCACGAGGGACCGGCGTGACGAGGGCAGCGCGGACGAAGGAGCGCACCTCGTGCACGGGGTTGATCACGACGACGGCCCTCGCGAGCCCCGAGCCGCCTCGTACCGTCGCAGCGCCTCGCGTCGTTCCTCGGCGTGGTCGACCACCGGCTTCGGGTAGTCGTGGTCGTAGCCCTCGTCGTGCTTCCACGGCTCGTGCACGGCCTTGCCCGGGAGGTGGGCGAGCTCGGGGACGTAGCGGCGGACGTAGTCACCCTGGGGGTCGAAGCGCTGCCCCTGCGTGATCGGGTTGAAGACGCGGAAGTACGGCGACGCGTCGGTGCCGGTGCCCGCGACCCACTGCCAGCCGTGGTTGTTGGACGCGATGTCGCCGTCGATCAGGTGGTCGAGGAAGTGCCGCGCGCCCACGGGCCACCACACGTGCAGGTCCTTGGTGAGGAAGCTCGCCGTCACCATCCGCATCCGGTTGTGCATCCACCCCTCGGTGAGCAGCTGGCGCATCGCC
Organism: uncultured Actinomycetota bacterium; assembly: GCA_963695205.1. Classification (GTDB taxonomy): domain Bacteria; phylum Actinomycetota; class Actinomycetes; order Actinomycetales; family Dermatophilaceae; genus Pedococcus. Next base: position 307,642 of record CAVOGI010000010.1, on the reverse strand, counting down.
GCGTCGACGACCGGGTAGCCGGTGCGGCCCTCCTTCCACGCCTCGACGAGGTCGGTGTTGTCCTCGTACGTGATCCCCGACAGCGCCGGGCGCAGGTCGTGCCAGGACGACTTCGGGTTGTGCCACAGGACGTCGGCGTAGAACTCGCGCCAGCAGAGCTCGGTCGCGAACGTCTGCGCGCCCTGTCCTGGGCGACCACCCAGCTCCGCGAGCAGGGTGCGCGGGTGCACCGCACCGATCTTGAGGTAGGGGGAGAGCCGAGAGGTCCCCGGACGGTCGGCCCGGTCGCGGTCGTCCTTGTATGTCGTGAGCGCGTCGTCGAGGAACTCGCGCCACCGCGCGAGCGCGGCCTCCTCACCGGCGGGCGGCAGGTCGGGCAGGTCGTCCCCCGAGGATCCCGCCGCCGCGGCGCGCACGGTCTTCCATCCGTCCTCGTCCGAGGCGACCCGGGCCAGCGTGAGGTCGGTGGGCTCCGTCGCCGGTGCGGCCCAGCCGTGGTCGCGCCAGGCGCGGCTGAACGGGGTGAAGACCTTGTAGGAGTCACCGCTGCCGTTGGTGATCGAACCCGGCCCGACGGCATACGGGGTGCCGGTCTCGACCCAGTCCACACCGGACTCGGCGAGGGCGGCGGCGACCGCGCGGTCGCGTCGCACCCCGGCCGGAGTGGTCTCGCGGGAGACGTGCACGGACCTCGCACCGACCTCCTCGGCCACGGCGGGGACGACCTGTGCAGGGTCGCCGACCCGCAGGCAGAGCCGGCCGTCGTACGCCTCGCGGGCTGCTTCGAGGGTCGCGGCGAGCCAGGCCCGGCGGACCGGACCGGCCCCGTCCCACAGTGCCGGGTCGAGGACGAACAGCACGAGCACCGAGCCGCCGTCGGCGGCAGACGCGGCCGCACCGAGTGCAGGGAGGTCGCCCCGGCGCAGGTCGCGGCGGAGCCAGAGGATCGAGGCGGCGCGGGACATGTCCTCAACCCTAGGTCGGGTCGAGCAGGGGTGCCTCGGCGAGCCGAGGAGGTCATTACTCGCGAGTCACCGTCCATCGGTGGCAGGCTCGGGACCCGGCGGTGTGCGGTCTGCGCCGCAAGCCGTCGTCCGTTCGTGCTGGGAGGCCCACTCGATGTTCTCGCGCATCGCCATCGTCAACCGTGGAGAGGCCGCGATGCGGCTCATCCACGCCGTGCGCGACCTCAATGCGCAGGCGGGAGCTGACGGGCACCGCATCGAGACGGTCGCGCTGCACACCGAGGGCGAGCAGCGCGCGATGTTCGTGCGCGAGGCCGACCTGGCCTACAACCTCGGCCCGGCGGCCAACCGCCCCTATCTCGACTACGCGGTGCTCGAGAAGGCCCTGCGCGAGACCGGGGCCGACGCCGCCTGGGTCGGCTGGGGCTTCGTCGCCGAGGACCCGGACTTCGCCGAGCTGTGCGCCCGGATCGGCGTCACCTTCATCGGCCCGAGCCCTGAGGCGATGCGCAAGCTCGGCGACAAGATCGGCTCCAAGCTCATCGCCGAGGAGGTCGGCGTGCCCGTCGCGCCCTGGAGCGGTGGCGGGGTCGACACCCTCGAGGACGCCAAGGCCGCGGCGGCCCGGATCGGCTACCCGCTCATGCTCAAGGCCACCGCCGGTGGTGGTGGCCGCGGCATCCGCATGGTCGCCTCCGACGCCGACCTCACCGACGCCTACGAGCGGACCCGTGACGAGGCGCAGCGCGCGTTCGGCTCCGGCGTCGTCTTCCTCGAGCGCCTGGTCACCGGCGCCCGCCACGTCGAGGTGCAGGTCATCGCCGACGGCCAGGGCACCGCGTGGGCCATCGGCGTCCGCGACTGCTCGATCCAGCGACGCAACCAGAAGGTCATCGAGGAGTCCGCCTCGCCCGTCCTCGGCCCGGAGCAGGCCGCCGAGGTCAAGGCCAGCGCCGAGCGGCTCGCCATCGCCGTCGGGTATGCCGGTGCCGGCACCGTGGAGTTCCTCTACCACCCGGGCGACAAGTTCTTCGCCTTCCTCGAGGTCAACACCCGCCTGCAGGTCGAGCACCCGATCACCGAGTTCACGACCGACACCGACCTCGTCAAGCTCCAGATCCACGTCGCCGGTGGTGGTCGGCTCGAGGGCGAGCGGCCGGTCGAGGAGGGCCACGCCGTCGAGGCCCGGCTCAACGCCGAGGACCCCGACCGCGACTTCGCGCCCTCGCCGGGACGGATCGCGCTGCTGCAGCTGCCGGCCGGCCCCGGCATCCGCGTCGACACCGGCGTGGGCGAGGGCGACTCGATCCCGGCCGACTTCGACTCGATGATCGCCAAGATCATCGCCGTCGGCAGCGACCGCGACGAGGCGCTGGCCCGCCTGCGGCGGGCGATGTCCGAGACCACCGTCGTCATCGAGGGCGGCTCCACCAACAAGAGCTTCATCCTCGACCTGCTCGACCAGCCCGAGGTCATCGACGGCAGCGCCGACACCGGCTGGATCGACCGGGTCCGCGGCGAGGGTCGGCTCGTCTCCCACCGGCACTCCGGGATCGCCCTCGTGGCGGCCGGCATCGAGGCCTACGAGGACGAGGAGCAGGTCGAGCGCACCCGTCTGCTCGAGACCGCGCGCGGTGGTCGCCCGCAGGTGCAGCACCGCACCGGCCGGGCCATCGACCTCAAGCTGCGCGGCACGGCATACAAGGTCACCGTGTGGCGGATCGGACCGCACCGGTTCCGCGTCGACGGTCGCCGACGGCGCCACCGAGCAGACGGTCGACGCTGAGCTCGACCGGCTCGACGAGTACACCAGCCGCCTGACCATCGGCGGCCGCACCCACCGGCTCATCACCGCCGCCCACGGGCCGGTCCAGCTCGTCGAGGTCGACGGGGTCACGCACCGCGTCAGCCGCGACGAGGGTGGCGTGCTCCGCTCACCCGCTCCGGCCCTCGTGGTCGCGACGCCTGCCCCGGTCGGCACGGAGGTCGCGGCCGGTGCCCCCGTGCTCGTCCTCGAGTCGATGAAGATGGAGACCGTCCTGCCGGCGCCGTTCGCCGCGCGCGTCAAGGAGCTGCTCGTCTCCACCGGCAGCCAGGTCGAGACCGGCGCGCCGCTGGTGCGGCTCGAGCCGATCGGCGACGCCGACGCGGTGGCCGACGAGGCTCCGACCGACGCCGTCGACCTCGACCTGCCCGCCGTCGACCCGAGTGGTGCCGACGCCCAGGAGGTCGCCGAGCGCTGCCCGGGCCTCGACCTGTGCGCCATGCTGCTCGGCTACGACGTCGACCCGCGCGACGACGGCGGCCCGCTGCGCGACCTACCTCGCCGCGCGCGACGAGCTCGTGGCGCCGGGCCAGTCGCCCAGATCGGTCGACGAGATCGGCGTGCTCGAGGTGTTCGCCGACTTCGCCGAGCTGAGCCGCAACCGGCCGGCCGGCGAGGAGGACCACGTCGAGCACCGCGTGCACAGCCCGCGCGAGCACTTCCACACCTACCTGCAGAGCCTCGACGTCGAGCGCGGCGCGCTGCCCGAGCAGTTCCGCGCCAAGCTGTCGCAGGTGCTGCGGCACTACGGCATCGACAGCCTCGACCGCACGCCCGCAGCTCGAGGAGGCGGTGTTCCGCGATCTTCCTCGCCCAGCAGCGCTCGGCCCCCGACGTCGCGCTCGGCCACCGCCCTGCTGCAGCGCTGGATCGTCGAGCCGTGGCCCGAGCCCCCGCTCGACGCCGGCGCCGCGCGACGTGCTCGACCGGCTGGTCGTGGCCACCCAGCTGCGCTTCCCCGTCATCGGCGACCTCGCGCGCAGCGTGCGGTTCCGCTGGTTCGACCAGCCGCTGGTCGACGCCGACCGGGCGACGCGTGCTCGGTGGCGTCCGCGGACGAGCTCGCCGCCCTCGGCGGACGTGCCCGGACGGCCGACGAGCGCGCCGCGCGGATCGACGCGCTGGCGGCGCATCCCCGAGCAGATCGTGCAGTTCCTCGCCGAGCGGCTCGAGCCGGCGTGCCCGACCGCGAGCCGATGCTCGCGGTCCTGATCAAGCGGCACTACCGCGAGCACGACCTGGCCGAGCTGCGCGAGCTGCAGGTCGGGTCGCGCCCGTTCGCCGTCGCCGACTACACCCTCGACGGGCCGCGCCACCCACCTGGTCACCACGGTCGGGTCGCGTCGACGAGCTGGTCGCCGGACTCCGCCGCTGGTCGCGGCCGTCACCGACGCAGGTCGGCCCAGCGCGCGGACGGGCAGCGAGGCCGTCGTCGACCTCTACCTCGTCGTGGCCCGACGAGCCGGCGTCCGCCGAGGAGGCCTCCGCCGCACTGGCCGAGCGCTCGCCGCGGTGCCGTTCGCCGCCGCAGGTGCGTCGGGTCGCCGTCGCGGTCTGCCCCGGCGGCGGGCGCCCGGTCGGCTACTTCACGTTCCGGCCCGACGGGACGGCGCGATGGTCGAGGACCGGCTCGTCCGCGGGGTCCACCCGATGGTCGGTCGCCGGCTCAACCTGTGGCGGCTGCGCGACTTCGACGTCGACCCGGCTCGAGGCACCCGAGGACGTCCTGCTCTACCGCTGCACGGCCCCCGGCAACGACGCCGACCAGCGGCTGGTCGCCCTGGCCCAGGTGCGCCAGCTGGCGGTCGTCCGCGACGAGGCCGGGCCGGGTCACCGCCCTGCCGCACGCCGAGCGCGCCATCGCCAACTGCCTCGAGGCGATCCGCCGGGCCCGCGCCGCCCGCGGGGCCGCCGGTGCGCGGCTCGACATGAACCACGTCTGGGTGCACATCTGGCCGCCCATCGAGGCCGACCTCGACCAGCTCACCGCGCTCCAGGCCAAGATCGCCCCGCTGACCGCCGGCGCCGGCATCGAGGAGGTGCTCGTCCAGGGCCGGATCGCCACCCCGGACGGCGCCAGCGCGCCGCTCGCCGCCCGGTTCCACTACCAGCCCGGCTCGGGCGTCGTCACCTCCGTCGAGGCAGCCGCCGACCGAGCGCGCTCAAGCCGCTCGACGACTACGCCCAGAAGGTCGTGCGGGCCCGTCGCCGCGGGGTCGTCTACCCCTACGAGCTGCAGGCGATGATCGCCGGTCCGGGCGGCACCGCCACCGAGTACGACCTCGACGACACCGGCACGCCTCGTGCCGGTCGACCGCCCCTACGGGCTCAACAAGGCCGGCATCATCGCCGGCGTCATCACGCACGCCGACCGACGCGCTACCCCGAGGGCATCACCCGCGTGCTGCTCTGCGGCGACCCGCTCAAGGCCCTCGGCGCGGTCTCCGAGGCCGAGTGCTCGCGGGTCATCGCCGCCCTCGACCTGGCCGAGGAGATGCGGCGTGCCCGTCGAGTGGTTCGCGCTGTCGGCCGGCGCCCGGATCTCGATGGACTCCGGCACCGAGAACATGGACTGGGTCGCGCGCGCCCTCAAGCGCATCATCGAGTTCACCCAGGACGGCGGCGAGATCAACATCGTCGTCGCCGGCATCAACGTCGGCGCCCAGCCGTACTGGAACGCCGAGGCCACGATGCTCATGCACACCAAGGGCATCCTCGTGATGACCCCGGACAGCGCCATGGTGCTCACCGGCAAGCAGTCGCTCGACTTCTCCGGTGGGGTCTCGGCCGAGGACAACTTCGGCATCGGCGGCTACGACCGGGTGATGGGCCCGAACGGCCAGGCGCAGTACTGGGCGCCCGACCTCGCCGGCGCCCGCGACGTCCTGATGGCGCACTACGACCACACCTACGTCCACCCGGGCGAGGCCGGCCCGCGCCGCGCCAAGACCACCGACCCCGTCGACCGCGACGTCACGGCATACCCGCACGCGATGCGCGGACTCGGGCTTCACGACCGTCGGCGACATCTTCTCGTCGGCCACCAACCCCGACCGCAAGAAGGCCTTCGACATCCGCACCGTGATGGCGGCGGTGGCCGACCAGGACCACCCGACGCTGGAGCGCTGGGCCGGCATGGCGGACGCCGAGACCGCGGTGGTCCAGGACGCCCACCTCGGCGGGTATCCCGGTCTGCCTGCTCGGCATCGAGTCCAAGACCGTCGCGCGCCGCGGCTTCCCGCCCACCGACGGCCCCGACACCTACACCGCGGGCACGCTCTTCCCGCGCTCGTCGAAGAAGGCCGCCCGGGCCATCAACGCCGCCAGCGGCAACCGTCCCGTGGTCGTCCTCGCCAACCTGTCCGGGTTCGACGGGTCGCCCGAGTCGATGCGCAGCCTGCAGCTCGAGTACGGCGCCGAGATCGGCCGGGCGATCGTCAACTTCGACGGGCCGATCGTCTTCTGCGTGATCTCGCCGCTACCACGGCGGTGCGTTCGTGGTCTTCTCCAAGGCGCTCAACCCGCGGATGACCGTGCTCGCCGTCGAGGGCTCGTTCGCCTCGGTCATCGGTGGTGCACCCGCGGCGGCGGTCGTGTTCTCCCGCGACGTCGATGCCCGGACCGCCGCCGACCCGCGGGTCGCGCGACCTCGAGGCGCGGCTGGCCGAGGCCGAGCGGGCGCCGCCGGGCCGGCCCTGGCGACCGAGCTGGCCGAGCTGCGCACGCGCGGTCCGCTCCGAGAAGCTCGGCGAGGTGGCCGCCGAGTTCGACAGCGTGCACAGCATCCACCGCGCGGTGAGCGTCGGCTCGGTCGACGCCGTGATCGCCGCCGAGGAGCTGCGGCCGCAGATCATCGCCGCCATCGAGGCCGGGCTCGGGGCTGAACCGTGGCCAGGCGCCGCGAGCGGGCAGCGCCACGCCGGCGTGGCGGGGCTGCTCCTCGCCGCCGGGGCCGGGCGGCGGATGGGCGGACCCAAGGCGCTGGTCGCCGCATCCGGCGGGCGGCGCCCTGCTCGACCGCGGCGCTCGCGCGTCCTGCGGGAGGCCGGGTGCGACCCGGTGGTCGTCGTCCTCGGCGCCGGTGCCGACGAGTGCCCGCGCCGCTGGCCCGCCGCGGCCGATGCTCGTCGTCGGTGGCCGAGGACTGGGCCGACGGCCAGGGCGCCTCGCTGCGGGCCGGGCTCGACGCGCTGTCGCCGACACCGACGCCGAGTCGCCGTGGTCGTCCTGCTGGTCGACCTCCCCGACGTCGGTGCCGCGGTGCTGGCGCGGGTGCTCGCCGCGCGCGGCGGGCGACGCGGCCGGCAGGTGCTGGCGCGGGCGGCATACGACGGGATGCCCGGGCACCCCGTCCTGCTCGGGCGGGACCACTGGGCCGGCGATCCGCGACCGTGCGACCGGTGACCGAGGGCGCGCGGGACTACCTCGCGACCCACGCGCACGTGCGTCGTCGAGTGCGGCGACCTCGCCACCGGCCGCGACGTCGACACCCCCGACGACCTCGCGCCCCCCCGTCGATCCAGGATCGTACCGGCAGCCGGACCGCGGCGACGCCTTGCCCTTCCACTCGCGACCCGGTCCGGCGGTGGGTGATGCTGGGGCCATGGAGCCACGCGAGGCGTTTGAGTCCGCCGGAGGACCTGACGCGGGGGCTGTCGGCGAACCGGCTACCTCGCCGACGACGCCCTCGCCACCGTCGCCTGGCTCGCCCTGCGCCTGCAGCGCCCGCTGCTGCTCGAGGGTGAGCCGGGCACCGGCAAGACCGCGCTCGCCGAGGCGCTGGCCGAGGCGCTCGACCTGCCGCTGATCCGGCTGCAGTGCTACGAGGGCATCGACGCGACCCAGGCGCTCTACGACTGGGACTTCCCGCGGCAGATCCTGCACCTGCGGGCCGTCGAGGCGGTCGCGGCCGACGCAGGCGCGCGACGTCGCCGAGGTCGAGGACGCAGCTGTTCGACCAGCGGTTCCTGCTCGCCCGCCCGGTGCTGCGCGCGCTGCGCGAGTCGCCCGGCGGTGCTGCTCGTCGACGAGATCGACCGGGCCGACGACGAGTTCGAGGCGTTCCTGCTCGAGGTGCTCTCGACCTGGCAGGTGACCATCCCCGAGCTCGGCACCGTCACCGCGGCCACGCCGCCGGTCGTCGTCCTCACCTCCAACCGCACCCGCGAGCTGCACGACGCCCTGAAGCGGCGCTGCCTCTACCACTGGATCGACCACCCCGGCCTCGAGCGCGAGCTCGAGATCGTCCGCAGCCGCGCGCCCGAGGTCTCCGAAGCCCTTGCCGCGCAGGTGGTTTCGGCCGTGCAGCGGCTGCGTCAGGACCACGACCTCATCAAGCCGCCCGGGGTGGCCGAGACCCTCGACTGGGCCCGCGCCCTGCACGAGCTGGGCGCGCCGGACCTCGACCTCGAGACCGCCGTCGGCGACCCTGGGCGTCGCCGTGAAGTACCGCGAGGACGCCGAGCGCGTCCGTGCCGCCCTCGACCGGATCCTGCCCGCGATGAGCGGCCGTGGTCGCCCGAGGCGCCCACCGTCCCGCGGGCACGCGCCCGACGCCGTGCTGCTGGGCTTCGCCCGCGCGCTGCGGGCCGCGGGAGTGGCGGTGACCGCCGACCGTGAGCGCACCTACCTCGAGGCCGTGGCCGCGGTCGGGCTTGACGACGAGCCCGGGGCCTACTGGGCCGGGCCGCGCGACGCTGTGCTGCCTCACCGGCCGACCTCGAGCGCTACGACCAGGTGTATGCCGCGTGGTTCGGTCTCGACGCGGGCCGGCGACCCGTCCGCGCCGCGACGCGTCACCCACCCGTCGACGCAGGCTCCGCTGGACTCCGACAGCGGGTCGGGGCAGGCGCGAGGACGAGCCGGACGACGATCGCGCGCGCGAGGCGAGCGCGGTCGAGGTGCTGCGGCACCGCGACGTCGCCGACCCTGAGCAGCGCCGAGCGGGCCCGGCTCGCCGCGCTGTTCGCCAGCCTGCGCCCGCGGGCCCCGCGGCGCCGCGGCGCACCGGCATACGCCGGCAGCCCGCGGCGTCGTCGACGCGCGGCGCACCCTGCGCGACCAGCTGCGCCGGATGGGCGAGCCCGGACCGATCGCGTGGCGGCGCCGCGGCACTCGCCCGCGTCGGGTGGTGCTGCTGGTCGACGTGTCCGGGTCGATGAGCGCCTACGCCGACGCGCTGCTGCGGCTGGCGCACACCTACGCCGCCACCGGCCTGCCGGTCGAGGTGTTCACGCTCGGCACGCGGCTGACCCACGTCACGCGACCGTTGCGCCAGCGCGACCCCGAACGCGCCCTCGTGGCGTGCGGCGCAGCCGTCCCCGACTGGTCCGGGGGCACCCGCCTCGCCGAGGGGCTGCAGGCCTTCCTCGACCGCTGGGGGCGTCGCGGGCATGGCCCGCGGCGCCGTCGTCGTGGTGTTCAGCGACGGCTGGGAGCGCGAGGCGCCCGAGGCCCTCGGGCGAGCAGATGCGCCGGCTGCAGCGGCTGGCGCACCGGGTCGTCTGGGTCAACCCCCACCGTGGCAAGGCCGGCTACCAGCCGGTGCAGCAGGGGATCGTGGCGGCGCTGCCGCACGTCGACGACTTCGTCGCCGGCCACTCGATGGCGGCGTTCGAGGAGCTGGTGGAGGTGGTCGCCCGTGCGTGAGGTGCTGCCCGAGCTGCATGCGCTGGTGGCGCGCAGGTGCCACCGTCGGGGTCGGCACCGTGGTCGCGACCTGGCGCTCGGCGCCCCGCCCGCCGGGGCCGTCGATGCTCGTCGGCCCCGGTGGCGAGGCCGTGGGGTCGGTCAGTCGGGCGGCTGCGTCGAGGGCGCGGTCTACGAGCTCGCCCAGGGCGTGGTCGCCGGCGGCGCGCCCGGTGCTGCAGCGCTACGGCGTGAGCGACGACGACGCGTACTGCCGTCGGGCTGACCTGCGGCGGCATCCTCGACGTCTTCGTCGAGCGGTCAGCCAGCGAGACCTTCCCCGAGCTCGAGCGAGGTCGCCGACGACGTCGAGGCGGGCCGCCCGGTCGCCGTGGCCACGGTCGTCGAGCACCCCGACCCCGCGTGGCTCGGGCCGCCGCCTCGTCGTCCGGCCCGAGGCGACGAGTCGCCGGCCGACTCGGGTTCGCTCGGCAGCGACCCGCGCCGACGACGCCGTCACCGACGACGCCCGCGGCCTGCTCGCCTCCGGGCGCACCGAGACCCTGACCTACGGCCCCGACGGCGAGCGCCGCGGCGAGGGACATGCGGGTCTTCGTGTCCTCGTTCGCCCCGCGCCCCCGGATGCTCGTCTTCGGTGCCATCGACTTCGCCGCCGCCGTGGCCCACATGGGCACCTTCCTCGGGTACGACGTGACCGTCGTGCGACGCGCGACCCGGTCTTCGCCACCGCGCAGCCGCTTTCCCGTCGGCCGACGAGGTCGTCGTCCAGTGGCCGCACCGCTACCTCGCGGCCGAGCGCGACGCCGGTCGGCTCGACGGGCGCACGGTCATCTGCGTCCTCACCCACGACCCGAAGTTCGACGTCCCGGTGCTCGAGGTCGCCCTGCGGCTGCCCGAGGTGGCGCTACGTCGGGGCGATGGGGTCGCGCCGCACCCACGAGGACCGGATGCGCCCGGCTGCGCGAGGCCGGGCTCACCGAGGACGAGCTGGACCGGCTCTCCAGCCCGATCGGCCTCGACCTCGGCGCCCGCACGCCGGAGGAGACCGCCGTCAGCATCGCCGCCGAGATCGTCGCCCTGCAGTGGGGCGGTCGCGGCGACCGGCTGGCCCACCGGGACGGCCCCATCCACCACCACGGCCCGCCCCGCAGGATGCGCCGCAGGCAGCCGCGAGCGTCCAGGCGCACGCGGAAGGTGGGGCCGGGACCTAGTCGGGTTGACCGTTGTCAGCGCAGGGCAGTGCAGCAGGATCCGAAGAGGCACCGGCAGGTGCAGCTCGACACAAAGGAGTGATCGATGACCCGCATCACCGTCACGGTCGACGGAGTCGACTACACCGACGAGGTGGAGCCGCGAACGCTCCTGGTCCACTACCTGCGGGAGAGCCTCGGCAAGACCGGCACCGTCATCGGCTGCGACACCAGCAACTGCGGGGCCTGCACCGTGCACCTCGACGGGCGCAGCGTGAAGTCGTGCAACGTCCTCGCGGTCCAGGCCGACGGCCACGAGGTCACCACGATCGAGGGCCTCGCCCAGGACGGCGAGCTGCACCCGATGCAGAAGGCCTTCCACGAGTGCCACGCGCTCCAGTGCGGCTACTGCACGCCCGGGATGATCATGCAGGCGATCGACGTGCTCAACGACAACCCGGACCCCTCCGAGGAGGAGATCCGCGTCGGGCTCGAGGGCAACCTGTGCCGGTGCACCGGCTACCACAACATCGTCAAGGCGGTGCAGAAGGCGGCCGGCTCGCGGGCGCCGCGGGAAGGTGGCCCAGTCATGACCGTCACCGAGGACCGCCCCACGGCCGAGATCGGCGCCGCACGGCGCGCAAGGAGGACCAGCGGCTCATCACCGGTCGCACCAAGCTGGACCGACAACATCCAGCTGCCCGGGCATGCTGCACCTCGCCATGGTGCGCAGCCCCTTCGCCCACGCGACGATCACCGCGGATCGACACCTCGGCGGCGAAGACGGCGCCCGGTGTGGTCGCCGTGCTCACCGGCGCAGGACGTCAAGGACATCCAGGGCGCGCTGCCCAACGCCTGGCCGATCACGACGGACCAGAAGACGCCACCGCACCCGTCGATCGCCGTGGACCGGGTCGCCTTCGCCGGCGAGATCGTCGCCGTCGTCGTGGCGCGCATCGCTCGCGCGGCGCGCGACGCCGCCGAGCTGGTCGACGTCGACTACGACGAGCTGCCCGCCGCGCTCGACCTCAAGGAGTCGGCCGCCGACGAGCGTCCTCGCCCACCCCGACCTCGGCACCAACAAGTCCGCGTTCTGGCAGTTCGACTCGGCAGGACGCCGGCACCGGCGGCTCGGTCGACGACGCCATCGCGGCAGGCCCGCGCCGACGGCATCCTCATCGAGCGCGAGTACCGCCAGCAGCGCCTCATCCCGGCGTTCATGGAGCCGCGCTCGGTCGTCTGCGACCCCACGGGCGAGCAGCTGACCATCTGGTCCGCCACCCAGGTGCCGCACATCGTGCGCATCTTCACCGCGCCGCGATCCTGGGCATCCCCGAGAGCAAGATCCGCGTCATCGCCCCGGACGTGGGCGGTGGCTTCGGCGGCAAGCTCCAGCACACGCCGGAGGAGGTCATCGTCGTCCTGGCCGCCCGGCATACGGGCAAGCCGTGCAAGTACACCGAGACCCGCAGCGAGTCGCTCGTCTCGGCCCACCACGGCCGCGACCAGTGGCAGAGCCTCACCCTGGCCGCCACCAAGGACGGCACGGTCACCGGCCTCAAGGTCGACCTGCTCGCCGACATGGGTGCCTACCTCGGCCTCGTCGACGTCGCGGCGTCCCGATCCTCGGGGCGTTCATGTTCAACGCGATCTACAAGTTCCCGGCCTACCAGTTCAACTGCACCAACGTCTTCACCAACAAGACGTGGACCGACGCCTACCGCGGGGCCGGTCGGCCCGAGGCGACGTACGCCATCGAGCGGCTCATGGACGAGCTCGCGGTCGAGGTCGGTGTCGACCCGCTGGAGATCCGGGAGCAAGAACTGGATCAAGCACGAGGAGTTCCCGTTCACCACGGTGGGCGGGCTCGAGTACGACTCCGGCAACTACGAGGCGGCGACGGCGCGGGCCAAGGAGCTGTTCGACTACGACGGACTGCGGCGCGAGCAGCAGGAGCGTCGCGACCGCAAGGACCCCGTCCAGCTCGGCATCGGCGTCTCGACCTTCACCGAGATGTGCGGCCTCGCACCGTCCCGGGTCCTCGGCAGCCTCTCGTATGCCGCCGGCGGCTGGGAGCACGCCGAGGTGCGGATGCTGCCGACCGGCAAGGTCGAGGTCGTCACCGGGGCCAGCGCCCACGGCCAGGGCCACGAGACGGTGTGGAGCCAGATCGTCGCCGACCGCTCTGGGTGTCCCGTTCGAGGACATCGAGGTGCTGCACGGTGACACCCAGGTCGCTCCACCGCGGGCTGGACACCTACGGCTCGCGCTCGCTCGTCGTCGGTGGCCAGGCGCTCGTCATGGCGGCCGACAGGGTGATCGAGAAGGCCAAGCCGATCGCGGCCCACCTGCTCGAGGCAGTCCGTCGACGACATCGAGTTCAGCGGTGGCACGTTCAAGGTCAAGGGCACCGACAACGGCAAGGCCATGGCCGAGGTGGTGTGGGCGGCGTTCACCGCGCACGACCTCCCCGAGGGCACCGAGCCCACGCTCGACGCCGAGGCGACGTTCGACCCGTCGAACTTCTCCTTCCCCCACGGCACCCACCTGTGCGCCATGGAGGTCGACACCGAGACCGGTGCGGTGAAGATGCGCAGCTACGTCTCGGTCGACGACATCGGCAACATCATCAACCCGCTGATCGTCGAGGGCCAGATGCACGGCGGCATCGTGCAGGGCATCGCCCAGGCGCTGTGGGAGGAGGCGGTCTACGACGACCAGGGCACCCTCGTGTCGGGCTCGTTCGTCGACTACACGCTGCCGACGTCGGCCGACACGATCTCGTTCGTCACCGACAACACCGTGTCGCCGTCGACGTCCAACGACCTCGGTGCCAAGGGGGTCGGGGAGGCAGGCTGCATCGCCTCGACGCCGGCAGTGGTCAACGCCATCGTGGACGCCGTCCGACCGTTGGGGATCAACGACATCCAGATGCCGTGCACCCCCGAGCGGGTGTGGCGCGCCATCCAGACGGCGGGCAGCCAGCAGGCCGACCCGACGACCGGGAGCGCCCAGCCGCACTTCGACGACGGTGCCCCCAACCAGGCGCCGCCCGACCCCAGCAGCAGCGCCTCCGCGGAAGGAGCGGGCCAGTGATCCCCGCACAGTTCGACTACCTCGCGCCCACCTCCGTGGCCGACGCGCTCACCGCGCTGGCCGAGGCCGGCGACGACGCCAAGGTGATGGGTGGCGGCCAGAGCCTGCTCCCCATCCTGCGGATGCGGCTCAACGCCCCGGACAAGGTCATCGACCTCGGCCGGATCGAGGAGCTGCGCGGGATCCGCGACGACGGCGACCACGTCGTCATCGGTGCCATGACCACGTATGCCGACGTGCTGGCGAGCGACCTCGTCCGCCAGCACGCAGGGGTGCTCACCGATGCCATCACCGAGGTGGCGGACCCCCAGATCCGGCACCGCGGCACGGTCGGCGGAGCGCTCGTGCACGCCGATCCCGCCGGGCGACGTGGGCGCCCCGGCGCTCGCGCTCGACACCGAGTTCGTCATCACCGGCCCCGGCGGCGACCGCACCGTGGCGGCCGGCGACTTCTTCGTCGACCTGTTCGAGACCGCCGTCGCCGAAGGTGAGCTGCTCACCGCCATCCGCATCCCGAAGCACACGGGCTGGGGGAGCCGCTACGAGAAGTTCGTGCGGGTCGCCCACCAGTGGTCGATCGTCGCGGTCGCCGCGACGGTGCGGGTCGAGGGCGGCGCCATCGCCGAGGCCAGGATCGGGCTGACCAACATGGGTTCCACCCCGCTGCGGGCGACCGCCGTGGAGCAGGCCCTGGTCGGCAAGCAGGCCACGGACGACGCGGTGCGCGAGGCCTGTGCTGCAGCCGCCGACGGCACCAACCCGCCCTCGGACCTCAACGGTGATGCCGACTACCGCAAGCACCTCGCGACCGTCCTCACCCGGCGCGCGGTGCTCGCCGCGGCAGGGGCGTGAGCCCGTGGAGCTGAGCCACTCGTTCACGGTCCCCGCCTCAGTCGAGCACCACGTGGGACACCTTCATGGACCTCCAGGAGGTGGGCAGCTGCTTCCCCGGCGCGCAGGTGACCGAGGTGACCGACGACGGGTTCTCCGGCACGGTCAAGGTCAAGCTCGGGCCGATCGCGCTGGTCTACTCCGGCACGGGCTCGTTCATCGAGCGGGACGACGCGGCCCACCGTGCCGTCATCGAGGCCAAGGGCAAGGACAAACGGGGCAACGGCACCGCCGGGGCCACCGTGACGATCCAGCTGTCCGATGCCGGCGACGGCAACACCAAGGCCGACGTCCAGACCGACCTCAACGTCACCGGCAAGCCGGCGCAGTTCGGCCGGGGTGTCATGCAGGACGTGTCCGACAAGCTGCTCGGCCAGTTCGTCGCGTGCATCGAGGGCAAGGTCGGCGCACCGGCCGAGCCCGAGGTGGCCGCCGAGCCGACCGGGGCCGTCGCCGGCGCGGCCACCACCACGGCGTCGACCGCGGCACCGGGGGTGGGCGGCCCTGCTCCGGTGTCCGTGACGCCCGCTGCAGCGCGCACCCCCACGCCGACGCGGGAGCCGGAGGCGCTCGACCTCGGCACTGCGGTCCTTCCGGTGGTGCTCAAGTCGTACGCCAAGCAGATCGTCGCCGGCGTCGTCGTCCTGCTCGTCGGGATCGGGCTGCTCCGGCGGCGACGCCGCAAGGGCTGACCGCGCCATACCCAGTTGTCGAAGGGGCTCCGCCGGGAGGCGGGGCCCCTCCGCACGTCGCGGTCTTCGAGCGCGGGTATGGCGCCTGCTCACCTACGCTGGGCCCCATGACCGGCCCGAGCGAGCCCACCGTCGTCGTCCTCAACGGCCCCAACCTCAACCTGCTCGGCGAGCGGGAGCCGGGGATCTACGGCCACGAGACCCTCGCCGACGTGGAGGCGCTGTGCCGCGAGGCCGCCGGCAGGGCCGGGCTCGCCGTCGACTTCCGCCAGAGCAACCACGAGGGCGTGCTCATCGACGCCGTCCACGAGACGCGCACGTCGGCCGTGGGGTTCGTCGTCAACGCCGGTGCCCTGACCCACACCTCGATCGCGCTGCGTGACGCGCTCGCCACGGTGGCCGCACCGGTCATCGAGGTGCACCTGTCCAACGTCCACGCCCGCGAGGAGTTCAGGCACCACTCCTACCTCTCGGCCATCGCCTCCGGCGTCATCGTGGGGTGTGGACCGAGCGGTTACGCCTATGCCGTGGCCCGGGTCGCCGAGCTCGTGCAGCAGCGGGCGTGACGCACCCGACGCCGGTCTGGCCCTGAGGGGCCTGCCCTCGCGGGCCACGGCGCGGCAGGATGGGCCCATGGCCACCCCAACCCGCCGCCCGCTCGACCCGATGGACCTCGCCGGGATCGACGACCTGCTCAGCGACGAGGAGAAGGCGGTCCGCAGCACCGTGCGGACCTTCCTCGACCAGCGGGTCGAGCCCTTCGTCGCCGACTGGTTCGAGCGGGGCGAGGTCGACGACATCCGCGGGCTGACCAAGGAGCTCGGCGCCCTGGGGCTGCTGGGCATGCACCTCGAGGGCTACGGCTGCGCCGGCATGAGCGCGGTCGACTACGGGCTGGCCTGCATCGAGCTCGAGGCCACCGACTCCGGTATCCGCAGCCTCGTCTCCGTGCAGGGGTCGCTGGCGATGTTCGCGATCCACCGCTGGGGCAGCGAGGAGCAGAAGCAGCGGTGGCTGCCCGCGATGGCGACGGGGGAGGCGATCGGCTGCTTCGGCCTCACCGAGCCCGACCACGGCAGCGACCCCGCGTCGATGCGCACCCGGGCCCGCCGCGACGGCGACGACTGGGTGCTCGACGGCTCGAAGATGTGGATCACCAACGGCTCGATCGCCGACGTGGCCGTGGTCTGGGCGCAGGTCGACGAGGCCGGCGACGGCACCAGCACGATCAGGGGCTTCGTCGTGCCCACCGACACCCCCGGCTTCTCGGCGCCCCAGATCAAGCACAAGATGAGCCTGCGGGCCTCGGTCACCAGCGAGCTCGTCCTGGACGGCGTCCGCCTGCCGGGCGACGCGGTCCTCCCGGAGGTGCGCGGGCTCAAGGGCCCGCTGTCGTGCCTGTCCGAGGCCCGGTACGGCATCGTCTGGGGCTCCCTCGGAGCAGCGCGGTCGAGCCTCGACACCGCCCGGCGCTACTCGATGGAGCGTGAGCAGTTCGGTCGCCCGCTCGCGGGCTTCCAGCTCACCCAGCAGAAGCTGGCCGACATGGCCCTGGAGCTGGTCAAGGGCCAGCTGCTCGCCCTGCACCTCGGCCGCCGCAAGGACGCCGGCACCCTGCGACCCGAGCAGGTCAGCCTGGGCAAGCTCAACAACATCCGCGAGGCGCTGGACATCTGCCGCACCTCGCGAACCATCCTCGGTGCCAACGGGATCAGCCTCGAGTACCCCGTCATCCGGCACATGAACAACCTCGAGTCGGTGCTCACCTACGAGGGCACCGTGGAGATGCACACCCTCGTGATCGGGCAGGCGATGACCGGCGAACAGGCCTTCCGGTAGGCCCGCGAAGAGCCGATTTTCGGTCCGGGCACCGGAGCGTGTAGTCTCACCGACGCACTTCCGCGCGGCTCCCAGAGCCCCGGTGTGCAGGCCCCCTTAGCTCAGTCGGCAGAGCGTTTCCATGGTAAGGAAAAGGTCGTCGGTTCGATTCCGACAGGGGGCTCTGGGAGAGGCATCGCGAGATGCTGCACCCCATGGCGGGGTAGCTCAGCTGGTTAGAGCGCACGACTCATAATCGTGAGGTCGCGGGATCGAGCCCCGCTCCCGCTACGGCTGCGATTTCAGGAATCAGCCTGGATTCGCGTACTCTGATGTGTCGCCGCCCGTCGTCGTCCGATGTCGTGGCGCGGCACACAGACCTCACCACCGTCAGTTCCGAGAGCAGGTTGCCCCGTGGCTAGCAAGAGCGCAGACGTCCGCCCCAAGATCACCTTGGCGTGCGTGGATTGCAAGGAGCGCAACTACATCACCAAGAAGAACCGTCGGAACAACCCCGACCGTCTCGAGATGAAGAAGTTCTGCCCCCGCGACAAGAAGCACACGGTCCACCGCGAGACCCGCTGACCCCACGCGCTTCGACAGCCGCCCCGGACGAGAAGTCCATGGGCGGCTTTGTCGTGTCCCCGACCCGCGCCCCATAGGGTGGTGCCATGGCTGTCAACGCAGACTTCGTGGGGCGCACCTACCCGCCCAGTGGCCCGTATGCCGTGAGCGCAGAAGGCCTCGCGGCCTTCGCCTCCGCCGTGGGTTCGACCGACCCGGTGCACACCTCGAGCGAGGCGGCGCGGGCCGCCGGCTACGCCGACGTGATCGCCCCGCCGACCTTCGCCGTGACGATCGCCCAGCAGTGCGACGCGGTGTTCGTCCAGGACCCCGAGGCCGGCATCGACTACAGCCGGGTCGTCCACGGCGAGCAGCGGTTCGTCCACCACCGCCCGATCACGGCGGGCGACGAGGTGCTCGGCACCCTCACCGTCGACTCGGTCCGGGCGGCCGGCGGCCACTCGATGGTCACCACCCGCACCGAGCTCACCACCACCGACGGCGAGGCGCTGTGCACCTCGACGTCCACCATCGTCATCAGGGGAGGGGAGTGAGCATGACCGTGCGCACCCTGGCCGACACCTCGGTCGGCGACACCATCGAGTCCCGCTCCGTCGCGGTGGGTCGCGACAGCCTCGTGGCCTACGCCAACGCCTCGGGCGACCAGAACCCGATCCACCAGGACGAGGCCTTCGCCACGTCGGTCGGGCCTGCCGGACGTCATCGCCCACGGCATGTGGACGATGGGCGCCGCGGCTCCGTCGTCGAGGAGTGGGCCGGTGACGGTGGCCGCGTCGTCGAGTTCGGCACCCGCTTCACCAAGCCGGTCGTCGTCCCGCAGGACGGCGGGGCGCATCGAGGTCGGCGGCGTCGTGAAGTCCGTCGACGAGCAGACCCGCCGGGCGACCGTCGAGATGACCGTGACCAGCGGGGGCGACAAGGTGCTGGGTCGCTGCCTGGCCGTCGTCCAGCTGGACTGACGCCCACCCATGCGCGAGGAGCACGACGTCCCGCTGGCGGACCTGACCACGATGCGCGTCGGTGGGCCGGCCGCCCGCCTGGTCATCGCCACGACCACCGACGAGGTGGTCGACGCCGTCCGTGAGGTCGACGACGCCGACGAGCCGCTGCTCGTCATCTCCGGTGGCAGCAACGTCGTCGTCACCGACGCGGGCTTCCCCGGCACGGTCGTGCGGGTCGCCTCCGACGGGATCGAGGTCGAGTCCTCGGACCTGTGCGGCGGCGTCATGGTCCGCGTCGCTGCCGGTGTGCCGTGGGACGACCTCGTGGCCCGGGCGGTCGTCGAGGGCTGGTCCGGCATCGAGGCGCTGTCCGGCATCCCCGGCTCGGCACGGGTGCGACCCCGGTGCAGAACGTCGGCGCCTACGGCCAGGAGGTCGCCCAGACCATCGCCTCGGTGCGGGTCTGGGACCGTCACGAGCAGCGCGTGCGCACGTTCGCCTCGCTCGAGTGCGCCTTCACCTACCGCCACTCGATCTTCAAGGCCACCGACCGGTTCGTCGTCCTCGACGTGCTGTTCCAGCTCTTCCCCACCGAGCTGAGCCAGCCGGTCGGGTATGCCGACCTCGCCCGCCAGCTCGACGTCGCCGTGGGCGACCGCGTGCCGCTGGCCGACGGCGCGCGAGGCGGTCCTGCACCAGCGCGGTCGCCGCGGCATGGTGCTCGATGCGCGACGACCACGACACCTGGTCCTGCGGTTCGTTCTTCACCAACCCGATCCTGTCGGCTCGGCGCACTTCGCCGACCTCGAGTCCGCGCGCCACGGGCCGCCTCGGCGCCGACGGTCCGCGGCCGCCGCGGTTCGCCGACCCTGACGGCAACGTCAAGACGAGCGCGGCCTGGCTGATCGAGCAGGCCGGCTTCGACAAGGGCTTCAGCCTGCCCGGCGCTCGCGGCGCATCTCGACGCAAGCACACCCTGGCGATCACCAAC
The DNA here is from genome assembly GCA_963695205.1 of uncultured Actinomycetota bacterium. Classification (GTDB taxonomy): domain Bacteria; phylum Actinomycetota; class Actinomycetes; order Actinomycetales; family Dermatophilaceae; genus Pedococcus. The sequence goes on along the minus strand of CAVOGI010000010.1, from coordinate 288,000 downwards.
CGTGGCGGCGCGACGGCCGCCGACGTCGCCGCCCTGGCCCGCGCCGTCCGTGACGGCGTGCACGACGCGTTCGGCGTGACCCTGGTCAACGAGCCCGTCCTGGTCGGCCACGGCGCTCTAGACGTCAGGCCGGCTCGGCCAGCCAGGCGTCGATGTCGGCGAGGGCCGCGTCGCGCACCTCTGCTGGTGCCCGACTCGCCCGCAGCGACCCGCGGGCCAGTTCGGCGAGCTCCTCGTCGCAGAAGCCCAGCACGTCCCGGGCCGTGTCGTACTGCGCGGCCAGCCGCGACCCGAACAGCAGCGGGTCGTCGGCCCCCAGGGCCACCGGTATGCCGTGCTCGACGATCGTGCGCAGCGGCACGTCCTCGGGGGAGGCGTAGACGCCGAGTGCCACGTTGCTGCGGGGGCACACCTCGAGGGCGATGCCCGACTCGGCCACGCGCTCGAGCACCCGGGGCTCCTCGACGCACCGCACGCCGTGGCCGATCCGGTCGGGCTCCACGGCGTCGAGGGTGGCCTCGACGGCGGCCGGACCGAGCAGCTCACCGGCGTGCGGCACCAGGGCCAGGCCGGCCCGTCGGGCGAGGGCGAAGGCGGGCGCGAACTCTGCCGTGACGCCACGACGTTCGTCGTTGCTCAGCCCGAACCCCACGACGGTGCCGGGCCCCTCACCGGCGTACTGCGTCGCCAGGCGTGCGAGCGTGCGGGCGTCGAGCGGGTGCCGGACGCGGCTGGCCGCGACGACGACGGCGACCTGCGTGTGCTCCTCGCGGGAGGCCGCCGCCGCCTCGTCGAGCACGATCTCCAGGGCGGGGGTGATGCCGCCGACGAACGGCGCGTACGACGTGGGGTCGACCTGGATCTCGAGCCACCGGGATCCCTCGGCCGCGTCGTCCTGGGCCGCTTCGCGGACGATCCGCCGCAGGTCGGCCTCGTCGCGCACGCAGGCGCGGGCGGCGTCATACAGGCGCTGGAAGCGGAACCAGCCACGCTCGTCCCGGGCGCTGAGCTGCGGCGGCCACCCGGTCGTGAGCGCGTCCGGCAGGTGCAGGCCGTGCTTGGCAGCGAGGTCACGGACGGTCTCGACGCGCATCGAGCCGGTGAAGTGCAGGTGCAGGTGCGCCTTCGGGAGCGACTCGACCGGGCGGGGCATGCGGAGCAGTCTGGCACCGCCACGGACGACGAGAGGCGCCGACCCACGGGGGTCGGCGCCTCTGGTCGGGAAGGACGCGGTCAGCTGCCGTCGACCACGTGCATGGCCTGCTCCTCGGGGCTGAGGTCGCCCGCGCCGCCGCTCTCGTCCCCGAGCAGCTCGGACTCGGCGTCCTCGCGAGCGCCCTCGTCGGGGTCGGTCAGCGTCCGGGCCTGCGCGTCGCCCACCTCGGCGTCGCCCAGGAAGTCCTGGTCGGGGTCGATGCTGTCCGGGTCGTCACCGCCGACACGCGGCGGGCCGTCCAGGCCGCTCTCGTTGTCCGGGGCGCCGTACGCGGAGTCCGGGTCCGGGACCTCCTGCATGATCCGCTGGTCGATGCTCTCCTCGAGTCCCTGCTCGTGGGCCGTCGTGCCCCACTCGGTGTTACGGGGCTGCTGGTCGGGCGGGGACCAGGGCTCGTTGTCGCCCTCGCTGGAGTCCAGGAGGCCCTCCTGGCCGCTGCCGGCGTCGACGGAGTCGTCCACGCTGTAGCTGCCGAGGTCGTCCTCGATGCTTTCGGTGCCGGGCTGATCGCTCATGTCCCCACCCTGCGGCAGGGCCGGTGGCGCCGCAAGGCCAAGGGTCCCGGCCCTCCCGACCGCGCGCGATACCGCAGCGGGTATGGCGCGGGCCCGCCTCAGGCGGTCCGGGCGGACGTCGCCTGCTCGGCGGCGGCGAGCAGGACGCAGGTGGCGACGGCCTCCATCGCCTCGGTGACCTGGCCCAGCGGCGGGAAGGTCGGCGCGAGGCGGATGTTGCGGTCGCGCGGGTCGTCCCCGAGGGGGAACGAGGACCCCGCCGGTGTCAGGGCGATCCCCGCCTCCTTGGCCAGCGCGACCACGCGGGAGGCGGTGCCGTCGAGGACGTCGAGGCTGACGAAGTACCCACCGGTCGGGCGCGTCCAGGTGGCGACGCCCAGGCCGTCCAGGCGCTCGGTGAGGATGCGCTCCACCTCGGCGAACTTCGGCGCGATGACCTCGCGGTGCTTGACCATGTGGTCGCGCACGCCCTGCGCCGAGCCGAAGAACTGCGCGTGCCGCAGCTGGTTGACCTTGTCCGGGCCGATCGAGCCCTTGCCGAGGTGGCCGAGGTACCACTTCACGTTCTCGACCGAGGCGGCGAGGAACGCGACGCCGGCGCCGGCCCAGGTGATCTTGGACGTCGAGGCGAACATGATCGGGCGGTGGGGGTGCCCGGCGGCCGCGGCGAGGCTGAGGACGTCGGCGCTCTTGGCCTCGACCTCGGTGAGGTGGTGCAACGCGTAGGCGTTGTCCCAGAAGATCTTGAAGTCGGGCGCCGCGGTCTCCATCGAGGTCAGCCGGGCGGCCACCTCCTGCGTGACGACCGAGCCGGACGGGTTGGCGTAGGTCGGCACGATCCACATGCCCTTGATGCTGGGGTCCTTCGCGACCAGCGCGGCGACGGCCTCGGCGTCCGGGCCGTCGTCGTGCATCGGCACGGTCACCATCTCGATGCCGAACGACTGCAGCAGGGTGAAGTGGCGGTCGTACCCGGGGACGGGGCAGATGAAGGTGACCTTCTCCTCCTGGCTCCACGGCCGCACGGAGTCGACCCCGCCGTGCAGCAGCAGGTCGACGAGGGTGTCCTTCATCATCGTCAGGCTGGAGTTGCCGCCGGCCACGACCTGCTCGGGCTCGACCCACAGCAGCTCGGCGAACATCTCCCGCAGCTCCTTGATCCCGTCGAGGCCGCCGTAGTTGCGGGTGTCCGTGCCGCTCGCGTCGGTGAAGCCGCGGGGGAGCGTGAGCAGGTCGTTTGACAGGTCGAGCTGCTCACTGGCCGGCTTGCCGCGCGTGAGGTCGAGCTTCAGCCCTCGCTCCTTGAGGGCGGCATACGCCTCCTGCTGCTCGGCGGCGAACGACGCGAGGTCGTCGGCCGTGCGCTCGGCGAGGGGGACGGGACGGCTGGTGGCGGTCTGCTCGGTCACGCCACCATGGTCCCAGAGGCGCGCGGTGTCGCGCGGCCGCCGTCCGCATGGTGCACGCGCGGCTCGTGGGACCCGCCGCCCGCGCGGTGGTGCTGTGCGGGCTGAGAAGAGCGAGTTCGCGTTCGGGACCGCGGCTCACGTATGCTTGCTCCTCGGTTGACTTCGACCATGCTTCCGACGTGCCCTCGGGCCGTCCCCGGCGTGGTGGGAACAGCCGCCGGAACTCCCCGCTCCCCGCGGGGCGTTCCGTAGGGCAGTGGCTCAATTGGTAGAGCACCGGTCTCCAAAACCGGCGGTTGGGGGTTCGAGTCCCTCCTGCCCTGCGTTGCAGGACCTGCGGCCGACCCGGCAGCACGGCACACATCAGTGAGAAGAGGCACCGTGACGGACGTGAGCGCGCAGACCCGCGGCTCTGGTCGCACCAGCCGCAAGGGCGGGAAGGGTGGCAACCCCATCTCGCGGTTCTTCCGCTCGGTGTCGCTGTTCGTCAGCCAGATCCTCGACGAGCTGCGCAAGGTCGTCCGGCCGACGCGTTCCGAGCTGATCAACTACACGATCGTCGTGATCGTGTTCGTCGTGTTCGTCATGGCGCTCGTCTCCACCGTGGACTTCGCCTTCACCAAGCTCGTCCTGTGGGTTTTCGGCGGCTAGTCGCCGTCGTGCCGCACTGACCCGGGGTTCACCCGGTGAACACCAGAAGGAAGTAGGTCATCAGCGTGTCCGAACAAGGGACCACCGACAACGCGGAGCCGCAGACCGACGAGGTCACCGCGAGCACCGACGCCGCCGAGCTCGAGCAGCCCGGGACGGACTCTGTCGACGACTCCGTGGACACCGACGCCAGCGCAGCCTCCGAGACCGACGCCGCCGAGGCGACCGAGGTCTCCTTCAGCGACGACGCCGACGAGGACGCCCCGGCGACCGACGGTGCGGACGAGGTCGACATCGACGCTCCTCCGGCCGACCCGGTCAAGGAGTTCAAGGACGCCCTCGCCAGCAAGTTCGGCGACTGGTACGTCGTGCACTCCTACGCCGGCTACGAGAACCGCGTGAAGGCGAACCTCGAGAACCGCACGACCTCCCTCAACATGGAGGACTTCATCTTCGAGGCCCAGGTCCCGATGGAAGAGGTCACCGAGATCAAGAACGGCCAGAAGAAGCTGGTCAAGCGCGTCCGGATGCCCGGGTACGTGCTGGTCCGCATGGACCTCACCGACGAGTCGTGGGGCGCCGTGCGCCACACGCCCGGCGTGACCGGCTTCGTCGGCAACGCGCACCAGCCGGTGCCGCTGAGCCTCGACGAGGTCTACACGATGCTGGCTCCCGCCGACCTCGAGCACCAGGCTGCTGCCGGTGCCGCGGGCGGTGCAGGTGGCGGCAAGCCCCGCGAGGTCGCGGTCGTCGACTTCGAGGTCGGCGAGTCCGTCACCGTCATGGAAGGGCCCTTCGAGACCCTTCCCGCCACGATCTCCGAGATCAACCCCGACACCCAGAAGCTCAAGGTGCTGGTCTCGATCTTCGGCCGGGAGACCCCGGTCGAGCTGTCGTTCAACCAGGTCGCCAAGATCTGAGGTTCGACACCCTGCCCCCGGTCCTCGGGGGTACTGCAACCGGGTCATCGCCCACGGCGTAGGCCCAGCAACCACAGAAGGAACACCAGGACATGCCTCCGAAGAAGAAGCAGATCACCGGCTTCATCAAGCTCCAGATCCAGGCCGGCGCCGCGACGCCCGCCCCTCCCGTCGGCCCGGCCCTCGGTCAGCACGGCGTCAACATCATGGAGTTCGTCAAGGCGTACAACGCTGCGACGGAGTCCCAGCGCGGCAACGTCATCCCCGTGGAGATCACGGTCTACGCAGACCGCTCCTTCACCTTCATCACCAAGACCCCTCCGGCCGCCGAGCTGATCAAGAAGGCTGCCGGTGTCGCCAAGGGCTCGGGTGAGCCGCACAAGACCAAGGTCGCCAAGCTGTCGGCCGACCAGGTCCGCGAGATCGCCACGATGAAGATGGAGGACCTCAACGCCAACGACGTCGAGCAGGCCATGAAGATCATCGCCGGCACCGCGCGTTCCATGGGCGTCGACACCGACCTCAAGTAGCACCCGAACTCCTTCGGTGTGCCGCCCGTGCGGCACACCGGAGACCGTGGCAGGACCGCGCTGGTCCGTAACGACCACAACTCCACCGAAACACCTGAAACAGGAGCAGAACATGAAGCGCAGCAAGGCATACCGCGAGGCCGCCGAGAAGATCGACGTCACCAAGGTCTACGCACCCCTCGAGGCCGTCCGTCTCGCGAAGACCGCCGCCAAGGCCAAGTACGACGAGACCGTCGAGGTCGCCATGCGCCTCGGTGTCGACCCGCGCAAGGCCGACCAGATGGTCCGTGGCACGGTGAACCTTCCCCACGGCACGGGCAAGACCGCCCGCGTCCTGGTGTTCGCCAACGGCGACAAGGCCGAGGCCGCCCGTGAGGCCGGCGCCGACTTCGTCGGCTCCGACGACCTCCTCGAGAAGGTGGCCGGCGGCTGGCTCGACTTCGACTCCGTCGTCGCGACCCCCGACATGATGGGCAAGGTCGGCCGTCTCGGAAAGGTCCTGGGCCCGCGTGGTCTCATGCCCAACCCGAAGACCGGCACCGTCACCATGGACACCGCCAAGGCCGTGACCGACATCAAGGGCGGCAAGATCGAGTTCCGCGTCGACAAGCACGCGAACCTCCACTTCATCATCGGCAAGGCCTCCTTCGACGAGAAGTCGCTCGTGGAGAACTACGGCACCGCCCTGGAGGAGATCCTGCGTCTCAAGCCGTCGGCGTCCAAGGGCCGCTACATCCTCAAGGCCACGATGACCACGACGATGGGCCCCGGCATCCCGCTGGACTACAACCGCACCCGCAACCTGCTGGTCGAGGACGAGGCCACCGCCTGAGTCCCGCCGCACCGCGCAGAGCCCGTCACCCCGCTGGGGGTGGCGGGCTCTGCCGCGTGCTCCCCCTGCGCAGCCGGTTATGGTGGACGGGTCAACGCGAACTCGAACATCCGCACCATCTCCTGGGGGACCTGCATGAAGACCACCTCGATCGCCGCGGTCGCGCTGGCGACCGCACTGGGCCTGAGCGCCTGCGGCAGCTCGGACTCCTCGTCCCCGACGGCTGCCAAGACGTCGTCGACCGTGAGCAGCAGCAGCCCGGCCGCAACCGCCAAGACCGGTGACACCGTCGACGGAGCCGCGCTCGCCACGCGCATGACCGACGCGATGGTCAAGGCCGGGTCGGGCACGGTGACCATGGACCTCGGCGGACAGGGGAGCGCCAAGGGCTCGTTCACCATGAAGAACGGCAAGATGGAGCAGTCGATGGAGATGGGGATCCAGGGTCAGACCCTGCAGATCGTCTCCGCCGGCGGTCTCCTCTACATGAAGGGCCTCCCGGGCTCCTCGAAGCCGTGGGTGAAGATCGACCCCAAGGGCACCGACCCCATGAGCAAGATGTTCGCCGGGCTCACCGGGGACATGGGCGACCCGCGTCAGCTCGCCGGTGCCCTCAAGGGCAGCAAGGCCGTCCTGGTGAGCAGCTCCGGCGGCGAGAGCGTCTACGACGTCACCATCGACCCGTCGGCGCTGATGGGTGGCAGCACCGCCACGGCATCGCCGTCGGCGCAGCCGGTCAAGGCGCGCTACACCCTCGACGCCCAGGACCGCCCGACGAAGATGACCGTCGACTCCCAGGGCCAGACCATCAACATCGTCTTCGCCGACTGGGGCAAGCCCGTCACGATCACGGTGCCCCCGGCGGACCAGGTGGGGACGCTGAAGCTGCCCGGCAGCTGAGGCCGCCGCCGCGTACGGGGGTCGCAGTGCGCTCCCGACGCCGGCTCAGATCGCGCCACCGTCCCCACCGGGCGGTGGCGCGATTTGGTCCCGGGTGCGCCAGCGCCTACTCTGGTCCCTGACCACAGACCGCTTGGTTGTCGCGTGCCACCGCAAGAGGCAGCACGTGACCGAAGGTCCCACCGAGGTGGGCATCCAGCGCAGGCCACGATTCACCCGCAGGACCGGCTCTCGAGCCAGTCTGCGTGCGAGCCCCGTGCCTGTGCACGGGGCTCTTCTCATGCCGGGCCTCCACCTCCGAACGGTCGAACACACGGAAGGGAGGCCCCATGGCCAAGGCTGACAAGGCTGCCGCCATCGCCGAGCTGTCGGACAAGTTCCGCACCTCCGGCGCGGCCGTGCTGACCGAGTACCGCGGGCTCACGGTGAAGCAGATCACCGACCTGCGCAACTCGCTGCGCGGAAACGCCACCTTCGCCGTCGTGAAGAACACGCTGACCGAACTTGCTGCCAAGGATGCCGGAGTCACGGCATTCGACGGACAGCTCGTCGGCCCGTCCGCCATCGCCTTCGTTGACGGTGACCCGGTCGAGGCTGCCAAGGGCCTGCGTGACTTCGCCAAGGCGAACCCCCTCCTCGTGATCAAGGGCGGCGTCCTCGACGGCAAGGCCCTCACCCCCGAGGAGATCACGAAGCTTGCGGACCTCGAGTCCCGCGAGGTTCTCCTGGCCAAGCTGGCCGGTGCCCTTCAGGCGTCGCTCAGCCAGGCTGTCTACCTCTTCGCTGCACCGCTGTCGCAGACCGCTCGGGTCGTCGACGCGCTGCGTGCCAAGGTCGAGGCCGAGGGTCCGGTGGCTGACGCCGCTGCTCCCGCTGCCGAGGCCGACGCCGCGGAGACCCCCGCCGAGGCCCCCGCGGCCGAGGCCACCGACGTCGCCGAGGGTGGCGACGAGAGCTGACCCGGTTCGGGGGTGACCCCGCGCTGAGCAGCTCGCACCACCAAACCGCCACTCACGGCATACAGAACACACGAAAGGACGCCCATCATGGCGAAGCTCTCCACCGACGAGCTCCTTGAGGCCTTCAAGGAAATGACCCTCATCGAGCTCTCTGAGTTCGTGAAGCAGTTCGAGGACACCTTCAACGTCACCGCTGCTGCCCCCGTGGCCGTTGCCGCGGCCGGCGCCCCGGCCGGTGGCGACACCGCCGCTGCCGAGGAGCAGGACGAGTTCGACGTCATCCTCGAGGCTGCTGGTGACAAGAAGATCCAGGTCATCAAGGAGGTCCGCGCGCTGACCTCCCTCGGCCTGAAGGAGGCCAAGGACCTCGTCGACGGCGCCCCCAAGCCCGTCCTCGAGAAGGTCGACAAGGCTGCTGCGGACAAGGCCAAGGACGCTCTCGAGGGCGCCGGGGCCACCGTCTCCGTCAAGTGATCTGACGCTTCCCTGCTTCGGCGGGGGAGCACTGCACCACCGCGAAGGCGGGTCCGACTCCGGTCGGGCCCGCCTTCCCGCGTGCGGCCCGTGCGCCTTCCGGTGTGAGGGATGCCAACGGCGGGGTATGCCGCGCCTCCGGCATCCCTGGAGCGCCGCCCTCACGCTGCGGCCGACCTCAGCCGGGCGTGGGCACGGACCACCTGGTCCAGGAAGCGCTCGGGGCTGAGCCTCAACCCGATGACGGGGATCCGTAGCACCGTCGCTCCCTGGATGACCACGTCGTTCTGGCGCAGGGCATCGTCCACCGGAGCGAGGGCGGCCGCATGGTGCCCGCCGTCGACCTCGACCACGAGGCCGACGTCCTCCCAGGCGACATCGAGGTAGACCCGGCCGGCCGCGGTCGTCCGCACCACCTGTCGACTGGGCTCGGGCAGCCCTCGGCGACGGCACCACCGCGCGAAGTCCAGCTCGCCGAGCGAGTGCACTCCGTCGCACAGGTCCGCCACGACTGCGGTGATGAACGCCCGCCGGCTGCTGCGGCCCACCCGGGCCCACGCGCTCACGAGGTCGGCCGGCCTGACCAGTCGCTGCTGGACCACGAGGCACAGCACCAGTGCTGCCTGGCGGTCGCTGGCCGCCCACTGGGCCGCATGGATCGACGCCTCCGCGGGCCGCACCCTCCTTATCCCAGCTACCACCGTCGGCGGCATCACCCGTCGTCGGTGCGGTGTCACGCCGGCGACGTCGTGGTGGCGGTTGCGGTGGGGCAGGCTCACGTCGAGGCGGTCGGTGCGGAACCCCGTGAGACCAGCCGCGAGCAACGCCACCGCGCCGTCGAGGGCTGCACCGGCGCCGGTCTCCCAGATGGCCTGCCAGCGAGCGGCATCCGCGGACAGTGGACCTGAGCCCACCACGATGGTGTGTCGACCTGCCACGCGCCACCGGCCTGCGTGCACCTCGGCGCGCACATCGTCTCGTCCGACGCCGCAGGACCTCAGCTGCTCCCGGTGCACGGCGCCGCCCTGGTGCCCGGCGAACTGCGCGGCCGCGGATGCCCGCTCCTGCCTTGACCTCAGCCGACGACCCCCGTCCATGGCGCCAGCGTGCCGCAGTGAGCCGAGGCGCTGCCGAGCGCCTGTGGACAACCGAGGTGGGGGATGCCGAGGGCGGGGTATGCCGCGCCTCCGGCATCCCCCGAACGCTCGCCGCCAGCCCGCGCGCCCCCGCCTGGAATGCGGTTTTGGGACGGACATGGTGAGGTAGGCTCCGGCCGCTCCCCGACGACGTACTGGGGCGTAACTTCGGGGTCCCGACCTCGTTGAGCCATGAGAACCGGGACCGGCCGTGGATGGCGGGTTCGCATTACCCCAACCACGACGAGGTGAGCAGTGGGCGTTGAGATCAAGGTCGAGGGACTGACCAAGCGATTCGGATCCCAGGTGATCTGGAACGACGTCACGCTGACTCTGCCGGCCGGTGAGATCTCGGTGATGCTCGGCCCCTCGGGCACGGGCAAGTCGGTGTTCCTCAAGACCCTCGTCGGCCTGCTCAAGCCCGACGCCGGCTCCATCATGATCTCCGGTAGCGACCTCACGCGGCTGCGCGAGCACGACCTCTACGAGATCCGCAAGCTCTTCGGTGTCCTCTTCCAGGACGGCGCGCTGTTCGGCTCGATGAACCTCTACGACAACGTCGCCTTCCCCCTGCGTGAGCACACCCGCAAGAGCGAGTCCGAGGTCCGCAACATCGTCATGGAGAAGATGGACCTCGTCGGCCTCACCGGTGCCGAGACCAAGCTGCCCGGCGAGATCTCCGGCGGTATGCGCAAGCGCGCCGGCCTGGCCCGTGCCCTGGTGCTCGACCCCGAGATCCTGCTCATCGACGAGCCCGACTCGGGCCTGGACCCGGTGCGCACCTCCTACATCAACCAGCTCTTCATCGACCTGAACGCCCAGATCGACGCGACGTTCCTCATCGTCACCCACGACATCAACACCGCCCGCACCGTGCCCGACAACATCGGCCTGCTCTACCACAAGCACCTCGCCATGTTCGGGCCGCGCGAGATGCTGCTGAGCTCCGAGGAGCCGGTGGTCCGCCAGTTCCTCAACGCCCAGACGATCGGCCCGATCGGCATGTCCGAGGAGAAGGACGCCGAGGAGCTCGCCTCCGAGATCGGCCAGGAGCTGCCACCGCTGCCCCCGATCCCGCTGCAGCTGCGCACCAGCGACGGCACGACCCGGCACGCCGAGCGTCCGGCCGGTCAGTGGTGCCGCGACAACGGCATCACCCCGCCGCCCGGGTCGTTCGAGTCCGGCAACGCGGGCGTACCCGGTGTCCGTTCGGGCGCCTCGAACGCGCCTGCGGCAGCGGTACCCGAGGCCGTGGGGGCCGGCACCGGAACGGGTGGGGAGCCGGTCTGATGGCGAACCCGGTGACCGGGGCACTGCGACAGAGCGGCTCGCTCTTCGCCCTGGTGCTCGACGTGGTGCGGTCCCTGCCGAAGCGACCGTTCCAGACGAAGGAGTTCATCCAGCAGTGCTGGTTCATCGCCTCGGTGACGATCGTCCCGACGGCGCTGGTGTCGATCCCGTTCGGTGCCGTCATCGCCCTCCAGCTCGGCACGCTGACCCGTCAGCTCGGCGCCCAGTCGTTCACCGGTGCCGCCTCGGTCCTGGCCGTCATCCGGGAGGCCTCGCCCATCGTCACCGCGCTGCTCATCGCCGGAGCGGGGGGCTCGGCCATCTGCGCCGACCTCGGCTCGCGCAAGATCCGCGAGGAGATCGACGCCATGGAGGTGCTCGGGATCAGCCCGATCCAGCGCCTCGTCGTGCCGCGCGTCCTCGCCGCCATGCTCGTCGCCGTACTGCTCAACGGTCTGGTGTCGGTCGTCGGTGTCGCGGGTGGCTACTTCTTCAACGTCATCATCCAGGGCGGCACGCCCGGTGCGTACATCGCCTCGTTCACGGCGCTCGCCCAGCTCGCCGACCTGTGGACCAGCGAGATCAAGGCCCTGATCTTCGGGTTCATCGCCGCGGTCGTCGCGTCATACAAGGGGCTCACCGCCGGCGGCGGACCCAAGGGGGTCGGCGACGCCGTGAACCAGAGCGTGGTCATCACGTTCATGTTCCTGTTCGTCGTCAACTTCGTCGCCAGCGCCATCTACTTCCAAGTCGTCCCCCAGAAGATCTGAAGGAGGTGTCATGAGCAAGGTCCAAGAGCTGGCCGGTCGTCCCGGCCAGGCCCTCGACAGCCTCGGCGAGCAGATGCGGTTCTACGTCCGTTCGCTGGCCTGGAGCCCGCGCACGATCCGCCGCTACAAGAAGGAGGTGCTGCGCCTCCTCGCGGAGGTGTCCCTCGGCTCCGGTGCGCTGTCCGTCATCGGCGGCACCGTCGGCGTCATCGCCTTCCTCGCCTTCTTCACCGGCAGCCAGGTCGGCCTGCAGGGCTACTCCTCGCTCAACCAGCTGGGCACCGGCGCCTTCACCGGCTTCGTCTCGGCCTACCTCAACACCCGCGAGATCGCCCCCCTCGTCGCCGGGCTCGCGCTCGCGGCCACGGTCGGGTGCGGGTTCACCGCCCAGCTCGGCGCGATGCGGATCTCCGAGGAGGTCGACGCCCTCGAGGTGATGGGCGTCCCGTCCCTGCCGTTCCTCGTGACCACCCGCATGATCGCCGGCTTCGTCGCGGTCGTGCCCCTCTACGTCCTGGGCCTGCTCTCCTCGTACGGCGCGACGAGGTTCATCGTCACCGAGTACTTCGGGCAGTCCAAGGGCACGTACGACCACTACTTCCACCTGTTCCTGCCGCCGATCGACGTGCTGTTCTCCTTCCTCAAGGTGATGGTCTTCGCCGTCGTCATCATCCTGATCCACTGCTACTACGGCTACAACGCCTCCGGTGGTCCGGCCGGCGTGGGCGTGGCCGTGGGCAAGGCGGTCCGCACCTCGATCGTCGCCATCAACATCGTCGACTTCTTCTTCTCCCTGGCCGTGTGGGGCGCCACCACGACCGTGCGGATCGCGGGCTAGCGCATGTCTGACACCACCGCTGTCGGGCCCGCCAAGGGCGTGCTCTCACGCCTGGGCAACAAGGCGTATGGCGTGGGCTTCATCGCCGTCGTCGCCCTCCTCGTCGGCCTGAGCATCGCGTCGTTCCAGAAGCGGTTCACGCCGGTGGTCACCGTCACCCTGCTCACCGACCGCATCGGGTCGCAGCTGCAGACGTCCTCGGACGTGAAGCTGCGTGGCCTGATCGTCGGGAGAGGTGCGGTCCATCCGCACGACCGGTGACGGTGCGAGCCTGCAGCTGGCCCTGCAGCCGGAGATGGCTCGGCTCATCCCGGCGAACGTGCACGCCCGGCTGCTGCCGAAGACCCTGTTCGGTGAGCGCTTCGTCGACCTCGTGTCGCCGGACGCGGGCGGCTCCGGTCGCGCCGATCGCCGAGGGCGACACGATCGGGCAGGACCGGTCGAGCGTGGCGATCGAGCTGGAGAAGGTGTTCGCGGACCTGTTGCCGTTGTTGCGGGCGGTGAAGCCGGAGCGGTTGTCGGCGACGTTGAACGCGTTGGCGTCGGCGTTGGAGGGTCGGGGGACGCGGTTGGGTCAGAACCTGGTGTTGGTGGATTCGTACTTCAAGGAGATCAACCCGAAGTTGCCGGTGATCCAGGCGGACATCTCTGGGTTGGCTGATCTGGCGAGCACGTATGCGGTGGCGGCGCCGGATCTGGTGCGGGCGGCGTCGACGTTGGCGACGACGAACACGACGATCGTGCAGAAGAAGGATGTGTTGGCGGGGTTCTTGGCGGGGACTGCGGGATTCGCGAACGAGGCGTCGGGGTTCTTGGAGGCGAATGGGGAGCGGATCATCCGGGTGGGTCAGGTGCAGCGTCCGACGGTGGCGGTGTTGGCGAAGTACTCGCCGCAGTATCCGTGTTTCACGCGAGGCGTTGGTGAACTGGCAGCCTCGGATCGACGAGGCGTTCCGTGACCGGCAGTTCCACATCACCGTGGAGATGGCTCCGCAGCGTCCTGGGTACACCCCGGGGGAGGAGCCGCGCTGGGGCGAGACGCGAGGCCCCAACTGCCTCGGCCTGCCCAACCCGGGCGGAAGCCAGGCCCACCCCCACCAGGGACCGCACTTCAACGACGGCACGAACGCCAGCGGCTCGGGCGCCGGGAGCGCACTGCCGTCGGCCTTCGCGGGCGCGTCCGGATCCGCCATCGTCGGTGTCGACTCCGGTCTCGCCGGCACCGAGGAGGAGCAGCGCGTGGTCGCGGCCCTGCTGTCCGCGGACGGCTCGGCCAGGCCCTCGGCCATCACGACCCTGCTGGCCGGGCCGATGCTGCGCGGATCGGTGGTGTCCCAACAATGAAGCACTCGTTCCAGCCTCGTGAAGTTCATCGTCTTCGTCGTCGCCACCCTGCTGGCGACGGGGACGCTGGCCGCGACCATCGCCAACATCCAGTTCGGCGACAAGGCCACCTACACCGCCATGTTCAAGGACGTCACCGGTCTCGCCGCCGGGCAGGAGGTCCGCATCGCGGGCGTCCGCGTCGGGGAGGTCAAGGCCATCACCGTCGCCAAGGACCGGGTCCACGCGGACGTGCAGTTCAAGGTCCTCAAGACCAGCGTCCTCACGCAGGGCACCAAAGCGACCATCAAGTACCGCAACCTCGTCGGCGAGCGCTACATCGCCCTCACCCAGGAGGTCGGGGGAGCCACCCCGCTCAAGGACGGCGCCACCATCGGGCTCGACCACACGCAGTCCGCGCTCGACCTCACGGTGCTCTTCAACGGGTTCAAGCCGCTGTTCGCGGCCCTGTCGCCCAAGGACGTCAACGAGCTGTCCGGCAACATCATCAGCGTTGCTGCAGGGTGAGGGCGGCAACATCAACTCGCTGCTGGCCAAGACCGCGTCGCTGACCTCGACCCTGGCCGACCGTGACGAGGTCATCGGGCGCACGATCAGCAACCTCAACACCGTCCTCGGCACGGTCGACGAACGCGACGCGGCGCTCAAGGACCTCATCGACCAGCTCCAGCGGTTCGTCTCGGGCCTGGCCGCCGACCGCAAGACCATCGGTGCCTCGCTGACCAACATCAACTCGCTCACGGCGCAGACCGCCGACCTGCTCAAGGTCACGCGGCCCTCGATCAAGACCGACATCGGCAACCTCGGGGCCCTCGCGACCAACCTCAACAAGCCGGGCAACACGGCGAGCCTTCGAGAACTTCCTCTCGACCGTCTCCGGGCAAGATCTCGACGATCACCCGCACCGCGACGTACGGCTCGTGGTTCAACTTCTACCTGTGCGACTTCAGCGGCACCATCAAGCTGCCGGCCGGGCCCGCGGTCCAGCTCGGCAAGCCGCAGCAGCTGTCGGAAGCGAGGTGCTCCTGATGGCCATCCCGTTCCGCGAGCGCAACCCCGTCCCCATCGGGGCCGCCGGCCTGCTCGCCATCGCCGTGCTGCTGTTCCTGGCGTTCAACATCCAGAGCATCCCGTTCATCGGCGGTGGCGACTCCTACCGGGCCGCCTTCAGCGAGGCCGGCGGTCTCCTCAAGGGCGACGACGTGCGCATCGCGGGCGTCAAGGTCGGCAAGGTCGAGGGGGTCGACCTCGCCGGTGACCACGTCGTCGTGTCCTTCAAGGTCACCGAGCCGGCGGCCTTCGGCACCCAGACCGCGGCGTCGGTGCGGATGAAGACGCTGCTGGGCCAGAAGTACCTCGCGCTCGAGCCCGCCGGCCCCGGCCAGCTCAAGGCGGACAGCGAGATCCCGATCGACCGCACGGTGTCCTCCTACGACATCGTCAACGCCTTCAGCGACCTCACGACGACCACCGAGCGCATCGACACCGGCGAGCTCGCCAAGTCGCTCACGACCCTGGCCACGGAGTTCAAGGACAGCCCGGCAGAGGTCAAGGCCGCCCTCGACGGACTCGGCCGCCTGTCCCGGACCATCGCCTCACGCGACGCCGAGCTCAAACGGCTGCTCGCCTCGGCCAACAGCGTCTCGGGCACCGTCGCCGAGCGCAACAAGGCGATCGAGTCGATCATCAAGAACGCCGACCTGCTCCTGGTCGAGCTCGAGGCCCGCCGCGAGGACATCCACACCCTCTTCGTCAACACCTCGACGATGGCCCAGCAGATCACCGGGCTGGTCCGCGACAACCGGTCGCAGCTCAAGCCGGCCCTCGACCAGCTGACCAAGGTCCTCGCGGTGCTGCAGAAGCACGAGAAGGACCTCGGCGACACCATCGCGGCCATGGCGCCGTTCACCCGCCTGTTCGCCAACGTGCTGGGCAACGGCCGGTGGTTCGACACCTACATCGAGAACCTCACGACCCCCGTCAAGCTGGGAGGCCAGTGATGGCACGCCCGTCCCTCGGCACCTTCGGGGGCTTCATCCCCAAGGCCGTCGCCGCCCTCGTCGTGGTGGCGCTGGTGGCCGGCGCCTACGCGTTCTGGCCCCGGCACCAGACCATCCGGGTCACCGGAGAGTTCACCCGCGCGGTGGGCCTGTTCCCGGGCTCCGACGTGCGCATCCTCGGTGTGCAGGTGGGCCAGGTCAGCGAAGTCACTCCCAAGGGCGACAAGGTCGAGGTCGTCTTCGAGTACGACGCGAAGTACAAGGTCCCGGCGAACGCCCAGGCCGCGGTCGTCGCGCCCTCGCTGGTCAGCGACCGCTACGTCCAGCTGTTCCCCGCCTACACCGGCGGCGCCGTGATGCGTGACCACGCGAAGATCGGGCTGGACCGGACAGCCGTGCCCGTGGAGCTGGACCGCATCTCCACGAGCCTGGACGACCTGCTCGTGGCGCTGGGCCCGACGGGCGCCAACAAGGACGGGTCCCTCTCCGCAGCCCTCGCCACCGGCGCCAAGAACCTCGGGGGCCAGGGCCAGAAGCTGCACGACACCAACCACGACCTCAGCCTGGCGCTGCAGACCCTGTCCGGTGGGCGCAACGACCTGTTCGGCACCGTCAAGAACCTGCAGGCGTTCACGTCCATGCTCGCCACCAACGACGGCCAGGTGCGCCGCCTCAACGCCGACCTCGCCAGCGTGTCCACCCAGCTCGACGCCGAGCGCGGCGACCTCGCGGCCGCCCTGAAGAACCTCGCGGTGGCGCTGAGCGAGGTCAGCTCCTTCGTCCACGACAACCGCGCCTCGCTGACGACGAACATCGGCCAGCTCGCCTCGGTGACGGGCACGGTGGCCAAGCAGCGCGACGCCCTCGCCGAGACGCTGACGGACGCACCGGTGGCGATCAGCAACCTCCAGAACGCCTACAACCCCAAGAGCGGCACCCTCGACACCCGGGCCAACATCGCGGAGAACCTCAAGCTGCAGAACCTCCTGTGCAGCCTCATCAGCGAGAGCGGACTGCCGAAGTCGACCTGCACCACCGTCAGCCGGTGTCCTCAAGCCGGTCACCGACCTGCTCGACACCCTCAAGGGCGCCGGGGTGAAGCTCCCGCTGAACCTGCTCAGCGCCATACCGAGGTCGCAGGGTGGCACCGGGCCCGAGGCGGGCACCGGTGACGCGACCGCGACACCCGCCGTGCAGCTGCGCGGCGCCGACCCCACCCTCGGTGGACTCCTGGAGGGGAACCGGTGAAGACCCGCAGCAGCGCCTTCCCACGGACCGGTATGCGGCGTGGCCGCCTCCTCGTCGTCGGCCTCGCCGTCGGCGCGGTGGTGACCACCAGCGGGTGCCAGGGGGCCTTCGACCTCCCGCTGCCGGGCGGGGCCGCCCAGGGTGGCGACGTCATCCGGGTCACGGCCGAGTTCGCCGACGTCCTCGACCTCGTGCCACAGTCCTCGGTCAAGGTGGACCAGGTCACCGTGGGGTCGGTCGAGAAGATCGAGCTCAACGGCTGGACCGCCCGGGTCACCCTGCGCCTGCCCAAGAACGTCAAGCTCCCCGACAACGCCGTGGCGGAGCTCAAGCAGACCTCGCTGCTGGGGGAGAAGTACGTCGAGCTCGGACCGCCGACGACCGGCAAGCCCGAGGGCACACTCAGTGACGGCGACAACATCCCCCTCGACCGCACGGGCCGCAACCCCGAGGTCGAGGAGGTCCTGAGCGCGATGTCGTTGCTGCTCAACGGTGGTGGCGTCGCCCAGCTGAAGATCATCGAGACCGAGCTCAACAACGCCCTGAGCGGCAACCAGAGCCAGATCAAGGACCTCATCAAGCAGCTCGACACGTTCGTGGGCGGCCTGGACAAGCAGAAGAGCGAGATCGTCAGGGCCATCGACAACATCGACAAGCTCGCTGCCCGCCTCGCCGCGCAGAAGGACGACATCGACCGGGCCCTGAAGACGATGCCGGGCGGCCTCAAGGTGCTTGCCGACCAGCGCCAGCAGCTCGTGCAGCTGCTCTCGGCCCTCAGCCGGCTCGGTGCCGTGGGCACGGACGTCATCAAGCAGAGCAAGGACGACACGGCCGCCAACCTCAAGGCGCTCGAGCCGATCCTGGCCCAGCTCACCAAGGCCGGTGACAACCTGCCCAAGTCGCTCCAGCTGTTCCTCACCTACCCCTTCCCCGACAGTGCGACCGGGGCGATCAAGGGTGACTACACCAACCTGTCGGCCAACCTCGACCTCAACCTGAAGAACCTCGCCGGCAACCTCGGGCTGCCCACAGGGCTGCCGACCGGCGGGTTGCCCACCGGCCTGCCGACCGGCGGGCTGCCGACCGGCCTGCCCTCCCTGCCCTCGCTGCCCGGGGTGCCGCTGCCCTCGGTCACGGTCCCCAGCATCCCCGGCGTGCCCAGCGTCCCCGGGGTCCCGGTGCCGCAGCGCACGTCCTCGAGCAGCAGCACCACCTCAGGGGGTCTGGGTTGTCCGCCGCTGTGCCTCAGCGGCCAGCAGTCGCAGTCGAGCTCGAGCTCGGACGGCTCCTGGCGATCGCTCTACGGAGGTGACGCATGATCCGCCGTTCGGTGAAGGTCCAGCTGTTCGCCTTCCTCCTCATCACGCTGCTCACGGTGTCGGTGCTCTCGGCCCGCTACGTCGGGCTCTGGGACCGAGTCGTCGGCGGGCAGTACCACGTGGCGGCGGACTTCGAGCAGTCCGGCGGCATCTTCGTCGGCTCCGAGGTCTCCTACCGCGGTGTCACCGTCGGCCGGGTCGACAACCTGCGCCTGTCCAAGGACGGCGTCGTCGTCGAGGCCAACATCCAGCGGGGCGTCAAGATCCCCAAGGACACCAAGGTCGTCGTCGAGAACCGCTCGGCGGTGGGGGAGCAGTACCTCGACTTCCAGCCCCGCAGCGAGGGCGGCGCTGTGCTCGCCGACGGCGACGTGATCCCGCGCAAGGACACGCAGTACCCCCTGCGCGTCGACACCCTGCTGCTCGACCTCGACCGCACCGTCAACTCCGTCGACAAGAAGGACCTGTCGACGGTGGTCGACGAGCTCGGCTACGGCTTCGCCGGACGGGGGTCAGGACCTCCAGCGGCTCATCGACAGCGGTGACGCCCTCACCAAGGCCGCCACCGAGGCGCTCCCGCAGACCAAGAAGCTGCTCGACGACGGCCGGATCGTCCTGGGCACCCAGCGCGACACCTCGGGCCAGATCAAGACCTTCGCCTCGAACTTCGCGGATCTCGCCGACACGCTCAAGTCCTCCGACGGCGACCTGCGCCTCGTCCTGGACCGCGGGGTCGTCGCCTCCAAGGAGCTCGAGGCCCTGATCCGTGACAACCAGGGCAACCTCGCCGCCCTGCTGGCCAACCTCATCACCGTCGGGCAGGTGACGACCTCGCACGTCGACGGCATCCAGCAGCTGCTCGTCACCTACCCCGACGTGGTGGCCGGCGGTTACACCGTCGTCCCCGGCGACGGGACGGCCCACTTCGGGCTCGCGCTCGCCCAGAGCCCGCCGGTCTGCACCCAGGGCTACGGAGGCACCCAGCGGACCGATGCGGCCAGACCCCCGGCGAAGCTGCCGCCGGTCAACACCAGTGCCCGGTGCACCGCACCGCGCGGGTCGGGCACGACCGTCCGTGGCGCCCAGAACGCGCCCGGGCCCGGACCCGCAGGAGCCAACGCGACCGTGCCCCTCGCTTTCGGCGGACCAGCCCGTATCCCCGGGCATGGCAGCGTCGTTGGGCATGTCGACGCCACAGGTGAGCGTGCCCGTGCCCCCCTCGGGAGGTGGGAGCAGCGATCCTTCGTGGTTGTGGATCATGAAGGAGGCCGCTCGATGAGCACCATCACCACGCCCGCCACAATGGTGGTCATGCCGGACGAAGACGAGATGCCCGGGTCGCCCGCCGACCGCCAGGACGGACCCCGACCCACGGTCGGCGTCGCACGGATCACCCCGCGGATGTTGTGGGTCTTCGTCGTCCTCGCCCTCGTGGCATCGGTCGCCCTCGGGGCCACCCGCGGTCGTGACTGGTATGCCGCCCGGCAGACGACCGCCGCCAACGCGGCCGCCACGGCAGCCGCCAAGCAGCTCGCCATCAACTTCGTGAGCGTCGACTACACCAAGGTCGACGCCGACACGGCCCGGGTCCGGGCCGGGGCCACCGGGGAGTTCCTCAAGAGCTACTCCGACCTCGGTCGACCAGCTCAAGAAGGTGCTGGTCGCCAACAAGACCGTCTCCACCGTCCAGCGCTCCGAGGCGGCCCTGGTCTCCGGGGACCTCGACTCGGCAGTGGCGCTCGTCGGCGTCGTCGCCCCGACGAAGAACACCGCCGTCCCGGCGGGCGAGACCAAGACCTACCGGATGCGGCTGGAGCTGCGGAAGGTCGGCGCGGCATGGAAGGTGGAGAACCTTGAGTTCGTCGGCTGACACCCCACGTCCCCGTCCCAAGGTCGCCGGGCACCGCGCCCGGGCGCGCGCCACGGCCCCGGGCGCCGCTCCGGTGGCCGTCCCGTCGAGCACCGCCCCCGAGGTCGAGACTGCAGCGCGGGTCGAGCGCACCGCGCCCCCGATCCAGGACGTGACCCCGCAGACCGGGGGAGCGACGGAGACCACGGCGGTCGGTGCGGGGGAGCCTCCGGCTGGACGCCGGCGGTGGATCGTCCCCGCGGTCGCCCTCGTGGCGAGCCTCGCCCTGCTCGGCACGGTCGCCGGCATCAGCCTCCAGGACCAGGGCGCAGACGCCCGGACCGGACGCGTCGCGGCCAACCAGGCCCGCACCTCGATCGAGCAGATGCTCAGCTACAACTACAAGACCATCGACGCCCAGTCGGCCCAGATCGAGGGGCTGCTGACCGGTTCGTTCAAGACCGAGTTCTCCACGGCGATGGACAAGCAGATCAAGCCGCTGGCGGTCAAGAACCAGACCGTCGTGCAGGCCCGGGTGTCCGACGTCGGCGTCATGAGCTCCAGCCCGACGACGGTCAAGGTGCTGGCCTTCGTCAACCAGGCCCGGGTCGGCGCGGACCAGAAGTCCCCGGTCGTCGACCAGAACCGCGTCCTGGCGACCTTGTCCAAGGTCGGCGACCGCTGGCTCATCAGCCGCGTGGACGCGTTCTGAGGCTGTCGCCCCACCGACGCTGACCTGCGGCGACGCCCTCTCGGGGGCGTCGCCGCAGCTCGTCCGGCGCCGTTCGGCGCTCCGTCGGGGTGGCACCCTTGACGTCGGGGCGTTGGCGCGTCATCCTCGTCTGCGTCGAACCCCGCCCCTTGTGGGGGCGTGACCCCCGTCATGGCTGGGCGTGTGCCCGCTGGACACGGTTGGACGAGGCTGCCCTCCACGTGTATGCTCATCCTTTGCGCTGCCCTCTTTCGCGATCTCGCCCAGACCGATGCCCTTCGCTGTGCCCTCCGGCACGGATCGGGACGGTCCCCGGCACGGCTGTGATGGCGGTCGGCGCCAATTCGGTTTCGAACCATCAGTTTTAAGACAGGCCCGTGGAAGGACCCCTCCTTGGCTGCCTCGCGCAACGCGACTCAGACTGTGTCCACCGCACGGACGGCTTCTGGCCGTCTGTCGTTCGCGAAGATCCGCGAACCCCTCGAGGTCCCCGACCTCCTGGCGCTGCAAACGGAAAGCTTCGACTGGCTGCTCGGTAACGAGCGCTGGCAGGCCCGTGTCGCAGAGGCCAAGGCCGAAGGCCGTGGGGATGTGCCGGATCGCTCCGGCCTCGAGGAGATCTTCGAGGAAATCTCTCCCATCGAGGACTTCAGCGGCTCCATGTCGCTGTCGTTCCGCGACCACCGCTTCGAAGAGGTCAAGTACTCCATCGAGGACTGCAAGGAGCGCGACCAGACCTACTCCGCGCCCCTGTTCGTCACCGCGGAGTTCATGAACACCACCACTGGCGAGATCAAGAGCCAGACGGTGTTCATGGGTGACTTCCCGCTCATGACCGAGCGCGGCACCTTCGTCATCAACGGCACCGAGCGTGTCGTCGTCTCCCAGCTGGTCCGCAGCCCGGGCGTCTACTTCGAGCGCACGCCCGACAAGACGTCCGACAAGGACATCTACACCACCAAGGTGATCCCGAGCCGTGGCGCCTGGCTGGAGTTCGAGATCGACAAGCGCGACATGGTCGGCGTCCGCGTCGACCGCAAGCGCAAGCAGTCGGTCACCGTGCTCCTCAAGGCCCTCGGCATGACCGAGGCCGACATCCTCGAGGAGTTCGGCGACTACGAGTCGATGCGACTCACCCTGGAGAAGGACCACACGGCCGGCCAGGACGACGCGCTGCTCGACATCTACCGCAAGCTGCGTCCGGGCGAACCGCCCACCCGTGAGGCCGCCCAGACCCTCCTGGACAACCTCTACTTCAACCCCAAGCGCTACGACCTCGCCAAGGTCGGCCGCTACAAGATCGACCGCAAGCTCGGCGTCGCCGCCGAGCTGGGCGACTCGGTCCTGTCGGTGGACGACATCGTCGCGACGATCAAGTACATCGTCGCGCTGCACGCCGGCGAGACGACGCTCACGGGCAAGAACGGCGAGGAGGTCGTCGTCGAGGTCGATGACATCGACCACTTCGGCAACCGTCGCCTGCGCAACGTCGGCGAGCTCATCCAGAACCAGGTCCGCACCGGCCTGTCCCGCATGGAGCGCGTCGTCCGCGAGCGCATGACCACGCAGGACGTCGAGGCGATCACGCCGCAGACCCTGATCAACATCCGCCCCGTGGTGGCCTCGATCAAGGAGTTCTTCGGCACCTCGCAGCTGTCGCAGTTCATGGACCAGAACAACCCGCTCGCGGGCCTGACGCACAAGCGGCGTCTGTCGGCCCTCGGCCCGGGTGGTCTGTCCCGTGACCGCGCCGGCATGGAGGTCCGTGACGTCCACCCGTCGCACTACGGCCGCATGTGCCCCATCGAGACCCCGGAAGGCCCGAACATCGGCCTCATCGGCTCGCTGGCGTCCTATGGGCGGATCAACGCGTTCGGCTTCATCGAGACCCCGTACCGCAAGGTCGTCAAGGGTCGCGTCACCGATGACATCCAGTACCTCTCCGCCGACGAGGAGGACCGCCACGTCATCGCGCAGGCCAACGCCGTCATCGACGCCGAGGGCAACTTCACCGACGAGCGCGTCCTGGTCCGCACCAAGGGCGGCGAGGTCGACTACATCCCGGGTGAGGACGTCGACTTCATCGACGTCTCGGCCCGCCAGATGGTGTCTGCCGCGACCGCGCTGATCCCGTTCCTCGAGCACGACGACGCCAACCGTGCGCTCATGGGCTCCAACATGCAGCGTCAGGCGGTGCCGCTCGTCAAGTCCGAGGCCCCGCTGGTCGGCACCGGCATGGAGTACCGCGCCGCGCTCGACTCGGGCGACGTCGTCCGCGCCGAGGCCGCCGGTGTGGTCACCGAGGTCTCCGCCGACCTCGTCACCGTCGCCGGTGACGACGGCTCGACGCGCACCTACCGCATCACGAAGTTCGGCCGCTCCAACCAGGGCACGTCCTACAACCAGGTCGTCGTCGTCAACGAGGGCGACCGGGTCGAGGCCGGCGGCGTCATCGCCGACGGTCCCGCCACCGAGGGCGGCGAGATGGCCCTGGGCCGCAACCTGCTCGTGGCGTTCATGCCGTGGGAGGGCCACAACTACGAGGACGCGATCATCCTCAGCCAGCGTCTGGTGCAGGACGACGTCCTCTCCTCGATCCACATCGAGGAGCACGAGGTCGACGCCCGTGACACCAAGCTCGGGCCGGAGGAGATCACTCGCGACATCCCGAACGTCTCCGAGGAGGTCCTGGCGGACCTCGACGAGCGCGGCATCATCCGCATCGGTGCCGAGGTCCGCGACGGCGACCTGCTCGTCGGCAAGGTCACGCCCAAGGGTGAGACCGAGCTGACGCCGGAGGAGCGCCTGCTGCGCGCCATCTTCGGTGAGAAGGCCCGCGAGGTCCGCGACACGTCCCTGAAGGTGCCCCACGGCGAGACCGGCACGGTCATCGGCGTGAAGGTGTTCGACAAGGACGAAGGCGACGACCTGCCCCCGGGTGTCAACCAGCTGGTGCGCGTCTACGTCGCCAACAAGCGCAAGATCACCGATGGTGACAAGCTCGCCGGCCGTCACGGCAACAAGGGCGTCATCTCCAAGATCCTGCCCGTCGAGGACATGCCGTTCCTCGAGGACGGCACCCCCGTGGACGTCGTGCTCAACCCGCTCGGTGTCCCCGGCCGCATGAACGTCGGCCAGATCCTCGAGCTGCACCTCGGCTGGGCCGCCTCGCGCGGCTGGGAGATCGCCGGCAACCCGGACTGGGCCAGGCTGATCCCGGAGGACGCCCGCAAGGCGCCCGCCGGCACCCGCGTCGCCTCACCGGTGTTCGACGGTGTGCGCGAGGACGAGATCGTGGGTCTGCTGGACTCCACGACCAAGACCCGCGACGACGTGCGGCTCATCGACGGCTCCGGCAAGTCCCGGCTCTTCGACGGTCGCTCCGGCGAGCCGTTCCCCGAGCCGGTCTCCGTGGGCTACATGTACATCCTGAAGCTCCACCACCTCGTGGACGACAAGATCCACGCCCGCAGCACCGGCCCGTACTCCATGATCACGCAGCAGCCGCTGGGTGGTAAGGCGCAGTTCGGTGGCCAGCGCTTCGGTGAGATGGAGGTGTGGGCCCTCGAGGCGTACGGCGCGGCCTACGCGCTGCAGGAGCTCCTGACGATCAAGTCCGACGACGTGCAGGGTCGCGTCAAGGTCTACGAGGCGATCGTCAAGGGCGACAACATCCCGGAGCCCGGCATCCCCGAGTCCTTCAAGGTGCTCATCAAGGAGATGCAGTCGCTGTGCCTCAACGTCGAGGTGCTCAACAGCGAAGGCACCTCCATCGAGCTGAAGGAGTCCGACGAGGACGTCTTCCGCGCGGCGGAGGAGCTCGGCATCGACCTGTCCCGGCGCGAGCCCAGTTCGGTCGAAGAGGTCTGAGGTGTAGGCCGCGTGGTCACCGCGACGGTGACCACGCGGCATACCCCTCCTCACGACCAACCCCCAGCCATACAGAATAAAAACTGTGCTAGAGACACGGAAGAAGGAACCACGTGCTCGACGTCAACTTCTTTGACGAACTGCGCATCGGCCTGGCCACTGCTGACGACATCCGTCAGTGGAGCCACGGTGAGGTGAAGAAGCCGGAAACCATCAACTACCGCACGCTCAAGCCCGAGAAGGAGGGCCTGTTCTGCGAGCGCATCTTCGGCCCCACCCGGGACTGGGAGTGCAACTGCGGCAAGTACAAGCGGGTCCGCTTCAAGGGCATCATCTGTGAGCGCTGTGGCGTCGAGGTCACCCGCGCCAAGGTGCGTCGTGAGCGGATGGGCCACATCGAGCTCGCCGCCCCCGTCACCCACATCTGGTACTTCAAGGGCGTCCCGTCGCGCCTGGGCTACCTGCTCGACCTGGCACCGAAGGACCTCGAGAAGGTCATCTACTTCGCGGCCTACATGATCACGTCCGTCGATGTCGACCAGCGTCACAAGGACCTGCCGTCGCTCGAGGCGCAGATCGAGGTCGAGAAGAAGGAGTTCTCCAACAAGCGTGACTCCGAGGTCGAGGCCCGCGCCAAGCGCCTCGAGTCCGACATCGCCGAGCTCGAGGCCGAGGGTGCCAAGGCCGACGCGCGCCGCAAGGTCCGCGAGTCCGCCGAGCGCGAGATGAACCAGATCCGCAAGCGCGCGGACCAGCAGATCGAGCGCCTGGAGCAGGTCTGGGACCGGTTCAAGAACCTCAAGGTCCAGGACCTCGAGGGCGACGAGATCCTCTACCGCGAGATGCGTGACCGGTTCGGCCTCTACTTCGAGGGCGGCATGGGCGCGGCAGCGATCCAGAAGCGCCTGCAGACCTTCGACCTCGAGGCCGAGGCGGAGCTGCTGCGCGAGATCATCGCCACCGGCAAGGGCCAGAAGAAGACCCGTGCCCTCAAGCGGCTCAAGGTCGTCACGGCGTTCCAGGTCACGACCAACAAGCCCGACGGCATGGTGCTCGACGCCGTCCCGGTCATCCCCCCGGACCTGCGTCCGATGGTGCAGCTCGACGGTGGCCGCTTCGCGACCTCCGACCTCAACGACCTGTACCGCCGCGTCATCAACCGCAACAACCGCCTCAAGCGGCTGCTCGACCTCGGCGCGCCCGAGATCATCGTCAACAACGAGAAGCGGATGCTCCAGGAGGCTGTCGACAGCCTCTTCGACAACGGCCGCCGCGGTCGCCCGGTCACGGGCCCCGGCAACCGTCCGCTCAAGTCGCTGTCCGACATGCTCAAGGGCAAGCAGGGTCGGTTCCGCCAGAACCTCCTCGGCAAGCGCGTCGACTACTCCGGCCGTTCGGTCATCGTCGTCGGTCCGCAGCTCAAGCTGCACCAGTGCGGTCTGCCCAAGCAGATGGCCCTGGAGCTCTTCAAGCCGTTCGTGATGAAGCGCCTGGTCGACCTCGACCACGCGCAGAACATCAAGTCGGCCAAGCGCATGGTCGAGCGCGCCCGCCCGGTCGTGTGGGACGTCCTCGAAGAGGTCATCACCGAGCACCCCGTGCTGCTCAACCGTGCACCCACGCTGCACCGCCTCGGCATCCAGGCCTTCGAGCCGCAGCTCGTCGAGGGCAAGGCCATCCAGATCCACCCGCTCGTCTGCTCGGCCTTCAACGCCGACTTCGACGGTGACCAGATGGCTGTGCACGTGCCCCTGAGCACCGAGGCGCAGGCCGAGGCCCGCATCCTCATGCTCTCGAGCAACAACATCCTCAAGCCGGCCGACGGTCGTCCGGTGACCATGCCCACCCAGGACATGATCATCGGCCTCTACCACCTCACCTCCGAGGTGCCGGAGGGCCGCGGCACGGGTCGGGCGTTCTCCTCGGTCTCCGAGGCCCGCATGGCCTTCGACGCCGGCCAGCTCGAGCTCGGCAGCCAGGTCAAGATCCGCCTGGTGGACGTGGTCCCGATCCCGGGCACCGAGCTGCCCGAGGGTGTCGAGGCCGACGCCCAGGGCCAGGTCGCGTCCCTGACGGTCGAGACCACCCTCGGTCGCGCGCTGTTCAACCAGACGCTTCCGGTGGACTACCCGTTCGTCGACGCCGTCGTGGACAAGAAGCGCCTGTCGACCATCGTCAACGACCTCGCCGAGCGTTACAGCAAGGTGCAGGTCGCGGCGAGCCTCGACGCGCTCAAGGAGTACGGCTTCCACTGGGCGACCCGCTCGGGCACCACGGTCGCCATCTCCGACGTCGTGACCCCGCCGCGCAAGCTCGAGATCCTCGAGGCGTACGAGACCAAGGCCACCAAGGTCCAGGTCCAGTACGAGCGCGGTCTGATCACCGACGACGAGCGTCGCCAGGAGCTCATCGAGATCTGGACCCAGGCCACCAACGAGGTCGCCAAGGAGATGGAGGCCAACCTCCCGAAGACCAACACCATCTACAAGATGGTGTCCTCGGGTGCGCGTGGTAACTGGATGCAGCTGCGTCAGATCGCCGGTATGCGTGGTCTGGTGTCCAACCCGAAGGGCGACATCATTCCCCGCCCGATCCGCGCGAACTTCCGCGAGGGTCTGTCGGTGCTCGAGTTCTTCATCTCCACGCACGGTTCGCGTAAGGGTCTTGCCGACACCGCGCTGCGTACCGCCGACTCGGGTTACCTGACCCGTCGTCTGGTGGACGTCTCGCAGGACGTCATCATCCGCGAGGACGACTGCGGCACCGACCGCGGCCTGACCATGCCGATCGCGCAGAAGAACGCCTCGGGCGCCCTGGTCGAGCACGACGACGTGGAGACCTCGGTCTACGCCCGTACGCTCGCCGCCGACGTCGAGAAGGACGGTTCCGTCCTCGCCGAGGCCGGCATCGACCTCGGTGACGTGGTCATCGACGCCCTCGTCGCCGCTGGCGTCGAGGAGGTCAAGGTCCGCTCGGTGCTCACCTGTGAGTCCCACGTCGGCACCTGCGCCGCCTGCTACGGCCGCTCGCTGGCCACCGGCAAGCTCGTCGACATCGGTGAGGCGGTCGGCATCATCGCCGCGCAGTCCATCGGTGAGCCCGGCACGCAGCTGACGATGCGTACCTTCCACACCGGTGGTGTGGCTGGTGACGACATCACGCAGGGTCTGCCGCGTGTGGTCGAGCTCTTCGAGGCCCGTACCCCCAAGGGTGTCTCCCCGATCGCCGAGGCCTCCGGCCGCGTCACGATCGAGGACACGGACAAGACGCGTCGCCTGATGCTCACGCCGGACGACGGCTCCGAGGAGCACGCCTACCCGGTGAGCAAGCGTGCGCGCCTGCTCGTCCAGGACGGCCAGCACGTCGAGGTCGGTCACCAGCTGACGGTCGGTTCCATCGACCCGAAGCAGGTCCTGCGCATCCTCGGTCCGCGTGCGGTCCAGATGCACCTGGTCGACGAGGTCCAGCACGTCTACCGCCAGCAGGGTGTGTCGATCCACGACAAGCACATCGAGGTCATCGTGCGGCAGATGCTGCGCCGGATCACGATCATCGAGTCCGGTGACGCCGACCTGCTCCCCGGTGAGCTGGCCGAGCGTGGTCGCTTCGAGAACGAGAACCGTCGCGTCGTCGCCGAGAGTGGCCGCCCGGCCTCGGGTCGCCCCGAGCTCATGGGTATCACCAAGGCCTCGCTCGCCACCGACTCGTGGCTGTCGGCCGCCTCCTTCCAGGAGACGACCCGCGTCCTCACCGAAGCGGCGATGAACGGCAAGTCGGACCCGCTGCTGGGTCTGAAGGAGAACGTCATCCTCGGAAAGCTCATCCCGGCCGGCACGGGTCTCCCGCGCTACCGGAACATCAAGGTCGAGGCCACGGAAGAGGCCAAGGCTGCGATGTACTCGATGCCGAGCTACGAGTACGACTACCCGGTCTTCGGCCCGGGCTCCGGCGAGGCCATCCGCCTCGACGACGCCGAGCTGGGTCTGGACTGACCACTCGACGAGTCGCTCGCACAGCGTGACCCGAGGGGGTCGGTCCGGTTCGCCGGGCCGGCCCCCTCGGGCGTCACGTGCGGGGGAGCGGGGGCACACCGATTTGGTGGGCCACACCGCAGGCGGTATCTTTGAACACTGTGTCTGAGGTCCACCTCTGGACACGCCGCTGGAGCCGCCGCCGATTCAGGCCGGTGGGCCAGCACCACCTCTCGCCGGGCAATCCGCACCAGATCCGCATGGGTCCGTCGTGGAAAGTGCAGGGGGGAGCGCCGAGCGCGACACACCCGAGTGCGGGGGTCGGGCAAGGCACCACACCAAGGAGTGCCCGAGGACCGCTGGCGCGGACCGACGGCGCAGAACATCAACTACGTACGGAGAACAGGTTGCCTACGATCAACCAGCTTGTGCGCAAGGGGCGTCAGGACAAGGTCACCAAGACCAAGACCCCTGCCCTCAAGGGCTCGCCCCAGCGCCGTGGTGTGTGCACGCGTGTGTACACCACCACCCCCAAGAAGCCGAACTCTGCCCTGCGCAAGGTCGCCCGTGTGCGCCTCACCAGCGGCATCGAGGTCACGGCCTACATCCCCGGCGTCGGCCACAACCTGCAGGAGCACTCGATCGTGCTCGTGCGTGGCGGTCGTGTGAAGGACCTCCCCGGCGTGCGCTACAAGATCGTCCGCGGCTCGCTCGACACCCAGGGTGTCAAGAACCGCAAGCAGGCCCGCTCCCTTTACGGCGCGAAGAAGGAGAAGAAGTAATGCCTCGTAAGGGACCCGCGCCCAAGCGCCCCCTCGTCGTCGACCCGGTCCACAACTCCCCGTTGGTGACCCAGCTGGTCAACAAGATCCTCCTCGATGGCAAGAAGTCCATCGCCGAGACCATCGTCTACGGCGCCCTCGAGGGCTGCCGCGAGAAGACCGGCACCGACCCGGTGGTCACGCTCAAGCGTGCCCTCGACAACATCCGCCCCACGCTGGAGGTCAAGTCCCGCCGTGTCGGTGGAGCCACCTACCAGGTGCCGATCGAGGTCAAGCCCAACCGCGCGACCACGCTGGCGCTGCGCTGGATGGTCGGCTACTCGCGTCAGCGTCGTGAGAAGACGATGACCGAGCGCCTCATGAACGAGATCCTCGACGCGTCCAACGGCCTCGGCGCCGCGGTGAAGCGTCGCGAGGACACCCACAAGATGGCCGAGTCCAACAAGGCCTTCGCGCACTACCGCTGGTAACAGCGACCGGTATGCCGCGTGCCGCACCCGCACGCGGCATACCGGAGGTGCGTGGTGCTCACGCGCCACTGCACAGCATTTTTCGTAACGAATGAGATGAGACGATCACATTGGCACTCGACGTCCTGACGGACCTGACCAAGGTCCGCAACATCGGGATCATGGCGCACATCGACGCCGGCAAGACGACGACGACTGAGCGCATCCTCTTCTACACCGGGGTCAACCACAAGATCGGTGAGACCCACGACGGTGCCTCCACCACCGACTGGATGGAGCAGGAGAAGGAGCGCGGCATCACGATCACGTCTGCCGCCGTGACCTCCTTCTGGGAGGGCAACCAGATCAACATCATCGACACCCCCGGGCACGTCGACTTCACCGTCGAGGTGGAGCGTTCGCTGCGCGTCCTCGATGGTGCCGTTGCCGTGTTCGACGGCAAGGAGGGTGTCGAGCCCCAGTCCGAGACCGTCTGGCGCCAGGCCGACAAGTACGACGTCCCCCGCATCGCGTTCGTCAACAAGATGGACAAGCTCGGCGCGGACTTCTACTTCACCGTCGACACCATCAAGGAGCGCCTCGGCGCGGAGCCCCTCGTGCTCCAGCTGCCGATCGGTGCCGAGAACGACTTCGTCGGCGTGGTCGACCTCATCTACCGTCGCGCGCTCGTGTGGCCCGGTGACGCCAAGGGTGACGTCACCATGGGTGCCAAGTACGAGATCCAGGAGATCCCGGCCGACATGCTCGAGAAGGTGGAGGAGTACCGCCACGCCCTCGTCGAGCGCGTCGCCGAGTCCGACGACGTCCTCATGGAGAAGTACCTCGGTGGCGAGGAGCTGACGCCCGAGGAGATCAAGGGCGCGATCCGCAAGCTCACGGTCAACTCCGAGCTCTACCCGATCCTGTGCGGCTCTGCCTTCAAGAACCGCGGTGTGCAGCCGATGCTCGACGCCGTCGTCGACTACCTGCCGTCCCCGCTCGACGTCCCCCCGATGGTCGGCCACAAGCCGAACCACGAGGAGGTCGAGATGACGCGCAAGCCCGACACCAGCGAGCCGTTCTCGGCGCTGGCGTTCAAGGTCGCGACGCACCCGTTCTTCGGCACGCTGACCTTCATCCGCGTCTACTCCGGCCAGATCTCCAGTGGCTCCGCGGTCGTCAACACGACCAAGGGCCGCAAGGAGCGCATCGGCAAGCTCTTCCAGATGCACGCCAACAAGGAGAACCCCGTGGACGAGGCCCTCGCGGGTCACATCTACGCGGCGATCGGCCTGAAGGACACCACGACCGGTGACACCCTGAGCGACCCGGCCGAGCAGATCGTGCTCGAGTCGATGACGTTCCCGGACCCGGTCATCCAGGTGGCCATCGAGCCGAAGACCAAGGGTGACCAGGAGAAGCTCTCCACGGCCATCCAGAAGCTCTCCGCCGAGGACCCGACCTTCCAGGTCCACCACGACGAGGAGACCGGCCAGACCATCATCGCCGGCATGGGCGAGCTCCACCTCGACATCCTCGTGGACCGCATGAAGCGCGAGTTCAAGGTCGAGGCCAACGTCGGCAAGCCGCAGGTGGCCTACCGCGAGACGATCCGTCGCACCGTGGAGAAGCTCGACTTCACCCACAAGAAGCAGACGGGTGGCTCCGGCCAGTTCGCCAAGATCCAGATCTCCATCGAGCCGCTGGACACCGGTGAGGGTGAGCTCTACGAGTTCGCCAACAAGGTCACCGGTGGCCGCGTCCCGCGCGAGTACATCCCGTCCGTCGACGCCGGTATCCAGGACGCCATGCAGTACGGCGTGCTCGCCGGCTACCCGCTCGTCGGGATCAAGGCGACCCTGCTCGACGGCGCCTACCACGACGTCGACTCCTCGGAGATGGCGTTCAAGATCGCCGGCTCCATGGCGCTGAAGGAGGCCGTCCGCAAGGCCGACCCCGTGCTCCTCGAGCCGATGATGGCCGTCGAGGTGCGTACGCCCGAGGACTACATGGGCGACGTCATCGGTGACATCAACTCCCGCCGTGGGCAGATCCAGGCCATGGAGGACATCAGTGGTGCCAAGGTCGTTCGCGGCCTCGTCCCGCTGTCGGAGATGTTCGGCTACGTCGGGGACCTGCGGTCCAAGACCCAGGGTCGCGCGAGCTACTCGATGGAGTTTGACTCCTACGCCGAGGTCCCCAAGGCTGTTGCCGAGGAGATCATCAAGAAGACCCGGGGCGAGTGACCGGTAGCATTACCGGTCGCACCAGGTCAACAGACCTGACGGCCACCCAGCACCACCCCCAAATCCGCGCCATGTCCTGCCAAGGTCGTACGGCGTATCACCAAGAGTCCTGAGGAGGACACCACAGTGGCGAAGGCAAAGTTCGAGCGGACCAAGCCGCACGTCAACATCGGCACCATCGGTCACATCGACCACGGTAAGACGACGCTGACGGCTGCGATTTCCAAGGTCCTGCACGACAAGTACCCGGACCTGAACCCGCAGTTCGCGTTCGACGACATCGACAAGGCGCCCGAAGAGAAGCAGCGCGGCATCACGATCTCGATCGCGCACATCGAGTACCAGACGGAGGGTCGTCACTACGCGCACGTCGACTGCCCCGGTCACGCCGACTACGTGAAGAACATGATCACGGGTGCGGCGCAGATGGACGGCGCGATCCTCGTGGTCGCGGCGACCGACGGCCCGATGCCGCAGACGAAGGAGCACGTCCTGCTGGCCAAGCAGGTCGGCGTCCCCTACATCGTCGTGGCGCTCAACAAGGCTGACATGGTCGACGACGAGGAGATCATGGAGCTCGTCGAGATGGAGGTCCGCGAGCTGCTGTCCTCCTACGAGTTCCCCGGCGACGACCTCCCGGTCGTCAAGGTCTCGGCGCTCAAGGCGCTCGAGGGCGACGCCGAGTGGGGCCAGTCGGTCCTGGACCTCATGGACGCCGTGGACAGCTACATCCCGGAGCCGGAGCGCGAGATCGACAAGCCGTTCCTCATGCCCGTCGAGGACGTCTTCACGATCACCGGTCGTGGCACCGTCGTCACCGGTCGTATCGAGCGCGGCATCCTCAAGGTCAACGAGGAGATCGAGATCGTCGGCATCCACACCGGTCCGCCGACCAAGACCACGGTCACCGGCGTCGAGATGTTCCGCAAGCTGCTCGACGAGGGTCGTGCGGGCGAGAACGTCGGCCTGCTCCTTCGTGGCACCAAGCGCGAGGACGTCGAGCGCGGGCAGGTCATCTGCAAGCCGGGCTCGATCACCCCGCACACGAACTTCGAGGCCAACGTCTACATCCTGTCCAAGGATGAGGGCGGCCGTCACACGCCGTTCTACGACAACTACCGCCCGCAGTTCTACTTCCGCACCACCGACGTGACCGGCGTCGTGCACCTCCCCGAGGGCACCGAGATGGTCATGCCCGGTGACAACACCGAGATGAACGTCGAGCTCATCCAGCCGATCGCCATGGAGGACGGCCTCAAGTTCGCCATCCGCGAAGGTGGCCGCACCGTCGGCGCCGGCCGCGTCACCAAGATCACCAAGTAACATTCACGACTTCGTCGTGGTGATCTGACCACAGCACCACCAGCACCACTGAGGGCCCCGCAGCTTCGGCTGCGGGGCCCTTTGCCGTCCGGTGCACCCGTGACATTTGACATGGGCGAAGGCGACGAAGCGGATGAGACTGCGCTGGGGGGTCGTCAACCGGTCGACCCGGCTCATGACCTCGGAGGTCACATCTGATGAGAAGTCCCAGCAGGAGACAGACAGGGTTGGCGCTCACCGGCGCCCTGGCCCTGGCCATGGCGCTCCCGACGATCGCGCAGGCCTCGGGGGACACCGGGCGCCACGTCGTCGGCAGTGCACCGTCGTGGACCGCCCACGCCCGTCGGGTCGCTGCCGTGCCGTCCTCGGCCACCCAGCACCTGACCTTCGTCCTCGCTCTACGGGACCCCGCGGGTGCCCAGGCCCTCGCGGACGCGGTCTCCACGCCGGGTTCGGCGCAGTACGGCCACTTCGTCTCGGCCGCTGCCTGGCGCGCCCGCTTCGCGCCGACGTCCGACCAGGTCGCGACCGTGTCGAAGTGGCTGCGGTCGCAGGGCCTGACGATCGGCGCCGTGCCGGCCAACCACCGCTACATCGAGGTCACCGCCCCTGCCGCGGCGACGCAGAAAGCGTTGTCGACGAAGCTGTCCTCGTTCACCAAGGACGGGCGGACGGTGACCGCCCCGACCACGGCATACTCCGTCCCCGCTTCACTCGCGGGGCTGGTCGTCGGGGTCTCGGGCCTGGACACCTCGGCCCACAAGACCCCGCTCCGGTCGGTGCCGGACACCCCGGCCCAGCAGGCCCGGGCCGCCTCGAAGAGCGCGACCGCGCGGTCCCGTCCGGACGACGTGCTGCCACCGCCGGACGCGGTGTTCCGCAACGGTCGCCCGTGCTCGGCCTACTACGGGCAGAAGATGGCGACGAACCTGCCGCAGGTCGTGGCGAACCCGCAGCCCTACGCACCCTGCGGTTACAAGCCGGCGCAGGTGCGGGGCGCCTACGGCACCAGTGCAGCCCAGTCGCAGGGCTATGA
This sequence comes from uncultured Actinomycetota bacterium, assembly GCA_963695205.1. Taxonomy (GTDB): domain Bacteria; phylum Actinomycetota; class Actinomycetes; order Actinomycetales; family Dermatophilaceae; genus Pedococcus. Next base: position 253,411 of record CAVOGI010000010.1, on the reverse strand, counting down.
CGGCCGTGGCACCACCGTGGCCGTCGTCGACGCCTACGCCTCGCGGTACATCCTCGGGGATGCCATGCGCTACGCCCAGCGCAACGACCCGAGCCACCCGCTGCGCAGCTACCAGCTCGACCAGAACCTGCCCACGACGTTCAGCCACACCGACGAGTGCGGGGCCAGCGGCTGGTACGGCGAGGAGACCCTCGACGTCGAGGCGGTCCACGCCACGGCCCCCGGAGCCAAGATCCTCTACGTGGGGGCCGAGAGCTGCTACGACGACGACATCAACGCCGCCGTCAACACGGTCGTGGACAACCAGCTCGCCCAGGTCATCACGAACTCCTACGGCGAGCCGGATGACGTCGTGGCACCGGCCGACCTGGCGAACAGCCACCAGACGGCGATCCAGGCCGCGGCGGAGGGCATCTCGATGATCTTCTCCAGCGGTGACAACGGCGACGAGATCGCCAACACCGGGCACCGCCAGACCGACTTCCAGGCCTCCGACCCCATGGTCACCGCTGTCGGCGGCACCGCCCTGGCCGTGACCAAGTCGAACGGCTACGGCTTCGAGCAGGGCTGGGGGACCGGCAAGTCCACGCTGGTCGACGGCAAGTGGTCGCCGTCCACCCCGGCGTACCTCTACGGCGGCGGCGGTGGCACCACGCACCTCTTCGCCGAACCGGCCTACCAGAAGGGGGTCGTCCCCTCGTCGCTGACGAACTACTTCGGCGAGGGCCCGCACCGGGTCGTCCCCGACGTCGCCATGGTCGGTGACCCGAACACCGGGTTCCTCGTCGGCCAGAGCCAGACGTTCCCGGACGGCTCGATCAAGTACTCGGAGTACCGCATCGGTGGCACGTCGCTGTCCTCCCCGCTCTTCGCCGGGGTGGTGGCGGTGGCCGACCAGGTCCACCGCGGGTCGCTGGGGTTCCTCAACCCCAAGCTGTACTCCCTGGCCGGCAGCGCGGCCTTCCGCGATGTCAACCACGGTCGCAAGGTCACCGACGCGGTGGTCCGCGTCGACTACGCGAACGGGTTCGACGACAGCGACGGTACGGTCACGTCGCTGCGCACCCTGAACCAGACCGGGACGATCTTCACGCGCAAGGGTTACGACGACGTCACCGGCGTGGGGAGCCCGAACGGCCTGGCGTTCCTCGCCTACATGGCTCAGCGGCGGTGATCAGCCCGGTCGGCCGGGTCGGGCCGGCCTGACCGACTGCACGACGACGCGGGGTCCACTCAGGTGGGCCCCGCGTTGTCGTGCGGACTGAGGGCCGAGGTCCCGAGCGACCTCAGCTCGGTGACCGACCCGAGACCGCACAGGCCGAGCGTCAGGTCCAGCTCGGCGAGGACGTTGCTGATGACGTCCCGGACCCCGACCTCGCCGGCCAGGGCGAGGCCGTAGATGTAGGGCCGCCCCAGCGCCACGGCATCGGCGCCGCAGGCGAGGGCCTTGACCACGTCGGAGCCGGTTCGTACGCCACTGTCGAGCACCAGCGGCATACCCGGTCCGACGGCGTCACGGATCGGACCTAGCGCGTCGAGGGAGGCGATGGCTCCGTCGACCTGGCGGCCACCGTGGTTGCTCACGACGATCCCGCTGACCCCCAGCTCGGCGGCACGGCGGGCGTCGTCGGGGTGCAGCACCCCCTTGAGCAGGACGGGCAGGCGGGTGCGCCCGGGCAGCGTGGCCAGGAGGTCCCACGACAGGCCGGGGTTGGAGTAGATGTCGAGGAAGGCCTCGACGCAGGCGCGCGGCGTGGGGGAGCGCAGGTTCTCGCGCAGCGACCCCGGGTGCTCCCGGCTGATCGACAGCAAGAGACCGTATGGCGCCGAGGGTCACCGTCGTTGTGTCGGTCCCACTGGCCGGCTTGGCTGCCAGCCGCTCCCGGACGATCTCCTGGAACCTCGGGTCCGAGGTGTACTGCGCGATGCCGATCCCCTGGGAGAACGGCAGCGACCCGAGGTTGAGGTCCTGCGGACGCCACCCCAGCATCGTCGTGTCGAGCGTGACGACGACCGCGCCCGCACCGGCCTCCTCGGCGCGGCGCAGCAGGCTGTCGACGAGCGGCTCGTCGGTCGACCAGTAGAGCTGGAACCACCACGGGGTGTCGCCGAGTGCTGCCGCGATCTCCTCCATGGGACTGCAGCCCTGGTTGGACACGATGTAGGGGACCCCGGTCGCGGCGGCGGCGCGGGCGACCTGCAGGTCGCTGCCACGGGTGACGACGCCGCCGGCACCGATCGGTGCCAGGAGCAGGGGAGTGGACCGCTCCTGGCCGAGCAGCGAGGTGGTGAGGTCGCGGCTGGCGTGCCCCGTCGCCATGCGCGGGACGAGGCGACGTCGTTCGAAGGCCTCTCGGTTGGCGCGCATCGTGGCGCCCTCTCCGGCGCCCCCACCGACGTAGGCCCAGGCGCGCGGGGTCATCGCCGTGGCTGCCCTGCGCTCGAGCTCCGCCGCGTCCGCAGGAACCGCCGGGCGGCGCCCCAGGACACCGTCGCGGTAGATGAGCCCCTGTCGCCGGCGGCCCGGCCCCACCTGTGTGTCGGTCGTGGTCGTCATGGGCCGATCCTGTCACCGGGGAGTCGCGCGCGGGGTCAACCTGTGTGCCGCACCGGCACCGGCCGAGGCGAACGGCCCTGCTGACCGGGGCGCGCCCGGTGGCCCAGGCGGTCGCGGCGACGCCACCCGCAGCCTGAACCAGGCCCACCCCACCGACCGAGGCCAAGGTCCAGGCGGCGTTCGACGCGGTCGAGGCGCAGCGCAAGGCGGCAGGCCGGACCGAGCTGTCCAGCCGGCTCGACACCGCGGTCGGGGCGGAACGCTCAGTGCGGCCGACCAGGCCTCGGTCCTCAAGGCGTACGACGCCGGAGTCCTGGGAGGGCCGCGTCCCTGACGCGAGCGCCTGGTCACCAGCGTGCGGACCCGACTGCAGCGCCCACCGTCAACTGTGTCCACCGGTCACAGCGCCCCACCGTCAACTGCGCCCACCGTCAACTGCGCCCACGCGTCACTGTGATCGGTCGGCGCTGTGTGGCCGGCCACGAAGGGACGGGGACCGTTCACGGTGAAGGCCCACGCGCCATACGCGGGGTCGCACGTCTGTCCTCGGCAGGGTGCGGCACGAGCTCCGGTGAGGTTGCCGGGGGAGGTGACGTAGCGTGTGAGGCCGTGCCGCGACGCGCCACGAGGAGAGGGTTGCCGAGCGGCTCGACCTCGATTTGGTAGGTCGAGGGGGGCTCTGGCACACTGGACCGGTTGCTTGACGCGCGCCGTTGACCCATGTCGACGCCGCCACCCCCGGTGACACACCTCGAACCACGTGCCTTGCGCGCTTGGGGCGACACACCAGGGAAGCGCAAGCCCCGGCTCTGCCGGAATTTTCCGATCTGCGTGACCACTGCGTGCAAACGCATGTCGCCAGACCGCGAAGCGGGTGCGACACACCCGACCGCGGGGGTCGGACAAGACCACAGGGCCGGTTAGATGTTCGGCGAGAGAGAGACGTAACGGAGATGGCGGGACAGAAGATCCGCATCCGCTTGAAGTCGTATGACCACGAGGTCATCGACAACTCGGCGCGCAAGATTGTCGACACGGTGACCCGTGCTGGCGCGACGGTGGTCGGCCCTGTGCCGCTGCCCACGGAGAAGAACGTCTTCGTGGTCATCCGTTCGCCCCACAAGTACAAGGACAGCCGCGAGCACTTCGAGATGCGCACCCACAAGCGCTTGATCGACATCATCGACCCGACGCCGAAGGCCGTCGACTCGCTGATGCGACTCGACCTGCCGGCTGACGTCAACATCGAGATCAAGCTCTGAGGCTGGCGACAATGACCGACACTGCTACCAAGACCGTGAAGGGTGTGCTGGGCAAGAAGCTCGGCATGACCCAGGTGTGGGACGCCGAGAACCGGCTCATCCCCGTCACCGTCATCGAGGCTGGCCCCTGCGTCGTCACGCAGGTGCGCGACGCCGCCACCGACGGCTATGCCGCCGTCCAGATCGCGTTCGGCGCGATCGACCCCCGCAAGGTGACCAAGCCCCTCACCGGGCACTTCGAGAAGGCCGGCGTGACCCCGCGTCGCCACCTCGTGGAGCTGCGCACCGCTGACGCCGCCGAGTACTCGCTCGGTCAGGAAGTCACGGTCGAGACCTTCGAGGCCGGCCAGGACATCGACGTCACCGGCACCACCAAGGGCAAGGGCTTCGCCGGCGTCATGAAGCGTCACGGCTTCCACGGCGTCAGCTCCTCCCACGGTGCGCACAAGAACCACCGCAAGCCGGGCTCGATCGGTGGCTGCGCCACCCCGGGTCGCGTCTTCAAGGGCATGCGCATGGCCGGCCGTATGGGCGGCGTGCGTCAGACCACCCAGAACCTCACGATCCACGCCGTGGACGTCGAGCGCGGCCTGCTGCTCGTCAAGGGTGCCGTTCCCGGCCCCCGTGGCGGCACCGTCCTCGTCCGCACGGCCGCGAAGGGAGCCTGATCACCATGGCTACCAAGACTGTCGCTGCTGACCTGCCCGCCGAGATCTTCGACGTCCAGGTCAACGTGCCGCTCATCCACCAGGTCGTCGTGGCCCAGATGGCTGCCGCTCGTCAGGGCACCCACTCGACCAAGACCCGCGGCGAGGTCCGCGGCGGTGGGCGCAAGCCCTACCGCCAGAAGGGCACCGGCCGCGCCCGTCAGGGCTCGACCCGCGCGCCGCAGTTCGCCGGCGGTGGCGTCGTCCACGGCCCGCAGCCGCGTGACTACTCGCAGCGGACCCCCAAGAAGATGAAGGCTGCCGCCCTGCGCGGCGCCCTGTCCGACCGGGCCCGCAACGGTCGCGTCCACGTGGTCGACTCGCTGGTGACCGCCGACGCTCCGTCCACCAAGGACGCAGCCGGCCTGCTGGCTGGCTTGACCACCCGGACCAACGTGCTCGTGGTGCTCGACCGCAGCGACCTCGTGTCGCTGAAGTCGGTGCGCAACCTCGAGGGCATCCACGTCCTGGCGGCCGACCAGCTCAACACGTACGACGTGCTGATGTCGGACGACGTGGTCTTCACCACCGCAGCCCTGGAGGCCTTCGTCTCCGGTGCGCAGCCGGTGGGTGGCGTCATCGAGATCGAGGTCGAGGCCGCAGCGCCCGCCGCGGCCGAGAAGCCCGCCAAGAAGACCGAGAAGAAGGCCGACAAGGCTGAGAAGGCCGACAAGCCCGCAAAGGCTGAGAAGCCGGCGAAGGCTGAGAAGGCCGACAAGCCCGCGAAGACGACGAAGGCTGCCAAGGCCGCCGAGTCTGCGGATGAGGAGGAGGGCAAGTGAGCTCGCTCATTGCAGGCAAGGACCCCCGCGACATCCTGATCGCTCCGGTGGTCTCCGAGAAGTCGTACTCGCTGCTCGACCAGGGCAAGTACACCTTCATCGTCGACCCGCGGGCCAACAAGACCGAGATCAAGATCGCCGTTGAGCGTGTCTTCGGTGTCAAGGTCGACTCCGTTCACACCCTCAACCGTGTCGGCAAGACCCGTCGCACGCGGTTCGGCATCGGCAAGCGCAAGGACACCAAGCGTGCGATCGTCACCCTCCGCGAGGGCTCGATCGACATCTTCGGTGCCGGCGCCTGACCAGGACGCTGAAGAGACGTTAGGGACTTACAAACATGGGTATCCGCAAGTACAAGCCGACGACGCCTGGGCGTCGAGGCTCCAGCGTTGCCGACTTCGTCGAGGTCACGCGTTCCACTCCGGAGAAGTCACTGGTTCGTCCACTGACCAAGTCCGGTGGACGTAACAGCAACGGCCGCATCACGACCCGTCACATCGGTGGAGGTCACAAGCGCGCCTACCGCGTCATCGACTTCCGTCGCCACGACAAGGACGGCGTGCCGGCCAAGGTCGCTCACATCGAGTACGACCCCAACCGCACCGCACGCATCGCCCTGCTGCACTACGCCGACGGTGAGAAGCGCTACATCCTGGCCCCCAAGGGCCTCGAGCAGGGCGCCAACATCGAGAACGGCCCCGGTGCCGACATCAAGCCCGGCAACACGCTGCCGCTGCGCAACATCCCGACCGGTACGGTCATCCACGCCGTCGAGCTCCGGCCCGGTGGCGGCGCGAAGATCGCCCGCTCTGCTGGTGTGCGTGTGCAGCTCGTCGCCAAGGACGGCCCCTACGCCCAGCTGCGTATGCCGTCCGGCGAGATCCGCAACGTCGACCTGCGCTGCCGCGCCACGGTCGGCGAGGTGGGCAACGCCGAGCAGTCCAACATCAACTGGGGCAAGGCCGGCCGCATGCGGTGGAAGGGCAAGCGCCCGACCGTCCGTGGTGTCGCCATGAACCCGGTCGACCACCCGCACGGTGGTGGAGAGGGCAAGACCTCCGGTGGACGCCACCCGGTCAGCCCCTGGGGACAGGCCGAAGGCCGCACCCGCCGTCCTGGCAAGCCGAGCGACAAGATGATCGTTCGTCGCCGTCGTAAGAAGCGCTGAGAAGGAGCCTGAGAAACCATGCCTCGTAGCTTGAAGAAGGGCCCCTTCATCGACGGCCACCTTCAGAAGAAGGTCGACGTCCAGAACGAAGCGGGCACCAAGACAGTCATCAAGACCTGGTCACGTCGGTCGGTCATCAGCCCCGACATGCTCGGTCACACCTTCGCCGTCCACGACGGCCGCAAGCACGTCCCGGTGTTCGTCACCGAGTCGATGGTCGGCCACAAGCTCGGCGAGTTCGCGCCGACCCGCACGTTCAAGGGTCACGTGAAGGAAGACAAGAAGGGGCGTCGTCGCTGATGGCCGCCCCCACCGAGAACAAGGACACCGTGATGGAAGCCAAGGCGATCGCGCGGTCCGTCCGCGTCACGCCCCAGAAGGCGCGTCGCATCGTTGACCTCATCCGCGGCAAGCAGGCCGTCGAGGCCATCGGCGTGCTGAAGTTCGCCCCGCAGTCCGCGTCCGACCCGATCCAGAAGGTGCTCGAGAGCGCCATCGCCAACGCCCGGGTCAAGGCGGACAAGGCGTCGGAGGCCTTTGACGAGCGCAACCTCGTCATCAGCGCCGCCTACGTCGACGAGGGCCCGACGATGAAGCGGTTCCGCCCGCGTGCCCAGGGCCGCGCGGCCCGCATCAACAAGCGGACCAGCCACATCACCGTGGTCGTCACGCCGAAGACCACCAAGGGAGGCACCCGCTAATGGGCCAGAAGGTCAACCCGCACGGCTTCCGCCTCGGTATCACCACCGAGCACAAGAGCCGCTGGTTCGCTGACTCCACCAAGGAGGGTCAGCGGTACCGCGACTACGTCAAGGAAGACGTCGCCATCCGCAAGCTCATGTCCGAGGGCATGGAGCGGGCCGGCATCTCCCGCGTCGAGATCGAGCGCACCCGTGACCGCGTCCGTGTGGACATCCACACCGCGCGTCCCGGCATCGTCATCGGTCGGCGCGGCGCAGAGGCCGACCGCATCCGTGGCGAGCTCGAGAAGCTCACGGGCAAGCAGGTCCAGCTGAACATCCTCGAGGTCAAGAACCCCGAGGTCGACTCCCAGCTCGTCGCGCAGGGCATCGCCGAGCAGCTCTCTGCTCGTGTGTCGTTCCGTCGCGCGATGCGCAAGGGCATGCAGTCCGCCACCCGCGCCGGCGCCAAGGGCATCCGTGTCCAGGTCTCCGGTCGCCTCGGCGGCGCTGAGATGTCCCGCACGGAGTTCTACCGCGAGGGTCGCGTCCCGCTGCACACCCTGCGTGCGCAGATCGACTACGGCTTCTACGAGGCCCGCACCACCTTCGGTCGCATCGGCGTCAAGGTGTGGATCTACAAGGGCGACGTCACCGCTCGCGAGCTGGCCCAGCAGCAGGCTGCTGCGCCGCGCCCGAGCCGTGGCCCGCGTCGCGACGGCGCCGACCGTCCGGCCCGCGCTCGTCGCGAGCGTCCGGAGGGCACCGCCACCGAGACCGCTGCCGCAGCACCCGCCACCGAGGCCCCGGCCCCGGCAGCCGCTGCCAGCACTGAGGGAGAGCAGTCCTGACATGTTGATTCCTCGTCGAGTCAAGCACCGCAAGCAGCACCACCCGGGTCGCTCGGGCGCTGCGAAGGGTGGCACGAAGATCGCGTTCGGCGACTACGGCATCCAGGCCCTCGAGCCCGCCTACGTCACCAACCGTCAGATCGAGTCCGCTCGTATCGCGATGACGCGTTACATGAAGCGTGGTGGAAAGGTGTGGATCAACATCTACCCCGACCGCCCGCTGACCAAGAAGCCCGCCGAGACCCGCATGGGTTCCGGTAAGGGTTCCCCCGAGTGGTGGATCGCCAACGTCAAGCCTGGTCGCGTGATGTTCGAGATCTCCGGTGTGTCCGAAGAGGTCGCCCGTGAGGCGATGCGTCTGGCGATGCACAAGCTCCCCATGAAGTGCCGCTTCGTTCGGCGTGAGGGTGGTGACATCTGATGGCAGTCGGATCCAAGGACCTGACGTCCGAGAACATGCGTGGTCTCGATGACGAGCGCCTGGTTGACGAGCTCCGCAAGGCCAAGGAGGAGCTGTTCAACCTCCGGTTCCAGTCGGCCACGGGCCAGCTGGACAACCACGGTCGCCTGCGTGCCGTCCGCAAGGACATCGCTCGCATCTACACCGAGCTGCGCGAGCGCGAGCTCGGCATCGGTGGGGCCACCCCGCAGAGCACGGAGAAGTCAGCATGAGCAAGAACGTGAAGGATGAGGCCGTGACGGCTGCAGACCGCAACTACCGCAAGACCCGTCAGGGTTACGTGGTCAGCGACAAGATGGACAAGACCGTCGTGGTCGAGGTCGAGGACCGCGTCAAGCACGCGCTCTACGGCAAGGTCCTGCGTCGCTCGAGCAAGGTCAAGGCCCATGACGAGCAGAACGCCGCCGGTATCGGCGACCGCGTGACGATCATGGAGACCCGGCCGCTGTCGGCCACCAAGCGCTGGCGCGTGGTGGAGATCCTCGAGAAGGCCAAGTAGTTCCAGACATGCCGATGCCGCCGCGGCGCCCGACCACCAGGTCGGGGGCCGCGGGGCGCGGAAACAAGACCACCCACAGTTCGGCAAGGCTCACCGTGAGTGAGAACCAGCTCGACGACAGGAGTTAGACAGTGATCCAGCAGGAGTCGCGACTGCGTGTCGCCGACAACACTGGTGCCAAGGAGATCCTTTGCATCCGCGTTCTCGGTGGTTCCGGTCGTCGTTACGCCGGCATCGGTGACGTGATCGTCGCCGCCGTCAAGGACGCCATTCCCGGCGGCAACGTCAAGAAGGGCGACGTCGTCAAGGCCGTCATCGTGCGCACCACCAAGGAGCGTCGACGCGGTGACGGGTCGTACATCAAGTTCGACGAGAACGCCGCCGTCATCCTCAAGGCCGACGGGGACCCCCGTGGCACCCGCATCTTCGGCCCGGTGGGCCGCGAGCTGCGCGAGAAGAAGTTCATGAAGATCATTTCGCTGGCGCCGGAGGTGCTCTGAGCCATGGCAGCCGCCAAGAAGATGAAGATCAAGAAGGGCGATCTCGTCCAGGTCCTCACGGGCAAGGACAAGACCAAGCAGGGCAAGGTCATCGCCGTGTACCCCGAGACCGAGCGTGTGCTCGTCGAGGGTGTCAACCGCGTGACCCGCCACACCAAGGCCGGACAGTCGGCCCGTGGCACCCGCACCGGTGGCCTGGTCGTCCAGGAGGCCGCGATCCACGTGAGCAACGTGGCGATCGTCGACCCGACCGAGAAGAAGCCGACCCGCGTCAGGACGCGCGTCGAGACCGTCGAGCGCAACGGCCGCGAGAAGACCGTGCGTACTCGCGTCGCGGTGCGCTCGGGCAAGGACCTGTGAGAGACATGACTGAGACTGCAACCACGCCGGCGCCGCGTCTGAAGACGCGCTACGCCGAGGAGATCAAGGGCCAGCTGCAGCAGCAGTTCGGCCACGCCAACGTCATGCAGGTGCCCGGCGTCGTCAAGGTCGTCGTGAACATGGGTGTCGGTGACGCCGCCAAGGACGCCAAGCTCATCGAGGGCGCCATCCGCGACCTCTCGGCGATCACCGGCCAGAAGCCGCTCGTCACCAAGGCCCGCAAGTCGATCGCCCAGTTCAAGCTGCGTGAGGGCATGCCGATCGGCGCGCACACCACGCTGCGCGGCGACCGCATGTGGGAGTTCCTCGACCGCCTCGTGTCGACGGCGCTGCCCCGCATCCGTGACTTCCGCGGTCTGTCGCCGAAGCAGTTCGACGGCAACGGCAACTACACCTTCGGTCTGACCGAGCAGTCGATGTTCCACGAGATCGACCAGGACCGGATCGACCGCGTGCGTGGCATGGACATCACTGTGGTGACCACCGCCACCAACGACGACGAGGGCCGCGCACTGCTCAAGGCGCTCGGCTTCCCCTTCAAGGAGAACTGACATGGCGAAGACCGCCCTGGTCAACAAGGCCAACAAGAAGCCGAAGTTCAAGGTGCGTGGCTACACCCGTTGCCAGCGCTGCGGCCGACCGCACTCGGTCTACCGCAAGTTCGGGCTCTGCCGCATCTGCCTTCGCGAGATGGCACACCGCGGTGAGCTGCCCGGCGTCACCAAGAGCTCCTGGTAAAGAAGCTCAGCACCACCCACCCATTGTTTTCGTTCTACATCGCAGGTCGCAGCGCGCAGCGCAGTGAAACCGCGGTGAGAGAGGGCCGGAGAAGCCCATGACCATGACTGACCCGATTGCGGACATGTTGACGCGCGTCCGGAACGCCAACTCGGCGCACCACGACGCAGTCTCCATGCCGTTTTCCAAGCTGAAGTCCCACGTTGCCGAGATCCTCCAGGCGGAGGGCTACATCGCCTCCTGGAAGGTCGAGGATGCCGAGGTCGGCAAGACGCTGACGATCGAGCTGAAGTACGGACCCAACCGCGAGCGTTCCATCGCTGGCGTGCGCCGTGTCTCCAAGCCCGGTCTGCGCGTCTACGCCAAGTCGACGAACCTTCCCAAGGTTCTCGGCGGTCTCGGTGTGGCCATCATTTCCACCTCGTCTGGCCTCCTCACGGATCGTCAGGCGGCTTCCAAGGGTGTGGGCGGGGAAGTCCTCGCCTACGTCTGGTAAGGGGTATTCGACATGTCGCGTATTGGACGACTCCCGGTCTCCATCCCCAGCGGTGTCGACATCACCATCGACGGTCAGACCGTCAAGGTGAAGGGCCCCAAGGGCGAGCTCAGCCACCGTGTGGCCGAGCCGATCACCGTTGAGAAGGGTGACGAGGCCCTCGAGGTCAAGCGGCCCAACGACGAGCGCCAGTCCCGTGCCCTGCACGGCCTGACCCGCTCGCTCATCAACAACATGGTCCTCGGTGTCACCGAGGGCTACGAGAAGAAGATGGAGATCCACGGCACGGGTTACCGCGTCGCGAACAAGGGCGGAAGCCTGGAGTTCGCGCTCGGTTACAGCCACTCGATCACCGTCGAGGCCCCTGAGGGCATCTCCTTCGCCGTCGAGAACCCGACCCGCTTCGCGGTCCAGGGCATCGACAAGCAGCTGGTCGGCGAGGTTGCCGCGAACATCCGCAAGCTGCGCAAGCCCGACCCGTACAAGGGCAAGGGCGTGCGGTATGCGGGCGAGCACATCCGTCGCAAGGTCGGAAAGGCCGGTAAGTAAGTCATGGCAATGATCGTCAAGCGCGCCAAGGGCAAGTCCGCTGCACGCGGCCGCCGCCACCTGCGCCTGCGCAAGAAGGTGACCGGCACCGCGGTTCGTCCGCGCCTGGTCGTCTCCCGTTCGTCGCGCCACGTCTTCGTGCAGGTCGTCGACGACACCCTCGGCAAGACCGTGGCGTCGGCTTCCACCATGGAGGCGGACCTGCGCTCGTTCGAGGGCGACAAGACCGCCAAGGCCCGCAAGGTCGGCGAGCTGCTGGCCGAGCGCGCCAAGAGCGTCGGCGTCGAGGCTGTCGTCTTCGACCGCGGTGGCAACCGCTACCACGGTCGCGTCGCGGCCATCGCCGAGGGCGCCCGCGAGGGTGGGCTGTCCCTGTGAGCACCGTGACCGCAACTGTTATTGAGATGAGGAACATCTGATGCCCGGACCCCAGCGTCGAGGCACTGGTGCCGCTGCTGGCGGCGACGCCGCTCGTGGCGAGCGCGGCGACCGCCGCGGAGGCCGCGACAACCGTCAAGGCGGTCGTGACCAGGCCGAGAAGAGCGCCTACGTCGAGCGCGTTGTCACCATCAACCGCGTGTCCAAGGTCGTCAAGGGTGGACGTCGCTTCAGCTTCACCGCCCTCGTGGTCGTGGGCGACGGCGACGGCACCGTCGGTGTCGGCTACGGCAAGGCCAAGGAAGTTCCCGCGGCCATCGCCAAGGGTGTCGAGGAGGCCAAGAAGGAGTTCTTCAAGGTCCCGCGCATCCAGGGCACCATCCCGCACCCCGTGCAGGGTGAGGCCGCTGCCGGTGTCGTCATGCTCCGTCCCGCTGCTCCCGGTACCGGTGTCATCGCCGGTGGTCCGGTGCGCGCGGTGCTCGAGTGCGCCGGCATCCACGACGTGCTGAGCAAGTCGCTCGGCTCGGACAACGCCATCAACGTCGTCCACGCGACGGTCGCGGCCCTGCGGGGTCTCGAGCGTCCGGAGGAAGTGGCTGCCCGCCGCGGCCTCCCGGTCGACCAGGTCGCCCCGGCCGCCATGCTGCGCGCCCAGGCTGCTGGCCGCGAGGCCGCCAAGGCAGGTGCCTGATGCGTCTGAAGGTGATCCAGACCCGTTCCGAGATCGGCGGCAAGCAGAACCAGCGCGACACCCTGCGCAGCCTCGGTCTGAAGCGCATTGGCGACGTCGTCGTCAAGGAGGACCGTCCCGAGATCCGCGGGATGGTCAAGACGGTGGCCCACCTGGTCGCTGTCGAGGAGGTTGACTGACCATGGCAGAGAAGAAGGCCACCAAGGCCGCTGCTGCGAAGTCGGAGAAGTCCGTCGAGGGCACGTCCCTCAAGCTGCACCACCTGCGTCCCGCCCCGGGAGCCAAGACCGCCAAGACCCGCGTGGGTCGCGGTGAGGGTTCCAAGGGCAAGACCGCCGGTCGTGGCACGAAGGGCACCAAGGCTCGTTACCAGGTGCCCGAGCGCTTCGAGGGTGGCGCCATGCCGCTGCACATGCGGCTGCCGAAGCTTCGCGGCTTCAAGAACCCGTTCAAGGTGGAGTACCAGGTCGTGAACCTGGACAAGCTCTCCGCCCTCTACCCGCAGGGCGGCGACGTGACCGTCGACGACCTCGTGGCCAAGGGCGCCGTCCGGGACAACCTCCCGGTCAAGGTGCTCGGCGACGGCGAGATCAGCGTCAAGGTCTCCGTGACCGCTGACAAGTTCTCGGCGAGCGCCAAGGAGAAGATCGAGGCCGCCGGCGGCTCGGTCACCTCCGCCTGAACCACCCAGCTCCACCCGGTATGCCGCGGTCTCACCGCTCAAGGTGAGCCCGCGGCATACCTGTATGGCAAGGAGTTCGGCCGATCGATGTATCGTGCCTAGGATTGCCTGACCGTCTCACCGCGTGGCTGCCCGGCCCGCGTCACCCAGGAGGACCTGTGCTCACCGCCTTCACCCGTGCGTTCAAGACGCCGGACCTGCGCAGGAAGCTGTTGTTCACGCTTGCCATCGTGATCCTGTTCCGGCTCGGCTCGCACGTCCCCGTCCCGGGCGTCAGCTACACGGCGGTCCAGGCGTGCATCAAGGGTGCCCCCACCAACTCCGGTGTGCTGGGCCTGGCCAACCTCTTCAGTGGTGGCGCGCTCCTGCAGCTGTCGATCTTCGCGCTCGGGATCATGCCGTACATCACGGCGAGCATCATCGTGCAGCTCCTCACCGTGGTCATCCCGCGGTTCGAGGCCCTCAAGAAGGAGGGCCAGCAGGGGCAGACGAAGATGACGCAGTACACGCGCTATCTCACCATCGGTCTGGCGGTCCTCCAGTCGTCCACGCTGATCACCTTCGCCCAGAACCCCTCGGCGCTGTTCGGCCCCGGCTGCACCAAGATCCTGCCCGACGACTCGATCCCGACCCTGGTCATCATGGTGCTCACCATGACCGCCGGCACCGGTGTGGTCATGTGGCTCGGTGAGCTCGTGACGGACAAGGGCATCGGCAACGGCATGTCGCTGCTGATCTTCACCTCGATCGCCTCGACCTTCCCCAGCTCGCTGTGGGCCATCCAGCAGCAGGACGGTCGCTGGGACATCTTCATCGGCGTGATCCTGCTCGGCTTCGGCATCATCGCCCTGGTCGTGTTCGTCGAGCAGAGCCAGCGGCGGATCCCCGTGCAGTACGCGAAGCGCCAGGTCGGTCGCCAGATGTACGGGGGCACCTCGACCTACATCCCGCTGAAGGTCAACATGGCGGGCGTCATCCCCGTGATCTTCGCCTCGTCCCTGTTGGCGCTGCCCTCGTTGCTGGCACAGTTCAACAGGTCGACGACCGGCAACCAGGCCGGATGGGTCACGTGGATCGACTCGCACTTCGTCCGAGGTGACCACCCGATCTACATGATCACCTACATCGCGCTGATCCTGTTCTTCACGTTCTTCTACGTGTCGATCACGTTCAACCCGGTGGAGGTCGCCGACAACATGAAGCGCTACGGCGGCTTCATCCCAGGTATCCGCGCCGGGCGACCCACGGCCGAGTACCTCGACTACGTGCTCACCCGCATCACCGTCGCGGGGGCCATCTACCTCGGCCTCCTCGCACTGATCCCGCTCATCGCGCTCGTCGCCGTCGGTGCCAACACGAACTTCCCGTTCGGTGGCACGTCGATCCTCATCATCGTCGGCGTCGGCCTCGAGACGGTGAAGCAGATCGAGAGCCAGCTCCAGCAGCGCCACTACGAAGGGTTCCTCCGGTAAATGCGCCTCATCATCCTCGGCCCGCCCGGCGCCGGTAAGGGCACCCAGGCCGCCAAGATCGCCGAGTCGTTCGGCATCCCCGCGATCTCCACCGGTGACATCTTCCGCGCCAACATCAAGAACGAGACCCCTCTGGGCAAGCAGGTCAAGGAGGTGCTCGCGTCCGGTGGCTACGTCACCGACGAGATCACCAACGCCATCGTGCGCGACCGCCTCTTCGAGGACGACGCCGAGCGGGGCTTCCTGCTCGACGGCTACCCGCGCACCGCTGCCCAGGTCGATGCCCTCGACGCGATCCTCGCCGAGCACGGTCACACCCTCGAGGCCGTCCTCGAGCTGACCGTGGACGAGGACGCCGTCGTGGCGCGCCTGCTGAAGCGGGCCGAGATCGAGGGTCGCGACGACGACACCGAAGAGGTCATCCGCGAGCGCCAGGCCATCTACCGCCGTGAGACCGCCCCGCTGACCGAGGTCTACTCCGGTCGCGGGCTGCTCGTGCAGGTCGACGGCATGGGTTCGGTCGACGAGGTCTTCGGCCGCATCTCCGCGGCCCTCGAAGGGGTTGCTCGTCCCTGATGTTCGGCCGGTCCAAGATCGACACCAAGACCCCTGACCAGATCCTGCGCATGCGCAAGGCGGGTCTGGTCGTCGGCCAGACGCTGCAGCTGATGGCGCAGACCGTGCGCCCCGGTATCACCACCAAGGCGCTCGACGAGCTCGCCGAGGAGCACATCCGGGGCTGTGGCGCGACGCCGTCGTTCCTCGGCTACCACGGCTTCAAGGGCTCGCTGTGCACGTCGGTGAACGAAGAGGTCGTCCACGGCATCCCGGGCTCACGGGTCCTGGCCGAGGGTGACCTCATCTCCATCGACTGCGGGGCGATCGTCGACGGCTGGCACGGCGACGCGGCGATCTCGGTGATCGTCGGGGGCCGCGAGGCCGGACGGCCCGAGGACCTCGAGCTCATCGACGCCACCGAGGACTCGATGTGGGCCGGCATCGCCGCGCTCACCGTGGGGGAGTCGCTCTACGAGATCGGGGCCGGGGTCGAGGACAGCATCGTCGCGTCGGGGGAGCGGGTCGGTCGCGACTACGGGATCGTCGAGGAGTACGTCGGCCACGGCATCGGCACCGCGATGCACATGGACCCGCAGGTGCCCAACTACCGCGTCCGCGACAAGGGCCCCACGGTCCGTTCCGGCGTCACCGTGGCCATCGAGCCGATGGTCACCCTGGGATCGCCCGAGACGCGCGTGCTGGGGGACGACTGGACCGTCATCACGACCGACGGGTCGCGGGCGGCGCACTGGGAGAACACCGTGGCCGTCACCGACGACGGGTTGTGGGTGCTCACCGCGCTCGACGGTGGCAAGGAACGGCTCGAGGCCGCCGGCGCGCCATACGCGCCCCTGGACTGACCCGCTCGACCGGACAGGCGCCCGCGGTGCTGGCGCGATTTCGTGCCTGAGGGGGGCCTGACGTAGACTGTTACGTCGGCATGCGTGTGCGCGCGTGCCGGTTTCCTTGCGTCTGTTCCAGCCTGGGGCAGACCGATGCAGCAGATTGTGGAGGCTATGGCCAAGAAGGACGGTGTCATCGAGATCGAGGGCACGATCGTCGAGGCTCTCCCGAACGCGATGTTCCGGGTCGAGCTCTCCAACGGTCACAAGGTTCTCGCTCACATCTCGGGCAAGATGCGTCAGCACTACATCCGGATCCTCCCCGAGGACCGCGTGGTCGTTGAGCTCAGCCCGTACGACCTGACCCGTGGCCGGATCGTCTTCCGCTACCGCTGAGCACAACCTCCCGTTAGACCTGCAGGCCCAACCGGGTCCGCAGTGCCAGATCGACTGAAGCAGAGGCTATGAAGGTTCAGCCGAGCGTCAAGAAGATCTGCGACAAGTGCAAGGTGATCCGCCGTCACGGCCGGGTCATGGTCATCTGCGAGAACCTGCGCCACAAGCAGCGCCAGGGCTGAGCATGACCTGGGTCCCGCGAGGGGCCCACGCCCGGGTTGACGCCCGGAGCACCCGTCGCATCTCTTCGAGAAGCGCAGACAAGTGAATGACGCAGTACCCGGCCCCTGTGCGCGGCGTCGTCGAGCGACGACATCCATGCCGACCAGGACGTCACCCCCGGCCCGGAGGCCGAGGACCGGTGCCCCGAAGAAAGCTTCGGGAGCGAGCCCGGAACGGTACTGCACCAGACCTCCGGTGAAACAAAGGAAACACACGACATGGCACGTCTTGTTGGTGTGGATCTTCCGCGCGAGAAGCGCGTCGAGATCGCTCTCACCTACATCTTCGGAGTGGGTCGTACCCGCTCCCAGCAGGCGCTGGCTGCCACGGGCGTGAGCCCGGACACCCGCGTCCGCGACCTCACTGACGCTGAGCTGGTCCAGCTCCGCGACTACCTCGAGGCCAACGTCAAGATCGAGGGTGACCTCCGCCGTGAGGTCGCCGCCGACATCCGCCGCAAGGTCGAGATCGGCTCCTACGAGGGCCTGCGCCACCGTCGCGGCCTTCCCGTGCGTGGTCAGCGCACCAAGACCAACGCGCGCACCCGCAAGGGCCCGAAGCGCACCGTCGCCGGCAAGAAGAAGGTTGGTAAGTAATGCCTCCCAAGGCTCGCACTGCCGGCGCCAAGAAGGTGCGCCGCAAGGAAAAGAAGAACATCGCCCACGGGCACGCTCACATCAAGAGCACGTTCAACAACACGATCATCTCGATCACCGACCCCACCGGTGCCGTCATCGCCTGGGCCTCTGCAGGCCAGGTGGGCTTCAAGGGTTCGCGCAAGTCCACCCCGTTCGCTGCGCAGATGGCCGCCGAGGCTGCCGCCCGTCGCGCGATGGAGCACGGCATGCGCAAGGTCGACGTCTTCGTCAAGGGTCCGGGCTCCGGTCGTGAGACCGCCATCCGCTCCCTGACCGCCACCGGCCTCGAGGTCGGCGCGATCAGCGACGTCACCCCCTCGCCGCACAACGGCGTCCGCCCGCCCAAGCGCCGTCGCGTCTGAGAACTGGGAGATAGAGAAAACTCATGGCTCGTTATACCGGCCCCATCACCAAGAAGTCGCGTCGCCTCAAGGTCGACCTCGTCGGCGGCGACAAGAACTTCGAGCTCCGTCCCTTCCCGCCCGGCCAGCACGGCCGTCGCCGGATGCAGGAGAAGGAGTACCTCACCCAGCTGCAGGAGAAGCAGAAGGCTCGCTTCACCTACGGCGTCATGGAGAAGCAGTTCCGCGGGTACTACCAGGAGGCCTCGCGCCGCTCTGGCAAGACCGGTGAGACCCTGCTGCAGATCCTCGAGTCCCGCCTGGACAACGTGGTCTACCGCGCCGGCCTGGCCCGCACCCGTCGTGCGGCTCGCCAGCTCGTCACGCACGGCCACTTCGAGGTCAACGGCGTGCGCGTGGACGTCCCGTCCTACCGCGTCGAGCAGTACGACATCATCACCGTTCGCAAGCAGTCCGTGAACACCTTCCCGATCGAGCTGGCTCGCCAGACCTTCGGCGAGCGCCCCACCCCGGCCTGGCTCCAGGTCGTCCCGGGCACGCTGCAGATCATGATCCACCAGCTCCCGGAGCGTGCGCAGATCGACACGATCCTCACGGAGCAGCTGATCGTCGAGCTCTACTCGAAGAACTGATGCGGTGGGTATGCCGCGTGGGCGACCACGCGGCATACCCCTCCATCTGACCGGTCCGCAGACAGAGGCGGACCGGCCTGCCGGCCAAAGAACCGGCGACATCATCGGCGTCATATAGCGGTCGCCGACGAGAAAGGAACCATCCCGTGCTCATCGCACAGCGTCCCTCCCTCAGCGAAGAGGTGGTTGCGGACAACCGCAGCCGTTTCGTCATCGAGCCCCTCGAGCCCGGCTTCGGCTACACGCTCGGCAACTCCATGCGCCGCACGCTCCTGTCGAGCATCCCCGGTGCCGCCGTGACCAGCATCCGCATCGACGGTGTGCTGCACGAGTTCTCCACGATCCCCGGGGTCAAGGAGGACGTCACCGAGATCATCCTCAACATCAAGGGTCTGGTCGTCTCCTCGGAGCACGACGAGCCGGTCGTGATGTACCTGCGCAAGACCGGCTCCGGCCCGGTCACCGCGGCGGACATCGCGCCCCCGGCCGGTGTCGAGGTGCACAACCCGACCTGCACATCGCCACGCTCAACGGCAAGGGCAAGGTCGAGATGGAGCTGACCGTCGAGCGCGGTCGCGGCTACGTCTCCGCCAACCAGAACAAGTCCGGTGACCAGGAGATCGGCCGCATCCCGGTCGACTCCATCTACTCGCCCGTGCTGGCCGTGACCTACAAGGTCGAGGCCACCCGTGTCGAGCAGCGCACCGACTTCGACAAGCTCATCGTCGACGTCGAGACCAAGAACTCGATGGCTCCCCGTGACGCCATGGCTTCGGCCGGCAAGACCCTGGTCGAGCTGTTCGGCCTGGCCCGCGAGCTCAACGTCGAGGCCGAGGGCATCGACATGGGCCCGTCGCCGACCGACGCCGCCCTGGCCGCCGACCTGGCGCTGCCGATCGAGGACCTCGACCTGACCGTCCGGTCCTACAACTGCCTCAAGCGCGAGGGCATCCACACCGTGGGTGAGCTCGTGGGTCGCAGCGAGGCGGACCTGCTCGACATCCGCAACTTCGGTGCGAAGTCGATCGACGAGGTCAAGGCCAAGCTCGTCGGCATGGGCCTGGCGCTCAAGGACAGCCCGCCCGGGTTCGACCCGTCCGCCATCGCCGACAACTACGGCGACTACGACGACGACTTCGCTGACGACGGCCGCGCGCTGGCCGAAGACGAGCAGCTCTGACCAACCGCCGCTGAGGTGGCGGTCTGAACACCGCCGCCTCACACACCAAGGAGAACCCCAACATGCCTACGCCCACCAAGGGTCCCCGTCTCGGCGGCGGTCCGGCTCACGAGCGCCACATCCTGGCGAACCTGGCCGCTTCCCTGTTCGAGCACGACTCCATCACCACCACCGAGGCCAAGGCCAAGCGCCTTCGCCCGCTGGCCGAGCGCCTGGTGACCTTCGCCAAGCGCGGTGACCTGCACGCCCGTCGTCGCGTCATGTCCGTCATCGAGGACAAGGGTGTCGTGCACCGTCTCTTCACCGAGATCGCGCCCGACATGGCCGAGCGTCCCGGCGGCTACACCCGCATCACCAAGATCGGCGCCCGCAAGGGTGACAACGCGCCCATGGCCGTGATCGAGCTCGTCCGCGAGCCGATCGCCAAGAAGGCCACGGTCAAGGAGGCGGAGGCCGCCACCAAGCGTTCCGCCAAGCAGGCCGAGGCCAAGGAGGCTGCGGTCGAGACCAAGGCCGCCGAGACCAAGGCTTCTGACGACGTGGCGAAGGCCGATGAGGCCACCGAGACCACCACCGAGGCAGCGGCGCTGCCCGAGGGTGCCATCGCCGCCAACGAGGACGGTTCGACCCCCGACGAGGCCTACGTCGTCAAGGGCAACGCCGACTCGGGCAAGTACCACGAGGCCGATGGCCAGTGGTTCGAGCAGACGCACGCGGAGTTCTGGTTCAAGTCCGCGGAGGACGCCGAGAAGGCCGGCTTCACCAAGGCTGGTTCCTGATCCGGTAGCACCGGCTGGACCGTCGAAGGGCCGCTCACCCCACCGGGGTGGGCGGCCCTTCGCCATGTCCGGTCCCCGGTGGCGCCGGCGGTGGCACAGGGCGGTCGGCGGCTGTGCGGCGGCCGGCGGGCGCCGGCACGCCCGGGCGGCGGGCGCGGAAGACCGGGGCGAGCGGGAGGATGAGCAGGACGAGCACCATCGGCACGGCGAACCCGACCCGCAGGGAGTCCTGCCCGACCGCGCCGGTCAGCACCGCGCCGAGCAGTCCTCCGACGTAGTTGAACTGGTTGAACCGGGCGATCACGGCGTCGACCCGCGCGCGTCGACCCTCGCCGTCCACCCCGTCACCGGCGACCACCGCGGCGGCGGAGAAGCTGAGCGGGGCGATGACGGCCACCGAGGCGCCCACCACCGTGAAGCCGAGCACGGCCACCGGCCACGTGGGGGAGAAGACGATGACGGCCAGCCCCGCGCTGGCCGCCACGGCGCCGGTCCGCAGCAACGGCACGGAGCCGAACCGTTCGACGGCCCGGTCTCCCAGCAGGCGGGTGAGGCCGCTGGCGACCAGGTAGGGCAGCGTGGCGAGCGGGAGCAGCCAGGCTGGGGCGCCGTGGGTGGACTTGAGGAACACCGGTCCCCACGTCGTGGCCGCCGTGTCGACCATGTAGAAGAGCACCATCGCCGCACCCAGCAGGCTGATCCTGCGCCAAGGGATGTCGACGGCGGCGGCGGGGGGCGCGTCGCCCACGGCGGACACGGCGTGCGGCAGCAGGGGGACGCCCATCACCACCACGGCGACGAGCGCCAGGGGGAGCAGCCCCGCCGTCAGCCCCAGGTTGGTCACGGCGATGGCCACGATGGTGCCGACGATGCCGCCGACGGTCCACGCCCCGTGGAAGGACGGCAGGATGGTGCGTCCCCAGCGGTGCTCGAGGGCCACCGCCTGCATGTTGCCCGCGGCGTCCACCGCGCCGAGCCCGATGCCGTAGACGGCGAGCCCGGCGACGAAGACCGGGCGCTGCGGGGCCAGGGCCACGAGCGCCAGCCCGACGGCGATGAGGCCGAACGCCGCCCGCAGGACGGTGGCACTGCCGAGCCGGCGGGCGCCCGGCTCGGTGAGCACGGAGCCGAGTCCCGCGAGGAGCACCACCATGAGCAGCAGTCCGGTGATGAACAGCGCGGACAGGTCCCAGCGGTCCTGGAACCGCGGCAGGCGGGTCGTCACCGAGATGAACAGCAGCCCCTGCGTCGCGAAGGTCGCTGCGATCCCCACGCGCTGGCGGGCCAGGCCTGCAGGAGAGGGTGCCTGTGCCGTGGTCCGCCCGATCGCTCACCGGAACACTGTGGCAGACGAGTCCGTGTGGTGGGGGGCACTCGGGGCGGACCGAGCCGTCAGTGGGGGTCGACCCCGCCGATAGGCTGACGGCATGGTCGAGGAGGCGGGTGCGCGCGCCCCGCTGCGCCGGATCCGGATCGACCTCGCCTACGACGGCACGGACTTCTCCGGCTGGGCGGCCCAACCGGGGCTGCGCACGGTGGAGGGCGAGCTGTCCGCGGCCCTGACCACCCTCCTGCGTGCCCCCTCGCCGGTCCGGCTGACCGTGGCCGGGCGGACCGATGCGGGCGTCCACGCCCGCGGCCAGGTGGTGCACGCCGATGTCGATCGCGGATGCCTGGGCCGGTCGTGCCCGGCCGGTCCGACCGCGAGCCCGGCGTCGCCGCGCGGACCCGGCTGAGCGGCATACTCCCGGGGGACGTCGTCGTCCACGCGGTGACGGAGGCCCCTTCCGGGTTCGATGCCCGGTTCTCGGCGCTGCGCCGCCGCTACCTCTACCGGCTCTGTGACACACCCGCGAGGGCCGACCCGTTGCGCCGTCGCGACACGGTGCACACCAAGCGGCCGCTGGACCTCTCCGCGATGGACGAGGCGGCGCGGACACTGGTGGGGCTCAATGACTTCGCGGCGTTCTGCAAGAAGCGGGAGGGGGCGACGACCGTCCGCACCCTGCTCGAGTACTCGTGGGCGCGCCTCGACGACGGGACCCTCGCAGCGACCGTGGTCGCCGATGCGTTCTGCCACTCCATGGTGCGCTCGCTGGTGGGGGTGGTCCTGCCTGTCGGCGAGGGCCGCCGGCCCGTCGACTGGCCGGTCGAGGTGCTCCGAGGCACCCGCCGCGACCCGGCTGTCAGCGTGATGCCACCGCACGGCCTCTCGCTGGAGGAGGTCGTCTACCCGGACGCGGCGGACCTGGCCGCCCGGGCGGTCGAGTCCCGTTCGGTACGTTCGCTCCCGGGTGCCGTCAACCGGTGATCGCGGCGTAGCCGATGGCGTCGTGGATGGCGAGGCCGGCGAACGAGGGCGAGCCGGCGTAGGCAGCGGTCACGAGGCCGAGCTGGGCCTCCATCTGGGACAGCGTCTGGCCGTAGAAGGTCTGCTTCATCGAGATCGCGTCGTCACCGAGGTAGTTGGTCTCCTGGCCGATGCGCACGGGGACGCCGAGCTCGGCACCGGAGCGGATCTCGTTGGCGGACAGGGCGATCGTGCCGTCCACCCCGTCGGCCAGCCGCCGGTAGGCCATCACGGTGACAGCGTCGGTGCGCGCCATGATCTCGCGGTCCAGGGTCGAGCCGTTGGCCGGGATCTCGTCGAACCAGAAGGGGATGTCGGCCTCGAGCGGGGTGCTGCCGACAGCCGTCTGGAAGGCGTCGAGGGTGGCGAGGTACTTCTTGACGACGGTCGCCCGCTTCTTGGTCCACGCCGGGGTGTTGTACGGCTCGATGTCGACGTGCACCCCGGTGAACAGTCCGGTCGCCAGGGCCGGCTCGAGCCAGCTGGTGACGGCGGCCGACGGGTTGTCCACCCAGCCGGGGTCGCCGCCGAGGGCGTCGACCCGCAGGCCGGCTGCGTCGGCGAGGGTGACGAGTGAGCGGAGCTGGGCCAGCTTCGGCGAGGTGGCGACGTTGGCGGGCACGGCGGCATACAGCTGGCCGATGCCTCGCGAGGTGGCGAGGGTGACGACCGCCTGGGGGTTCGAGGTGTCCCAGACCCACATCGCTCGCGGGGCCGCAGGACGGTCGGTCCGCGCGACGCCCGGCTGCACGGTCGGGGACGACGCGGCGGTCGCCTGCGCGGCCGTCGCCGCACCCAAGACACCGAAGACGGACACGAGGGCGACCATAGCCATGGCGCGCAGGGCGGGAGTGGGACGGGGCACGAGAGGTCCTTTCGACGACACCTCGAGGCTCGTCGACCCGCGGCTCGCCCGACCGGGGACTTGTCATTCCTTGACCATCGCCTCGTCCGTACGGTCACCCTCTCCCCGTTCGACCGGTGCGGATGTGGCCGTGGATTTGCGCCCGGCCCCGTGGGCGTCCTCGATATGGAGGTGACGGCGACCCCCGGCGTGCACCACCCTTGGTCCGTGGGCCACATCGACGTCAACTCCGTCAGCTTCGTCCTGCCCGACGGCAGGCCGCTGCTCGGCGACGTCTCCCTGCGGGTGGGGGAGGGCGCCAAGGTCGCCCTGATCGGCCCCAACGGCACGGGCAAGACCACGCTCGGACGGATCATCGCGGGGGACCTCACCGCCCAGGACGGTGCGGTGACCCGCTCGGGGGGTCTCGGCGTGATGCGCCAGTTCGTGGGCTCGGTCCGCGACGACTCCACGGTGCGCGACCTGCTCGTGTCCGTCGCGCCCGCCCCGATCCGCGAGGCGGCGGCCGAGATCGACCGCACCGAGCTGGCCATGATGGAACGCGACGAGGAGTCCGACCAGATGGCCTACGCCCAGGCGCTGGTCACGTGGGGTGACGTCGGCGGCTACGACCACGAGACCCTCTGGGACGTGTGCACCGTGGCGGCCCTCGGTATGCCGTTCGAGCAGGCCCAGTGGCGCAAGGTCACCACCCTCTCGGGCGGAGAGCAGAAGCGCGTGGTGCTCGAGGCGCTGCTGCGGGGCCCGGAGGAGGTGCTCCTGCTCGACGAGCCGGACAACTACCTCGACGTGCCTGCCAAGCGCTGGCTCGAGGACCAGCTGATCGCCTCGCCCAAGACGGTGCTCTTCGTCAGCCACGACCGCGAGCTGCTCGACCGGGTCGCCACGAGGATCGCGACGCTCGAGCCCGGGAGCGCGGGGTCGAGCCTCTGGGTGCACCCGGGACGTTTCTCGACCTACCAGCAGGCCCGCGAGGACCGGAACTCCCGGCTCGAGGAGCTCGCCCGGCGCTGGGACGAGGAGCACCTCAAGCTCAAGGCGCTGGTCGTGATGTACCGGCAGAAGGCGTCGTACAACTCCGACATGGCGCCCAAGCTCCAAGCGGCGGAGACCCGGTTGCGCCGGTTCGTCGAGGCGGGGCCACCCGAGGCGATCCCGTTGCGGCAGAACGTCAGGATGCGCCTCCAGGGTGGGCGCACGGCCAAGCGTGCCGTCATCGCCGAGGGGCTCGAGCTGACCGGCCTGATGCGGCCGTTCGACCTCGAGGTGTGGTTCGGGGAGCGCGTCGCGGTCCTCGGCAGCAACGGGTCGGGCAAGTCGCACTTCCTGCGCCTGGTGGCGTGCGGGGGCAGCGACCCGGACCTCGAGCACCGCCCCGTCGGCGACGTCGTCCCGCGGACGGTCGAGCACACCGGTCGGCTCCGCCTCGGGTCGAGGGTGCGGCCCGGGTGGTTCGCCCAGACCCACGAGCAGCCGTCCCTGACGGGGCGCACGCTGCTGGAGATCCTGCACCGCGGCGACGAGCACCGGGCCGGCAAGCCGCGCGAGGAGGCGGCCCGGGCGCTGGACCGCTACGGCCTCGCGCGGGCGAGCGAGCAGACCTTCGAGTCTCTGTCCGGCGGACAGCAGGCGAGGTTCCAGATCCTGCTGCTCGAACTGTCGGGCGCCACCTGCCTGCTGCTCGACGAGCCCACCGACAACCTCGACCTGCACTCGGCCGAGGCGCTCGAGGAGGGCCTGGCCGCGTTCGAGGGGACGGTCATCGCCGTGACCCACGACCGGTGGTTCTCGCGCGGATTCGACCGCTACCTCGTCTTCGGCTCGGACGGTCGGGTCTACGAGAGCGACGAGCCGGTCTGGGACGAGGGCCGGGTGTCGCGGGCGCGCTGACCGCAGCGGGTCAGGACGCCGGGCGGGTGCTCGGCGTCCTGACCGCCAGGTTCAGAGCCGGTGCTGCCGGTCCAAGGCCACCGCGGTGAGCGGTGCGACTGCGACCGTGGCGACACCCGGCCGTTGACGACCACGGGGGCACCGCCGTTGGCGCAGCTGGAACGGGTCGAGCGACCCTCCAGCACGTTGCAGTAGCGGCCCTGCGGGAGACCGGTCTGCACGGTGATCGTCTGCGCGGCCGACCCGTTGTTGAAGGTCGCCCAGCCACGGTTGCCCTTGCTGAACGCGATGACGTTGTTGCCGTCAGTCCAGAAGTTGTCGGTCCGGTCCGTGCCGACGTAGTTGTGCCAGCCCACCATGCCCAGCACGCCCGGGTTGCGGTGCGTGCAGGTCCACTGGCCGCTGCTGCAGCTGGTGTCGGTGATCATGCCGTTGGCGTCGGAGGGCGGCGAGTCGTCGGTGCTGTTCCAGGTGAACCCGGAGAAGACCTGCGGGTGCCCGTAGCCCTGCGCGAGCAACCACTCGTTGGCGAGGACGTACCGTGCGCCGTCCTTGTAGTTGAGGGCGTCGCCGTTGCGCTCGGTGTCGTGGTTGGTGACGAACGACAGGGTCTTGGCAGCTCGGGGTCAGGCCGGAGCCGTCGCCGAACACCTCCAGCGTCGCGATGCTCCCGATGTGCTCGGCCGGGTAGCTCTTGAAGGCGTCTCGGATCTGCTTGACACCGTCGAGGCCCAGGACGTCACCGCTGGTCGTGAAGGCTTGCGGTGACAGGATGCCGGGGCCTCCGCCGAACACCTCGAGCGCCCAGTACGGACGCACGCCGTCCCGGGTCCGGTGCAGCTTCGCGTAGATCGCGTCCAGGTCGGCCTGGCCGACGTGCTTGGCGGCGTCGACGCGGAACCCGGAGACGCCGTAGCCGATGAGGGTGTTGAGGTAGGCGACGAGGCGGTTCTGCACCGAGGGGCTGGAGGTGTCGAGGTCGGCGAGCCCGACGAGCTCGCACTTGAAGACCTGGTGGCGGTTGTTGAAGTCCTCGATGCCGCCGGAGGTCGAGGTGCAGTCGTTCGGCCCGGTGCCCTCGTGGTGGAAGTCGGCCTGCGTCTAGACGCCCGGGTAGCTGAAGTGCGTGTAGGCCTTGCCGCCGTAGGACGTGCTGCCCTGACCCGTCATGTGGTTGATGACGGCGTCGACGTAGACCTTGACCCCGGCCTTTCGGCAGGTGCTCACCATGGCCTTGAACTGGGCCTCGGAGCCCATCCGGCTCGTGAGGGCGTAGTCGACCGGCTGGTAGACCTCCCACCACGGGTGCAGCACGGTGTTGCTGCCGTCGCCGAGGGACGTGCGCTTGAGGGAGTCCGCGGGGGCGAGACCTGGACGCCCGCGGTAGCCCGCCGGGACCGAGCACGTTCGTGCACTCGGTGCCCACCGACTTCCAGTTCCACTCGAACAGGTTGGCGGTGACGCCCGGCACGTCGGTGCGATTGCCGCGCCCCTGGGCGGCCACTCGCGGACGACGGCAGGCCGACAGCGATGCCGGTGGCGAGGACCGTCGCGGCGACCACCGCCGTTCGGCGGCGTCGCCCCGGGGCAGGCGCTGGGCGAGGTTGAGGACATCGGCACTCCTTTGTGCTGGGCGAGGAGCCTGGGCGGCAGCGCTCCGTCGCCCATGGTGACGCAGACCACACGCCCTCGCCACCGCGGACCACGCGTGGAGCTACTGAGTGAGCACCACGTCCGTGCCGGAGAGCGTCGCGCGGAAGCCACCCTGCTCCACGCTGACCCCCGTGAGCCGCATCCCGGCAGGCAGGCCGGTCACGGTGTGGCGGATCGTCACGAACTGTCGCGCGACGGACGACAGGGCGGTGTCGACCAGGCCGGGCCCTCCGAGGTCCACGGTCTCCGGTTCGATGACGAGCTGCCCGTCGACCGCGCGCACCGTGCCGGTGGCCCGGATGGCCACGTCGCGGCCCAGGATGTTCGCGGTCCGGCGGACGCCTGCCCGGCCGTTGCCGGCGGCATACAGCTCGACGTCGCCGATCTGGCGCGCTGCGGTGGCGAAGGGCAGGACCGCGGCGATGTCGAGCCGCTGGGCCCGCAGGCCCCCCGACGTGAGACGCACCCCGCTCCCGGTCGCGTGGATGTCGGTGAGGGGCCCGTCCGAGGTGAGCACGCTGCTGCTGGACAGGTCGACGTCAGCAAGCCACGTCTCGCCCTTGGCCACGCTGTCCGGGGCACCGGGTGCGGCGGGGGAAGGTGGCGGGGCGGCCGGGGCAGGGTCGGCCACCGGGAGGGTGGCCACGACGACCAAGGCGGCGACGGCGAGCGCCACGAGGGTGGTGACGACTCCGGCGAGGAACGAGCGCATGCCCCCAGTCTGTGGGGTCAGGCTGGGGTGGGCTCGGCGACGGCGGGAGAGCCGGCCCGCTCCTGACGGATGGCCGGGAGGTACAGGGCGGCCCCCAGGATGCTGAAGGCGCCCGCGGTGATGATCGCGGTCGTCGTGCCCGCGTGCTCGGCGAGGGGACCGAGGGCGAGCAGCCCGAGGCTGTAGCAGCCGCCGGTGACCATGGAGTTCATCGAGAGCACGGTCGTGCGGTTGCGCGCCTGCGCCTGCCGGTGCAGCAGCGTGCTGTGCACCGGGCCGCCCGCCCCGTGCAGCGTGTAGGTGATGAGGAAGGCCGTCACGAGGCCGACCGGGCCGGCCATGAGACCCATCACGACGACGAACGCCCCATTGAGCACGCGCGCCACGAGGGCCGTCCACCCCACACCGATGCGGCGGCTGGTGAGGCCGGCCGCCGCCGAGCCCACGGCGAACAGGCCCCACGCCGCGGCCGACACCGGCCCCATGAGGGCCCCGGCGCGGGTCTCGCCACCGGCGACCTCGGCGAGCCGCACGGGCATCAGGGTCTCGAAGGCGATCATGCCGATCGACCAGAACACCTCGACCAGCACGAGCGCGAGCAGCACCCTGGACCGGCCCAGCGTGCGGATGCCGTCGACGACGACGGCGGGAGCGCCCTTGGCGGAGGCGACGGCCCGACGGAGGCCGGTCGAGTCGACGTGGGTGCGCGGCTCGCGGACGAGGAGCAACACGGCGACCAGGTGGACGACGAAGAGCCCGATGGCGCACCAGTAGGGGAGCTCGAGGGCGGTCATCGCGCGGGCCGGGTGCCACGCGACGAGGCCACCGGAGAGCAGCGCCCCCGAGGCGATCGACAGCCCGAGGACCATGCCCGCCCGAGTCAGGCCGTCCTCGACCCGCGTCGTGGGGTCGTCGGCGTGGGCGGTGTCGACGTACCAGGACTCGAGCGGCCCTGAGTCGAGGGCGCGGAAGACCCCTTGCAGCAGCAGGGCCACGACGAAGGCCCCGAAGGAGTGGGCGGTGATGAAGACCAGTCCGGAGGCGAGGGCGACGACGGCCGAGGCCACGAGCAGGGGCCGGCGGCCGAGGGCATCGGCGAACCCGCCGGTGGGCAGCTCGAGCCCGAGGACCACGAAGCCCTGCATGGAGAAGATGACGCCGATCTGGGCCAGGCTCATGTGCCGCTCGAGAGCCAGGAGGGTCGTCACCCCGATCGTCAGGCCGACGGGGAACCACCGGGTGAAGGTGAGCAGCAGCAGGACACGGCGGGCGTGGCGTGCGGTGACGGGGGAGGCCGTCATGACGGGTCCGTCCCTCGCGGGGCCCGGTCGAGGTCCAGCGGGTAGAGGAGGTTGTAGACGGCCAGGCGGCGGGCGTTGGGGTTGCCCTGGCCGACCCGGCGGTAGCGGGCCAGCAGCTCGTCGAGCTCGGCCTTCAGCTGCTCGACCTGTGCGGCGGTCGCGACGATGAAGGAGTCGTTCATGCCGGCGGCGTCGCGCCACTCGACCGGCCACGTCTCCTCGACGTCCAGCCAGCGCTCGAACTGCTCGCCGAGGTGGCGGCTGTAGTCCCGGACGAGCCAGTTGAGGGCGGTCTCGGCATCCTCGTCGCCGGCGAAGTCGCTCGCGTCGAACGAGTGGTAGTCCGTGGCCGCCCGCCACAGGCGGCGCTTGCCCTCACCCTCACCGGTGTCGGCCACCAGACCGACCGACTCGAGCTTGCGCAGGTGGTAGGAGGTCGCGCCCGAGTTGGTGCCGAGGGTCGTGGCAAGGGCGGTGGCGGTGGCCGGCCCACCCACCCGCAACGTCGACAGCAGCCGTGAGCGCAGCGGGTGAGCCAGCACCTTGAGGGAGGAGGCGTCAAGACGCAGGCCGACGAAGTCGGCAGGATCGGGGGTGTCAGTGGAAGCCATGTGTGCACAATACCTTTGCACACTCTGTTTGCACAAGAGTTCTGCACGTCGCCTCCGAAATCGCGTCGTCGCAGGTCAGGTGCCCTTTCGCGGGGTCCTGGCAGCGATTTGGGTGCAGACCGACCCACCCGTAAACTTGAGGACTGTTGTGCCGTGCGCCCTCGCAAGGCGACACATCAGCGCCTCGGGCGCCCACGGCACACGGATCCTTCCCAGCAAGCAAAGGGCCAGTACATTGCGCACTTTTACCCCGAAGCCGGCCGAGGTCACTCGGACCTGGCACGTCATCGACGCCACGGACGTCGTCCTGGGTCGCCTGGCGAGCCAGACCGCGATCCTCCTGCGCGGCAAGCACAAGACCACCTTCGCGCCGCACGTCGACGGTGGTGACTTCGTCATCATCATCAACGCCGACAAGGTCGCCCTCACCGGCGCCAAGCTCGAGCAGAAGAAGGCGTACCGCCACTCCGGTTTCCCGGGCGGCCTGCGCAGCACCTCCTACACCGAGCTCCTCGCCAAGAGCCCCGAGAAGGCTGTGGAGAAGGCCGTCCGCGGCATGCTTCCCCACACCACCCTCGGGCGCGAGCAGCTCACGCACCTCAAGGTCTACGCAGGTGCCGAGCACCCGCACCAGGCCCAGCAGCCCAAGCCCTTCGAGATCTCACAGGTCGCGCAGTAAGTCCGCAAGGACCTGTGCAAGAAAGCGAATTGAGGACATCACGTGGCTGACACCACCGAGAACATCGACTCGACCGACGAGGTCGAGCTCACCGAGTACACCTCCGAGTCCGAGGGCCCCGTCTCCGGCGAGGCCGTCCGTCGCCCCAGCGCGTCGGCTCCGGGTGCCGCAACGGGTCGTCGCAAGCAGGCCATCGCCCGCGTGCGCATCGTCCCCGGCACCGGCGAGTGGAAGATCAACGGGCGCACGCTCGAGCAGTACTTCCCCAACAAGGTCCACCAGCAGATCGTCAACGAGCCGCTCACGCTGCTCGAGCTCGACGGCGCCTACGACGTGCTCGTGCGCGTCCACGGTGGTGGCCCCTCCGGCCAGGCCGGCGCGGTGCGCCTCGGCGTCGCCCGCTCGCTGAACGGCGTGGACGAGGAGCTGAACCGTCCCGCACTCAAGAAGGCCGGCTTCCTCACCCGCGACGCCCGCGTCCCGGAGCGCAAGAAGGCTGGTCTCAAGAAGGCCCGCAAGGCGCCTCAGTACTCCAAGCGCTGATCCTGGCTGGCGCTGCTCAAGCGTCCGCTCGTTTCACCACCGCGATGGCGGCACCCGCACGTCGGGTGCCGCCATCGCGGCGTTCGGGGGAGTAAGTTCCTCGAGATGCCCGTGTTCGCGGGCGCCGACGCCGGCGACGGTCGATCCGTATGCCGCGGCGGCGCCTGACCACCGAAAGGTTCACCACCCATGGCCACTCCGGCACGACTGTTCGGGACCGACGGGGTCCGCGGCCTCGCCAACGTCGACATCACCGCCGAGCTCGCCCTGCGGCTCAGCGTCGCGGCCGCCCACGTGCTGGGTGACGAGGCCCGCAGGAACGGCCGTCGGCCCAAGGCCGTCGTCGGGCGCGACCCCCGCGCCTCGGGCGAGTTCCTCTCTGCCGCCGTCATCGCGGGGCTCGCCTCGGCTGGGGTCGACGTCTACCACGCCAACGTCCTCCCCACGCCGGCCATCGCGTTCCTCACCGCCGACACCCATGCCGACTTCGGCGTCATGCTCTCGGCGTCGCACAACGCGATGCCCGACAACGGCATCAAGTTCTTCGCCACCGGTGGTCACAAGCTCGACGACGCCGTCGAGGACGAGATCGCGGCACGCCTCGACCAGGAGTGGGAGCGCCCGACCGGCGCCGACATCGGTCGGGTCGTGACCATGCCTGACGGCCACACGCGATACATCTCCCACCTGCTGGCCGTGCTGCCCAACCGCCTCGACGGTGTCTCCGTCGTCATCGACGGGGCCCATGGCGCGGCGAGCTCGGTCTCACCGGAAGTGTTCCGCCTCGCGGGCGCCAGCGTGCACGAGATCGGCACCGAGCCCGACGGGCTCAACATCAACGACGGGTACGGCTCGACCCACCTCGACCACCTCAAGGCCGCGGTGAAGGCCAAGGGCGCCGACCTGGGCATCGCTCACGACGGCGACGCCGACCGCTGCCTCGCCGTGGACGCCGACGGCGCCGAGGTCGACGGCGACCAGATCATGGCGATCCTCGCGGTCGACATGTTGGAGCGTGGGACCCTCGCCCAGGACACCCTCGTCGCCACGGTGATGAGCAACCTCGGGCTGATCCAGGCCATGGAGCGCGAAGGGGTCTCCGTGCGCCAGACCGGTGTCGGCGACCGCTACGTCCTGGAGGAGATGCGGGCGTCCGAGCTGTCCCTCGGGGGCGAGCAGAGCGGCCACGTGATCTTCCTCGACCACGGCACCACGGGCGACGGGGTGCTCACCGGCCTCATGCTGGCCGCCCGCGTCTGCGCCACCGGTCGGCCCCTGTCCGACCTCGCCACCGTGATGCGTCGCCTGCCGCAGGTGCTCGTCAACGTCAAGGGCGTCGACAAGTCCCGCGTGGAGAGCGACGCCGAGCTGCAGGAGGCCGTGGCCAAGGAGGAGGCGGCCCTGGCCGGCTCCGGGCGCGTGCTGCTGCGCAAGTCCGGCACCGAGCCGGTCGTGCGGGTCATGGTCGAGGCCGGCGACGAGAGCGAGGCCCAGGCCGTCGCCGATCGCCTCGTCGACGTGGTCAGGGCGCGCCTGGCCCTCTGAGCTCCAGGAGGTCGTCGACCACGTGCCGGGCGATCTCGAAGGCGCTCGTGGCCGCCGGCGACGGTGCGTTGAGCACGTGCACGACCCTGCCCACCCGTTCGACGAGGAAGTCGTCCACCAGGGTGCCGTCCGGTCGCAGGGCCTGGGCCCGCACCCCGGCCGGCGCCGGCACCAGGTCGTCGTCACGCAGCTCGGGCACCAGCCTGCGCAGACTGTCTCCGAAGAGGTGGCGTGACGCCGACCTGGCGACCTCCCGTGCCCCCGCCGGGTAGTGGTGGGCGGCCAGCCGCCAGAACCCGGGGAAGGTGAGGGTGTCGCGCAGGTCCGGCCACGACGCCGTGCGCCAGTCGTAGCCCTCCCGGGCGAACGCCAGCACCGCGTTGGGACCGGCGTGCACGTGCCCGTCGATGCCCCGGGTGAGGTGGACGCCCAGGAAAGGGAAGTCCGGGTCCGGGACGGGATAGACCAGGCCGCGCACGAGGGGTGTCGCAGCCGGGGTGAGCTCGTAGTACTCGCCGCGGAAAGGCACGATCCGCGCCGACGGCTGGTGGCGCAGGCGTCCGGCGACGACGTCGGCGTGGAGCCCGGCGCAGGACACGACGAGGTCGGCGGCGAGGTAGCCGCCCGTGGTGCGGACCACGGTCCGCCCATCGGTCGTGTCGTGGGCGCCGAGGACCTCGGTGCCGAGCTGCAGGGTTGCTCCGGCCGCCTCGAGCCGTCGCACGAGGGCGGCGCACACCGCGCCGTAGTCGATGATCCCCGTGGCGGCCACGTGCAGCGCCGCCAGGGCCGCGACGTGCGGTTCGTGCTCGCGTGCCTCGGCGGCGTCGAGCTCACGCACCTCGAGCCCGTTGGCGACACCCCGGTCGTGGAGCCTGCGCAGGCCCGGGAGCTCGTCCTCGCGCGTGGCCACGACGAGCTTGCCGCAGACCTCGTGGGCGACGCCCTCCGCCTGCGCGAACGCGAGCATCGATGCCGACCCGGCCAGGCACATCCGCGCCTTGGCCGACCCGGGCGGGTAGTACAAGCCCGAGTGGATGACCCCGCTGTTCCTGCCGGTCTGGTGGCGAGCCCACCCGGGCTCCTTCTCCACGACGGTGACCTCGGTGTCGGCTCGGGTGCGGCACAGGCGTTCGGCCACGGCCAGACCGAGGATGCCGCCCCCGATCACGACGACGCGGCGCGGGGAGGACATGCGGCCAACCTACCGAGGATGGTCGGCAGCCGGCCCGCGACGATGTGGGCGAGAGCACGTCCCGGCTCGTGGGACGGCGGGGAATGGCCACGATGCGGTCCCGGTTGTCGCCTTCGTACCCGATTCCTACAGAACAGGACAACCATGCCTTTCGAAGCAGTCAACGAGACCCTCTACACCATCGCCGCCTCCGCCCAGGGTGGACGCGAAGGCCGTGTGAAGAGTGAGGACGGCGTCGTCGACCTGCCCCTCGGCAAGCCGGGCAGCACGAGCAACCCGAAGGCCAACCCGGAGACGCTGTTCGCGTCCGGGTACGCCGCGTGCTTCAGTGGTGCGCTCGCCGTCGTCGCGAAGAAGGAGGGCGTGGACGCCAGCGCGTCGACCGTGACCGCCAACGTGCAGTTCGGCAGCACCGACACCGGGTTCGGACTGGCTGTCGAGCTCACCGCCGAGATCCCCGGCGTCGACGAGGCCACCGCCCAGAAGATCGCCGACGCGGCCCACGAGGTCTGCCCCTACTCCAAGGCGACCCGCGGCAACATCGACGTGACCGTCATCGGCAAGGCTGCCTGACACCCGTTCCCGGCACCACGAAGGCGGGGTATGGCGCGTGTTGACCACGCGCCATACCCCGCCTCTCGTGTCGGTGGGCCCGGCCTAGAAGAGCTGGTCGAGCAGCCCGCTGTCGACGTCGTAGAGGAAGCCTCCGACGGCGACGGAGTCCGGGATGAGCGGGTGGCTGCGCACCGCGGCCACGTCGGCGCCGAGGGCGGCGCGCTGGTCGGTGACGACGTGGAAGCCCTGCCAGGACGCGTCCTGGCCGGACGACTCACCGATCTTCGCCCGCAGCTCCTGCTCGCTGTTGGACGCCATCGCGCAGCGGGTGTGGGGCACGATGAGGATCCGCTCCACACCCAGCAGGTGGACGCCGAGGACCAGTGCCTCCAGGGCGTTGGGGGTGACGCGCCCACCCGGGTTGCGGAAGATCTTGGCGTCCCCGGGCTCGAGGCCCACGAGACGCAGCGGGTCGATCCGCGAGTCCATGCAGGTGACGATCGCGACGCCCGCATGGGCGATGCCGTCGAACCCGCCGGTGGAGAACTCGGTCTCGGCGTAGCGCTTGTTGGCCTCGACGAGGTCGTCGAATCCCTTTGCTCGCGTTGATGACTCACTCACAGCAGACCCGCTCTCTTCGGGATGGACATGGCCATCGGCTTGGTGGTGGAGGCGAAGAAGTCGTTGCCCTTGTCGTCGACGACGATGAAGGCGGGGAAGTCCTCGACCTCGATCTTCCAGACCGCCTCCATGCCCAGCTCGGGGTACTCGAGGACCTCGACCGACTTGATGCAGTCCTGGGCGAGGCGTGCCGCGGGACCGCCGATCGAGCCGAGGTAGAACCCGCCGTGGCTGTCGCACGCGTCGGTCACCTGCTTGGAGCGGTTGCCCTTGGCCAGCATGACCATCGAGCCGCCGGCGGCCTGGAACTGGTCGACGTAGGAGTCCATACGACCGGCCGTGGTGGGGCCGAAAGAGCCACTGGCGTAGCCCTCGGGCGTCTTGGCCGGTCCGGCGTAGTAGACCGCGTGGTCCTTGAGGTACTGCGGCATGCCGTCGCCGGCGTCGAGCCGCTCCTTGATCTTCGCGTGGGCGATGTCGCGTGCGACAACCAGGGGTCCGCTGAGCGAAAGGCGTGTCTTCACAGGATATTTCGTCAGCTCGGCACGGATGTCGGCCATCGGCCTGTTGAGGTCGATGCGGACGACGTCGTCCTCACCCTCGAGGTGCTGGTCGGTCGTCTCCGGCAGGAAGCGCGCGGGATCCTTCTCGAGGACCTCGATGAACACGCCCTCCGGGGTGATCTTGCCGAGGGCTTGGCGGTCGGCCGAGCAGGACACCGCGATGGCGACCGGGAGCGAGGCTCCGTGCCGGGGGAGCCGGACCACCCTGACGTCGTGGCAGAAGTACTTGCCGCCGAACTGCGCCCCGATGCCGAAGTTGCGGGTGAGCTCGAGGACCTGCTCCTCGAGCTCGGTGTCGCGGAACCCACGCGCCGTCATCGCCCCCTCGCGCGGCAGCTCGTCGAGGTACTTCGCGCTCGCGTACTTGGCTGTCTTCAGGGCGAACTCGGCGCTCGTGCCGCCGATGACGATGGCCAGGTGGTACGGCGGGCAGGCGGCCGTGCCGAGGGAACGCAGCTTCTCGTCGAGGAACGCGAGCATGCGCTCGGGGTTCAGGATCGCCTTGGTCTCCTGGTAGAGGAAGGACTTGTTGGCGCTGCCGCCGCCCTTGGCCATGAAGAGGAACTTGTAGGAGCTCTCGTGGCCCTCGGCGGTGTCGGCGTAGAGCTCGATCTGGGCGGGCAGGTTGGAGCCGGTGTTCTTCTCCTCCCAGGTCGTGAGCGGCGCCATCTGCGAGTAGCGCAGGTTGAGCCGCGTGTAGGCGTCGCTGACGCCCCGGGCGATGGCCCGCTCGTCGGTGCCCTCGGTGAGGACGTGCTGACCACGCTTGCCCATGACGATCGCGGTGCCGGTGTCCTGGCACATCGGCAGGACACCACCGGCGGCGATGTTGGCGTTCTTGAGCAGGTCTAGCGCGACGAACTTGTCGTTGTTGCTCGCCTCGGGGTCGTCGAGGATGCGGCGCAGCTGCGTGAGGTGCGCGGGGCGCAGGTAGTGCGCGATGTCGTGCATCGCCGTGTCGGTGAGCAGGCGCAGCGCCTCCGGCGCGACCTGGAGGAAGGTGCGGCCGCCGGGCCCCTCGACCGTGCTGACGCCCTCGGTGGTGAGCAGGCGGTACTCGGTCTGGTCCGGACCGATCGGCAGCAGGTCCTCGTAGGGGAACTCAGGTTCCGGGACGGTCTCCGGCATGGTGCTCCTGTCCTCAGGTCGCCGCGGCGACAACAGCTCGTGACTTCAACCGCGACTACAGCTCGTGACTAGAGCTCGTCGAGGCTGGGGGCGTAGGCCCCGGCCTTCCCGACGGTGACTCCACTCGTGGCCAGCCCGCGGTCGACGGCCGGCCCGACGTCCTCCAGTGTCGCGCTTCGCAGTCGCTCACGTGCACCCGGGTCGCCCAACAGGCCCGCGACCAGCAGGCCCGACACGAGGCCGGCCATGAACGAGTCGCCGGCGCCGACCGTGTCGACCACGCGCTCCGCGCGAGCCGGCTCCGAGATGGGCTGGTCGTCCGAGGCGACGCGGTAGACGACCCCGTCGGCGCCGAGGGTCACCAGGGTCAGCCCCGCGCCCAGGCCCACCCAGCGGGCCATGACCTGCTCCGCCGACTGACCGGGATACAGCAGCCCGAGGTCGTCCTCGCTCGCCTTGACGACGTCGGAGAGGCTGACCAGCTCCTCCACACGTTCCCGCACCGCCCCGAGGTCACCCATGATGCTCGGGCGGATGTTGGGGTCGTAGGACACCGTGCCGACCTCGCGGACCGCTCGCAGTGCGGTGGTCACGCTCTGTGCACCGGGCTGCAGCACCGTGGCGATCGAGCCGGTGTGCACGTGGGTGGTGCTCGGCGCGAGCGGCACCTCGGGGAGCTCCCAGTGCAGGTCGAAGTCGTAGCTGGCGGCGCCGGACTGGTCGAGCGTCGCGATCGCAACCGAGGTGCGCTCGGCCTGCAGGCCCTCGGGCAGGACCCGCACGCCGTGGCGCTCCAGGTGGCGGGCGATACGGCGACCACGGTCGTCGTCGCCGAGCCAGGTGGCGAAGTCCACGGTGTGGTCGAGGCGGGCCAGCCCCACGGCGACGTTGGCCGGGCTCCCGCCGATGTGCTCCGTCGACGAGCCGTCCGAGTCCGTGACGACGTCGACGAGGGCCTCGCCGATGACGAGCAGGCGGTCACCCATCAGGCGTCCAGCGCCTGGGGCTTGGCGTGGTCGAAGTCGATGGAGCTGTAGGCCCTCAGCTTGGCCAGCTGGTGGTGGCTCTCGATCAGGCGGATGGTGCCCGACTTGCTGCGCATGACCAGCGAGTGGGTGGTGACCCCGCCGGCTCGGTAGCGGACCCCGCGGAGCAGCTCGCCGTCGGTGATCCCCGTGGCGACGAAGAAGCAGTTCTCGCCACGCACCAGGTCGTTCGTGGACAGCACACGGTCGAGGTCGTGGCCGGCGTCGATGGCGCGCTGTCGCTCCTCGTCGTCCTTGGGCGCCAGGCGGCCCTGGATGACACCGCCCATGCACTTGATCGCGCACGCGGCGATGATGCCCTCGGGGGTGCCGCCGACGCCGAGCAGCAGGTCGATGCCGGTCTCGTCACGAGCCGCCATGATGGCGCCGGCGACGTCGCCGTCGGAGATGAGCCGCAGGCGGGCCCCGGCCTCGCGGACCTCGGCGGCTAGCTTGTCGTGGCGGGGACGGTCCAGCATCACGACGGTGACGT
Source organism: uncultured Actinomycetota bacterium (assembly GCA_963695205.1). Taxonomy (GTDB): domain Bacteria; phylum Actinomycetota; class Actinomycetes; order Actinomycetales; family Dermatophilaceae; genus Pedococcus. Next base: position 215,217 of record CAVOGI010000010.1, on the reverse strand, counting down.
CCTCGACGGTCTCGCGCTTGGCCTTGGCTACCCGGCGGATGTTCTCGGCCACCGGCAGGCGGATGTCGACGACGTCGGCGGCCTCGGGGCCCGTGACCAGCTTGTCCATGTAGAAGACGGCGGAGGGGTCGTACATGCTGCCGCGGTCGGCGACGGCCAGCACGGCGACGGCGTTCGACTGCCCCTTGGCCGTCAGGGTGGTGCCGTCGATGGGGTCGACCGCGACGTCGCACTCGGGGCCGAAGCCGTCGCCGACCTCCTCGCCGTTGTAGAGCATGGGGGCGTCGTCCTTCTCGCCCTCGCCGATGACGACGACTCCCTTCATCGACACCGTCGAGATCAGGGTCCGCATGGCTTCGACGGCAGCACCGTCGGCGCCGTTCTTGTCGCCGCGCCCCACCCAGCGGCCACCGGCCATGGCTGCGGCCTCGGTCACGCGGACGAGCTCGAGCGCGAGGTTGCGGTCGGGGGCCTCGACACCCACGCGAAGGGACGAGGGGAGGTGCTGCTCGGACATGCGTCAGTTCCTTCACGCGACGGCGGGTGAGGGCCCCGACACTATCGGTGGTGGGGGCGGTTGGCGCCCAGCGGTCCGCGTCAGGGACGATGGGGGCGTGAGCACCTCGGCACCCCGCAGTTCCTACGCCAACGGCTCCGTGGCCAACATCCTCCGGTCGCTGCTGGTCATCGGAGTCCTCGTCGCGGTCCTCGTCGCCGTGGTGCCCCGCGTGAACAACGTCTCGCAGCCGCCGGTGGACGTCACGGGGGCGTCGGCGGAGGCCGCCCTCGAGAGCGGCTGGCCCATCGAGCGACCGGCGAACCTACCGGACGGGTGGAAGGCCACCAGCGTCCGCTATGTGCGCTCCACCGACGGGCTGATGACGTGGCATGCGGGCTACCAGTCGCCGACCGGCAACTACGTCGCCATCGAGCAGACCAAGGACGCCACGTCGGGCTGGGTCGAGGCGCAGACCAACCGCGCCAAGCTCACCGGCTCGCTGCAGGCCGGAGGGCGAACCTGGGGGACCTACGTCCGCGACGGCAAGGTCCAGAACAGCCTGGTCCACAAGGCCTCACCGGGTGACGAGCTCACGACCATCATCACCGGCACCGGCACGTTCGACGAGCTCAGTGCCTTCGCAGGCACGCTCCAGAAGGTGCCTGCGGGAGCGCAGCCGTAGCGCGACCCGTCCGGGTCAGGAGTCGTCGTCCTCGCTGAGCGTGGCCTCGGCGCCGTCGAGCCACGTGCTGCAGTGGGCGGCGAGGGCCTCGCCCCGCTTCCACAGGCGCATGCTCTCCTCGAGGCCCACCTGACCACCCTCGAGCTGGGCGACGATCGAGATGAGCTCGTCGCGAGCGGCTTCATAGGACAGCTCCGCGACGTCAGGGAACTGGTCGGTGGACGAGGTCTGCTCTGCACCCTTGGCCATGGGGTGGGAGCCTAACCGGCCACGGTCGGCAGGCCCACGACCCGGGTCGCGAAGTCGCCGCGGGCCACCCGCACCCGCAGCAGCTCGTCCGGGGCCACGTCGTCCTGGTCCATGACGACGCCCCCGTCGCGGTGCTGCACCACGGCATACCCCCGCTCGAGGGTGGACAACGGCGAGAGGGTGCGGATCTGGGCGCGGAGGTGACCGACCTGGTCCGCCGCGCGGTGCACCGACGCGAGGACCCTGCGCTGCGAGCGCGCGGTCAGCGCGTCGAGCTCGGCGCGACGGGCGTCGATCATCGCGGCGGGGTTGGCGACGACCGGCCGGGAGCGCAGGGCGACGAGGTGGCGGCGCTCGCTGGCGACGTGTCCGGCGAGGGCGCGACGCGCCCGCTCACGCGACTGCCGTATGCCGCGGCGCTCCTCCTGGGCGTCCGGCACCACGCGCTTGCCCGCGTCGGTGGGGGTGGAGGCGCGCCAGTCCGCGACGTGGTCGAGCAGCGGGGTGTCGACGTCGTGGCCGATGGCCGACACGACGGGGGTCGCGGGCGGCGGCGACGGCGCGCAGGAGGGCTTCGTTGCTGAAGGGGAGCAGGTCCTCGACGGACCCTCCGCCGCGGGCGATGACGATCACGTCGACACCGGTCGCGGCGTCGAGCTCCGCGAGGGCGGCCATGACCTCCTGCACCGCCGATGGTCCCTGGACGGCGACCTCGCGGATCTCGAAGCGGACGGTGGGCCAGCGGCGGCGGGCGTTCTCGACGACGTCCTTCTCCGCGGCGCTGGCCCGGCCGCAGACCAGGCCGACGGTGCGGGGCAGGAACGGCAGGGGCTTCTTGCGCCCGAGGTCGAACAACCCCTCGGAGGCGAGGGTGCGCTTGAGGTGCTCGACGCGGGCCAGCAGCTCACCGACGCCGACGGGGCGGATCTGGCGGGCGTCGAGCATGAGCGAGCCGCGCTGCGTCCAGAAGACCGGCTTGGCCTGGAGGACGACCCTGGCGCCCTGGGCCACGGGGACGGGCATGGCGTCGAGGGCGTTCGTCGAGATGGCGACCGACAGGGACATGTCCACGTCGGGGTCGCGCAGCGTGAGGTAGGCGGTGCGCGAGCCGGGGCGACGCGTCAGCTGGACGACCTGTCCCTCGACCCAGAGCACCGACATCTTCTCGACGTACTCGGCGATCTTCATGCTGAGCAGCCGCACCGGCCACGGGGACTCGGCCGTGGTGTCGCCGGCCCGCTCGGGCAGGGTCGGGCGCTGCTCGGGGCCGGTCACGCGCTCACTCTAGGAGACGCCGGTGTCGGAGCAGGTGACCACGGCGCCGATTGGGGTCGTCCCGCGCCGCAACCTACGATGGGACCATGACTGACACCACCGGACACCCCACCAAGCGCGTGCTCCTGGCCGCGCCCCGCGGGTACTGCGCGGGCGTCGACCGCGCCGTCGTGACGGTGGAGAAGGCCCTCGAGCTCTACGGCCCGCCCGTCTACGTCCGCAAGGAGATCGTCCACAACAAGCACGTCGTCACCACGCTGGAGAAGCGTGGCGCGGTGTTCGTGGAGGAGACCGACGAGGTGCCCGAGGGCGCCACCGTCATCTTCAGCGCCCACGGCGTCGCCCCCGTGGTCCACGAGGAGGCCAAGGCCCTGAGCCTGAAGACCATCGACGCGACCTGCCCGCTGGTCACCAAGGTCCACCGCGAGGCCGTGCGCTTCGCCGGCGACGACTTCGACATCCTGCTCATCGGTCACGAGGGCCACGAGGAGGTCGTGGGCACCTCCGGTGAGGCGCCCGAGCACATCACCCTGGTCGACGGACCCGATGACGTCGCCAACATCACCGTCCGCGACCCGGAGAAGGTCGTCTGGCTGTCCCAGACCACCCTGTCGGTCGACGAGACGATGGAGACGGTGCGTCGCCTGCGTGAGCGGTTCCCGTCGCTGCAGGACCCGCCCAGCGACGACATCTGCTACGCCACCCAGAACCGGCAGCTCGCGGTCAAGCAGATGGCCCCCGACTGCGACCTGATGATCGTCGTCGGGCTCGCGGAACTCGTCCAACTCGGTGCGCCTCGTCGAGGTCGCGGTCGAGCACGGCTCACGAGCCGGGCACCTCGTCGACTACGCCGACGAGATCGACGAGACCTGGCTCGAGGGGGTCTCGACCGTGGGGGTCACCTCCGGTGCGTCGGTCCCCGAGGTCCTGGTCCGCGACGTGCTCACCTACCTCGCCGAGCGCGGCTACGGCGACGTGACACCGGTGGTCGCGGCCGAGGAGAGCCTGCTGTTCTCCCTGCCCAACGAGATCCGTCGCGACCTCAAGGCCCGCGGCATGAGCGACAAGATGCGCCACGACGGTGCCTTCGAGGAAGCCGGCTCGCTGCACTAATGGGGCGCGCCACGGATCTGAGGGGTCGCCCCGGTACGGTCTGAGCATGATCGACGTGTCGGCGACGAAGCGGCGGATCCTGCAGCGTCTCGTCGCGCGCGGCGGGCCGGCCGTGCTCGACCTCTCCCTGCTCGACTCCGTGCCGCGACGGCTCCTGCGGCCACTGCGCCGCGAGGGCCTCGACCCCGTCGCCCGCCAGGGCCCGGGGGCGGGCGACCCGGTGCGCCGGCTCGCCCACATGTTCGGGATGAACATCTGGCTCGTCACCGGGCACTCCGAGGGCAAGGGCGTCCTCGCCGACCGGTCCCGCTACAGCAACGACGTGCGCCCCTACGTCGGGGCGAGCGGCGGAGCGGTGGGGGGCCTGGGGTTCACCGACCCCCCCGAGCACAGTCGTCTGCGCGGGCTGCTGACGCCGGAGTTCACGATGCGGCGGATCCAGCGGCTGGCCCCACGGATCGAGCAGATCGTCGACGCCCAGCTCGACCTCATGGCCGCCAAGGGTCCGGACGCCGACATCGTCGAGGACTTCGCCTTCCCGATCCCGTTCCTCGTGATCTGCGAGCTGCTCGGGCTCCCGGCCGAGGACCGGGCCAGGTTCCAGGCCCTGTCCCACGCCCGGTTCGACGTGTCAGCGGGTGGGACGAGTGCGTTCGGGGCCATCTCGGCGTCGCGGGACTTCCTGCTCGATGCCACGAGGCGACAGCGCAAGGATCCCGGCGACGGCCTGCTCGGTCGGATCATCGTCGAGGCCGGCGACGAGGTCAGCGACGAGGAGATCGCCGGGCTGGCCGACGGGGTGTTCACCGGGGGCTACGAGACGACCGCCAGCATGCTGGCCCTCGGCACCCTGGTGCTGTTGCGCGACCGACGCCACTTCGAGCTGGTCCGTGACGACGCCTCGGCGATCGACCGGGTCGTCGAGGAGATGCTCCGCTACCTGTCCGTCGTGCAGATCGCCTTCCCGCGGTTCGCCCTCGAGGAGCACGACCTGTTCGGGAAGAAGGTCCGCAAGGGCGATGTCGTCATCGTGGCCCTGGCGCGGGCCGGTCGCGACGCCCGCGTCGGCCCGGACCTGCACACCTTCGAGCCGGACCGCCCGCCCCCGCCACACCTGGCCTTCGGCCACGGGTTCCACCGCTGCGTCGGGGCCGAGCTCGCCCGCCTGGAGCTCCGGATGGCCTTCCCCCGGCTCGTGCAGCGGTTCCCCGAGATGTCGCTGGCCGTCCACCCCTCGCAGCTGCGCTTCCGCGACCAGTCGATCGTCTACGCGGTCGACTCGCTGCCCGTCCACCTCGGCCCCGCATCGTCACGGCCGAACACCGCCGGATCGCGTCCCAGGGACTCCGCGGACAGGTCCAGCTGAGGCCGGGCGTCCTGCGCGGTCGCGGCGTCGAGCAGCTCGACGGCGGTGAGGACGCGGGGACCGACCTCGACCGGGCGGGCCACGGGCAGGTCGTCCTCGACGATCTCGAGCTCGTGCATGCGCCGGGCGGTGACCAGGACCCTGGACTCGAGGGCGCCGACCATCTGGTTGTAGGCCTCCACCGAGCGCTGCAGGGCCCCGCCCATCCGGGCGGTGTGGGTGCCGAGCGTGCCCAGGCGGGCATACAGCTCCCGGCCCACGGCCATCAGCTCACGGGCGTTGGCCGTCAGGGCGTCCTGCTGCCACGTGAACGCCACCGTGCGCAGCAGGGCCATCAACGCCCCCGGGCCGACCAGCACGACCCGACGGGCCATGGCGTCCTCGTGGAGGCTGGGGTCGGCGGCCAGCGCGGCGGACAGCATGGCCTCGCTGGGGACGAAGCACACGACCATCTCGGGTGAGCTCTCGAAGGCGGACCAGTAGTCCTTGGCGGCAAGGGCACGGACGTGGCCCTGCAGGTGCGAGGCGTGCTCGCGCAGGAGCCGGGTGCGGTCGTCCGCCGGAAGGTCCTCGGCCTGGGCCTTGAGGAAGGCGACCATCGGTGCCTTCGAGTCCACGACGAGGAACTTCTGGCCGGGCAGCCGGACCACGACGTCGGGACGGACCTGCCGGTCGTGCCGGCTGACCCGGTGGACCTGCTCGTCGAAGTCGCACCGGGCCAGCAGGCCCGCGTGCTCGAGGACCCGGCGCAGCTGCACCTCGCCCCAGGCCCCCCGCACGGTCGAGGCGTTGAGCGAACCCGCGAGGCTCTGCGTCTGCCGTCCGAGTGCCGACGTGGACGCGTGCACCTGCGCCATCGTCTGCTCGAGGGCGGCGTACTGGTGGGTGCGGTCGCGCTCGAGGGTCCCGACCTGCTGCTCGACCCGGCCGAGGGCGTCGCGCAGGGGACCCAGCGCCGCAGCCGTCTGGGCGTCGTCGGACAGCGCCGCCTCCAGGTCGATGACGCGCTCGCGCAGCAGGTCCCGCTCGGCGGCCACCCCGGCACCTCGTGCGACCCCGAGCTGGCGGCAGACCGCGACGGCGACGACCGCCCCGAGGACGAGACCGACCAGCAGCGTGAGGACGAGTTCCATGTCGAGGACTGTGCCAGCACGCACCGACAGGGAGCGGGAGGTGACGCGCCGGGTAGCGTCTCGGCCATGTCCGACACGTCAGGTGCGCCGTCCCCACCCGTCCTCGAGGACGAGGACCTGGTCGTCCGCGGTGTGGAGGTGCAGCCCGGCGACGAAGCCACCTTGCGGGCCTTCGCGGTGGTCTGGCAGGGCGAGCAGGTCGGTCGCGTCGAGCTCCTCCTCGGCGACACGGGGGACGCCGAGGTGATCTGGCTGTTCGTGGGCGAGTACCGCAGGGTCGGGATCATCGAACGCGCCCTGCGGCTGGTGCTCCGATGGGCCTTCGACGACCTCGGCCTGCGCCGGGTCGAGGCGAGGGTCGAGGACTCCGACCGCGATGCCGTCCGCGCCGCGATGCGGGCAGGGCTGCGCAAGGAGGGGGTGAGCCGCTCCCAGGCCGTCCCCGGTGGGCGCGGCGACGTGGTGGTGCTCGGCATCCTCGACGACGACCCGTCCCCGGACAGCCGCGACGGCTTCATCGCGCAGCTCAACTCCGCGCTGCCGACCAAGCGCGCCATCGCGCAGGGCGTGATCCGCGACTCCCGTGACCGGGTGCTGCTGTGCGAGCTGGTCTACAAGCAGGAGTGGGACCTCCCGGGCGGGGTCGTGGACCCCTACGAGTCGCCGGCCCACTGCGTGGTGCGGGAGGTGCGTGAGGAGCTCGGCGTGGACGTCGAGGTCCTCGGGCTGCTCGCCGTCAACTGGCTGCCCCCGTGGCGCGGCTGGTCCGACGCGACCGCGTTCGTCTTCGACCTCGGTCTGGTCGACGACGACTTCACGTCCCGGACGACCCTGCAGCCGCGCGAGATCCGGGCCGTCCACTGGGTGGGGGAGGAGGAGCTCGACCGGCACGTCGCGCCCTACAACCAGCGCCTGCTCGCCTTCCTGGCGACCCACGCCGGCCCCACCGCATACCTCGAGGACGGCCTCCCGGTCCTCTGAGAGACGGGTATGGCGCCATCGCCGCAGGTCAGCGTGGTGTTCGACGTGCGCGGAAGGCCCCGGACCGCTACTGTCGCGACGTCATCTTGCCGGGGGAAACCGTTCGAAAATCACGGAGTGCACCATGACTGACTCGACCATGCCGCCGCTGACCGCGGAGGAGCTGGCCGCCGAGGGCGGCACCGCCCTGCCCGACAAGGAGGTCATCAGCCTCCTCGACCTCAACGCGGACCTCAACATCGGTCTCGACGCCGCGGCGCCGATCGACCTCGCGGTCGCGGCGAACGCCAACGTCGCCGCCCCGATCGAGGCCGCCGTCGGGGCCAACGTGCTGTCCGTCCGGCTCGGACGCCCAGGCGCTCGCGGACCAGGGCGTCCACATCGACCAGGGCATCACCGGTGAGGCCATGGCCGACGGCGCCCAGGACCGCACCATCGACCAGGCCGCCACTCGGCCCCCGCGCCGGTCGACCCGGCCACCAGGACCCGACGCCGGTGCCGCTCCGGATCCGACGGCTGGCTCCGCCGCGGCTGGTACCGACACTGGTGCGGCGATGACCCGCCGCGACCTCCGGCGACCCGCTCGACGGTCCGACCTGCTCGACGTCGACGTCAACCTCGCGGCCGACCTGCACCTCGCCGCCCCGATCGGCGGCGCCGTCGCTGCCAACGCCAACGTCGCGGCGCCGATCGACGCCGCGGTGGCGGCGCAACGTCGGGTCGATCGACTCGCACGCGGGTGCGCTGGCGCAGCAGGACGCCGATCATCACCCAGCACGTCGACGCGACGCGCACGCGACGACCGACCAGTCCTCGGACATCTCCCAGTAGTCGGCGCGAGACCACGAGCGACGTGACTCCCTCGAGGCCCGGGGCCCCGACCGGGCGTGAGCCTGCCCCGCACCCATGGGTGCGGGGCGGCGGCGCGCCCCGAGCCGTCCAGCCTGCAGGGCACCGAGCTGCCTGAGGGCGGGTGCTGGGCACCGAGGTCCCCGTCCGCGCAGACGGTGTGCAGCTGCTCGGCGAGGTGCCGGGCTCGGGGTACCGCGTGGCACCGGCCCTCGTGCGGCGCGGCGGACGGCCAGACGATCCAGCTCACGCCGCTCCTGTATGCCGTCCTGGAGCAGGTCGACGGCGGCGCACCACCGCGGAGGTCGCCGAGGCGGTCGGAGCCTCGATCGGCCGACGGTCGCGAGCCGAGGACGTCGAGACCCTGTGCGACTCCAAGCTGCGCGCCCTCGGGCTGCTGCAGAAGGCCGACGGTTCCGAGCCCGAGGTCAAGCGCGCGAACCCGTTGCTGGCGCTTCGTTTTCGCTACGTCGTCTCCGACCCGAAGGTCACGCGGAGGATCACCGCGCCGTTCGCGCTGCTGTTCGCCCCCGTGGTCGTGGCGCTGCTCGTGCGCGGCGTTCCTCGGCCGTGTGCGTGTGGGTGCTCCTGCACAAGGGCCTGGGCTCGGCGACGCACCAGGCCTTCGACCAGCCCGGCGCTGCTGCTGACGGTGTTCGTCCTCACGGTGGTGTCCGCGGGCTTCCACGAGTTCGGGCACGCGGCGGCCGCCCGCTACGGCGGTGCGACTCCCGGGGCGATGGGCGCGGGCCTGTACCTCATCTGGCCCGCGTTCTACACCGACGTCACCGACAGCTACCGGCTCGGTCGGGCCGGACGGGTGCGCACCGACCTCGGTGGGCTCTACTTCAACGCCATCGTCGCCGTCGTCATGTTCGGCGTCTGGTGGGCGACCGGGTGGGACGCGATCCTGCTGATCATCGCGACCCAGGTGCTCCAGATGGTCCGCCAGCTCGCGCCGCTCGTCCGGTTCGACGGCTACCACGTGCTCGCTGACGTCACCGGGCGTCCCGGACCTCTACCACCGCATCAAGCCGACCCTGCTGGCCTTGCTGCCGCGACGCTGGAAGGACCCCGAGGCCAAGGTGCTCAAGCCGTGGGCGCGCGCCGTGGTGACCGGCTGGGTGCTGGTCGTCGTGCCGATGCTGGTCTGTCTCGTCCGTGCTGATGGTCCTCGCCCTGCCCGCGGGTCGCCGGGACGGCCTGCGCCTCGGCTGCGCGAGCAGGCGGCGCGGATGGGACAGCAGGCCGCCGACGGTGACGTGCTCGCCGTCGTGGTCCGGGTGCTGTCCATCGTCGCCATCGCCGCTGCCCGTGCTCGGCGTGGTGTTCATCATGTCCCGCCTGGTCCGCCAGGTGGTCCTGGGCGCGTGGCGCAAGACCGCGGGCCACCCCGTACGCCGCGGGGTCGCCGCGGTGGCGGCGGTCGCCGTCGTGGCCGGGCTGGCGTGGGCGTGGTGGCCGCAGCCCGGCGCGTACCGACCGGTGCAGGCCTACGAGCGCGGGACGCTGCAGGACGGGGTGCAGACCACGCTGGCTCGCAGCGGGCTCCAGGGGTCGGCCCTGGCGCCGATCCAGGAGGGGCGCGCAGGGCTCTGGGCGCGCCATCTGGCCCAAGGGCGCAGCCCTGCCCACCGCCGATGCGCCGCAGCTCGCCGTGGTCATGGTGCCGCGTGCCGGCCAGACCGGCCCTGGCGGTTCGGCCCTGCCGACGTGGGTGTTCCCGTTCGACCGCCCGCTGCCCCCGGGCAAGGGTGACAACCAGGCGATGGCCGTCAACACCACCGACGGCACCTCGCAGTACGACGTCGCCTTCGCCCTCGTGTGGGCCGACGGTGACCACGTCACCAACGCCAACGAGGCTTACGCGCTCGCATCCTGCACCGGGTGCCAGGCCGTGGCCGTCGCCTTCCAGGTGGTCGTCATCGTCGGCGACGCCCACGTGGTCGTGCCGAAGAACGTCGCGGCCGCGATCAACTACAACTGCGTCCAGTGCGTGACCCAGGCGCTCGCGACCCAGCTGGTGGTGACCCTGTCGGGACCGCTCTCTGCGCAGAGCTCGGCCGACCTCGACGCACTGTGGGCCGAGATCTCGAAGTTCGCGGCGACCATCAAGGACGTCCCGCTCAGCCAGCTCCAGGGCCGCATCAACGACTACGAGCGGCAGATCCTGGCGATCCTGCGCAAGGACCCGGCCTGGGTCGAGCCCACCACGAACGGCACGCCCGCGACGACTGCTCCCACCACGGGCGCCACCGGAACCGCGACCACGTCGACTCCTTCGACGACCACGACGCCCGCTGGGTCGTCCGGTTCGACGACGTCCGGCAGCTCCACACCGGCGACCTCGGGAACGGCGTCCTCCGGTGGTACGCCGGCAGGCACGCCGTCGCCGTCGTCCACGGCCGCGACCAGTGACCCGAGCGCCACCACGCCTGGCGCGGCGCCGTCGGCGACGTCGAGCCCCTCGGCCAGCCCGGGGAGCAGTCCCAGCCCGAGCCCGACGGCCTCCGCGGCGCAGGGCGCAGCCGCCGCCGAGGCAGTGGCGCCCGCCACGCCCACCCCCTGAGGTGACCGTGCGCGGCATACCCTCCTGACTGGTCAGGTATGGCGCGCACGGTGATGGAGGACGACGGATGGGCGAGCAGGTCAGCGAGTTCGACGAGGGGTCGGCGGTCGCGGCGCGCCACGGCGAGCCAGGCGTCTACGACGCAGCGCTCGGCGAGGGGTGGCGCATCGGGGACGGGGTGAACGGCGGGATGCTGCTGTCGATCGCCGGCCGCGCGCTCGCGGCCGAGCTCGGCACCGCCGAGGACCACCGTCCGGCGCACCCGCACCCTCTGGCGATCAGCGCGTACTACCTGACTCCTGGCGTGCCCGGTCCCGCCACGGTGCGCACCTCGGTGCTGCGACGCGGGCGCGCGGTCTCCAACGGCCAGGCCTCGCTGCTCCAGGACGACGGCGCCGGCGGTGAGGTGGAGCGGATCCGCGTCCTCGCGACGTACGGCGACCTCGCCACGATGGACGCCGACGCCACCACCACGGCCACCCCGCCCGGCTTCCGCCGCCGGACCAGTGCGTGTGGACCGACAGCGCCTCCTCCGTTCCTCAGCGGCCTCGCTGCTCGAGCGCCTCGACCTGCGGCTCGACCCGGCCACCACCGGCTGGGCGATGGGCAAGCCGTCCGGCAACGGCGTGATCCGCGGTGGCTGCGGATGGTCGACGGTCGCGAGCCGGACCCACTGCTCCTGCTGCTGGCATCGAGAGCACTGCCGCAGTGGCGTTCGAGCTCGGCCTGCCGGGGTGGGCGCCGACCCTCGAGCTGACCGCGCACGTCCGGCTCGTCCGGCGCAGGGCTGGCTCCGCGTCAACCTGCCCAGCCGCACCATGTCCGGCGGCTACCTCGAGAGGACGCCGAGGTCTGGGACGGCGAGGACGCCTCGTCGCGCTGTCTCGGCGCTGGCGAGGGCCGGCCACGCCGCGACGGTAGACTCTCGGCCTTGTGGCTCTCACTATCGGAATCGTCGGTCTGCCCAACGTCGGCAAGAGCACCATCTTCAACGCCCTCACCGCCGCCGACGTGCTCGACGCGCAACTACCCGTTCGCACCATCGAGCCCAACGTCGGCGTCGTCGCCGTGCCGGACGAGCGCCTCGGCGAGCTCACCAAGTTCATCGAGCCCGAGAAGATCATCCCCGCGACGGTGCGCGTCGTCGACATCGCCGGCATCGTCCGCGGCGCCACGCACGGGCGAAGGGCTCGGCAACAAGTTCCTCGCCAACATCCGCGAGGTCGACGCGATCCTCCACGTCGTCCGCTGCTTCGAGGACCCCGACGTCGTCCACGTCGACGGCACGGTCGATCCGCTTCGCGACATCGACACGATCGACACCGAGCTGATGCTGGCCGACCTGCAGACCCTCGAGAAGGCCGTGCCCCGCCTCGAGAAGGAGTCGCGGATCCAGCAGGACAAGGAGGCCTCGTCCGACGCGCCGTCGCGGCCCAGAAGCTCCTCGAGCAGGGCAACACCCGTATGCCGCGGGCGCCAGGGCCGGGGTCGACCTCGCCGACGCGCGTCAGCTCGGGCTGATCACCGCCAAGCCGTTCTCTACGTCGCCAACGTCGACGAGGACGAGCTCGGCGAAGCCGCCTGCACGCGCTCGCTGCGCTCGCTGCGTCGAGGCCCGCGGCGCGGTCGTTCCTCTGCGCCAAGCTCGAGGCCGAGCTCGCCGAGCTCGAGGCCGACGGGCGAAGGAAATGCTCGAGTCCTTGGGCCGACCGAGCCCGGGCTCGCCAGCTCGCGCGCACCGGCTTCCACATCCTCGGCCTGCAGAGCTACTTCACGGCCGGCCCCAAGGAGTCCGCGCCTGGACGATCCGGCCGGGCTCACCGCCCCGCAGGCCGCCGGCGTCATCCACACCGACTTCGAGCGCGGCTTCATCCGGGCCGAGATCTTCACGCTTCGACGACCTCGTCAGGCCGGGTCGATGGCCGCCGCCAAGTCCGCCGGCAAGGTCCGCATCGAGGGCAAGGACTACGTCATGCCGCGACGGCGACGTCGTGGAGTTCCGCTTCAACGTCTGGAACACAGCCATCACCGCCAGGTCGCGACCTGCGACCTCCTGGTGCGGGGCGCGGTGCGGCGCATCCGGCCCAGCGCGATCTCGACCGCTGGTCGGGTTACGGTCCGCCGATCCGGCATCGGTGCCCGTACGTAGAACAGCACCAGGGCGGCGTTGTAGGTGCCCCAACCGCTCGGCCACGGCGATAACGGATTCGCCCTGCGCAGCAGGACCGACGCGTAGTGGTGTCGCAGGTCGTGGGATTGGTCGAGGCTGGAGCCCGGCTGCGGCGGCTGCCACGAGAAGATCCGTCTGCCGTAGTAGTCGTGCCGGTATCGCGCACCGAACCGGTCGTGAACAGTTCCGTCCTCGCCACGTGAGAACTCCTCGAGGTGCACCGACAACGCTCGCCGCCGCCTGGCGGAGGGGGACGGTCCTCGTCGAGCGCGGGTCTTCGGCGCGCTACGGTCCTTCTGCCCGAGTACCAGCTGCCACTCGATGCGCCCGACCTGCGCATGAAGTCGACATCCTGCACACGCAGACTGGCAGGCTCGCCGATCCGTCACCCGATCCGGCTGGGCGATCTGACCATGCACGGTTTCGTCGAGGCATCGCCTCGCCAAGGCCACTACCTCCCGACGGACAGTCGGACCACTCGCTCCCGATGCGTCGGCGCAACGAGAGCACGCACACCATACGACGCCACCCGCGGTCCAACGCGGCAAGAGGCGTAGCCGAACGCAGCAGGCCACGAGGTTGCGCAACGTCGTTGGTGCCGCGCCTCTGCACGATCGAGAGGCCCATGCCTGCGCCTCCGACGAGTCACCGCTGCTCGCGCCGTACCCCCAGCTGGTCCCAGCGATCTGGGTCTCGATCATGCTCTCGACGCGTCGCGCGGTCGTTCGGCCTGTGGATCCGACCGCCGGCCCAGCGCCGCGCGTACTCCAGGACCGTCGTGGTGTCGAAGGGGTCGACGTACTGGCCGCGCATCAGGTCGCGCCTCGAGCTGCGTGACGAAACGCTGTGCGTCGATCTTGCGGCTGAAGGATCGCTTGCGCTGTCGTCCAGTGTCGTCACGCCATCGGGCGAGCCACTCACCGTGCCGCCGCGGTCGCGCTTGTCGATGCTGGCCATGTCAGGCCGCCGAGTCCTTGACCCAAGTCCTCACCCGGTCGGGGTCGAACCGAATGTGCTCAGCCCGACCTTGTACCGGCCGGCGGCCCTTCACCGCGGACACGCCACTGGTAGAGAGTTCCGACTGGCACGTTCAGGAACTCGGAGACGTCCTGAAGGGTCCACAGACGGGCGCAGGTGGGTGGTCGCGAAACGTAGCCCTGATCCACGGGTAATGATCTTCGTGCTGGCATTGCTGACTCCTTTCATGCGTCGGTTCTGGCGGTCTGCTGCGCGCTCTTGGGCGTACTCGCGGGCGCGCGCGGCGGCTGCGACGGCGAGGGCGGTCTCGCCGTCGTTGGCCCACCCGGTGCCGGCGTAGGCCCAGGGCCGACGACGAGGGTGGTCTCGTCGTCGTCGTCGGCGAGGAGTCGGCCTCGAGCTCGCGCAGGTCGAGCGGCGTCGCCGGCGCGGTTGGCTTGGGCGATGCGGGCCTGGGAGCGCTGGCGGGCCCGGCGAGCTGCCCGAGGGTCACGGAGTAGCGGCGGGACTTGGTGGAGAAGTGCCCCGGAAGCCGAGCATCGGCGCCCACTTGCCGAGCAGCCGCGTACGGGCCGTCGGGGTCGTGGGTCGGCGCGCGGGCTGGGCTGCGAGGAGCCGGGCGGTGGCGTGCAGACGGCGCAGGTGGCGGTGTTCTTGGTGGTCGGTGTCGGTGGCGGACTTGGTGGCGTACTTGGCCAGGTATCCGGCGACCTGCTCGGGCGGTGAGTCCCGGTCGGGGTCGTCGGTGCGGCGGGACGTGCGGACGACGCGGGTGTCGACCTGGGCGCCGAACGCCAGGACCCGAGCAGGCCGTCCGTCGTCGACCGGCGGGGCGGTGAACCGGACCGCGGCCACGGCCTGCTGCGACGAGGTCGGCCAGGACGGTCGCGGTGAGGGCGGGCGGTGCGGGGGCGAATCCGTCGGCCGTCTGGGGCCCGTCGAGGCGGATCAGGGCGTGGAAGTGGACGGCACCGCGGAGCTGGTACTCGGCGACCTTGGCGTACTGCACCGAGGCGACGTCGCGAGGTCGGTCGCGGCGACGCCGAGGTGGTGGGCCACCGCGCGGCGGAGGGCGATGGTGAAGCGGCGCCACAGCTCGGGTGCCCACCACTGCCACACGACGTGGGACTCGTAGTCGTAGCAGTCGCCGCACAACGGTTGCCCGAGCGCCGGGTCGTCCTGGTCGTGGACGGTCATGCACCGCGATGGCCTGCCCGTGCGGGCAACGGGTGCCGTGCCTCGCGCGGGGACGGCACCGGCCGCTGTTGGCTCGGCGCCGTGGACGGCTCCGAAGGAGGGCGCGGTGAGGGTGGCGAACACCAGCGGGTTGTCGCCGACCGCTGGCGGGGACGCCTTTGCCTCCGGCGACTCCGGCGCGGATGAGGTGGAAGGTGTCGGCGGCGTACTGCCGTGAGCAGGACTCGCACTCGGTGGCGCGACGGTTGCCGCAGCGTTTGTAAGTCACCCCGGCAGGCTCATCACTGGAGGAGTACGACCGGAGCAGCTCGCCCGTGGTCTTGGCGAAGGTGTCGGTGCGTCCGACGAGGCGGACCGGGTGGGCGCAGAACCCGACCCGCGACACCGTCGTCGACCACTGCTGGAAGTCCGCGGAGAGGAGCCGTGCGACGAGCTGCGCCTCGACGGCACGGGGGCCAGGTCGGGGATGTCCAGCGGCCGATCTTCCGGAGGGGGCACGGTGTTTCGGGGGCGGTCGACAGTCGTCGATGGTGCTCATTGCCTGGCCCCCTTTCCCAAGAAGGGTGTGCCGTGCGGGCGATACTTCTGTGACCCGTCCGCACGGCACACCCAGCTCTTGGGTGACCACTGGCATGGCTGACCGGCGCACGGGTCACACACGTGCCGGCTTGTTGCCTGAAGACCAAAACCGTTGTTGCCCAACAGTTCTCACGCCACGTATCAGCGCGATCACGAAAGCTGAGTCAGGTTTCGTCTGCCCTTCGACGGTCTCAGCCGATTCCGCTCCGTCCATCAATTGCAACCCCATTCGGCGATCCTTGACCAACTCTTTAACGACGCGCGACGCCGCGACCCTTCCCACCTCGACGACTGCAACGAGCGACGCTGGGAGCTTCGACGCGCCTCGGGGGTCGCGCGGGGGTCGGCAATGGAAACGTCCTGTCATGCCGCGCTGGAGTCAGAGTTTGCCTCGTGCCCTCCCGGCCCGTCGCCATGTGCCGTGCAGCGTCGTTGACCATGGTCCGATACACGATGTCTGACAGTCGGCGTTTGAGCAGCCGCATCGACTCGTTCGAGGTCATTCCCTCGGGCTTTGCAGCGGTCGAAGTACGCGCGGCCCTCGGTCGGGTTGCGCAGCTGGACGGTGGCCATGATGTGCAGCACCCGGTTGATCTGACGGTTGCCACCTCGGGACAGTCGGTGGCGGACGTTGTCCCCTGAGGATGCGTCGATCGGTGCGGTGCCGGTCCAGGAACCAAAGTGGTTGTTGTCTGGGAACCGGGTGATGTCGCCGACCTCGACCAGCAGCCGGGCCGCGCCGGAGGGGCCGATTCCGTTGAGGTCCAGCAGGGTGGTGCCGGTGGTGGTGACCAGCTCGGTCAGTTCCTTGTTCGCTGCCTTCTTGCGCTGGTAGGCGCGCGCATCCGCTCGCAGGTCGGCGATCAGCTTCGGCGGCGACGCGACGGCGGGTCTTGCCCGCGGCGTCGCGCTGGGCGGACGGTTGTCGCAGGAGCGCCTTGGCCTGGCCGCGGACAGGTCCTTCTTGGCCCCGCCTGGATCAGCTCCAGGAGCAGCCGTGGTGGACCTGCGACATCCTTGCGGGTGTGTTCTTCGCCCAGGGATCGGCGCCGGTCGACCAGGATCCGCAGCACCGCCACCGCTCGTCGTTGACGACCGGGCGTAGTCCACTCATCCGGGTGCCGACCAGCGCCACCGAGTGCGCGTCGGTGGCGTCGGTCTTACGGCCCTGCCCGGTGGCGAACACCCGCGCCCGCGCTGACCGGCGGGACGTCGACGACCGTCGCCCAGGTCCGCCGGTTGGCCACCCGCGATGCCTTGGCATCCCTGCAAATGAGAGCCACACCGTGGTGAGCAGCCGAAAAAGAGCGACAACCCCGAACGCCTAGACCGAGCCTCGTCAGATCCCGGCCATGACGTCAATGAAACAAGTAGCCGATGAGCGGACGATTGCCGTCGACGGCTGGAAGACTGCCGGTATGGGCGAGCTTCAGATCGTGCAGGTCGACGAACGCGATTCCCGTTGGGAGAACTCTCATCCCCGATTCAGGGTTTATCTACACGGCAGTGGCCAAACGTCCACGCATGGATGGACTGACACCTACGACGTGACCTTGTTCTCCAGGTCATCGACTGGGCACAGCGGCAGGCCGGCGATCGGCTCACTACGCGGTGGCCCTGGTCGACGACCGGGCAGGAGAGCAGGCGTCCAGGATCGGCCGAGGCTTAGTCTGGCTGGTTGGCATGGATGGCAACACCAATCCAATCCATGCTGAAGAGGTAGAGACTCTCGACCGCATGCTGGCACGTAGACGTAAGGCGGTGGGTGTGCCCTTGGCCGACCGCATCCCTGCCGGTGCTCCGGACCCGTACAACGACGGCACCCGACGCCGCTGACTTTCCGGAACTGCCGCGATGACGGACGTCCGTCGCGCACTGGCCATTTCTTTTCCGAGCATCGGACATCAACGTTCGTGGCGCGAGAGGGGCGCGTGGGCGCGCGCTGATCGAGGCCACTACGGCGACAAATCGGGCGACCGGCAGCGGGAGGCGGCTCGGGAGATCAGTGCGGCATGCCCGCATCCAGTCGGGCCATGATCCGCATCACGTCAGCGAGGTCTCGGTCATCGAGCACATCCCCGAATATCTGCTGCAGGAACGCGTGGTGGTGTTGGCGGGTCTTCCTCAAGACCGCCCTGCCGTGCCTCGTTATCGCTCCGACGGTGGAGCGGGCATCGTCGGGATCCGGCTGTCGCTCGACGAGATCCGACGCCTCCATGCGGTCGAAGAGCTTCGACAGTCCAGACGGTGACAAAACGATGGCGTTCGCCAGGTCACTCAGCCGCATTCGACCCCCGGCCATGTCCAAGTGCGTCAGAACGTCGAAGCGCGCCACGCTGAGTCCACCGATGCGGCGGACGTCGAGCTCGAGCAGATCCCTCAGCCGAGCATGAGTGCGCAGTAGGGCCAGAAAGGCCGGCATCCACCGGGCTGACTCGTCCTCGTTCACGTCAACCACCTTAGCTCAATACTTGACATGCCAACCGTCACGGGCATTTACTTGGCATGCCAAGTAAACGCCCGCAGACGATCGCCGCAGTGCGAGCCGTCACCGCTAAGAAATGAGAGAGCCACCAATGCCGACGATCGCCTTTGCTGCCCCACTGCTAGCGGGCATGACCCAAGTCGACAGGGACGTCATGGCGTCCTTCCAGGAAGGAGAGCGCAAGTCGGACTACGAGGACGCCCGCCGCCGCGCCGGAATCACCCGGGAGAGGGTGTGGATTCAGACGACGCCGGGCGGAGACATGGCAATCGTCTACCTCGAAGCGGACGATCTCGAGGCAGCCTTCACCGCGCTCGGCAAGTCCGACGAGCCATTCGATCAGTGGTTCCGCGACCACGTCCAACGCGTCCACGGCTTCTCACTCGCCGACGAGTTCCATCCGCCGGAACAGATTCTGGATTTCGGCCCGGTGATGTAGCCCGTGTGCCTGCAAGGGCATTCCCTGTCCCGCGCAGTCAAGCGCAGGCGCTCTTCTGCCGCGGTGAGGGCGGCTACGCTCGCCCGGATCTGCCGCGGATCGGGGAGGCTGGGGGCGTCTATCCGGGCACACGCCTGTCAATGCTCGCCTGAACCGTCGTGAAACCCAGGTGATCCTGTTCGCTTGGCTCGTCAGACTGAGGGTATGAGCAGCGAAATCACGCGGATTAACCCCTCCCAGCTTCATCCGACGCCTAGATACCACCACGTCACCGTCGTGGAAGCTGGCCGGATGGCGTTCTTGGCCGGGCAGTGCCCCCTTGACCCTTCGGGCACGCTGGTGAGTCCGGGAGACCTTGACGCCCAGATCGATCAGGTGGCAGCCAACGCCATCGCCGCCTTGAGAGCTGTGGGAGCGGGGCCAGATCAAGTCGTCCGCTCGGTGATCTACGTGGTCAGTGGCGCTGGTGCCGTGCTGGGTGCTGCGTGGCAGCGTCTGAACGGGTCGGTGCTGAAGCCCGCGTTCACCACTGCGAGCACGCTGCTCGGGTCGCCCAGCTTGGCTTTTCGCGGCCAGCTGATCGAGGTCGATCTGACGGCCGCACTGGCTGGGTGATCGTTGCGTGGGCCGGCCCAAACACGCACTCACATGCCGCTCTCCGCGGGGTCATGCCGATGCTCGGGCGTAGGACGGGGCCTCGGGACGCCGATATTGCGTAAGCACCTCGCCCTGCGGTGTCTGCCGCTACGGTGCTCGTGAGCCCACCCGTTGACAGGAAAGGTCGCTGCCGTGCTCGAGATCGACCCTGATGTGTTTACCTTCCAGCCCAGCTCGACCTGTCTCGCGAGAGGTTCGTCGTCACCGACGCTGCGGACTCTGCGCCGATACTCGCCGCGCTGCAACGGGCTTCGGACCGGTTCATGTCGATCGACCACGCAGGCGTTGAGCATGAGACCGACGAATCGCTGTTAGCCGGTGGCGAGGACTGCGCCAGCTATGTCTCCGATCCGGAGGTCACCGACCGCGGCGTGAGATGTACGTCGACAGCAAGGGCTACATTCCCGATCCGATGGCAACGACCATGCGAGCAGTATTGACCGAGGAGCTCGCCTCGGTCGGCTATAGCGGTCGGGTGCTTGCAGTGTCGCCGACGTCGTAGGCGGTTCCGGTCAGACCACCTGCGCTCATTGCACATCTGCCAAGCGGCATCCGGACATGCCGCGCGCAGGACTTTCGACGATGCCGGGCCCGAGGACGTGACTATGAGCGGGGGTGTCGTGGGGGGGCTCTGGCCAGCTGCTAACGCTCTGCGAGACCATCAGACATGGAGCCCTCGTCGCCCGTCGTGACACGCTGGTTGGCCGCTGGTGACTCAGGTGATGTCGAGGCGTTTGATGCGAGCTCTTGCACGGCGATGTCGTGGTCCATGCACCACGAGGTCTATCGACAAGGAATCTCGAAGCAGAGAAGCAGGTGTGGCGGGACGCCGTGGCAGCGATAGCGGATCTTCGCCACGAGGTTCAGGAAGTCGTGGCGGAGGGGGACGTCGAAATGGCACGCGTCGTCGTCACTGGCACGTTCCTTCGTGAGTTCGCCGGCGTCTCCGGGAGTGGCCGATTCTTCCGGATGGATCAGGCAGTGATCTGCCATCTGGATTGCGGCAAGATTCTCGAAGCCTGGGAGATCGCCGACGTTGGGTCCTTGGTCGACGACACCTCGTGACACGGCGGCACTTCCCGCGCCTGAGGCTGAGTGGACGTCCTGTCATGCCGCGCTCCGCGCTTGGCAGACTGGGACCATGACCGACGACGTCGTGGACATCAACCGGAAGTTTGCCCTCTTCTCCGTGGTTTGGTCGCCCAAGCCGTGGCGCGCCTCAACGACTACGAGGTCAAACTCGTCAAGATCAAGGGCGAGTTCGTCTGGCACACCCACGAGGACACCGACGAGTTGTTTCTGGTGGTCGAGGGGCAGCTGACCATCCAGCTGCGTGATCGTGACGTCGTCCTCGGGCCGGGCCAGCTGTTCGTGGTGCCGCGCGGGGTTGAGCACTGCCCACGCGCGGACGAAGAGGTGAAGGCGCTGCTCCTGGAGCCCGCGCGGCGTGGTCAACACAGGAGACGCTGGCGGCGACCTGACCGCCGTTGTTGAGGGGATCTAGACGTCCTCGTCATGCCGCGATTCGATCGGTGAAGACTTTCTGTACTGGCTCAAGACCGCGGCTCCGCCGCGGTGGCGCGGGACCCCGCGATGGGGCCCCGCGCTGCGGGCGGCGCTGGCGCGCCGTCCTCGCGCACCCCATCGCACCCCGCGCACGACCAAACGCCCCGGACGCCGTCCAGGGCACTCTCACCTCCGAGCCGCCGACCCGCTCCGCAGCATCCGGCCGGCCCCTCCAACCCGGTCAAGGCCGCAGCTCCGTATGGGCTTCAGGTGCACACTCCGTGTACCGCCGGATCACCCGATCTGTCAGGGCGGCCTTGACCGGGCCGGAGGCCGACCTCCACTGCTCCGCGATCGGGTCGGTGGCTCTCCCTGCCCATCCCGGTTGGGGCACATTTGGGGCACACGAGAAATGCGCCCTGCGGCAGCCTGAGTCAAGTGACCGGAACCACTCAGCACGCTGACCAGCACAAACACCGCCCCCGCGCAGGCCAAATGAATGGGGTCGCAGTTCCGCTTCAACGTCTGACCGAGATTCCGTCGCAGCCAGGTATCGGGTCCCGACCTAGACTGTCTGAGTGGGCCGCCGTCGGTTGACTCGCCAGGTGGTGGCACTCGCCATCGCAGGAGCTGTCGCGGCAGGGTGCTCCTCTCCACGCTCGGTCTCGACCGAGCCCGGCGCGACCACTCCTTCGCCATCCGGTTCGCCAACGTCGGCGCACACGTGGTCGATCGTGGCCTTGGGTGACTCGGTGCCACGCGGCAGCAGCTGCGGCTGCACGCCCTACCCGGAGCTGACGGGCCTCGACCTGGCCGCACCGCCCGAACGCACGGTCACGGTGGTGAACGATGCCGTCGCCGGATACACCACCACCAACGTACTGACTCAGCTCCAGTCCGATGCTGCGGTCGTCGACCAGGTGCGGACCTCCGACGTCGTCGAGATAGAGATCGGCGCGAACGACGTGGCCCACTCGGGCTCGTGTGGCAACTCGGTTGCCTGCTACGAGCCCACGATCCCCGTGGTGGAGAAGAACCTCGCGGCCATCGTGGCCCGCGTCCATGAGCTCACGACCGGCCGGCGGGTGCTCGTCGTGCTCCTGGACTACTGGAGCGTCTGGCTCGGCGGCCAGTACGCCGCCGCGCAGGGCGACGCCTACGTCACCGCAGCCGCCGACGTGACCGACCAGGTCAACGCCGCCATCAAGGCCACGGCAACGACCACGAGCTCGGCGTACGTCGATCTCCGGACCGCGTTCAAGGGACCCGACCAGGCGTACGACGAGACGCACTACCTGGCCACGGATGGAGACCACCCCAACGCGGCAGGACACCAGCAGATCGCCTCGGCAGCCGTGAGCGTGATCAAGAGCGTCTTGCACCTCTGACGATCGGACCGACCCGTCGACGTGTGGTCAGGGACGCTCAGAGACCCGCGCCGTGGCACGCGGCGAACGGTTTCCCACTGCCGCAGGTGCAGGGTGCGTCCGGTGCCCGCTTCGCGTCGCGGGCGGCATACCAGTCGCGCAGCCCGGTGGCGTCGCGGCCCTGGCGCAGCAGGGCGGCCATGACGCGCATCGGGCCGTCGACGTGGTGGAAGAAGTCCTGGTAGCCCGCACACAGGTAGTGCAGCCCCGGCTCGCCGTCGGGGGTGGTGAGGAACCGGTCCTTGGGGCAGCCGCCGTTGCACGCGAAGCGCACGTCGCACGAGCGGCAGTACTCCGGCAGGGTGTCGAGCTTGGCCTGCCCGAACGCCCGCTGCTGCGGCAGGTTGACCAGCTCGAGCATGGTGCGGCCCTCCGCGATGTTGCCCAGCAGGTAGCCCGGCTCGACGTAGTGGTCGCACGAGTAGAGGTCACCGTTGTGCTCCAGCGCCACGGCGTCCCCGCAGGTGCGCGCGTGGACGCACAGCCCGGCCTGGTCCATCCCCATCCAGTGCGCGAGCGCGGTGTCGAACATCGACACGAACACGTCGCCGACGTCGTGGCGCCCCCACTCCTCGAAGACGTCGACGAGGAACCGGCCGTATGCCTTCGCCCCGACCGTGCGGTGCGTGACGAGGTCGCCCTGCTGGCGGTAGAGCGGCCGGTCGCCGGAGCGGGTGCCCCAGCCCGACTCCGCGAGCGGCAGCAGCTCGGCGGTCACGCGCTCGACGATCGGGATGAGCTGGACGAACGTCGCGCCGAGGTCGTCGCGCAGGAACCGGTAGACCTCCAGGCCATGGCCCGCGTTGGCGGCGTTGACCGTCGTCAGCGCGTTCCACTCGACGTCGTGCCGCTGGAGCGCCTTCAGCCCACGCACCACCCGGTCGAAGGTGGGTTTGCCACCCTTGTCGACCCGGTACGCGTCGTGCATGGCTCGCGGCCCGTCGATCGAGACGCCGACGAGGAAGTCGTTCTCCTTCAGGAACGCGCACCACTCGTCGTCCAGCAGCGTCGCGTTGGTCTGCATCGTGTTGAGGATCCGCTGGTCGGGCGCCGCGAAGCGCTCCTCGAGCTCGAGGGTGCGGCGGAAGAAGTCGAGCCCCATCAGGGTGGGCTCGCCGCCCTGGAACGCGACGACCACTTCGTCGACGCCGCGCTGGGCGGCCAGGAGCTGGGCGATGTACGCCTCGTGCACCTGCGGCGGCATACGGAAGTCGCTGCCCGGGTAGAGCTCGTCCTTGGACAGGAAGAAGCAGTACTCGCAGTCGAGGTTGCAGATGGCGCCGGTGGGCTTGGACATGACGTGGAAGGCGCGCTGCGCGGAGCGCGCCGTCGGTGCTTTCGGCGCAGCCGGTGTCGCCATCACCTACTCCCGCATGAGCATGGCCTGGGCCTCGCGCTCGAGGTCGACGTAGGGCTCGCCGCTGACGTCGACGGCGACCCGCTTGATCGTGCCGCCGGTGAAGCGGTACGGCCGCTCGCCCGGGTAGTCCTGGGTGACCGGGTCGCCGACGTCGCGGCCGACGGCCAGGCCCTCGCCGGCGATCATGTAGCCGCCGGGCTGGGTCTTGATCCGCCCTCGCCGACCTTCGTGTCGCCGTGGTAGAGCGACAGGATGCCGGTGGCCACCGGGGGCGCGGTCCTCGCCGTCCTTGTCGAACGAGGCCGACAGGATCAGGTTCTCGCCCGTCGGGCAGGTCCTCGGTGGCGACGACCCTCTGCTCGAACATGCCGACGAAGCTGTTGACGTAGTGCAGCCGGTTGTCCTTGACGTAGAGGCTGTGGCCGCCGAAGCGCGAGCCCTGCGCGAACAGCACGCCCTGGGCGCCGGGCTCGGGGAGGTCGACCAGGGCGCCGATCACGAACGAGCGGCCGCGGACGACGACCGCCTGGGCCTCGGGGACCTCGGCGTGGTTGGGGAAGTAGACGTAGCGGTCGCGCGGCGCCGACAGCTGCGGCCGCGGCGTCGACGAAGATCTCGAGGGCCGAGCGGTCGTCGAGCGGGAAGCCGTCGTTGGCGCCGGCCTCGGCGTACCAGAGGTTCACCAGCTCGCGGAGCTTCTCGGGCTGCTCGGCGGCGAGGTCGTGCAGCTCGGAGCGGTCGACGTCGACGTGGTAGAGCTCCCACTCGTCGTCGTTGAAGTGCGACCAGCCGCTGAGCGTCGGGTGGGTGGTGACGGCCTTCCAGCCGTCGTGCCAGATGCCGCGCGAGCCCGAGCATCGAGTAGAACTGCGTCTCGCGCTGGCCCGGCGCCGTCGGCGTCGTCGAAGCTGTAGCGCATGCTCACGCCGTCGAAGTGGCTCTGGGTGTGGCCCTTGATCGTCTCGGGCGGCTCGACGCCGAGGACGTCGAGGACCGTCGGCACCAGGTCGATCGCGTGGTGGTACTGCTCGCGGATCTCGCCCCTGGCCTTGCATGCCGGCCGGCCACGAGATGACGCACGGGTCGGAGGTGCCGCCGTTGAACTCGTAGCGCTTCCACATCTTGAACGGCGTGTTGAACGCCATCGCCCACCCGTTGGGGTAGTGGTTGTAGGTCTTCGGGCCGCCGAGCTCGTCGAGCATCGCGAGGTTGGCGTCGATGTCGTCGGGGATGCCGTTCATGAACTTCATCTCGTTGACCGACCCGTCCGGGCCGCCCTCGCCGCTGGCGCCGTTGTCGGAGACGACGATGACCATGGTGTTCTCGCGCTGGCCGGTCTCCTCGAGGTAGTCGAGCAGGCGCCCGATCTGGTGGTCGGCGTGGGAGAGGAACCCGGCGTACACCTCGGCCATCCGCGCGAAGAGCCGCTTCTCGTCGTCCGACAGCGAGTCCCACGGCCGGGTCACGTCCAGCGGCGGGAACGGCTGGCCATCGGGACCGGTGCGGGTCTCGCGGGGTGCCGAGCGGGTTGATCGGCGGGCAGCTCGGTGTCGGCGGGCACGATGCCCATCTCGCTTCTGGCGGGCCAGGGTCTCCTCGCGCATCGCCTCGTAGCCCATGTCGAACTGGCCCTCGTACGGTCGATCCACTCCTTGGGCGCGTGGTGCGGCGCGTGGCAGGCGCCGGGCGCGTAGTAGAGGAAGAACGGCTTGTCGGGCGCGACCGCCTTGGCGTCCATGATGAACTCGATCGCCTTGTCGGTGATGTCCTCGCCGAAGTGGTAGCCCTCCTCGGGCGACCTCGGCTGGTCCACGGGGTGGTTGTCGTAGGTCAGCTCCGGGATACCACTGGCTCGTCTCGGCGCCGAGGAAGCCGTACCAGCGCTCGAAGCCGCGGCCCGTCGGCCAGTTGCGACGCGTCGACGCGAGGTTCATCTCGACGGTCGGGCACAGGTGCCACTTGCCGACCATGTAGGTGTTCCAGCCGAGCTCGCCGAGGATCTCGGGCAGCATGCCGTTCTCGGGCGGGATCGTGCCGCTGGCGTTGGGGAAGCCGCTGGCGCCCTCGGTGATGCAGGCCATGCTGTTGCGGGTGTGGTTGCGGCCGGTCAGCAGGCAGGAGCGGGTCGGCGAGCACAGCGCCGTGGTGTGCCACTGGGTGTAGCGGACGCCGTCGGCGGCGATCTTGTCGATGTTCGGGGTCGCGATCGGGCCGCCGTAGCAGCTCATCGCCGAGAAGCCGACGTCGTCGAGCACGATGTAGACGACGTTCGGCGCTCCGTCGGGGGCCTTCGGCGGCGCGAACGGGGCCCAGTCCTCCACCGAGTCCCGGATGTCGACGTTGACCGTGCCCTTGAACGGAATGCTCACGACCCCTCGATTCTGAACGTTGTCCCCCGTGGCCACACGTCGGCAGCAGGTTCGGCTGCCGACGGTCAGACGTCAGCGAAACACGCGGGAGGCGGCACCGACCTCACCCGGTCAGGGTGAGGTCGGTGCCGGGACCCCTGTGGCCACGGCGTCGGCTACGTGGTCGCGGTCGAGGACGACGCGCGGCGCTGGGCCGCACCGGCGCCCCAGTGGCTGACGTCCAGCAGCGCGGCGATGGCCACCCAGAACCAGTCCCAGGCGCTCAGGCCGCCGACCCGCCAGAGGATCACGTACATCAGGGTCGCGAACGGCAGGAAGAGCAGACCCAGCAGCGGCCAGATCCACGTGGTGAAGGCTGCGTTGACCATGGCAGGTCGGGCGATCCAGACGATGAGCAGGGCCAGGCGCGGGAACACGCCGGCCAGCAGCACGAACAGGCAACCCATGGTGTGCACCTCTCCTCGACGACATCCCCACACGTTCCCGTGCGGACCCAGCACCGGGCGTCGCCCGGGACGGGTGATCCTCGGACGACGCTCGAGGTGTCCGGCTCGCGCCGGCGTCCCGACTACAGCCCCGAGACGCCTTTGCCGATGAGGGCGACACCGATGACGAGGAGCAGGACGGACATGACTGCGGCGTTGTGTCGTT
Organism: uncultured Actinomycetota bacterium; assembly: GCA_963695205.1. Taxonomy (GTDB): domain Bacteria; phylum Actinomycetota; class Actinomycetes; order Actinomycetales; family Dermatophilaceae; genus Pedococcus. The sequence continues at coordinate 188,683 of CAVOGI010000010.1, read as the reverse complement.
GCAGCCAGAGGTGGAGCTCGTCCAGGGGTGTGCGCATCTGCTGTTTCGCGACGACGTAGGCGATGACCGGCAGCGCGACGGTGGAGACGGCGATGGCGGTGAACACTGCGACGGCGATGACCTTGTTGCCGGTGGTGATCGCGGCAGCGCCGATGGTGGCGCCGGCGGCGGCGCACATGAGGAGGTTCTTGGGGTTGACCGCGGAAAGCAGGAACCCCAGTCCGGCGGCTTTGCCGATGGTGAAGCCGTCGATGGCGGCCATCCACTTGGGTAGGTCGGCTTCCTCGCCAGCAGCGGGGCGGCGGCCCCATTGACCTGCCGCGAGCAGGAGCAACAGAGCACCGAGGACGACCTTGGTCCAGGAGGCCGCGGTCGAGGGTCCGTTGTCCCCGCTGAGCCCACCGCTGGCAGCCAGCACCGTGAACACCGTTGTGGCCACGACCACCCCTGCCACCCAACCGAGGAGGAAGCCAGTGCTGGCGCCTCCGGGTTCCGGGGTGAGCAGCATCAAGATGATGGCGATGATCGGGATCGGGCTGATCGCGACCCCGACCGCGAGTGGGAGCAGGTCGCCGATCACCTGGTTCATGTGCTCTCCTTCTGTGGCGCTGCCGGGCGGGGATACCTGCGGCCTTCAGGGACCTTGCAGCCTGTCGTCATCCGAGGTGGGCAGTCAGGGCCGAAGGTCACCTGTGCGAACCTCTGAAGCCACCCCTCTGTGGCGTCGTGTGCGGCCGCCGCGCGGTGCAGGTCAGGCGCCGGATCGAGCACGACAGACTCCTTCGAAGGGTCCTTAGCCCCTACTCCGTGGCGCAGGACGGCTGCGACCGTCAAAGGATGGCGAAGACGGAGCACACCTCGAGACCACCGGTCACTCAGCCGCCACCGACCCGCGGCTCGGTCATCACGCTCCTTCAGGGCATCCGCCCGTACGACCGTTCGCTGCTGCGGCGCGACCTCGTGGCGGGCATCACCTTGGCCGCGCTCGCGATCCCCGAGGTCATGGGCTACACGAAGATCGCGGGCACGCCCGTCATCACCGGGCTCTACACGATCCTGTTCCCCGCGGTCGTGTTCGCTCTCCTCGGATCCTCACGACACCTCGTCGTCGGAGGCGACTCGGCGACTGCCGCGATCTTGTACGCCGGGATAGCGGGACTCGGTGTGGCTGGCCTGCAACCGAACTCGCCCCAGTGGGTCGCCTTCGCAGGCTTGGCTGCCTTGATCACGGGTGGATTGCTCGTCCTGGCGCGGATCGCCCGGCTCGGGTTTCTTGCCGACTTCATCTCGCGAACGGTCCTGGTCGGGTTCTTGACCGGGGTCGGGATCCAAGTGGCCCTCGGACAGTTCGCGGGCATGCTCGGCGTCGAGTCGCCCAAGGCGGATGTCAAGCACGTCAGCGGCACGGTCCTGAAGTTCTGGGACACCCTGAAGGAGATTCCGCAGGCTTCGCTGGCAACCGTTGCGGTGTCGCTGAGCGTGATCGCGACCCTGATCGTGTTCGAACGGTGGATCAAGGCGATTCCCGGCGGGCTCGTCGCTGTCGTCGGCGCCATCGTGGTGAGCGGGGCCGCCGATCTCCAGTCGCACGGAGTGTCGACACTCGGGCCCGTCCCGAGCGGTCTGCCGTCGATCGGCCTGCCCTCGGGCGTCGGGTGGAACGACGTCGCACCTCTGTTGGGCACCAGCGTTTCCCTGTTCCTGGTCATCCTTGCCCAGAGCGCTGCCACCTCACGGGCGTACGCGGTCAAGTACGGGGACGTCTTCGTCGAGAACAACGACCTGGTCGGTCTCGGCGCGGCGAACATCGCGGCGGGCCTCAGCGGGACATTCGTGGTCAACGGCAGCCCCACCAAGACCGAGATGGCCGACGAAGCCAAGAGCAAGTCCCAGGTCGCGATGCTGGCGATGGCCGTGACGGTCGGCATCGTGCTGCTGTTCCTCACCAAGCCGTTGCAGTACATGCCCAACGCCGTCCTGAGCGCGGTGGTGTTCGTGATCGGCATCAAGCTCATCGACACCACTCACATGCGCGAGATCTATCGCCTGCGTCGCGACGAGTTCTGGATCGCTGCACTGACAGCCGCCATCGTGGTCGGGGTCGGGGTCGAGCAGGGGATCCTCCTCGCGATCGTCCTGTCGCTCCTCGACCACGTCCGCCGGCACTACCACCCGCATGACAGCGTGGTCACCCTGGGCGACCACGGCGCGCCCGTCGAGAACCCACTCTCATCCGGCGAGGACGCCGCGCCCGGCCTCGTCGTCTACCGGTTCGGAGCGGGCCTGTTCTACGCCAACGCCTCGCGCTTGACCGAAGAGGCGGTTGCCCTTGTCGACCGCGACCCCGCGCCGCGGTGGTTCGTCCTGCTGGCCGACGCCATCGATGACGTCGACTTCACCGGTGGAAGCACGCTCGCGGAGCTTGCCGGAGTGCTGGAACGACGCGGCGTGGTCTTCGCCATCGCCGACGCCACCCGCGCGGTGCGTCCCGAGATGGATCGGTTCGGGGTGACCAAGGCGATCGGCGCGGATCGCCTCTACCCGACCCTTGAGGACGCGGTGACGGCCTACCGCGCCAGCACGCGGAGTGGGTCGAGCGGCCAGGAGGCAGAGCGATGACCGTCGTGGGCCCGCACCCCAACGTGCCGATCGTGGTCGAGCGCCAGGTGGCGGACGTATGCGCGCCGGGGACCTTCGCCTCTATCTGCCCAACCACACCGATCGCGATCGTGCGGAACGTACGCTCGGCCGCTCCGATCGAGCGGGTGTGATCATGAAGGAGAGCTCAATGGCCACCCAACAGGTGCAACATCTCGCGGTTGAGGACCGACGACGCCACGGCCAGGAGGCCGCCAACCGGACACCGGCTTCAGCGCATCGAGGATGGGTGCCCGCCACCGACCGACCCGACCCCGTCGCCCTCCTCGAGGAGCAGGACCGCACCCGGGACCAAGACCTGGTGCCGGTCCGGCACGGCCGGATGATGGTGTCACCGTTCACGTTCTACCGCGGAGCAGCCAAGGTCATGGCGGCCGACCTCGCCGCCACTCCGACAGCGGGGCTGACGGTCCAGATGTGCGGTGACGCGCACCTGTCGAACTTCGGCGGATACGCCTCACCGGAGCGCCACCTGGTCTTCGACCTCAACGACTTCGACGAGACCCTGCCGGGTCCGTTCGAGTACGACGTCAAGCGACTCGCCGCCAGCTTCACCATCGCCGCTCAGAACAACGGGTTCGCCAAACCCGACGTCAAGGCCGTGACCCTGAGCTCGGTCGCCAGCTATCGCACCGCCATGCAGGAGTTCGCCCAGATGGGGACGATGGAGCTGTGGTACGCGCATCTCTCCGAGGAGGAGGTGCGCGCAGGGGCCATCGCCACCCTCAAAGGGAAGGGCGCCTCGAAAGAGCTGCGGCGCAGCGAGAAGAACATCGACAAGGCACACTCCCGTGACAGTCTCCAGGCGCTCTCCAAGCTGGCTGAGCACGTCGACGGGCGGTACCGGATCGTCAGCCAGCCACCGGTCGTCATTCCTGCGCGCGACTTCGGACCAGGTCACGCCATGTCGGTGGAGGAGGTGCACAAGCTGATCGACGACCAGTTCCACGCCTACCGGGAGACCCTCCAACAAGACCGCCGCCACCTGCTGGAGCAGTTCCACGTCGAGGACGCCGCCCGCAAGGTCGTCGGTGTCGGCAGCGTGGGCACGCGTGCCTTCATCGTCCTGCTCCAGGGGCGGGACGAGCAGGACCCGCTGTTCCTCCAGATCAAGGAGGCCACCCGGTCGGTGTTCGAAGACCATCTCCCGAAGAGCCGCTTCCGCCAGCACGGCCAGCGCGTGGTGCAGGGGCAGCGGATGATGCAGGCATCCAGCGACATCTTCCTCGGCTGGACGCGCGGGCTGGACACCAGTCGGCACTTCTACTGGCGTCAGCTACGGGACATGAAGGGCTCCGCGCTCGTCGACCAGATGTCGCCGACGATGATGGGCTACTACGCCAAGCTGTGCGGCTGGACGCTCGCCCGTGCGCACGCCCGATCTGGGGACGCGGTCGCCATCGGGGAGTACCTGGGTGACTCCGACGAGTTCGATCGTGCGATCACGAACTTCGCCAAGCGATACGCCCGTCAGAACGAACGTGATTATCAGGCCCTCGTCCAAGCAGTTGGCTCGGGTCGGCTCCAAGCAGAAGAAGGCATCTGACCACCCCACAACAGACCAAATCCTCTCGCCTGCAGTCAGATGCGTCGGCGACGTCGCCGACGACGGTCATTCCAGCGGCGCGTGGGTCGGCACCGAGCCCGTCCGCCCGTGTCCTGCGCGGACGCAGCATCTCCTCGAACGCTGCCGCGAGGCCGCCCGGCACCTGCTCGCGCAGCTCGTAGCGGGCACGCACGAGGGGCACCGGCACCGTCAGCACCCGGGTCAGGTCGATGGGCGTGCCACTCACGACGGCGTCGCAGGCGCCTGACGCTACGGCTGCCCTGATGGTCGCCTCGAGGTCGCGGACCTGCGCCGCCCCATACCCCATGGCCGGCAGGATGCCGCGCGAGTTCGGGTACTTCGCATAGGTGTCGGCCAGCGACCCGACGGCGTACGGCCACGGGTCGACGATGTCGGCCGCGCCGGCCGCGCGGGCGCCGACCACGCCCGCGCCATACGTCATGGAGCCGTGGGTGAGCGTGGGGCCGTCCTCCACGACGAGCACCCGTCGCCCGTGGATCGCCGTCGTGTCGTCGACCGTCACCGGGCTGTCCGCGCGCAGCACGGTGGCGTGGGGGTTGAGGGAGCGCACCGAGGCCTCGACGGCCTCGATGTCCTCCGCGCGTGCCGAGTCGCACTTCGCGACGACGACGACGTCAGCCATGCGGACATTCGCCTCACCGGGGTGGTATGCCGCCTCGTCGCCCGGGCGCAGGGGGTCGGCGAGGACGAGGTGGAGGTCCGGCACGTAGAAGGGCAGGTCGTTGTTCCCCCCGTCCCAGAGGACGACGTCGGCCTCCTGCTCGGCAGCGCGCAGGATGCGCTCGTAGTCGACGCCCGCGTAGACGACGCCACCGGCCTCGATGTGCGGTTCGTACTCCTCGCGCTCCTCGATGGTGCACTCGTGCCGGTCGAGGTCGGGATACGACGCGAACCGCTGGCACGCCTGGGCGGCGAGGTCGCCGTAGGGCATGGGATGCCGCACCGCCACGACCCGCAGGCCCCGATCGCGCAGCAGCCGCGCGAGGTGACGGGTCGTCTGGCTCTTGCCCACCCCGGTCCGCACGGCCGTGACGGCAACGACCGGTTTTGCGCTACGCAGCATGGTGCGCCGAGCACCGTGGAGCCGGAAGTCCGCGCCGGCGGCGATGCACTGGGAGGCCAGGTGCATGACCCGCTCGTGCCGCACGTCGGAGTAGGCGAAGACCACCACGTCGACGTTGCCCTGCTCCAGGAGCTCGGCCAGACCGGACTCGGCAACAATCGGGATGCCTTGCGGATAAAGGGCGCCCGCGAGCTCAGCGGGGTAGACGCGACCCTCGATGTCGGGGATCTGGGTTGCGGTGAAGGCGACGACCTCGTGGCTCGGGTCGGCCCGGAAGACGGTGTTGAAGTCGTGGAAGTCACGTCCTGCGGCCCCCAGGATGACGACTCGGGTGCGCGGGTTCGCTGTGCTCGTCATGGCCCCTCCCAGGCTGTCGCCGTCGTGACCGGCCCACCTGCTGCAGGTGGCCTGGGGCACGCGGCCGCCACCCCCCAGCCTCCCACCGCCGGCGCGCTGGCGGCAGGCCTGCGGCGGTTCCCCGTCAGGGGGTGCCCTGCCGACCCACGCGGTGGGACGATCGATGCGTGAGCGACACAGCTGCACATCCCGGGGCCGGCGCTCTCGGCCACGCGGCCCATCGCATCGCCGGGCACGGCGTCGCCGAACGCCCCACGCGCGACCACATCTCCCTCGCCCAGGACTGGGTGGCCAGCAACTACAGCCCCCTGCCGGTCGTGATCGCGCACGCGGAGGGTGCGTGGGTCACCGATGTCGAGGGACGTCGCTACCTCGACGCCCTGGCGGGGTACTCGGCCCTCAACTTCGGCCACCTGCACCCCACGCTCATCGCCGCGGCGAGGTCCCAGCTCGAGCGGCTCACCCTGACCAGCCGCGCCTTCCACAGCGACCGGCTCGGGCCCTTCTGCCGCGACCTCGCCACCCTCGCGGGCAAGGACCTCGTCCTCCCGATGAACACTGGTGCCGAGGCCGTGGAGACGGCGATCAAGACCGCCCGCCGGTGGGGCTACGAGGTCAAGGGTGTCCCGGACGGGCGGGCGCGCATCATCGCCATGGCCGGCAACTTCCACGGCCGCACCACGACGATCATCAGCTTCTCCGACGACCCCCTGGCGAGGGAGCACTACGGGCCCTACACGCCGGGATTCGACCTCGTGCCCTTCGGGGACATCGACGCCCTCGAGGCGGCGGTGACCGACGAGACCGTGGCCGTCCTGCTGGAGCCGATCCAGGGCGAAGGAGGCGTCATCGTCCCCCCGCAGGGATGGCTGCGCGACGTGCGCGAGCTGACCCGGCGTCGGAACGTCCTCATGGTCGCCGACGAGATCCAGTCGGGGCTGGGACGCACCGGCACGACCTTCGCCTGCGACCTCGAGGGCGTCGTGCCCGACATCTACGTGCTCGGCAAGGCCCTCGGTGGCGGCATCGTCCCGCTCTCGGCAGTCGTCGCGGACCGTGACGTCCTCGGCGTGTTCACCCCCGGCAGCCACGGCTCGACCTTCGGCGGCAACCCACTGGCAGCAGCCATCGGTCAGGCGGTGGTGGGTCTCCTCGCCACCGGCGAGTACCAGCAGCGGGCACGCAGCACGGGTGTGCTCCTGGAGGCCGGCCTGCGCGAGCTGCTGGGACACGGGATCGATGCGGTCCGGTGCCGCGGCCTGTGGGCCGGCGTCGACATCGACCCGCAGCTCATGACCGGACGCGAAGCCTCACACCGCCTCCTGCAGCGCGGCGTGCTGGTCAAGGACACCCACGGTTCGACCGTTCGCCTGGCCCCGCCGCTCGTGGTCGGGGAGGCCGAGGTCGAGATCCTTCTCGCCGCCCTGGGTGACATCCTCAGAGCCTGAGGTCACCCGCCGAATCCTCTTCTGCCGCAGCGAGACTGCTGCCGCAGCGAGACGGAAGGGCCTGCCGGGATGAGGTTGCCCTCGCCCTACCAGGGGAGAGGGCAACCTCGGCGAGGCACTGTCGTCATTGGCGATCCCGCCAGAGGAAGCGCGGTCCGTCAAGCCCCTGATTGTGGACACGCCGCCGTCTGCAGGACAGGCAACCCGCGCCCAGCCTGCGGCGACAGGGACCTTGGTCCCGACTTCGGCGGCCGGGGTACGGGTCCGGCCGGGGCCGTCAGGGCCCTCAGGATGGCGTCTTCGGGACGCCACCGGGGAGTGGGACGGCGGGTCGCACCCGCTCGCTCGTGGTGAACCGGCGCCCCCGACGATGCAGCCGGCGCGCGTGCGGGTGAGGCGGTACGGGGCGCACCGAGGGCCGCGAGACCGCGAGCCGGTAGAACCAGGTCTTGGCCACCTCGACCACCACGAGGTACATCACGATCATCCCCACCAGGGCCAGGAAGAAGTCCGTGGGCAGGGGCTCGAACCCGAGAGCGGGGGCGAGCCCGGTCGCGGGCAGCACGGCACCCGTGAGGACGACGCCCACGGCAGCCACGACCAGCGCAGCGCTCGGTGTGCTCCGAAGGAACGGCACCCTCCGTGTGCGGATCGAGAAGACGATGAGGGTCTGGGTGGCCAGGGACTCCACGAACCACCCGGAGCGGAACTGCGCCGGTCCCGAGTGGAAGACCTGCAGCATCACCCAGAAGGTCGCGAAGTCGAAGATCGAGCTGAGCGGTCCGAACACCACCATGAAGCGCCGGATGAACGAGATGTCCCAGTGGGAGGGCCGACGCAGCTGTTCCTCGTCGACACCGTCGGTGGGGATGGCCAGCTGGCTGGTGTCGTAGAGGAGGTTGTTGAGCAGGATCTGCGACGGCAGCATCGGCAGGAACGACAGGAACAGCGAGGCGCCGGCAGCGGAGAACATGTTGCCGAAGTTGCTCGACGTCCCCATGAGCACGTACTTGATCGTGTTGGCGAAGATCCGCCGCCCCTCCACGACTCCGTCGGCCAGGACGTCGAGGTCCTTCTCCAGCAGGATGACGTCGGCAGCGTCCTTCGCGACATCGGTGCCCGACTCCACCGAGATCCCCACGTCGGCGGCGTGCAGGGCGAGTGCGTCGTTGACACCGTCACCCAGGAAGGCGACGCCCCCGGCCTGCGTCCGTTGGGCCCGGACGATCCGTGCCTTCTGCTCGGGACTGACCCGGGCGAACACCGACGTGCTGCCCAACCGAGCGGCCAGCGCCCGGTCGTCGAGGTCGTCCAGCTCGACCCCGTCGACCACTCCGGTGTCGTCCGGACCGGCCAGGCCCAGGTCGCTGGCGACCTTGGCCGCGACCACGGCGTTGTCGCCCGTCACGATCTTGACGACCACGCCCAGCGCCCTCAACCTGGCCAACGAGGTCTCCGCCCCCAGCTTCGGCGGGTCGAGGAAGACGAGGAGGCCGCTGAGCTGCAGGGTCCCGGGGGAGGCCTCGTCCGGTGGCGGTGCTCCACCCGGGACCGGTCGCGTCGCCACGGCGACGACCCTGTTGCCGGCGGCGAACTCCGCCTCCAGCGCACTGGTGCAGTCGGGGGGCACGTCGGCGCAGCGGCGCACCACCGCTTCGGGGGCGCCCTTGACGACCTCGATCTGGTTGGCGTCGAGGTCCCTGACCACGACCGAGGTGAGCCTGGACTCGTGGTTGAACGGCACCGTACGGATCCGCGTCCAGCGGTCCAGCCACTGCTGGCAGCCGCCCACGGCCGGGGCCGACCACAGTGCTGCGTCGAGCGGGTTCCCGGACGTGCCGGCGCCCTCGAGGTCGGTGCACAGCAGCCCCCACTGGAGCACGTCGAGGGCCCGACCCGCGTCACCCGGTATGGCGCGCGCGAACGTGACCCTGCCGTCGGTGAGGGTGCCCGTCTTGTCGGTGAAGAGCACGTCGACGTCACCGAGGTCCTCGATGCACACCAACCTCTTGACGAGAACCCTCTGCTGGCGCATCCGGCGCGACCCCGCAGCGAGGCTCGTGGACACGACGGCCGGCAGCAGCTGCGGGGTGATGCCCACCGCGATGGCCAGGGAGAAGAGCAGGGAGTCCAGCAGCGACCTCTGCAGGGCGATGTTGATGACGAAGATGGAGGTGGTCAGGATGCCGGCGACGTAGACCAGCAGCAGCGAGAACTGGCGCAGACCGCGTTGGAACCCGGTCTCCAGCTCCCGGGCGCTCAGGCCGGCGGCGATCCTCCCGAACTCCGTCGACATGCCGGTGGCCACGGCGATGCCGGTGGCCTGCCCTGCGTGGACGATGGTGCCCATGAGGGCCACCCCTCGCAGCTCGCCCAGGGGCGTGCCGTGGGGAACAGGGTTGGTGTCCTTCTCGACCGGGATCGACTCACCGGTGAGGATCGACTCGTCGCACTCGAGGCCCTCGACACGGGACAGGCGAAGGTCGCAGGGGACCACGTCCCCGACGCGCAGGTCGACGAGGTCCCCTGGCACCAGCTCCAGGACGTCCACCAGCTGGCGCCGGCCGTCGCGCCGGACCATGGACCGGTGGTGGATCTGGTCGTGCAGGGCTGCGGCCGCGCGTTCGGCGCGGTACTCGTTGCCGAACCCGAGGCACACCGACGCCCCCAGGATCACCCCGATGATGACGGCGTCTGAGCGCTCCCCGACGGAGAAGGACACGGCGGCGGCCACAGCGAGGAGGCCCAGCAAGGGGGAGCGGAGCTGACGTCCAAGCACGGCGAAGGCGTTGACCCGGTGGGTGGCGATGGCATTCGGCCCCCAGGTATGACGCCTGCTCGCAGCATCGACAGAGGAGAGGCCGTGGTCGATGGAGACACCCTGGGCCGCTGCCACGTCGATGACCGCCTGCGAACCGGCAACGACGGCAGTCGAGCTCGAGGCGGTCGCCACGGCCACCGCTGTCGACTGGTCACGAGTCACGGCGCGCCACGAACTCAGTCAATGCGGGCGGTCGCCGTCCGGTCAGGGGACAAGGTCCCGTCCGGCGACCTGGCGCCTACACCGCGGTCGCCCCTGCGTAGGCAGGGGCGACCAGGGGCCACGGCGCCAGCTGCTCGAGCTGCGCGGCCACGGACAGCAACCGCGCCTCCCCACCAGGAGGAGCGACCAGCTGCACCGACAACGGCAGCCCACTCTTGGTGCGCTGGCCCGTGGGCACGACGATGGCCGGCCAGCCCGCCATGTTCCACGGCGCAGCGAATGGTGCGTAGCTGCTGTTCGCGCGGAGGTTCGTCAACCATCCCTTGTCGCTCCAGCGGTCGGACGCGAGCGGCTCCTGCGCCAGTCCCGGCGTCAGGAGCAGGTCCACGTCCTCGAAGAACTCCAGGGCCGAGGCGCGCCAGGCCGCGCGGGCCGACTCTCGGGGCAGGCCTGCCCGCAGGACCGCCCGGCCTGCCCTGGCGTGCCCGGCGACCGGCTTCGACAGGCGCGTCCGGTCGACCATGAGCTGGGCGTCGCGTTCGGTGCCGGCGCACCACGTGGCGACCCCGGCCAGGGTCGATGCCGGCGACACCCTGAGCGTGCGCTCGACCAGCCGGTGCCCCGCGCCGCGCAGGAGGTCGGCGCTGGACCGGGTGGCAGCGACGAACTGCGCGTCGACGGGGATGCCCCGGGCCGGTGCCTTGACGGTCACCGCGATGCGCAGCCGGCCAGGGTCCGCCGACGCAGCGGCAGCGAGACCCGGCTGGTCGGCCATGACCGAGAGCAGGAGGGCGCTGTCTCCCACCGTGGTCGTGAGGGGGCCGTTCTCGGCGAAGCCGAACCACGAGCCGTTGCCCAGCTCCGACGGCACCACGTCGGCGCCGGGCTTGATGCCGACCAGGCCGCAGCAGGCCGCGGGGATGCGGATCGAACCCATGCCGTCGTTGCCGTGGGCGACCGGCACCATACCGGCGGCGACAGCTGCGGCGCTCCCACCGGACGAACCCCCGGAGGTGCGGGAGGTGTCCCAGGGGTTGTGGGTGACCCCGAAGACGGAGTCGGTGGCTCCGTAGACGCACAGCTCGGGCACGCGGGTGAGGCCGACCACGATGGCGCCCGCGGCGCGCAGCCGGGCGACGACGGGGTGGTCGGAGGTCTGCGGCGTCGGGTCGGACGCCTCCGTCCCGACCCGCATCGGCTCGCCGGCGACCGGAACGTTGTCCTTCACCGCCACCGGCACCCCGGCGAGGGGGAGGTCGCGCAGGTCGGCCCGCGCGTCCACGGCGACCGCCTCGGCAACGGCGCGCTCGGCCCGCACCACCTGGAACGCCCCGATCGCAGGGTCTCGCTGCTCGATGCGCCCGAGCGCCTCACGGACGAGGGCCACTGCGGTGGTGCGCCCCCGGCGCACGTCCTCGGCGAGCGCTGAGGCGGTGGCGGGTGCGGGTGCGGTGCTCATGTCCGGAACCTACGCGTCGCCGGCGCGCGACGAAGGGGTTCCGGGACCATCGACCCGGGTCGACGAGTTCGGGCACGGACACGCTGGAGGGGTTCCCGACGTGAACGTGGACGTCCAGACATCGCCGGAGGAAGCAATGACTGACACGAGCAGAGACACGAACGACGTCGGGCACCAGGGGACCGGTCGTCTGGGTGGCCCAGGTGGATCCGCCGTGCCCGTCGGCCGACTGGTCTTGGCTGCCGGCGTGGTGAGCCTCGTCCTGGGGATCGTCATCCTGGTCTGGCCCGATGCCACGCTCGTCGTCCTGGCCGTGCTGTTCGGCCTCCACCTGGTGGTGGTCGGGGTGCGTCGCGTCGTGGTCGCCACGAGGAGCTCCGCCATGGAGGGATGGCTGCGGGCCCTCCTGGGGGTGAGCGGGGTCCTGATCCTGGTGCTGGGGCTGGTCTGCGTGCGCAACCCCTTCACCTCGGTCGCCGTCATCGCCGTACTCGTCAGCCTGGGGTGGTTCATCGAAGGCGTCTCGGACCTCATCACCGCCGTGACCCGGCCAGAAGGGTTCTCGTGGCTGTATGCGATCGGTGGGGTCCTGTCGGTCGTCGGGGCCGCGGTCATCCTGTACTGGCCGTCCCTGACCCTCACCATCCTGCTGCAGGTCGGCGGCTGGCTGCTCATCTTCATGGGCGTGGCCGAGGTGGCCTCCCAGTGGGCCGCTCGACGCGCCGACGTCAAGGCGGCATGAAGCCCCAGAAGGTTTACCACCGGGTGCCGCGGGGTAGGTGACGACTGCCGGGTCGCGTGGCTCGGTGTCATCGCCGCCCAGGAGCACCCATGTCGACCGACGCCATCACCATCCTGCGAGCCGACCACAAGGAGGTCCGCGCGCTCTTTCGCGAGTTCGAGAAGTCGACCACGACGCCGGCCCGTCAGGGATCGATCGTGAAGAAGGTCATCGAGCTCCTCACCGTGCACACCTACATCGAGAACGAGGTGATGTACCCCGAGGTGCGTCGCCTGCTGCCCGACCTCGAGGACGACGTGCTGGAGTCGTACGAGGAGCACCACGTGGCGGACGTCCTCGTCATGGAGCTGGTGCCCATGAAGCCGTCGGACGAGCGGTTCCACGCCAAGACGACCGTCCTCATCGAGAACGTCCGGCACCACATGGACGAGGAGGAGAACGACTGGTTCCCCAAGGTGCGTGAGGGCCTGGGGCGCAAGCAGCTGAGCGAGCTCGGTGAGCGACTGCTGGAGGCGAAGAAGACCGCGCCGCGCTCGCCCGCCCAGCCCAGCGCCCTCAAGAAGGTCGTCGACGCGGTGGTCTCCTGACGGTGACCGAGACACGTGACGAAACCAACCTGCAGGACCTGACCCGGGACCTGGCGCAGGCCCCGGACCGGCTCCAGCCCACGGAGGTGGCCGGCGCCCTCGAGACCATGGTGCTGCACCCGGAGTACCCGTGCCTCGGTGCGCGGTCGGTGTTCAACCGTGACCGGGCGACGGTCGTCGTCCTCGAGCAGATGGCCACCACCGAAGGGACCGCCCAGCTGCTCGACGCGCTGCGCAGCTTCGGCCGGGACACCGACCCGGATGCGGGGTTCGCCTCCCTCGTCGCGGTCTTCCGGGACACCAGCATCGACGAGGAGGCGCAGTTCGAGTCGCTCCTGTGGCAGCAGCTCCAGCTGCTGCACGAGGCCGACCGGCAGGCGTGGAGCCCGCAGGTGTCCGACGACCCATCCAACCCGCACTTCGCCTTCAGCCTCGCCGGGACCGCCTACTTCGTCGTAGGCCTGCACCCCGCCTCGTCCCGGATCGCCCGCCGGACACCGCTGCCCACCCTGGTGTTCAACCTGCACCAGCAGTTCGAGGACCTGCGGGGCTCGGACCGGTTCGAGCGTATGCGTGACACCATCAGGCGGCGGGACACCGCCGTGCAGGGCGACGTCAACCCCATGGTCGCCGACCACGGCAGCAGCTCGGAGGCCCGGCAGTACTCGGGACGAGCCGTACCCACCGACTGGGCCGCCCCAGTGACCTTCGACGAGGAGAGCCCGTGACGACGCAGGACGCCAGCACCACGCAGGACACCTCCAGCACACAGGGCACCTCCATGACACCGGACGGCGGGCTGCGCCGGCTCGCGCCCCAGACCGGGACGGGGTTCCTCCTGCGCGCGGGGGAGGTGCTCACAGTGGTCGACCCGACGGGCGGCCAGGTCAGCGACCTGTTCGGCTTCGCGGCCGACGACCACGACGAACGCCTCTCCGGCGGTCGCACGATCGACTACGCCAACACGATCTTCCTCACCACCGGCCACACGCTCTACAGCAACCGGAGCAGGCCGATGCTCACGGTGGTGGAGGACACCTGCGGCCGCCACGACTTCCTGCTCACCCCGTGCAGCCAGCAGACCTTCGACCTGCTCTACCCCCACTTCGAGGGGGCGTACCACCCCAGCTGCCTGGAGAACCTCGTGACCGGCCTCGCACCGTTCGGGGTCACCGAGGACATGGTGGGCACGACGCTCAACATCTTCATGAACGTGTGGCCGGAGTCCTCGGGTGAGCTGCACATCGACCCGCCGACCTCGGTCGCCGGCGACCGTTTCTCGGTGCGCGCCGAGATGGACCTCCACGTCGGACTCACGGCGTGCTCGGCCGAGAAGTCCAACGGCGGGGTCTGCAAGCCCATCGACTACGCCATCCGCCGGGACTGAGCAGGACGCAGGGCCGGCCCTCGCCGCGCCCACGGATCGTCTTTTTGGTCAGGTCTGGTGCGGTTCGGCGGGGCGGTCTTGGGCGATGACGTAGCGTGACGACCTCGCCCATCGAAAGTGCCTGTCCTTCCTCATGATTCGTCGCCCCGACATCCACTGGCCCGCTGCCACCGCATTGGTCGTGCTCGTCTGCGCGGTCTCCGGCTGCGTGCCGGCGAACGCGGACTCGCCGGCCTTCTCCACGCTGACCGGTCCGGCCACGAGCACAGGGTCGAGCAGCACAGGGTCGAGCAGCGCGGAGGCCGAGCCTGCGTCAGCCGCGCAGCCGACCCCCGGTTCCGCGCCCGCCGCCACGAGGGCCGTTGGGACCACGGCGTCACCGACGTCGCAGCAGACGACCCCCGGGTCCCCGAAGGCCGCGACGGGTTCGGCGGTTGCACGCCCACCGTCCGACCCGGCGCCGCCATCACGACCCTGGCCGCGCTGCCGGTCAAGGGGCGCGCGCCGAAGACCGGCTACGACCGCGGTCAGTTCGGCCAGGCCTGGGCCGACGTCGACCGCAACGGCTGCGACACCCGCAACGACATCCTGCGCCGCGACCTCGTCCGCTTCACCCTCAAGGCCGGCACCAACGGCTGCCTCGTCCTCAGGGGCACGTTGAAGGACCCCTACACCGGCAGGACCATCGCCTTCGTCCGCGGCCCCGGCACGTCCACCGCCGTCCAGATCGACCACGTCGTCGCGCTCTCCGACGCCTGGCAGAAGGGTGCCCAGCAGTGGTCGACGGCGAAGCGGACGGCCTTCGCCAACGACCCCCTCAACCTGCTCGCCGTCGACGGGCCGACGAACGCCGCCAAGGGTGACGGCGACGCGGCCACGTGGCTGCCCCCGACCAAGGCGGTCCGGTGCAGCTACGTCGCGCGCCAGGTCGCGGTCAAGCACCGCTATGGCCTCTGGGTCACCGCTGCCGAGCGGGACGCGGTGATCCGTGTGCTCAGCGGCTGTCCCGGTCAGGCGCTGCCGACCGCGAAGACCATCCCGCTCGGCGGCGGCGCCGTCGCCACGGCGGTCACCTCGACGCCCGCGCGCACCAGCAGCAGCCCCAGGCCGTCCGCGACCGCGAAGACCTCGCGCACGGACCCGCAGTTCAGGACGTGTCGCGAGGCCAACGCCGCCGGCTACGGTCCCTACCGCCGTGGCGTCGACCCGGAGTACGACTGGTACCTGGACCGCGACCACGACGGGCTGGTCTGCGAGCGCTGAGGACCTCGGCGACGGCAGTTGGTGCGGCGGCTAGAGCTGGGTCCCCACCAGGGCGCCGATCCCGTAGGTCACGGCCATCGCGAGCACGCCCCCGGCGACGTTGCGCAGCACTGCCCGGCGCTGGTCGGCGCCACCGAGACGGGCGCTGACAGCACCGGTGATTGCCAACGCGATGACGACGGCCACGACGGTCACGATGACGCGGGCGCCCTGGGGCGGCAGCAGGATCGCGAGCAGCGGGAGGAGCGCGCCGACGGTGAAGGCCGACATGGAGGCCCAAGCTGCGTGCCACGGGTTCGTCAGGTCGTTGGGGTCGATGCCGAGCTCGGCCTCGGCGTGCGCGCCGAGGGCGTCGTGCTCGGTCAGCTGGACGGCGACCTCACGGGCCAGCTCGGGCGTCAGGCCCTTGCCCTCGTAGATCTCGGCGAGCTCGGCGAGCTCCTCCTCGGGCATCTCGCGCAGCTCGCGGATCTCCTTCTCCAGCAAAGCCTTCTCGGTGTCCCGCTGCGTGCTGACCGAGACGTACTCGCCGGCGGCCATGCTCATCGCGCCCGCGGCCAACCCCGCGACACCGGCAGTCACGATGGCAGATCGCTGGGTCGTCGCCGCCGCGACACCGATGACGATGCCGGCCGTCGAGACGATGCCGTCGTTGGCCCCGAGGACGGCGGCGCGCAGCCAGTTGAGCTTGGCCCCGATGCCCTGGTCGTGCTCCTCGCCGTCGTGCGGGACGAGCTCCGCCTCCAGCTCACCCATGGGCCTGCGCGCCGATCCGGCTCGAGGCCTGCGAGATCTGGTGGGCCAGCTCGACGTCCAGCTGGCTCAACCCGCCAAGGTCGTGGGTAGACAGGACGAACTTCACCGCGCGCCAACGGATGTCGATGTCCGGGTGGTGGTTCATCGACTCGGCCTCGAGGGCCACCTCGTCGACGAGTCGGATGGCGGAGGGGAAGTCGGGAGCCTCGAACGTCGCCACGATCTGGGTGCCGACGACTGCCCACCCGGGCAGGTCGTCGAGCTGGCGGTCGAGCTCCTCTTGAGTGAGCAACCGGGACATGGCCCCCACTCTGGCAAAAGAACCGGGCGCCTGTCACCGAAGCCCAGCCTCACCTCACCTGCGGGCCGTCCCCGGACAGCGGTGTGCCGCGTGCGCTCGACGCGCACGCGGCACACCGCGGGTGGTGGCCCCTCAAGACCTCGTCGGGATCCTCAGAGGGCTTCCTGGACCGAGGCCGGCCCCAGCAGGTCGTCCTGGTAGCGCTCGAGGTCGGCCGGCGAGGTCAGGGACGCCTTCACCGCGTGCATCTTCAGCTCGCCGGACTCGATCTGCTCTGCCCAGTGGCAGGCGACGCGGTGCGAGTCGGGCACACCCGCGATCTGCAGCGTCCGCAGCTGCGGACGCTCGGTGTCGCACTTGGTCTCCTGGCGCCACGGGCAGCGCGTGTGGAACCGGCAGCCCGTGGGCGGGTTGGCGGGGGAGGGCAGGTCGCCCTGGAGCAGGATCCGCTCACGACGGTCCTCGATCACCGGGTCGGGCACCGGCACGGCGGACATGAGGGCGCGCGTGTAGGGGTGCAGCGGCTTGGTGTAGAGGTCTTCCGCGTCGGCCTCCTCGGCGATCGCACCGAGGTACATCACCCCGATCCGGTCACTGATGTGACGCACCACGGCGAGGTCGTGGGCCACGACGAGGTAGGTCAGGCCGAACTCGTCCTGCAGCTCCTCGAGCAGGTTGATCACCTGCGCCTGGACGGACACGTCGAGGGCCGAGACCGGCTCGTCGGCGACGATGAGCTTGGGGTTCACCGACAGGGCCCGGGCGATGCCGATGCGCTGGCGCTGCCCACCGGAGAACTCGTGCGGGTACTTCTTCAGCGCCGCGACCGGCAGCCCGACCGCCTTGAGCAGGTCACGCAGCCTGGCGTGCGCCTGCTTGCCGTCCTTGGCCAGGCCGTGGGCCTTCATGCCCTCGAGCAGCAGGGACTCCACGGTCTGCCGCGGGTCGAGGCTGCCCATGGGGTCCTGGAAGACCATCTGGATGTCCTGGCGCTTGTGGCGCAGCTCCTCACCCTTGAGGGCGGCGATGTCGATCCCGTCGAACTCGACGGAGCCGGACGTCGGCGGCTCGAGGTTGAGGATCGCCCGCCCGAGGGTCGACTTGCCGCAGCCGGACTCGCCGACCAGGCCGTACGTCTCGCCCTTGCGGATCTGCAGGTCGACACCGTCCACGGCCTTGACGTGCCCGACCGTCTTGTCGAAGATGACACCCCGCTTGATGGGGAAGTGGACCTTGACGTCCTTGACGTCGACGAGGATCTCGTCGCTGACGGTCACCGGGACACCTCCACGGGGTTGTGGCAGCGGAGCGCCCGGGGGCCGTCCTCCACGAGCTCTGGGGTCTTCTCGACGCAGACGTCGATGGGCTGGGAGCACCGGGGCGCGAACGCGCACGCGCTCGTCCACGGCAGGTTGTCCGACACCGAGCCGGGGATCGGTGTGAGCCTGGTGCCGCGTTCCCCGTCGAGACGGGGTATCGAGCCGAGCAGGCCGTGCGTGTAGGGGTGCCGTGGCTGCGCGAAGAGCGGGTGGCGGTCACCGCGCTCGACGATGCGACCGGCATACAGGACGTTGATCCGGTCCACGAGCCCGGCCACGACGCCGAGGTCGTGGGTGATCATGACCAGCGCCGTACCGCTCTCCTCGACGAGCTCCTTGAGCAGCGCGAGGATCTGCGCCTGGATCGTCACGTCGAGCGCCGTGGTCGGCTCGTCGGCGATGAGGACCTTCGGAGCGCAGGCCAGGGCCATCGCGATGAGGGCTCGTTGACGCATCCCCCCGGAGAGCTGGTGGGGGTAGTCCTTCAACCGGCGCTGGGCATCGGGGATGCCGACCTTGTCGAGCATCTCCTTGGCGAGCGGGACGGCGGCCTTGCGGGACAGGCCACGGTGCCGCTCGAGCACCTCGGTCACCTGGAGGCCGATCGGCACGACGGGGTTCAGCGACGACAGCGGGTCCTGGAAGATCATGCCCAGGTCGCGGCCGCGACGGTCGCGCATCTGGTCGGCCGACTGCTTGAGCAGGTCGGTGTCGCCGTAGAAGACCTCGCCCTCGACCTTCACCCCTCGCTGGGGGAGCAGGCCCATGATGGCCAGGGACGTGACCGACTTGCCACAGCCGGACTCGCCGACGAGGCCGACGGTCTGGCCGGGGCGGACGTCGAAGCTCACGCCGTCGACGGCCACGAAGGGCTCCTCGCCGGAGCGCTGGAAGGTGACGCGCAGGTCGCGCACGGACAGGAGCGGCTGCTGGCTGCTGCTGCCGGCGGTGCGGGTGTTCTCGATGGTTTCGGTCATGGGGGTTACCTCCGGCTCTTGGGGTCGAGGGCTTCCCGCAGCGACTCGCCCATCAGGGTGAACCCGAGGGCCACCACGATGATGCAGAGCGCGGGGTAGACCGCGAGGTGGGGTGAGTCGTAGATGTACTGCTGGGCCTTGCCGAGCATCTGTCCCCACTCCGGCTGGCGGTCGTCGGGGTTGCCGAGACCGAGGAAGGACAGGGCCGCGGCGTCGATGATGGCGCCGGCCAGGACGAGCGTCGCCTGCACGATGATCGGCCCGAGCGAGTTGGGCAGCAGGTGCCGGAACACGATGGCCGACCGCGTCACGCCGAGGGCATGGGCGGCCAGCACGTGGTCGCTCCCGCGCTGGGCGAGCATCGAGCCGCGCAACAGCCGCGCGAAGATCGGCACCTGGACGGTGGCGATGGCGATGATGACGGTCCACTGGCTGGGGTTGGCCGCCAGCGCGGCGATCGAGACGGCCAGCAGCAGGGACGGGATCGACAGCATGACGTCGACCGCGCGCATGACGAGGGCGTCGACCCAGCCGCCGAACGCACCGGCGATGGTGCCCAGGGCGAGGCCGCCGACGAAGCCGAACACGGTCGCGAAGACACCCACGATGAGGGTCTGGCGGCTCCCGACGATCAGTCGCGAGAGCAGGTCGCGCCCGCGGTCGTCGGCACCGAGCGGGAACCCCGCCTGGGCCCCCGGGATCGGGTTGGACTGTGGCCGCACCTTGTCGAGCAGCAGGCCGGCGGTGGGGTCGTGCGGCGCGATCAGTGGGGACAGGATCGCCAGCAGGACGAAGACACCCGTGATCGCCGCACCGAGGAGGAACACCGGGTCGCGCTTGAGGCGGCGCCACGCGCTGGCGATGAGCGAGACACCGCCGGACTCGTCGATGTGGCCCGCGTCGTCGACGGCGACGTCCTTGACGGCCAGTCCGCCGCCGCGACCGGAGGAGGATGCCAGCTCGTCGATCCGCTGCTTCTTGTTCAGGGGGTTGAGAAGGTTTGACACGGGGTCACCTCGTCCGCACTCGGGGGTCGATCACGGCATACGCGATGTCGACCAGAAGGTTGATGACGACGAAGGTGATGGCCGCCGCGAGGATCAGCACCTGCAGCACCGAGTAGTCCCGGCGCTCGAAGGCGATCGCCACGGCTTCGCCGATCCCGCCGAAGGAGAAGACCCGCTCGGTCAGCACGGCACCGACGAGCAGACCGCCGGTCTGAAGGCCGATGGTCGTCACGACGGGCAGCAGGGCGTTGCGCAGGACGTGGCGCCCTCGGATGACCCGGCTGCTCAGTCCCTTGGACTCGGCGGTGCGCACGTAGTCCTCGTCCATGACGCCCAGCACCGAGGCGCGGGTGATCCGGAAGATGACCGCGAAGGGGATCGTCGCGAGGGCGACCCCCGGGAGGATCAGGTGCTTGATGGCGTCCCAGGTCGAGTCGTACTCACGGGTGAGCAGGCCGTCGAGCACGAAGAACCCGGTGACGCGCGTGGCGTTGATGCTCGGGTCCTGGCGACCCGAGACCGGCAGCCAGTGCAGCTGGATCGCGAACCAGTACTTGAGCAGGAAGGCGAGGAAGAAGACCGGCACCGCCACACCGATGAGCGACCCGACGATCGAGACGTTGTCGAAAACGCTCGCACGGCGGCGAGCGGCCATGTATCCCAGCGGGATGCCGAACGCTACGGCGAGGGTCATCGCGAAGATGCTCAGCTCGATGGTGGCGGGGAAGCGCTGCAGGAAGATCTGCAGGGCGTCGGTGCCCGGCAGCACCCCGGTCGACGACCCGAACTGGCCGGTCGCCGCCCGCTTGAGGAACTCCCAGTACTGCACGTAGACGGGCTGGTCCAACCCGAGCGACCGCTCGAGCGCCGCCCGTCGGGCGGGGGTGGCGCGCTCACCCAGCATGGCGGACACCGTGCCGCCCGGGAGGGAGCGCAGCCACAGGAAGACGAGCAGGGAGAGGACCAGGACGACCCCGATCATCTGGAGGAGTCTTCGCATGATGAATCTCAGCACAGGGGCTCAATCTCCTTCGCTTGCGACGGCCGTGGGGCTCACGACGGTCGTCCGTTCATGACTGTGGCCGTCCCAGCGGTTCTGCTGGGACGGCCACAGTCTCAGAAAATTCTGTCCGAGGTCAGCGTCGGGTTACTTCTGCACCGTCACCGTGGAGAAGGTCTCGGCGGTCAGCGGGCTGGCCACCAGGCCCTTGACCTTGCTGCTGACGACGAGCGCCGGCGGGGAGTGGCTGATGGCCAGGCCCGGGAGGTCCTGCTCCATGATCTCCTGGTTGACCTTCTCGTAGGCGGCGTTGCGCTGTCCCTCGTCGACGATGCTGTCCGCGGCCTGGAGGTCCTGGGACAGCTTGGCACCGTACGACGTCGCGCTGGTGTGGAAGTCGTTGGTCTTGAGGGTTCCGAAGAACGTGCCGGCGAAGTTGTCGGCCGAGTTGTAGTCACCGGTCCAGCCGAGGAGCCACGCGTCGAAGCCACCGTTGTTGACGGTGTCGAGGTAGCCACCGTTCCACGGCTTGGTGACGACGTTGACCTTGATGCCCACGGCCTCGAGGTTGGCGCGCAGGGCCTCGTAGATCTTCTGCGGGTCCGGCATGTAGGGACGGGAGACCTCCGACGGGTAGGCGAACGTCAGGGTCATGCCCTCGGCGTTCGCCTCCTTGAGCAGCGCCTTGGCCTTGGCCGGGTCGTAGTTGTAGCCCGCGAGGCTCTTGTTGTAGCCCGCCACGGTCGGGGGCATGAACTGCGTCGCGACAGTTGCGCCCTCGGGCAGCTGGGTCTTGACCAGCTGGTCACGGTTGAGGGCGTAGTACAGGGCCTGGCGGACCTTGAGGTCCTTGAGCTTGGGGTTCTTGGCCGGGTTGAGCCCCATGTAGAGGATGTTGAAGGCGGGGCGCACCAGCAGCTGGTTGCCCGAGTCCTTCAGGCCCTTCCAGTCGGCGGGGTTCGGGAGGTCGTAGCCGTCGATGCTGCCGGCCTCGAGCTCCTGGCGACGGGTGCTCTCGTCGGGGATGATCTTGAAGACGAGCTTGGCGGTCTTGGCCTTCTCACCCCAGTAGGAGTCGTTGCGCACGAGCGTGACCGTCTTGTTGGCCTCGTCGAACTTCTCGAGCTTGTAGGGGCCGGTGCCGACCGGGTTCTTCGAGTAGGCGGGGTAACCGAAGCCCTCGCCCTGCTTGGTGACGTTGTTGGCGTCGCCGGCCTTCAGCGCCTTCGGCGACTGCATCGAGAACGAGTCCAGCGACAGGGCCGTCGGGAACTTCGACGTCGCGCGGCTGATCTTGATGACCGCCGTCATGTCGTCCTTGGTCGTGCAGCCCTGGTAGAGGGCGTTCTTGGCGTCGGTCTTGAACGAGCCCATGACGTCGGCCCAGTACCCTGCCGGTCCGCCCTGGGCGACCACGTTCTGGTCGAACATGCGCTCGAAGTTGTAGCAGACCGCGGCGGCGTTGAACGCCTCGCCGTCCCAGAACTTCACGCCCTGGCGGAGCTTGAACGTCCACTCCTTGCCGTCGGCCGAGGCCTCCCAGCTGGTGGCCAGCTCGGGCTGGATGTCGGCGGTGCCCGGCTTGATGCCGACCAGGCCCTCCATCATCTGACGGGTGACGCGGAAGGTCTCACCGTCGGTGGCGTAGAAGGGGTCGAACAGCTCCGGGGCGCCTGCGGCGCCGAAGGTGATGGTGTCCTTGACGGCACCACCGCTGGAGGAGGAACCGCTGCTGGACCCTCGGTCTGACTGGGCGCAGGCCGTCAGGGTGAGGGCCAGCGTCGTCGCCAAGACGACCGGAGTCGTCTTTCGCGTGAGCTTCATGAATACCTCGCTTGTGTGCGAACTTTGGTCGACCCGGTCGGGCGCCAGGTGGTGCAGGTGGTGACTTCTTACGCCGTTCGGGGCACGGCACAGCAAATCCCCTTCGCGGTTGGTCGCTGACCCTAGCGATATCCGTCTCGGCGTGGCTCGCAAGTGAGCGAACGTGACAAAAGTGAGATGCGTGCCAGGACGGGCAGCTCAGGGCTCAGCCCTGGCCACCCTCCTCGGACCGGACCCCGGGTCCGACTGCGTCGGTCGGGGCCTCCTGGGGGACCTGGTGCGGCGTGAGGTTCTCAGGAAAGTGGCAGGCCACCTGGTGCCCGGCGGCGAGCTCGGCGAGCGGGGGTTCGACGGTCCGACAGATCTCCTGGGCCTTCCAGCACCGCGTGTTGAACCGGCAGGCGGGTGGCGGGTTGATCGGGCTGGGCACGTCACCCTGCAGCCGGATCCGCTCCCGGTGCTGCCGGCGCCGGGTGTCGGGGATGGGCACGGCCGACATGAGTGCCGTGGTGTACGGGTGCATCGGCGTCGAGTAGAGCGAGTCCCGGCTCGCGATCTCCACCATCTTGCCGAGGTACATGACGGCCACGCGGTCCGACATGTGGCGGACGACCGACAGGTCGTGGGCGATGACCACGTAGGTCAGCCCCAGCTCGTCCTGGAGGTCCTCGAGGAGGTTGACGACCTGCGCCTGGATCGACACGTCCAGTGCCGAGACCGGCTCGTCCGCGACGATCAGCTTGGGCTTGAGCGCGAGGGAGCGCGCGATCCCGATCCGCTGGCGCTGGCCGCCGGAGAACTCGTGCGGATACCGGTTGTAGTGCTCCGGGCTGAGGCCGACCAGCTCGAGCAGGTCCTGGACCGCCTTCTTGACCCCGTTGGGCGTCTTGATGTTCTGCAGCCGGAACGGCGCACCCACGATGGTGCCGACCGTGTGCCGCGGGTTCAGCGAGGAGAAGGGGTCCTGGAAGATCATCTGCACGTCGCGGCGCAGCGGCCGCATCTTCGCCACCGACAGGTGGGTGATGTCGCGACCCTCGAGCAGGATCGTGCCCGCGGTGGGCTCGATGAGCCGGGTCAGCATGCGGCCGGTGGTGGTCTTGCCGCACCCGGACTCGCCGACCAGGGCCAAGGTCTCCCCGGTGCGGACGTCGAAGGTCAGGCCGTCGACGGCCTGGACCGCGCCGACCTGCCGTTGCAACAGGCCCCGGCGGATCGGGAAGTGCTTGGTGAGGTCGCGGACCTCCAGCATCAGGTCGGCTGTTCGGGGTGCGTCGGTCGTCACGTGTCCGCTCCTGCTCCGAGCGAGGGCTGGATCTGCTGGGACCAGATCTCCTCGCGGTCCCCGGCGTCGAGGTGGCAGGCGATCCGGTGGTCGGGCGCCACCTCGCGGAAGTCGGGCCGTTCCGTGGTGCAGGCGGCGCCGACCCGGTCGCGGAAGCGGCACCTCGGGTGGAAGGCGCAGCCGGGCGGCACGCGGATCAGGCTGGGCGGCGTGCCCGGGATCGGCGCGAGCCGGTCGGTGGTCTCGCGGTCGAGACGGGGCATCGAGCCGAGCAGACCCCACGTGTAGGGGTGCTGCGGATGGTTGAAGACGTCGTCCGCCGCCGCGTACTCGACCGACCGCCCGGCGTACATCACGAGGATGTCGTCGGCGAGCTCGGCGACCACGCCCAGGTCGTGGGTGATGATGACGACCGCTGAGTTGAACTCGCCCTGCAGGTCGCGGATGAGGTCGAGGATCTGGGCCTGGACCGTGACGTCGAGGGCGGTCGTCGGCTCGTCGGCGATCAGCAGGTCCGGGTCGCAGGACAGCGCCATGGCGATCATCGCGCGCTGCCGCATGCCGCCGGAGAACTGGTGGGGGTAGTCGTCGACCCGCGTCCCGGCTGGGGGATGCCGACGCGGTCGAGCATGGTCGACGGCGTGCTTGCGGGCGCTGCTTGGACACGTCGTTGTGGACCCGGTAGGCCTCGACGATCTGCTGGCCCACGGTGTAGAAGGGGTGCATCGCGGACAGCGGGTCCTGGAAGATCATCGCCATCCGCTTGCCGCGAAGACCGCGGACCAGCTCGGGTGAGGCGCCCACCAGCTCCTTGCCGTCGAGCAGGATGGAGCCTGCTGGATCTGCACGGCGCCGGGCTCGTGCAGGCCCATGATCGACAGGCTGGTGACACTCTTGCCGGAGCCGGACTCGCCGACGATGCCGAGGGTCTGGCCCCGGGCGAGGTCGAAGGACAGGCCGTCGACGGACTTGACCACCCCGTCGTCGGTCGGGAAGTGCACCTGGAGGTCGCGCACGGACAGGAACGCGTCGTCCGGGGGCGGTCCGAGGCCCCCCGCACCGTGTGCGCCGGGTGAGGTCCGGGACGCGACCGGGTCGCTCTGCGAGCGTGTCTCACGAGTCATCGGCGCACCCTCGGGTCGACGACGGCGTACAGCATGTCGACCACCAGGTTCGCGTCACGATGAAGAAGGCTGCCACGAGGGTCACCCCGAGGATTCGTGGCAGGTCCTGGTTGTCGATGGCGTCGACCGCGTACTTGCCGAGGCCGTTGAGCGAGAAGGTCCTCTCCGTGAGCACGGCACCGCCGAGCAGCAGTCCGAGGTCGAGCCCGAAGATGGTGACGATCGGGGTGAGCGTCGCGCGCAGGCCGTGCTTGACGACGACGGTCCGCTCGAGCAGGCCCTTGGCCCGGGCGGTGCGGATGTAGTCCTCGTTCATCGTCTCCAGCATGCCCGCCCGGGTGAGTCGCGCATACTGCGCCGAGAACAGGAACGCGAGCGTGATCCAGGGCAGGAGCAGGTCGTAGGCCCAGCTGGCCGGGTTCTCGGTGAAGGGGGTGTAGGACCCTCCCGGCGCGAAGATCGGGATCTTGTAGCTGAAGAGCGCCAGGCCGATGAGGCCGGTGAAGAAGATGGGGAGAGACACCCCGGCGAGCGCGATGGACATGGCCGCCCGGTCGAAGAACGAGCCGCGTCGCAGCGCCGACAGGACGCCGGTGGCGACGCCGGCGACCAACCACAGGATGGAGGCGCCCACCGCCAGCGAGAACGTCACCGGGGCCCGGTCGACGATGTCCGGCCAGACGGGGGTCTTGCTCTGGAACGAGTAACCCAGGCACGGGGCCGGGCAGTGCACGACCTCGGCGCCCATGTCGTACTTCTGCCCGACGAACACGGCCTTGAGCCAGTGCCAGTACTGCAGCCAGCACGGGGTCGTAGAAGCCGAGCGGCTCCGCCGTCGCCTTGACGGTCGAGGCCGTCGCGCTGCGCCCGACGTACCTCGTCGCGAGGGTCTCGGGCGTTGCCCCCGCCCACCGTGGGAAGAGGTAGAAGATCGCGAAGATGACCATGCTCACGACCAGCAGGAGCAGGACCGCGGCGATCATTCGACGAAAGATGTAGGTCAGCACGATGGGTGCCGGGACGGTCGGTCCGGGGAGGCCCCGGGCCGACCGTCGATGGCGCTTCACCTGCCTCAGGTCAGGAGCGGACATTCGGAGGGCGCGTCACGGCTTGCCGAAAGCCGTGTAGTCGTACATGCCGAACTGCTGGTTGACGAAGACGTTCGTCAGGTCCTTGCCCCGCAGCAGCAGGCTCTTGGCGTACACGCCGGGGTAGATCACCGCCTGGTTCATGACGATCTTGTCGATCTGGCCCCAGATCGCGTTGCGCTTGTCGACGTTCAGCTCGGTCGACGCCTGGTCGAGCAGCTTGTCGACCTCGGGGATCCGGACGCTCGGTGTTGGAGGAGCCGCCGGTGTCTCGGATCACGCGGCTGTCGACGATCTGCGACAGGAAGCCGTAGCCGTCGTTCCAGTCCGCACCCCAGCCGTTCACGACGAGGCCGAGGTTGTTCTTGACGACGTACGGCGGGTTGCCGGCGTAGGTCGAGAAGTAGTCCTTCTGCGGGTAGCCCTTGGGCGTCACCTTGATGCCGACCTTGGCCAGCGGCTGCTGAAAGGCCTCGGCGGTCGGCCTTCTCCTTGGGTCGCTCGGTCGCGGTAGGAGATGTTGGTCGAGAAGCCGTTCGGCTGGCCGCACTGGCGAGCTCGTCCTTGGCCTTGGTCAGGTCGCCCTTGTTGTCCGGGCGTCGGGTAGAGGTCGAACTTCTGGTAGCCGGGGATGACCGGCGGGAGCAGGGTGCGTGGCGATGTCGCCGCCGGCGATCGGGCCGCCGTAGGCGGTCTGGTAGGACCTGGGTCCATGGCGTACTCGACCGCCTTGCGGCAGTGGATGTTGTCGAACGGCTTCACCGTCGGGTTGATCGAGGTGTACCAGAGCCGCGCGAGGGTCGGGTTGTCGGTGTTGCGCCTTGAGCGTCGGGTCGGACGAGCACCTGGCCTGCGCGGCCGGCTGCACACCGGTGCCCGCGACTGTCGACGTCGAGGTCGCCGGCCATGATCCGGTTGTCGATGTCGTCGGCGTTGACGTTCAGGTCGACGTCGTAGCTCGTCCGGCAGCGCCTTGCGGTTCGGGTCGGTGCTCGCGTCCCAGTTGGGGTTGCGCACGAGCGTGAAGCTCTTGCCCGGCTGCATAGGTCGCGAACATGTACGGGCCGGTGGAGACCACGTGCTCCTTGTACTTCGCGCCGGTGTCCTTCGCCTGCGGCACCGGGGCCGTCTGCGGGGTCATGGCGAGGTAGTCGAAGCCGGCGAACGGCGTCTTCAGGTGGAAGACGATCGTCGAGGTCGTCGGGCGTCTCGATCGCGGAGGCCGCGTTCATGCCCTTGGACTTGTACGGGCCCGTGTAGCCCTTCGGCCAGTCGAGCAGCGCGTCGAAGTACGTCGGGCCGTTGGGGAAGGTCGCCTTGTCGATCGACCGCTCGACGGCGTACTTGACGTCCTTGGACGTGATCGGGGTGCCGTCCTCGAACTTCAGGCCCGTCGCGGAGCGTGTAGGTCCAGGTCTTGCCGCCGTCGCTGGCCTTGCCCAGGCCCGTGGCCAGGTCCGCGACGAGCTTGTCGCTCGCCTCGCCCGGGCGCCGACGTGAACATGATCAGCGACCGCGGCTGTAGAGGCGGACGAAGTTCCACGAGTAGCCGTAGTAGGTGTCGCCCGGGTCGAGCGATGTCCCAGTCGCCGGCGTTGGCGATCCTGACCGTGCCGCCCTTCTTGTCGGACGGGTTGAAGACGGCCTTGAGCGCCGGCGTTGAAGCCGGCCGCGCTGGTCCCGCCGGAGCTCGTTGCCTGAGGTGCTGCTGCCGCCGCCGAACAGGCGGCCAGACCGAGCGCCAGCGACAGCAGCGATGGCCACGCGAGCCCCGATCCTTGTCGATTCTCATCTGGTGCGTCCCCTTCTTCGGGTGTGTCGAAGTGGCCGGGTGGCCGCGGTGTCAGCGGGCCCGGGGATCGAGCGCGTCACGCAGCCCGTCGCCGAACAGGTTGAAGGCGAGGACGGTGATGAAGATCGCGAGCCCGGGCCAGAACATGAAGTGCGGCATCGTGTAGTACGTGCACGGCGTCGGAGAGCATGCCGCCCCAGGTCGCGGTCGGCGGCTGGATGCCGACGCCGAGGAACGACAGCGCCGCCTCGAACAGGATGTTCGTCGGGATCAGCAGCGTCGCGTAGACGAGGATCGGCGCGACCAGGTTGGGCAGCAGCTCGCGGAACAGGATGTACGGCGACGCGGGCGCCGAGGCTGCGGGCGGCGTCGACGAACTCGCGCTCCCGCAGCGACAGCGTCTGGCCGCGGACGATCCGGCCGATGTACGGCCAGTTGAAGAAGCCGATGATGAAGATCAGCATCACGATGCGCAGCGTGTCGCCGGTCAGGCCGAACGCCGTGTCGGGGACGACGCCGGCCAGGGCGATCGCGAAGACGCAGCAGCGGGAAGGCGAGGAAGACGTCCATCAGCCGGCTGATCGCTGTGTCGACCCAGCCGCCGAAGTAGCCGGCGATCGATGCCCAGCGTCGAGCCGATCACCACCGACAGCAGCGTGGCGAGGAAGGCGATCAGCAGCGAGATCCGCGACGCCGTAGACCACCCGGCTGAACAGGTCGCGCCCGTTGACCGGCTCCACCCCGAACAGGAACTCCCAGCTCATGCCCGCCGAGCGGGCCCTTCGGCCCGAGGGTGCCGTTCGGCGTGTCGATGAGGTCCTGGTGGAACTCGTTCGGCGGGTGGCCGAGCAGCTTGACGATCAGCGGCGCGAAGATCGCGACGAGGATCAGGAGGACGAGCACCGCCCCACCGGCCAGCGCCACCTTGTCCCGCTTCAGCCGTCGCCAGGCGATCTGGCCCAGTGAGCGGCCCTCGATCTGGGTCGCGCCGAGAAGCACGTCCTCCGGCTGTGACACCGAGCCGCCGACCTCGAGAGGCACCGTCATGACTGGCGACCTCCCGTCGCGTCCGGGCACGCTCACCGGGGCACCCGATGAGGCGGCCTTCCGAGTGTGACCCTTTGTCTTCCACTCGTGAAGACCCTCGGGGCAGTGGTATGGAATCGTGACGTGGCAGAGATCGTCCGAGACCTCGCTCAATGCGCAAAAGGTCTTGGGGGAGACTCGGGATGAAGCCACACGATCCACGCGAACGGGGACAGATGACCGACAATGCCTCTCCTGCAAGCGTTTTCGAGGTGCGGTCGGTGGTCGGCGCTGCGATCGTCGACGACCTCGAGCACCCCACGCGCCTGTTGAGCGCCCGTCGGACCGAGCCGCCGGCGCTCGCCGGCGGGTGGGAGTTCGCCGGGTGGCAAGGTGGACCCGGGCGAGACCGGTGAACAGGCGCTGCACCGCGAGCTGCGCGAGGAGCTCGGGGTGTCGGTCCGCGCTCGGCGAGGTGCTTCCCGGTCCGCTGGCAGGACGGACGCTGGCCGCTGGGGGAGTCCTACGCCATGACCGTCTGGTGGGCGGTGGTCACGGCGGGCGAGCCGGCGCCGTTGGAGGACCACGACGAGCTGCGCTGGCTCACGGCGCACGACCTGTACGACGTGCCCTGGCTGCCCGGCCGATCTGCCCATCGTCGACCTCATCGCCACCCGGATGCGCCGAACGGCCGCCTCGCGCTGACGCCGCCTTCGGGGCTGGTCACCGCGCGCGCGGGGTGGTCCGGACCGTGCTCGAATTCCTGAGACAATGGTGCTCATGCCCATGAAGACCCGCGGTGACATCCGCAATGTCGCCATCGTTGCCCACGTCGACCACGGAAAGACCACCCTGGTCGACAAGATGCTCTGGCAGGCCGGTGCGTTCGGCGAGCACCAGCACGTCGACGAGCGGGCGATGGACTCCGGTGACCTGGAGCGCGAGAAGGGCATCACGATCCTCGCGAAGAACACCGCGATCCACTACGCCGGCAAGGCCGCTGCCGAGGCGGGCCTGCGCCGACGGCGCGACGATCAACATCATCGACACCCCCGGCCACGCCGACTTCGGTGGCGAGGTCGAGCGCGGCCTGTCGCATGGTCGACGGCGTCGTCCTCCTCGTCGACGCGTCCGAGGGCCCGCTCCCGCAGACCCGGTTCGTGCTGCGCAAGGCGCTCGCCGCCAAGATGCCGGTCGTCCTGTGCATCAACAAGGTCGACCGTCCCGACAGCCGCATCGCCGAGGTCGTCGACGAGGTCTACGAGCTGTTCATGGACCTCGACGCCGACGAGCACCAGATCGAGTTCCCGATCGTCTACGCCTCGGCCAAGAACGGCCGCGCGTCGATGAACCGCCCCGAGAACGGCGGCCTGCCGGACGCCGAGGACCTCGAGGCGCTGTTCGAGACGATCCTGTCGACGATCCCGGCGCCGGTCTACGACGACGAGGCGCCGCTGCAGGCCCACGTCACCAACCTCGACGCCTCCAACTTCCTCGGCCGCCTCGCCCTGCTGCGCGTGCACAACGGCACGATCCGCAAGGGCCAGCACGTCGCCTGGTGCAAGGTCGACGGCACCGTCGAGCGCGTCAAGATCACCGAGCTGCTCATGACCGAGGCGCTCGAGCGCAAGCCCGCCGAGTCGGCCGGCCCCGGCGACATCATCGCCATCGCCGGCATCCCCGAGATCATGATCGGCGAGACCCTCGCGGACGCCGAGAACCCGATCCCGCTGCCCGTCATCACCGTCGACGAGCCGGCCATCTCGATGACCATCGGCACCAACACCAGCCCCATGGTGGGTCGCGTGCGTGGCTCCAAGGTCACCGCCCGCATGGTCAAGGACCGCCTCGACAAGGAGCTCGTCGGCAACGTCTCGCTGCGCGTGCTGACCACCGAGCGCCCCGACGCCTGGGAGGTCCAGGGCCGTGGTGAGCTGGCGCTCGCCATCCTCGTCGAGCAGATGAAGCGCGAGGGCTACGAGCTCACCGTCGGCAAGCCGCAGGTCGTCACCCGCGAGATCGACGGCAAGACCCACGAGCCGGTCGAGCGCCTCACCATCGACACCCCCGAGGAGTTCCTCGGCCCGATCACCCAGATCCTCGCCGCTCGCAAGGGCCGCATGGAGCAGATGACCAACCACGGCACCGGCTGGATCCGCATGGAGTTCCTCGTGCCCGTCGCGCGGCCTCATCGGCTTCCGCACCGAGTTCCTCACCGAGACCCGCGGCACCGGCATCGCCCACCACGTGTTCGAGGACTACGAGCCGTGGTTCGGCCCGATCACGACCCGCACCAGCGGCTCGCTCGTGTCCGACCGCACCGGGGTCGTCACGGCCTACGCGATGGTCAACCTCCAGGAGCGCGGCACGCTGTTCGTCGAGCCCGACCACCGAGGTCTACGAGGGCATGATCATCGGCGAGAACTCCCGCGCCGACGACATGGACGTCAACATCACCAAGGAGAAGAAGCTCACCAACGTGCGCGCCTCCTCCTCGGACAACTTCGAGAAGATCGTGCCGCCGCGCAAGCTGAGCCTCGAGCAGTCGCTCGAGTTCTGCCGCGAGGACGAGTGCGTCGAGGTCACCCCCGAGGCCGTCCGCATCCGCAAGGTCGAGCTCGACCAGACCCTGCGAGCCCGCGCCGCCTCCCGGGCGCGCAACGCCTGATCGCGGCGGCCTGGTACGCGTGCTCGTCGGACGCCTGCTGAGTGCCACCCGGCCCGGTCTGCCCACGCGCAGACCGGGCCGTCGGTCCGTCATGGCGGCCGCCCTCGTGGGGGTCGCGGTGACGGCGACCGCCTGCACGGGCGACCGTGCCCCGGCACCCGACGGTGGCGTGCCGGGGCGGTTGTCGGTGCTGTCCCTGGGGCCCGTGGCCACCTGGGACCCGCAACGGATGACCACTCCACAGGACGTGGCCTTCGCGGGCAGGACCTTCCTCCGCACGCTGACCGCGCACCCGGCAGGGGCCGACGCGGCCGCCCAGCGGGGGGTCGTCGGCGACCTGGCCACCGACGCCGGCACGCACGACGACTCGCTCAAGGTCTGGGCCTTCACCCTGCGCAAGGGCGCCACCTGGCAGGACGGTTCGCCGGTGACATGCGAGGACGTGCGCTACGGCGTCTCCCGGTCCTTCGCAAGGCCGTGGTCCGTCGAGGGCCTCAACTACCCCTTGGCCTACCTCGACATCCCGCGCAAGCCCGACGGGACGTCCACCTACACCGGCCCCTTCAGCGGCACCGGGCAGGCGGCGTACGACAAGGCGGTGGCCTGCGACGGGCCGAAGATCACGTTCCGCCTGAGCACGCCGATGGCCGACTTCAACCAGGTCGTGGCGCTGCCCGTGTTCGCCCCCTTCAAGAAGTCCCAGGACCGCAAGGCGGACGGAGCCCTTGCCGTCTTCTCCAACGGCCCCTACCAGCTCCAGGGTTCATGGGATGCCAGCTCGGGTGGCGTCTTCGTGCGAAACCCCAAGTGGGACAAGGGATCTGATCCGATCCGACGAGGAGAGCCCGACTCCATCCAGTACGTCCAGGGCATCGAGTCGCAGACCGCCGTCCAGCAGGTCATCAATGACGCGGGCGACCGCAAGCGAGCGGTCACGTTCGACTCGGCTCCGCCCGCCCTGCAGCAGCAGGTGCTGTCCGACGACGCCCTGAGCCGTCGTGCGATCAACCCCATGTCGCAGTTCGTCGACTACCTCGCGCCGAGCTTTGCCTCCCGGATCATGCGCAGCGCGGACGTCCGTCGCGCCCTCGCGCTGGCCACCAACCGCGACGGCTACGTCACTGCGCTGGGCGGCACGAGCGCAGCGACGCCCACCTCCACCCTGCTCGGGCCCTCCCTGGCCGGACACCGTGAGGTCGACCCGCTCGGCGCCGTGTCCGCCGGGGACCCGGCCGAGGCCCGCTCGGCCCTCCGGGCGTCTGGCCTGACGCTCCCGGTGAAGATCAAGGTCGCCTACCGCTCGACCCCGACGGCGGACAAGGCGATGGCCGCCCTGCGTCAACGGCTGGGAGCAGGCCGGCTTCTCCGTGCAGCTCCAGCCGATCCAGAAGGACTACTTCAGCACCGTCGCCGGGCCCGGGCATGGCTGCGAAGACCGACGTCTTCTGGGCCAACTGGGCGCCCGCGTGGCCGGCCGCCTCCACGGTGATCCCGCCGCTGTTCGACAGCCGCCTCAACCTCTCCGCGGCGGGCACCGGCCGCGACCTCGGCGCCTTCGCCGACGCGGGCGTCGACAAGGAGATCACCAGGATCTCGACGATCGCGGACCCCTCGGCGCAGGCCGCGGCGTGGGCCGACCTCGACGCCGCCCTGGCCAGGAAGGGGGCCTACATCGCCCTCGCCCAGCGCAGGTCGCTGTTCATCGCCGGGACCGCCGTGAGCGGCCTCGCCGCCAACGAGGCCCTGGGCGGGTTCGTGGACCTCGCGACCATCGGTGTGGAATAGCCAGGTGACCACCCCGACCGACGCCCCGCAGCCGCCCGCGGGAGCCCCGCTGCTGTTCGTCCACGCGCACCCGGACGACGAGACCCTGACGACGGGGATCACCATGGCCCGCTACGCCCGGGCAGGTCACCCGGTCCACGTGCTCACCTGCACGCTGGGCGAGGAGGGCGAGGTGATCCCGCCTGACCTGATCCACCTCGACGTCGCACCACGACGACGCCCTCGGTCCCCACCGCCGCGAGGAGCTGCGGCGCGCCATGGCCGTCCTCGGCGTCACCCACGAGGTGCTGGGCGAGGCCGGCGACCGGCCTGTCCGTCTACCGCGACTCCGGGATGGCCGGCGCTGGACGCAGCCTCCCGGCCCGGACCATTCGTCAACGCCGACCTCGAGGAGGCGGCCGCGACTGGTCGCCGACGTGGTGCGGCGGGTGCGACCCGCCGCGGTCGTGACCTACGACGAGCACGGCGGCTACCGGCCACCCGGACCACATCCAGACCCACCGGGTGACCTGCGCGGCCCTCGCGTCCCTGCCGCCGGACGAGCGTCCCCTGCTGTATGCCGTGCTCACGCCGCGCTCGTGGGCGCGTGAGGACCGCCGGTGGCTGGCCGAGCACCTCCCGCCGACTCTCCGTGGACGCTCCCGGACCCGGACGGTGACTACCCTCCGTCCGTGGTGGCGGACGGCCGGGTGACGCACGAGGTGGTCGACCCCGACCTCGTCCCCGTCCAGGCCCAGGCGCTGCGCGCGCACGCCACCCAGGTGACCGTCGACGGCCAGACGCTACGCCCTGTCCAACGACATCGCCGCACGGCTGTCCGGACGTGAGGGGTTCGCCCTGATCGACCCCGCGACGGGCACGCTCCTGGCCCAGGGAGGCGACGAGCAGACCCCCGCCGGCGTCAACGTTCCGTCCGGGGCTCCCGAACCGCGCGCCACCGACCTGACCGAAGGAAACCCCTGGTGAGCACCGACTCCGTGTCCTCCTCCGTCGACCCCGACCAGTTCCGCCTGGCGATGGGGCGGTTCGCGACGGGGGTCACCGTCCTGACGACGCGCAGTGGCGAGCACGACCACGCCATGACGGCCAACGCCATCACCTCGGTGTCGATCGACCCGTTGCTCGTCCTGGTGTGCGTCGAGGTGGACGCGCGTTTCCACGACGCGGTCACCGAGGCCGGCATCTGGGGCGTCAGCATCCTCGGTGCCGACCAGCGTCCCGTGGCCCAGTGGCTCTCGACCCAGGGGCAGGCCGCTGCACGGCCAGCTGGACCGGATCGCGCACCACCGCGGCGAGGCCACCGGCGTGGCCCTGCTCGACGGGGCGATGGCGACGATCGAGTGCCGAACCACTGACGTGCACCCCGCCGGGGACCACAGCATCGTGGTCGGCGAAGTAGTGTCGCTCTCGAGCAACGAGCACCCCGCGGACGCGCTGGTGTACTACCGCAGCCGCTACGCAGGCGCTGAAGTGATGGGAGAACGGGCGTGAAGGAGAGCGGCTCGCCCGGTCTGAGGTTCGGGGTCGCCCTGCTGGTCCTGGCGTCGGCCTACCTCGGCATGGCTTGGTTCCTCGGGCGCCACGTGCCCGCCAACACCTCGGTGTCCGGGGTGCCGATCGGAGGCATGTCCCCGGCGTCTGCCGAGCGCACGCTGGGGCGTGCGCTGGGCGACCAGCCAAGGGGCATCGTCACCGTGACCGCCGGGGAGAAGTCGGCGCAGCTCGAGCCGGTCGCTGCCGGTCTCTCGCTCGACCTCCCCGGGACCGTTGGCCGGCTCACGGGCTTCAGCCTGAAGCCGGCGGACCTCTGGAACCACCTGACCGGCGGGAACGCCGAGCCACTGCGGACCTCCGTGGACCGCGCCCGGCTCGAGGCGGCCGTCACGTCGATCAAGTCCACGCTCGACACCCAGGTCGTCCAGGGCGCCATCACCTTCCCCGCCGGGAAGCCCGCCGTGGTCGAACCCGTGGTGGGCGCCGCCCTCTCCGTGCCCGGCACCGCTGACGTGATCGCCGCACGATGGCCCACCGCCGGTCCCGTCGGTGCCAAGTTCGACACGGTGCAGCCCGACGTGTCGGCCGACGAGGTCCGGCGCGCCGCAACGGAGTTCGCCACCCCGGCCATGTCCGGGCCCGTCACGATGGTCGTCGGGGCCAAGAAGTTCTCGGTGAAGCCCGCGGACTACGCACCTGCGATCTCGATGAAGGCCCAGGACGGCCAGCTCACTCCGGTGGTCGACGACGCCAAGCTCGTGGCGGTCGTGCGCAGTGCGGCGTCCGAGGCAGGACTCGAGACGAAGCCGAGGGACGCGAGGATCACGTTCACCGGCACCAAGCCCGTCGTCATACCGTCCTCGACGGGGTCGACGCTCGACGACGCCTCGATCGTCAAGGCGGTGGTCCCCGCGCTCACGTCCTCCTCGCGCACCGCCACGCTCACCGCGAAGACGGTGCAGCCCAAGCTGAGCACCGCCCAGGCCAACAAGATCAAGCCCAAGGGGGTCATCTCCTCCTTCAGCACGGTCTTCCCCTTCAACCCGCCGCGCACCGAGAACATCACCATCGCCGCGCGCACCCTCAACGGCACCTACGTCGCACCGGGCGCGACGTTCAGCCTCAACCAGCGGCTGGGGCAGCGCACGGCCGCGAAGGGGTACAACTCCGCCCCGGTCATCCTCAACGGGCGGCTCACCAAGGACTACGGCGGCGGCATCTCCCAGCTGTCGACGACGCTGTTCAACGCGATCTTCTTCTCCGGGGCCAAGATCGAGGAGCACCACCCCCACAGCTTCTACATCTCGCGGTACCCCGAGGGGCGCGAGGCGACGATCTCCTGGCCGGACGTCGACAACCGCTTCACCAACGACACCGGGTACGGCATCCTCATCCAGTCCTACGTCAAGGGAAGCGCCGTCACGGTCACCTTCTACGGGACCAAGGTGTGGGACGTGAAGGCGGTGAAGGGTCCGCGGCGCAACGTCGTGCAGCCGAAGAAGATCGTCGACGGCTCCGCGGGGTGCGTCCTCCAGACGCCGACCCCGGGGTTCGACGTGACGGTCAGCCGGATCTTCATGAAGGCGGGGAAGACCATCCGCACCTCCCAGTTCGACACGCACTACATCCCCGAGGACGACGTCACCTGCACCCACGGCTGACCCACCCCGGCTGACCCGCCGGGGCTGATCCGGCGCGGGGGACGGACCGGGCGCCTGTCAGCTCACGAGGTGGGCGTAGGGATCGGGTCGCTCGGACTCGCTGCGCAGCACGCAGAACTCGTTGCCCTCGGGATCGGCCAGCGTCGCCCACCCCGTGCCCGGCCCGTGCTGGTCGCGCAGGTCGTGGACCAGGGTGGCGCCGGCGTCGAGGAGCCGCTGGACCTCTTCGTCCATCGTGCGGTCGGTCGGCCACAGGTCGAAGTGGACGCGGTTCTTGACCGTCTTGCCCTCCGGCACCTCGATGAACAGCACCCGTTGCCGCCCGTCGGCGGAGAAGATCATGCACTCCTCGTGGCCGGGCAGGTTCGGGTCGCGCGGGTCCTCGCGGAAGCCCAGGACGTCGGCCCACCAGACGGACTGGGCGTGGGCGTCGTGGGAGTCGATCGACGTGTGGGAGATGCGTGAGGTCATGGCGCCACTGTCCCTGCCGGCCCCGCTGCTGCGCCACCGGTTTGCGGGGAGGCGAGGTGCGGGGAAGTGGGGTGCGGGGAAGCGGGGTGGGGTGCGGTCAGGTACACGTACGACGAGTGCACGGCGAACCCGAGCTTGCGGTAGAGCCGGATCGCCGCCTCGTTGTCGTGCTCGACCTGGAGGTGCATGAGCGACACCCCTTCGTCGCGCAGTGCCACGGCCAGGCGGGCGGTGAGGTGGGCGGCCAGGCCCCGCCCCCGGTATGCCGGATCGGTCCAGACCGCGCCGAGACCGCCCCATCCGGCGCCGATCCCGAGTCGTGCCAAGGCGATCGGCCTCGTCCCCGCCGCGTCCGCAGCTCGCAGGCCGAGCTGTTGGGACAGGCCACCGCCGGGGCTGATGCTCCCGAAGAGGACCCGGGGTCCGTCGCGCAGCACGGCCTCCGTGGCGCCCGGCACGGTGGCGCGTGTGCGGTGGTAGCTCTCCAGCCACCCGGGCGTCAGCTGGTCGACGATCGTCACGACCGGGCCCCCGGGGTCTGCGGTAGCGATGGTCTCGCGCGCCGCCGTGAGGTTGAGGGTGCGGCTGCCGGCCGTGTAGCCACGGGCGACCAGCAGCGCCCCGAGCGGGTCGTCCGACGGGTCGAAACCCTCCGGACCGGCGAGGGCGAACTTCGCGGGCAGGTCGCGGGCGGCATACCAGTGCTCCACGTCCTCGACCGCCGCGTCGAGAGGTCGTCCGGGGCTGCCGACCGGGACCACCGAGTTGCCGCGCTGGGTGTACCCGGCCGACGCGCGCAGCACCCAGTCGCCGAGGCTGCCGCGCTCGACGGCTCCCCAGGCGGGGACCATCACCCGCTGGAGGTCCTCGATCGTCAGGGCCAGGTGGGGAGCGCCGCGACGGGAAGGCCTCGGGGGGACCACCTTGGCGGCGGTCACGCGACCCAGCTCGATGCTCACCGGACCCTTGGAGGTCTCGACCACGAGCTGCTCGTCGTCACGCGCGCGCAGCACCCCGACGCTGTCGGTCAGGGTGGCGCCGGAGGTGCGGTCCGGCTCGTCCAGCCGCCACCTGACCACCACTCGGGACCCCAGGGCGATCCTGCGCACGTCTGCTGACATGGGCCGCATAGTATGTCGCCATGACGTACGTGATCGCCCAGCCTTGCGTTGACCTCAAGGACAAGGCCTGCATCGAGGAATGTCCCGTCGACTGCATCTACGAGGGTGAGCGGTCCCTCTACATCCACCCCGACGAGTGCGTGGACTGCGGCGCGTGTGAGCCCGTCTGCCCCGTCGAGGCGATCTACTACGAGGACGACACCCCGGAGCAGTGGGCCGACTACTACAAGGCGAACGTCGAGTTCTTCGACGACCTCGGCAGCCCCGGCGGGGCCGCCAAGCTCGGTCTGATTCCCAAGGACCACCCGCTCATCGCCGACCTGCCTCCTCAGCCCCACGACGAGTGAGCCCGGCGTGACGGGCCTGCGGGCTCTGCCTGACTTCCCCTGGGACTCGCTCGCTCCGTACAAGGAGCGGGCGAGCTCTGTCTCGGGCGGGATCGTCGACCTGTCCGTCGGGACCCCGGTCGACCCCACGCCCGGCGTCGTGCAGGACGCCCTGCGCGCCGCGGCCGACGCACCCGGCTACCCGCAGACCTACGGCACCCCGGCCCTGCGGGAGGCGGTGACCTCATGGTTCGCCCGCCGGCGCGGCGTACCGGACCTCGACCCCGACGGCGTCATGCCGACGGTGGGATCCAAGGAGCTCGTCGCCTGGCTGCCCACCCTGCTCGGCCTGGGGGCTGGTGACGTCGTGGGCTTCCCCGGCATCGCCTACCCGACCTACGACGTTGGTGCGCGCCTCGCGGGAGCGACGCCCCAGGTCGTCGACGGCCTCAACGCCCTCGGCCCCCTCACTGCGGCGACCACGCCGAAACTGTTGTGGCTCAACAGTCCCAGCAACCCGACCGGTCGCGTCCTGGGGATCGACCACCTCGCCAAGGTGGTCGCGTGGTCGCGCCAGCACGGGGTCGTCGTCGCCTCCGACGAGTGCTACGCCGAGCTCGACTGGCGCACCGACTCCACCGAGCCGACGACGCCGAGCATCCTCGACCCACGCGTATGCGGAGGCAGCCACAAGGGCCTGCTCGCGGTCTACTCCCTGAGCAAGCAGTCCAACCTCGCGGGCTACCGCGCGGCGTTCGTCGCCGGCGACGTGGCGCTGGTGCGCCGGCTGCTCGAGGTGCGCAAGCACGCCGGCATGATCGTGCCGTGGCCGGTGCAGCAGGCCGTCACGGCCGCGCTGGCCGACGACGCCCACGTCGCCGAGCAGAAGGCGAGGTACGCAGCGCGCCGCGCCACGCTGCGTACGGCGGTCGAGGGTTTCGGGCTGCGGGTCGACCACTCCGACGCCGGTCTCTATCTCTGGGCCACCCGGGGGGAGGACGCGTGGGCCACGGTCGACGCGCTCGCCTCCCGCGGGATCCTCGTGGCACCAGGCACGTTCTACGGCCACGCCGGTCGTGAGCATGTGCGGATCGCGCTGACGGCGACCGACGAGCGGATCGCGGCCGCTGCCGCCAGACTGCATTCCTGACGGCCCCGTTTTACGGCGGCATGGTGTTCTGGGGTAGCGTCGAGAAGTGCGAGGCACGCGGTGTGAGGGTGCCCGCCCCGCGACTTTTGAGGATGGTTACGCATGAGCAAGGACGGATCCACCGGCGCCACGTTGAAGGCCGGTGACAAGGAGCTCGACCTCCCGCTGATCAAGGCCGCCGAGGGCAATGACGGCTACGACATCAGCAAGCTGATGAAGGAGACCGGCAACACCACCCTCGACATCGGGTTCGTCAACACGGCCTCGTGCAACAGTGCGGTGACCTTCATCGACGGCGACCAGGGCATCCTGCGCTACCGCGGGTACCCGATCGAGCAGCTCGCCGAGAAGTCGAGCTTCCTCGAGGTCTCCTACCTCCTCATCTACGGCGAGCTGCCGACGCAGGCCGAGCTCGACGACTTCGACTCCAAGATCCGTCGCCACACCCTGCTGCACGAGGACCTCAAGGCGTTCTTCGGCGGCTTCCCGCGCGACGCCCACCCGATGCCGGTGCTGTCGTCCGCGGTCTCCGCGCTCGGCACCTTCTACCAGGACAGCCTGGACCCGTTCGACAAGGAGCAGGTCGAGATCTCGACCGTGCGCCTGCTGGCCAAGCTGCCGACGATCGCGGCCTACGCCTACAAGAAGTCGGTCGGCCAGCCGTTCCTCTACCCCGACAACTCCCTGTCGGTCACCGAGAACTTCCTGCGCATGACCTTCGGCTTCCCCGCAGAGCCCTACGACCTCGACGACGACATGGTCAAGGCGCTCGACCTGCTGCTCATCCTGCACGCCGACCACGAGCAGAACTGCTCGACCTCGACGGTCCGCCTCGTCGGCTCCGCCCAGGCCAACCTGTTCAACTCGGTCTCCGCCGGCATCCACGCGCTGTCCGGGCCCCTGCACGGTGGTGCCAACTCGGCCGTGCTCGAGATGCTGGCCCAGATCCAGGCCGACGGCGGCGACGTGGACGCGTTCGTCCGCAAGGTCAAGAACAAGGAGGACGGGGTCAAGCTGATGGGCTTCGGCCACCGGGTCTACAAGAACTACGACCCGCGCGCCGCGATCATCAAGAAGACCGCCGACACCATCATCAACAAGAACGGCGTCAAGGACCCGCTCCTCGACATCGCGCTCCAGCTCGAGCAGCGCGCCCTCGAGGACGACTACTTCGTGGAGCGCAAGCTCTACCCCAACGTCGACTTCTACACCGGCCTCATCTACAAGGCCATGGGCTTCCCGACCAAGATGTTCACCGTCCTCTTCGCCCTCGGCCGCCTCCCCGGCTGGATCGCCCAGTGGCGCGAGATGATCGAGGACCCGCAGACCAAGATCGGCCGCCCGCGCCAGATCTACACCGGCGCCACCGAGCGCGACTACGTGGACTTCAGCGCCCGCTGACCCACTCGCGCCATACCCGCACCCACCCCTTCGTTGCGCTGAGTGAGCGCAAAGGGTCGGTATGGCGCGGTGTTGGCGACACTTCGCGCTCACTGAGCGCGGGGTTCAGGCGAGCAGGCCGCGCAACGAGCGCAGCAGCTCGCGTCGCAGGCGGGGGTCGGCCAGGTCGGCCGCGGTGATCCTGATGACCTTCCACCCCGACGCCTCGAGCAGCCGGGTGCGGGCGATGTCGGACTGCCACTGGCGACGATCGGTGCGGTGGTGGTCGCCCTCGTACTCCACGACCACCTCGGCCTGGCGCCACACGAAGTCGGCGCGGGCGACGAACTGGCCGCCCTCGTCGCTGATGACGCCGTTGAGCTCCGGCTCGGGGAGCGCGGCCTCGACGAAGACGAGGCGCGCCCTGGTCTCCATCGGCGAACCGACACCCACCCGAAGCAGTCCCGCCGCCCGGCGCAGCGCGCGGACCCCTCGGCGGACCGACCTGCCGGAAGCGATCGAGCGCAGGTCCGGCAGCAGGTGAGGCACGCGAGCAACGAACGCGTCGCCCGCGATGACGAGGTCGGTGCACGAGACGCCGTCCACGCAGGCGAGGTCCGCCCACGTCCACGCCTCGGAGGTCACGCGGTGGCCGCGCAGCTCGACGAGCTCGCGCAGCTCCAGGCCGCGGTGTCCGACCACGCCCGGACGACGGACCTGGGTCGAAGCGGTGGGTCGCAGCACGTGGAGGGGTTCGAGCGGGGACCACCGGCTCGGCAGCGGAAGCCGGTAGAGCCGGGCTGCGGTCAGGTGCGACCACGCCCAGGGCTCGGGAAGCGTCAGGGCCTTCCGGCGACCTCGCTCATCCACAGGCCGCGTGGCTCGCCCGCGCTCAGTGAGCGCAAGGTGTCGCCATTCGCGCGGAATGCCGACACTTCGCGCTCACTGAGCGCGCTGGCCAAGCCGGCGCGCCCAGCCGGGGCGGGCGGGCGGGTGTGACTGAACGCGCTGGCCCAGCGGCCGAAGGTCAGCTGGCGGTGGCGAAGGTGACGGTGACGGTGCTCGCTGAGCCGCCCTTCACGGCCTTCCACGTCCAGCCGTCGGTGTCGCGGGTGCGGGTCCACTCCTTGGAGCCGACGCGGACCTTCGTCGCGCCGTACTGCGCCGCCTTGGCGACGGCGAACGACCCTGCACTCCACGCCCGTCGCTCGGAGTCCGCCCTGACCGTGAGCACCCGACCGCTGACCGTGCTCGAGATGCCGAGCTCCTTCGACAGGGCCGCCTTCAGGTCGCTGGGCGTCCCGTCGGTGGCGTCGTCGAGACGACACCCGAGACCACCGGGGGAGTGTCCGCTCAGGTTGGAGGCGAGCAGGCGACCCTCCTGCTCGTGCTCGGCATACGCCTCGGGGTAGGCGGACCGCTGCACCTTCTGGGCGATCTCGGTGATGCGCATCTGCTCGTAGCCCTTGATCTTCACCAGGGCGTCGTAGAACCTGTTGCTCGCGTAGACCGGGTCGAGGATCTGCTTCTCGGTGCCCCACCCCTGGCTGGGACGCTGCTGGAAGAGGCCGACGGAGTCGCGGTCGCCGTAGGCGAGGTTGCGCAGCTTGGACTCCTGGATCGCCGTGGCGATCGCGATGGTGCTGGCGCGCGCGGGAAGCCCGCGCTTCTCGGCCACGGCGGCGATGGTGGCCGCGTATGCCGTCTGGCTCGGGTCGAAGTCCACGCTGGCTCCCAGCGCGGTGGCCTGGCACTTCGGGCCGCCGAGGTTGCGCAGCGTGCCCTGCAGGGCCAGCCAGCCGCCGCCGATGATGCCGATCGCGAAAAGCACCAGCACGATCCGGGTGACGACGCGACGGGTGCGCGACCGCCTGCGGTGCTCGTGGTGGACGCGGCCGTTCCTGCTCTTGCTGCGGGCCACGGCTAGTCGTTCGCGTGCAGGGCGGAGTTGAGCACGATGCCGTGACCGTCGCGGGCCTTGGCCTCGACGGTGCCGGTGACCGAGTTGCGGATGAACAGCAGGTTGTCCTGGCCGGAGAGCTCACGGGCCTTGACCACACGGCCGTCGGCCAGCGTGACCTTGGTGCCGGAGGTGAGGTAGAGCCCCGCCTCGACGACGCAGTCGTCACCGA
The DNA here is from genome assembly GCA_963695205.1 of uncultured Actinomycetota bacterium. GTDB lineage: Bacteria > Actinomycetota > Actinomycetes > Actinomycetales > Dermatophilaceae > Pedococcus. Next base: position 145,461 of record CAVOGI010000010.1, on the reverse strand, counting down.
GGGCGATGCCGAGGCCCGCCTCCGCGCCGAGCAGGCAGCGCTCGCCGACGCGGACACGCTCGGTGCCGCCGCCCGACAGGGTGCCCATGGTGGACGCGCCGCCGCCGATGTCGGAGCCGTCACCGACGACGACGCCCTGGGAGATGCGTCCCTCGACCATGGAGCTGCCGAGAGTGCCGGCGTTGTAGTTGACGAAGCCCTCGTGCATGACCGTGGTGCCCGGCGCGAGGTGTGCCCCGAGTCGCACGCGGTCGGCATCGGCGATGCGCACCCCCGTCGGCACGACGTAGTCGACCATCCGGGGGAACTTGTCGATGCCGAGGACGTTGACGGTGCCACGCAGCCGAAGACGCGCTCGGGTCAGCTCGAAACCGTCGACGGCACAAGGGCCCTGGGTGGTCCACACGACGTTCGTGAGGACACCGAAGATGCCGTCGAGGTTGATGCTGTTCGGCTCGACGAGGCAGTGCGACAGCAGGTGGAGTCGCAGGTATGCGTCGGAGGCGTCGGCCGGAGCCGCGTCCAGGTCGATCTCGACCGAGACGACCACGCGGCGGACCCGACGCAGCTCGTCGGCCCCCACGAGGGCCTGCAGCTCCTCGGGCGCGCCGGCCCCGGCGGGCCGCGGGCCGAGCGCGGGTTGGGGGTACCAGGTGTCGAGGACGACACCGTCGACGGTCGTCGTGGCGAGGCCGAAACCCCATGCGCTGCGCTCACTGCTCATGGTGCCAAGCCTAGGGGAGCGAGTCGGCTGCCCGAGACGCTGGATAGGGTCGTGTCCATGGCGAACCACCTCGACGACCCCGCCCCCCTCGACCTGTCCGCCGACGTCGTGACGCTGACGGCAGCGCTGTGCGACATCGAGTCCGTCAGCCTGGATGAGAAGCGGGTCTGCGACGCCATCGAGCAGGCCCTGGCGCCGCTCGAGCACCTCACGGTCACCCGCATCGGCAACTCCCTCGTGGCACGGACCGAGCTCGGGCGTGCGGAGCGGGTCGTCCTCGCAGGTCACATCGACACGGTGCCGCTGACGCGGGAGCCCGCCAACCTGCCGACCCGCCGGGAGGGTGACGAGCTCGTGGGCCGCGGCACGGTCGACATGAAGGGTGGCGTCGCCGTCCAGCTCAAGGCCGCGCTCGTCACCGAGCCCAGCCGCGACCTCACCTTCGTCTTCTACGAGGGCGAGGAGATCGACAGCGAGCACAACGGCCTGCTGCACGTGCAGCAGCAGCGCCCCGAGCTCATCGAGGACGCCGACTTCGCGGTCCTGCTCGAGCCCACCGCCAGCCAGGTCGAGGGGGGCTGCAAGGGCACGCTCCGTGTCGACGTGACCGCCCACGGTGTCGCGGCGCACTCGGCGCGGCCGTGGAACGGGCGCAACGCCATCCACGCCGCCGCCGACGTGCTGAGCCGCCTCACGGCATACGAGCCGGCCACGGTGACGGTCGACGGGCTGGACTACCACGAGGCCCTCAACGCGACGGGCATCCGCGGCGGCATCGCCGGCAACGTCATCCCTGACGAGTGCGTGGTGACGGTCAACTACCGCTACGCCCCCGACAAGACGCCCAAGGTCGCGCTCGCCCATGTCGCCGAGGTGTTCGAGGGCTACGACCTGGTCGAGCTCGACAACGCCGCGGGCGCCCGCCCGGGCCTGCACCTGCCCGCCGCCAAGGCTTTCGTCGAGGCGCTGGGCCTGCCCGTGATCGCCAAGGAGGGCTGGACCGACGTGGCCCGCTTCTCGGCGATGGACATCGCCGCCGTGAACTTCGGGCCGGGTGACCCCAACCTGGCCCACCACGACGACGAGCGTTGCCCCGTCTCGCAGCTGGTCTCCGCCGAGGCGGCCCTGCTGCGCTGGCTCGCCTAGCTCGCGAAGCTGGCCGAGCTGGCCGCGCCAGCCCAGCTCGCGACGGAAACGGGCTCGCGTAGGTTTGGGCGCGTGAGCCACGACATGCAGCCCGAGACGACGCAGACCGCGGAGGCCACCGAGCGCTCCCGGACGCCGGACGGCGAGCCGGACCACAGCCACCGGGACTACGACTACCACACGGGTCCGGTCACCCTGCGCGGTTCGCGGGTGCCCGGGACCACGACCGACCAGCGGCTGCTCGACAGCCGCGGCCCGAGCGACTGGCTGCACACCGACCCGTGGCGGGTGATGCGCATCCAGAGCGAGTTCGTCGAGGGCTTCGGCGCGCTCGCCGAGCTCGGCCCGGCCGTGAGCGTGTTCGGCTCGGCGCGCACCAGGCCCGGCACCCCGTTCTACGAGCTCGGGACCAAGGTGGGTCGTGCCCTCGTCGAGGCCGGGTATGCCGTCATCACCGGCGGTGGGCCGGGCGCGATGGAGGCTGCCAACCGTGGAGCCGTCGAGGCGGGGGGCGCCTCGGTGGGGCTGGGGATCGAGCTGCCCTTCGAGCAGGGCCTCAACGAGCACGTGAACCTCGGCGTCAACTTTCGCTACTTCTTCGCCCGCAAGACCATGTTCGTCAAGTACGCCCAGGGGTTCATCGTGCTGCCCGGCGGCTTCGGCACGCTCGACGAGCTCTTCGAGGCGGTGACCCTCGTTCAGACGCGCAAGGTCACCTCGTTCCCGATCGTCCTCATGGGCACCGAGTACTGGGGTGGCCTGCTGGAGTGGCTCCGCGGCACGGTGCTCGAGGCCGGCACGGTGAACGAGAAGGACATCGACCTGTTGCACCTCACCGATGACGTGGACGAGGCCGTCCGCCTCGTCACCTCCGCCGACCAGGCGGTGGTCCCGAAGCGGCCCGAGTGAGCCATGGACTCCCGCACCGGCGACGGTGATGATGGAGGCGTGAACATCTCGCCGATCCCGAGGCACGGCGACGTCGTCGTCGGACGTGACGTCAGCGGCCGGACGCTGCGCATCTCCGGCCACCCGGAGAGCGGCCGGGTCGTGCTGTCGATCTGGCAGGACACGGTGTGCAAGGCGACGGTCAGACTCCTCGTCGAGGACGTCCCGGCTGTGGTGGAGATGCTGGCCCGCAGTGCGATCGCCCCGGCGTCCGCCGGTGAGGACCTCCGTGGCCTGCACACGGCGGGCTGAATAGGACGCTCGCAGCAGTTCATGCGACGATCAGCCCCGTGATCTGGGTCTTCTTCACCGTCGTCGCCGTGCTGCTCGTCGGCGCGTTCGCCGCGCTCGTGACCGGTCGGCTCGGCTACGACCCGATGTCGGAAGCGACGACCACCCAGAGCGAGCCCACCCTGTCCGCGGGCTTCGCGTCCGACGAGATCTCCTCGGTGCGCTTCGACACGGCCCTGCGCGGCTACCGGATGGACCAGGTCGACGCCGTCCTCGACCGGCTCCAGGCCCGGATCGCCGAGCTCGAGAGCCACAGCGACTCGGGGCGCTGAGCCCGTGGGCACGCTGCATCTCACCCGGCACACCTCGGCCAGCCCCGCCGCGGTGTGGGACGTTGTCACCGACTTCGCCGGCTACGGCGACTGGATGCCGATGACGCGGATGGTGACCGACGACGGCGCACCCCGGCTCGGGTGGGGGTTCGCCGGGATCAGCGGGATCGGGCCGCTGGCCTTCTCCGACTCGATGCTCGTGACGCAGTGGGACCCGCCGGTGTCGGGTGATCAGGCGGTCCCTGCGGTGTTCCGGATCGTCAAGACCGGTCGCCTGCTCGGTGGCTGGGCCGAGATCACCATCACCCCCGAGCCGAACGCGGGCTCCCGGCTCGACTGGGTCGAGGACGTCGTCGTGCGCCCCATGCCCTTCAAGCGGTTCTTCGCCCCGGTCCTGGACCGGGCCAGCACCTGGCTCTACGGCCGGGCGGTCGATGCCATGCTCGCGCGGGCGGCGGCCACGCCCCAGGCGCCTGCCGCACCGCCAGCAGCCCGGTCACCCCGGTGACCGGGCTGGTCGTCGGGGAGGACGGCGTCCCACGCTGTGCCTGGGCGGGGTCCACGGCCGACTACCTCGACTACCACGACACCGAGTGGGGCGTCCCCGTCCACGGTGAGCAGGCGCTGTACGAACGCCTCACCCTCGAGGCGTTCCAGTCCGGGCTCTCGTGGCTCACCATCCTGCGCAAGCGGGAGTCGTTCCGGGAAGCCTTCGCCGGTTTCGACGCCGAGACCGTCGCGGGCTTCGACGACCGTGACCGCGAGCGCCTCATGAACGACCCCGGCATCGTCCGCAACCGGCTCAAGGTGAATGCCGCGATCCACAACGCCGCAGCGGTCCTGGCCCTGCGCGAGCGCGGGGGTCTCGACGCCCTCGTCTGGTCGCACGCACCGGTCGAGCACACCCCGCCGCAGTCGGCGAAGGACTTCCGCGCCACCTCACCCGAGAGCGTCGCCCTCGCCAAGGCGCTGAAGAAGTCGGGCTTCGTCTTCGTCGGCCCCACGACGATGTATGCCGCGATGCAGGCGTGCGGACTCGTCGACGACCACGTGGCTGGCTGCCACCGCGCGGGCCGGGGACCCCGGTCGGCGCGGAGCCGGTCATGACGCGGTCGGTGACCGTCCGGGCCCTGACCGTGAAGGTGGGGCTGACCTATCTGGCGCTGCGCGCCGTGTCCGCGCTGCTGCTGGTGCTGGCCAGTCGCGAGCAGGTCGTCATGCCGGACTGGACCGGCCCGACCGTCGAGCCCATCGACATGACGGTGCTCTGGGACGGCAGCTGGTACCGGCACGTCGCCGAGGTCGGCTACCCCACCCACCTACCGATTGACCCCCATAGCGGGCGCGTCGCCCAGAACGCCTGGGCGTTCTACCCGCTCTTCCCCCTGCTGTCCGCGCATGCTCATGGCTGTCACGGGCCTGGGGTTCCCGGTCGTCGCCTCCACCCTGGCGCTCGTCGGCCGGTCTGGGTGCCAGCATCCTCATGGCCAAGCTGTTGGCCGAGAAGGTGGGTGACAGGGTCGCCCTGGGGGCCGTCGCCGTCTGGGCGGCCTTCCCGGCCGCGGTCTCGCTCCAGCTCGCCTACACCGAGTCGCTGGCGATGCTCGTCCTGTGCGGGCTGCTGTGGGCCCTGGTCCGGCGCAGCTGGGGGATGGTGGCGGGCCTGTCCCTGCTGCTCGGCCTGACCCGGCCGATCGCGGTCCCGGTCGTCGGGGTCGTGGCGGTGGCGGTCTACCTGCTGTGGCGCCGGCGGCGCGAGCAGAGCGTCACCCGCGGTGAGCTCGTCGCGGCGCTCGCCGCCCTGGGCGTGTCCGCGGTGGGCGCGGTGCTCTGGCCGCTCGTCGCCTGGCAGGTCACCGGCTCGCGCACCGCCTACACCGACACCATGGCCGCGTGGCGCGCCGGCGGACAGATCACACCGCTCAAGCCGTGGTTCGGCATGTCGCAGTGGGCCTTTCGCGACTTCCACGGGGCCGCGGTCTACGGTCCCGTGGGCCTGGCCGTCCTGGTCACGACCCTCGTGGTGCTCACCTGCGGTCCGTGGGCGACCCGGCTCGGTCCGGAGCTGCGGGCCTGGTGCCTGATCTACCCCGCCTACCTCGCCGTGGTCCTCGACCCCTTCACGAGCATCTTCCGCTACGCACTGCCGCTGTTCCCGCTGCTCGTCGTCATCCTCGGCGGTGGCTGGCTCGAGCGAACCGCCCGCTACCTCACGGTGCGGGTCGGGTTCCTCGTGGCCGCGGGGATGGTGGGTCAGGTGGCCTGGATCTGGAAGCTGCTCGTCTACCACCCGCCCTCGGACTACCCGCCGTGACCGACACCGCCCGCGCCCGCACCGTGCCGTCACTCCTCACGTCGAAGGGACGCAGCGCCGCCGCAGGCTGGGCGCTGCGACGCCCGGTCGCCTTCCTGCTCCTCTGGTATGCCGCCACGCGGGTCATCACGTTCCTCGCCATGGCGGTCGCCGCGACGTGGTTCCAGACACCGGCCGGGGTGGGTCACCTCGACCCCACCGTCGGCGACATCCTCGGAGGGTGGGACGGCGTCTGGTACCGCCGGGTCGCGCAGGACGGCTACCCCGTGCCACTTCCGGCCGACCCCGACACCGGGCTGCTGACCTACAGCGCGTGGGCCTTCTACCCGGCGTTCCCGATGCTGGTGCGGGTCCTGATGCTCACCGGGCTGCCCTTCGAGGTGGCTGCCGTGGGGCTCAACCTCGTCCTCGGGGCGGGGTGCGCCGTCCTGGTGTGGAAGTGCTTCAACTTCGCCGTGCACGCCGCGCCGCAACCAGCCCGCGAGCGACTGGCCCTGGTGGCCGGGGCCCTCTGGTGCCTCTACCCGGCGACGGCGGTGCTCGTGATGCCCTACACCGAGGCGCTCGCCGGGGTGCTCATCGCGGGGTCGCTGCTGCTGCTGATGCGACGTCAGTACGCGCTGGTGGCCCTGGTGACCATCGCCCTGGGGTTCACCCGGGCCGCGGCGCCGGCGATCGCCTGCGCCGCCATCGCCCACCTCGTGCTGCGGTGGCGCGAGGACCGGACAGCCGGGACGAGGCCCTTGGGTGGGCAGCGCACGACGGCCGCCCTGATGCTCGTCGCCACAGGGGCGTCCTCGATCGCGTGGCCCGTCGTCGTCGGCATCGCCAGCGGCCTGCCGATGGCGTTCTTCGACGTCCAGGCCGCCTGGGGACAGCGGCCGGAGTCGGGACCCTTCGTGCTGTGGCTGGCCTGGGCCTGGGACGCCCACGGACTCGTGGGGGTGGGCGTCCTCGTCGGCCTCGTCGCGACATACATCGCCCTGATCCTGGGTCGCCACGGGCGGTGGCTGGCGATCGAGCTGAGGGTCTGGGCGTTGGCCTACCCGCTCTACCTCCTGGCCGTGGTGCGGCCGATCACGAGCATGTGGCGTTTCCTGCTGCTCGACTTCCCGATCGCGGCCCTGGTCGCCTCGGTCGCGATGCGCACCTCGACCGGGGAACGCGTCGTCGCTGCACTGGCGCCGCCGGGTCGCGATCGTCGCGGTCGTCCTGCTCGGCGGGCTGTTCTGGTTCACCTGCACGTTGCTGACCTACACGCCGTGGGCCGCCGCCCCGCCCTGATGCGGGCGGGTCGACGGGCCGGACGCATCAGGTGCCGGTGAAGGTCGGCTTCTCCTTGGCGAGGAACGCGGTCGACCGCAGCCTTGTGGTCCGAGCTGGCCCCGGTGAGGGCCATGTAGCTCGCCCTCGCGCTCCAGCGACTCGCTCAGCCCGTGCCCGGCGCGAAGGCGACCGCCTGACGGATCGAGCCGTAGGCCAGCGTCGGGCCGGAGGCGAGCCTCGTGGCCAGCTCGTGCACCGCGGTCGTCGAGCTCGTCGGCCGTGACGACCCGGGTGACCAGGCCGAGGGACAGGCACTCGTCGGCAGGGACGGTGCGGGGCAGGAGCAGCAGCTCCTTGGCGCGGCCGGACCCACGAGCCGCGTGAGGCTCCACGACGAACCCGAGTCGCAGGACAGCGCGATCCCCGCGAAGGCGAGGTTGAAGCCGGCGGTGTCGACCATGACCCGGAAGTCGGCAGCGATCGCGAACGCCGCGCCGGCGCCGGCGGCGACGCCGTTCAGGGCGGCGACGACGGGCTTGTTCATCGTCGTCAGCAGCTCGACGATGGGGTTGTAGTGCTTGGGGACGGTCTCCCACAGCGAGTCGTCGTCGCTCTGCTGCAGCCGGATGTGCTCCTTGAGGTCCTGCCCGACGCAGAAGGCCCGGCCGCTGCCGGTGAGCACGACGCAGCGGACCCCGGTGTCCTGGGCGACGTCGGTCGAGGGCGGCCAGCAGCGCCTCCTTGGTGGGCGTGTCGAGCGAGTTCATCGCCTCGGGCCGGTTGAGCCGGACCGTGGCGACGGCGCCCTCGCGCTCGACGACGACGGGCTCGTTCGGGGGCTGCGGCGCGGCAGGGCTCTGGGTCATGTCGGACATCATGCCCTGCAGGCGCCCAGCCACCCCGGGCCTCCTCCCGACCCGGATTTCGCCTGTGAGCAGGTTCACGGGATAATGGAGCAAATCTGGCACGCACGGGGTGGAACTCAAGCACTGGCGTGGACCCGCGTGCCCAGCAACACACCACGCCAAATGGAAGGGACACACCCATGGCGGCAATGAAGCCGAGGACTGGCGACGGCCCGCTCGAGGTGACCAAGGAAGGTCGCGGCATCGTGCTGCGCATGCCCCTCGAGGGTGGTGGGCGCCTCGTCGTCGAGATGACCCCCGCCGAGGTTCGTGAGCTGGGCGAGGCCATCGACAACTGCGAGGGCCTCAAGTAGCACCGGGCACCACCTTCCGAGGACCTCTTCCGGCACCAGCCTGAGGGGGTCCTCGTCCGTGCGGGGAGGGGCGCGCCGCACCCTTCGCCGACCCTGCCCCCCTGCCCGGGGCCATGCCCCTCGCCCCGGGCAGGTGGGTATGGTCGGGGCGTGCCCGCCCCTGAACTGCTCGACCCCGCATCCAGCACCTGGTCCGTCCGGTCCGAGCCCATCGCAGACGTCCTGGCCGACCTGGACCCGACTGACCTCGTCCTGGCGGTCCCCGTCCACCGCGACGGGCTGGCGTCGGGAGAGGCCGTCGCCGCGTCGCTGCAGGTCGTCGGTCTCGACGTGGCCGAGGTGCAGGCCGCCCACGAGCCGTCGAGCGAGCCCGGCGCCACGACCCGCATCGCCCTGGTGCCGGGGGACCGTGCAGCCCGGACCGTGCTGCTGGTCGGTGTCGGCGACGCCGACCCGGCCGCCCTCCGTTCGGCGGGCGCCGCCGTCGGGCGAGCCGGTCGAGGACGCTCCCACATCGTCGTGGCCTTTCCCGGTCTGGGTTCCCGAGGTCAGTCGGCCCTCGTCGAGGGCATCGCCCTGGGCGGGTATGCCTCCCCACGCTGGCTCGGCGCCAACGCGAAGCCCACGACCCCGCCCGCGGCCGAGGTCACCCTGGTCGGTGACCACGACGACGACGTCCGTCGGAGCGCGCTGGCCCGTGCCCGGGCCACGATGCTGGCGCGCAACCTGGCCGTGGTGCCCTCCAACACCAAGAACCCCGCGTGGCTGGCCGCGCAGGCCCGCACCATCGGCCGGCGGGCCGGGCTGGGCGTCAAGGTCTGGACCGACCGGGACCTGAAGGCGCAGGGTTTCGGCGGGCTGCTCGCCGTCGGGTCCGGGTCGGCGACGCCGCCACGTCTGGTCGAGCTGTCGCACGCACCGAAGGGTGCGACGGCAGACACCCCGCACGTCGTGCTGGTGGGGAAGGGCATCACCTTCGACACCGGTGGCCTGGACATCAAACCGGCCGAGGGCATGCTCGCGATGAAGACCGACATGTCCGGGTCGGCCGTCGTGCTCGCCGTCCTCGCGGCCTGTGCCGAGCTCGACCTGCCGGTGCGCGTCACCGGGCTGCTGGCGCTGGCCGAGAACGCCGTGGGCGGCGGCTCCTACCGGCCCTCCGACGTCATCACGATGTATGGCGGGCCGCACCGTCGAGATCGGCAACACCGACGCCGAGGGCCGGATCGTCATGGCCGACGCGCTCGCCTACGCCGACGCCCACCTCGAGCCTGACGTGCTGCTCGACATCGCCACCCTCACCGGTGCGGCCCGCGTCGCCCTGGGCCGCACCATGGCCCCCGTCTACGCCAACGACGACGCGCTCACGGAGGCTCTCGTGGCCGCAGGTCAGGCGACCGGTGAGCTGTTGTGGCCGTTCCCGCTCGTCGAGGACTACCGCTTCGCGCTCGACAGCGTCGTGGCCGACATCAACCACATCGCGGGCACTCCTGTCGGCGCCGGCTCGATCACGGCAGCATTGTTCCTGCGCGAGTTCGTGGGCGAGCGACGCTGGGCGCACCTCGACATCGCCGGGGTGGGTCGTTCCGACGTCGACCGCGGGCTCTTCACCAAGGGTGGGACGGGCTTCGGTGCCCGCCTGCTGCTGACCTGGCTGGAGGAGATGGCATGAACGCGGGATACGGGTTGTCGGTGCGTTGGTCCCTGGAGCAGGCTCCCGAGGACGTCGCGTCGTCGCTGCGGGACTACGTCGTCGGGACGTCGATGGCCAGGTTCATGTTCCTCGACGGCCTGGCGTTCAAGACCTGGCGGATGGTCGAGGGCCAGTGGTTCGAGGGCACCTACGTCTTCGACCAGCAGGTCTACCGCGACGACTTCCTCAAGGAGTTCGCCGAGACGGCTGCGGAGTCCGCGGGCAGCTCGATCATCGGGTCCGCGCCGATCCTCATGGAGCCGTTCGAGGTGGTGGCGATCGCCGAGGGCCCCGAGCACTTCCGACGCGGTCCCGGGCCCGGGACCGCCTGAGCGTCCGCCACCGGACACGACGCAGCCCGCCACTCCCGAGGAGTGGCGGGCTGCGACCGTCTCAGCGCTTGACGGCTGCCAGCACGCCGTCGCCCACGGGCAGCAGGGCCGGCACCAGGCGGTCGTCGTCGCGCAGCCGCTTGCCGAGGTCGCGCAGCACGGTGGTCTGCGGGTCGCGGGACGCCGGGTCGGCCACCCGGTCGTGCCACAGCATGTTGTCGAGCACGAGCACGCCACCGGAGCGGAGCAGCCGGATCGCGTGGTCGACGTACTCGGGGTACTCGCTCTTCTCGCCGTCGACGACGACCATGTCGTAGGCGCCGTCGGTCATGCGCGGCAGGACGTCCAGGGCCCGGCCGGTGATGACCCGGGTGCGCTGGTGCGCGACCCCCGCCTCGGCGTAGGCCTTCTTGGCGACGCCCTGGTGCTCGGCCTCGACGTCGATCGTCGTGAGGATGCCGTCGTCGGGCATGCCCTGGAGCATCCAGAGCCCGGAGGTGCCCGCGCCGGTGCCGATCTCGATGACCGAGCGAGCCTTGACGGCCGCCGCGAGGAGTCGCAGCAGCACGCCGGCACCGTTGCCGACCGGCGTCGCGCCGAGCTCCTCGCCGCGACGGCGGGCGCTCTCGATCACCTCGTTCTCGGTGACGAACTCCTCGGCGTAGGCCCAGCTGGCCGGCTTCTGTGCACTCATGCGGGAAACCCTACTGCCGCGGGCAGACCGCTCTTGCCCCGCGGCATACAGGAAACGCTCAGGTTGTTGAGGAACCATTTACCGCAGTCGGTCGTCTGGACCGACTGCAGGGTGTGAGCGCCGCAACGGGCGCCCCGACGGAGGTGAGGGACGTGACCGCGACCGACACGATCGGCCCGGCCCGGCAGGACGTCCCCGGCGACGTCTCGGAGGCTCCCGCGTGGGTGCCCCCGACGTGGGAGGAGATCGTCGAGCAGCACTCTGCCCGCGTCTACCGACTCGCGTACCGCCTCACCGGCAACCCGCACGACGCGGAGGACCTGACGCACGACGTGTTCATCCGCGTCTTCCGCTCGCTGCACAGCTACCAGCCCGGGACCTTCGAGGGCTGGCTGCACCGCATCACCACCAACGTCTTCCTCGACAAGATGCGACGCAAGCAGCGCATCCGTTTCGACGCCCTGTCCGACGAGAGCGCAGCGCGCCTGCCCACCCGTGAGGCCGGCCCCGAGGCGTCCTACGACGCCACCCACTTCGACGACGACGTCCAGCGGGCGCTGGACGCGCTCTCCCCGGACTTCCGTGCGGCGGTCGTGCTGTGCGACATCGAGGGCCTCTCCTACGAGGAGATCGCGACCACCCTGGGCGTCAAGCTCGGTACGGTGCGCTCGCGGATCCACCGGGGCCGCGCCCAGCTGCGCGAGGCCCTGGCCCACCGCGACCCGACCCTGGACCGCCCCGCCCTCGACGTCGACCGCACCCCGGTCCCTGCCTCCCGACGCCGCCTCCCGGTGATCCGGCGTGCGGTCCCGGGGGCGCGGTGAGCAGGTTCGGACTCGCTGGCGCCCGCTGCCTGGGCGGTGACCTGACCGCCTACGCGGACCGGGCCATGGACGCTGCCACCCTGCTGAAGTGGGACCGGCACGTGGTGGCCTGCACCTGCTGCCGCGCCGCGGTGGACGACGAACGTCGAGTCCTCGCCTCCCTGCGCTCGCCCTCGGCTCCGCAGGTCTCGCGCGACCTGCGCGGCATGCTGCTCGCGATGGCGGACCACCCCGGCGGGATCGAGGCACCGGGGTCGCCCGCCGTCCGCTCCGCCTGGTCCCTGCCGAGGGTGCCGCCCGTGCCGTCGGCCCCGGTGCCGGTCGTCGACCGCGGTGCTCCCGCCATGCACCGGTCCGCCCGCCGCGCGACCGTGTTCGCCGGACTCGCGGCCGGTGCCACCGCTGCGGCCGCCTGGAGCCTCGTCGTCACCGGGGGCAGCCTCACCTCGCCCACCCCGACCGACCTCACCCCTGGCACGGTGCAGCGTGCCCGACCCTCGGCGCCCGGCTTCGCCACCGCCGCCTTCACCGTGCCGGTCCTCGGGACGGGGGCGACCGCCACCTCGCCGCGCAGCACGGAGCCCAGCTCGTCGGCCCCCGACGTGGGCAGGGCGCGACCGGGTTCGGCACAATCAACGCCATGAGCGACGAGCGTCCCCAGCCCAGCGACCAGACCGGTCACGATGCTGGCCGGCCCGAGGGCCACCCGGAGGTCCCGGACTCGTCCGCCGATACCCCCGCCGCCGCTGCTTCCCCTGCCGGTGCGGACTCGTCCGCCGAGTCCGCGTGGGACCCGTGGGCGCCCCCGCGGGAGGACCGGCCGAACCCCGCCCTGCCCGAGCAGGCGTATGCCGCCCCGGCCGGCTCCGACCCGGTCCCGAACGACAGCACCCAGCCCGTCGACCTGTCGCACACCCAGGAGATCTCCGGGGCCCCCGGCCCGGTGTGGGCGAGCGAGCCGACGGGGTGGCCTGGCACCGATGACCGCCGGCCGACGACCACCCCCGCCGCAGCCGTGCCCCAAGCGCCCGCGCCCGGTGCTGGCTGGGACCCGATCTCCGCCTCCAGCGCCGACGCCGGCTACCCCAACGCCCCCGGCCACTGGCAGGGCGGCGCACCCGTCGCGACGTCCGCACCGCAGCAGAAGGGACCCGGCTGGGGTGCGCTCGTCGCCGTCGCGGCGGTCGCGGCGCTCGTGGCCGCCACCCTCGGCGGCCTGTTCGGCGGATGGCTCGGGGCGACCGACCGCGTCGGGTTCGGCAACCTCGACCGCACGGGGACCTCGATCCCGTCGGTGGGCGCCGGGGCGACCGCCCGCCCGGAGGGCAGCATCGCCAACATCGCGGCCAAGGCGCTGCCCAGTGTCGTGACGATCAAGGTCAAGGGCGCCGACGGTAGCGGGACCGGCTCGGGATTCGTCCTCGACCGGGACGGGCACATCATCACCAACAACCACGTCGTCGCCAGTGCCGCCGACAGCGGCACCATCGCCGTCGAGCTGTCCAACGGCGATGAGGTCCAGGCCACCATCGTGGGCCGCGACAGCTCCTACGACCTGGCCGTCCTCAAGACCAGCCGCACCGACCTCGAGCCCCTCGTCATGGGCCCGTCCAAGGACGTCGTCGTGGGAGACCCGGTCATCGCCGTCGGCGCCCCGCTGGGCCTGGAGTCCAGCGTCACGTCGGGCATCGTGAGCGCCCTCAACCGCCCGGTGAGCCCCGGTGGTGACGGTGACCAGCAGTCGTTCATCAACGCCATCCAGACGGACACGGCGATCAACCCCGGCAACAGCGGGGGGCCGCTGCTCGACATGCAGGGCCACGTCATCGGCATCAACTCCGCCATCGCCCGGATCCCCGGATCGACCGACACGCAGTCCGGCAACATCGGGGTCGGCTTCTCCATCCCTAGCGACCAGGTCGTCAAGACCGCGACCCAGCTCATCAAGACCGGCAAGGCCGAGCACCCGGTGATCGGCGTGATCCTGGACCGCCAGTACACCGGCAGCGGCGTCAAGATCCTCGCCTCCGGATCAGGGGCCTCCGGCAACCCCGTGACCCCTGACGGTCCGGCGGGCAAGGCCGGCATCAAGCCCGGGGACGTCATCATCGAGTTCGACGGCAAGCCGGTCAAGGGCCCCGACGACCTGGTCGTGGCGATCCGCGCCAAGAGCGTCGGCGACGCCGTGCCGATGAAGGTCCTGCGCGGGAATGAGACGATCAGCGTCACAGTCACCCTGTCGGGCACGTCCGGCAGCTAGAACGGAGACGCAGTGGTCGACATCAACGGGTGGGAGTTCATCGCCCTGATCGTGCTGGCAGTGGTGATCCTCGGCCCGGAGCGCCTGCCCGAGTACGCCGCGAAGCTGGGTCAGCTCGTGCGCCAGGCGCGGTCCATGGCCGAGGGCGCCAAGGGGCAGCTGCGTGAGCAGATGGGTCCCGAGTTCGACGACATCAACTGGAAGCAGTACGACCCGCGCCAGTACGACCCACGGCGGATCGTCCGCGAGGCCCTCTTCGAGCCCGACGTGGAGGACGAGGCCACCGGCTACGGCGCGGACCCCTCGCCCGTGGCCCACGACCCGTCGCGGGCGACGCCGTACGACGTCGACGCGACCTGAGGGTCAGCGACCGACGGGGGAGAGCCCGAGCGAACGCCCGGCCAGTCCGCGTGAGCGGGTGGCGAGGCCGCGCGAGATGCCGCGCAGGGCCACTGCGGCCGCGGACTCGGGGTTGCGCAGGACGACCGGAACTCCCTCGTCCGCGCCCTCGCGCAGGTTGGTGTCGAGCGGGATCTGGCCGAGCAACGGCACGTCCGCACCCACCGCGCGGGTGAGCGACTCCGCCACCCGCTGGCCACCCCCCGACCCGAAGATCTCCTGGCGGGAGCCGTCGGGCAGCTCGAGCCACGACATGTTCTCGATGACACCGACGATGCGCTGGTGGGTCTGCAGGGCGATGGAGCCGGCCCGCTCGGCGACCTCGGCCGCGGCCTGCTGCGGCGTGGTCACCACGAGGATCTCGGCACCGGGGATGAGCTGGGCGACCGAGATCGCGATGTCGCCGGTGCCCGGCGGCAGGTCGAGCAGGAGGACGTCGAGGTCGCCCCAGAAGACGTCGCCGAGGAACTGCTGGAGCGCCCGGTGCAGCATCGGGCCGCGCCACACGACGGGCTGGTTGCCGGGGACGAACATGCCGATCGAGATGACCTTCACCTCGTGGCTGATGGGCGGCAGGATCATGTCGTCGACCTGCGTCGGACGGTGCTCCACGCCGAGCATGCGGGGCACCGAGAAGCCGTAGACGTCGGCGTCGACGACCCCGACGCGCAGCCCGCTCTGGGCGAGTGAGGCAGCGAGGTTGACGGTGACCGAGGACTTGCCCACGCCGCCCTTGCCGGAGGCCACGGCATACACGCGGGTGAGGGAGCCGGGGCGGGCGAACGGGATCTCACGCTCGGCCACGCCGCCGCGAAGCTGCTGCCGCAGCCCGGTGCGCTGCTCGTCACTCATCACCCCGAGGGTCACCTTGACCCCGGTCACGCCAGGCACCTTGGCCAGGGCGGCCGTGGTGTCCTTGGTCAGCGTGTCCTTCATCGGGCAGCCCGAGACGGTCAGCAGGATGGTGACGGCCACCCGGCCGGACTCGTCGACCGTGCAGCTCTCGACCATGCCGAGCTCGGTGACCGGCTTGCGGATCTCTGGGTCGATGACCGTGGCCAGCGCTTGGTGGAGGGCGTCGTCGGTCACTGGTGCTGCGGGGTGGGACATGCCCCCATGTTAGGTCGCGGACTGGTCCCGCGTAGAACCGGTCGAACCGCTGCGGCTGTCATCTGCCTCACGCCGCCGCGCCTCGAACCCCCGTTCGTCGAGCTCCTCGAGCAGGCTGCGCAGCTCGGAACGGACGAAGTCGCGGGTCGCGGTGTCGCGCATCGCGAGCCGCAGTGCCGCCACCTCGCGGGTGAGGAACTCCGTGTCGGCGAGGTTCCGTTCGTCGCGGGCACGGTCCTGCTCGAGGGCCACGCGGTCACGGTCGGCCTGGCGGTTCTGCGCGAGCAGGATGAGGGGCGCGGCATACGAGGCCTGCAGGCTGAGCATGAGCGTGAGGAAGATGAAGGCGTAGGGGTCCCAGCGCAGGTCTGCAGGGCCGAAGGCGTTCCACCCGATCCACGCGACGACGAACAACGTCATGTAGATGAGGAAGTTCGGTGTGCCCATGAATCGGGCGAAGCGCTCGCTCCAGACCCCGAACGTCTCCTGGTTCACCGACGGTCGCGGCAGCAGGGTGCGCCGGGTCTCGCGCGGCTGGTCCAGGCGGGCAGGGGCGCCGCGGGTCTGGCGCTCAGCCACGGGTCACCTCGTGCCGCTCCTCGCGCCAGTCGTCGGGGAGGATGTGGTCGAGCACGTCGTCGACGGTGACCGCGCCCACGAGTCGGCCCACCTCGTCGACCACAGGGACCCCGACGAGGTTGTAGGTCGCGAGCATGCGCGTCACCTGGCCGAGGGGGGCGTCGGCGGTGAGCGGCTCGATCTCCTTGTCGAGGATGCCGCCGATCGAGCCGTGCGGGGGTTCGCGCAGCAGCCGCTGGATGTGGACCATGCCGAGGTACTTGCCCGTGGGCGTCTCGTGCGGTGCCCGGCAGACGTAGATGGTCGAGGCCAGGGAGGGGGAGAGCTCGACCCGGCGGACGACGGCGAGGGCCTCGGCGATCGAGGCCTCCGGTCCCAGGATCACCGGCTCGGTGGTCATCATGCCGCCCGCCGACTCCTCGTCGTAGGTCAGCAGCCGGCGCAGGTCGGCGGCCTCGTCGGGCTCCATGAGCTGGAGCAGCTCCTCCTGCTTCTCGGTCGTGAGGTTGTGCAGGAGGTCGGTGGCGTCGTCGGGCTCCATCGCCTCGAGGACGTCGGCAGCGCGCTCGGCGGGCAGCGAGTCGAGGATCTCGACCTGGTCGTCCTCGGGCAGCTCCTCGAGGACGTCCGCGAGCTTGTCGTCGTCCATGGCCTCGGCCACCTCGGCGCGGCGCTTGGGTGACAGGTCGTGGATGACGTCGGCGAGGTCGGCGGACTTGAGATCGTCGTACGTCTCGAGCAGCATCGCCGCCGACTGACCGCCGGACGACAGGTGGATGCCGCTGACGTCCTCGACGGGGACGAGCACCGTGGCGCCGCGACGCCGACGG
Organism: uncultured Actinomycetota bacterium; assembly: GCA_963695205.1. Lineage (GTDB taxonomy): Bacteria > Actinomycetota > Actinomycetes > Actinomycetales > Dermatophilaceae > Pedococcus. The sequence continues at coordinate 128,560 of CAVOGI010000010.1, read as the reverse complement.
AACGGCCCGATCGCCGACCTGCTGCCACCGCCCTGCCGGACGAACACCTTGGAGATCGACCAGTCGCGGCTGCGCTCGCGCTCGATGGCCACGTCCTCGACGGTGGCGGAGTACGTGCCCTCGGGGTCGGCGACCGTCACCGGACGCTCGAGGAGCTCGGCCATGACGAGGACCTCGTTGGTGCGCTGCTCGAAGCGGCGCATGTTGACCAGACCGGTCGTGATGACCTGACCACCGTCGACGGAGGTGACCCGGGTCATCGGCACGAAGACGCGACGCCGACCGGCGACCTCGACGACGAGCCCGATCACGCGGGGCCGGCGCCGCGAGGCACCGAACGTCACCACGACGTCGCGCACCCGGCCCACCTGGTCACCGAGCGGGTCGAACACGCTCAGACTGGTCAGGCGGCCCACGAAGACACGCGACGGAGTGCTCACGCCGCAAGGCTATCCGGCTGGTCAGTCGCCTGCGGGGAGGCGGTTGCCGCGACGACGCCGGGGTCGCCCTCGCCAGTGCCACGGCCGCCAATGGGAGGTCGTGGCGTCCGACGCCGGCACCGGCGCGGCACCGGACCCGGTGCCGTAGTGGCCAGGCCCCTCGAGCGGTGCCCCGTAGGGCCTCAGCGCGCGGACCGTGCACTCCCGCGCCCACCTGTCGAGCACGTCGTCGGTCGCGTTCAGCCGCGCGCTCCTGAGCGCCTCGGTCGCCGCGGCCCACTGCTCGTGCTCCGGCCGGATCTCGCGGACGCTGGCCGACACGGTGAGCAGGCGCCCACCGGTGTCCTTGCTGCGAGCCACGAGGGTGACGTCCTCTGGCAGCCAGGGCAGCGTCTGCTCGCCGGGACCGGAGACGACGTAGACCGTCTCGTCGGCCCAGGCGTGCCAGAACGGCCAGGCCCGGTCACCGGGGGGCTGGACCCACATGAGGCCTGACTTCGTGGCCGCTTCCGCGAACAGCGCGGTCACGTTGACGAGGGTCACCGCCGGCTCCGAGGGCGCGGCCGCAGCGGCCCGTGGTGCCGTCCCGGGCTGCTCGGGAGCGGTGTCGGTCACACGTGAACTCTGTCATAACCGCCTCGCGGCTGTCGCTGCTAGCGTCGCCGCGTGCGCAGCCCCAAGGACTACTTCGCCCCCCTGGCCGTGGGTGCTCCGGCCCCCCTCACGCAGGTGCCCGCGCGGCCCTCCCGGGTCATCCACTTCTTCGACCCGAGCAACGAGAAGATGGCGGCCAAGGTGCCGTCCATGGTCGGCACCGTCGACGTCCTGCTCGGCAACCTCGAGGACGCCGTCAAGGCAGACCGCAAGGTGGCCGCCCGCGAGGGACTGGTCGCCATCGCCAAGGCGACCGACTTCGGTGACTCGACACAGCTGTGGACGCGGGTCAACAGCCTCGACAGCCCTTGGGTCCTCGACGACCTCACCACCTTGGTCACCGAGATCGGCGACAAGCTCGACGTGGTCATGGTGCCCAAGGTCCAGGGCCCCGAGGACATCCACTACGTCGACCGCCTGCTGGCCCAGCTCGAGGCCCGTGCGGGCCTGACGCGTCCGATCCTCGTGCACGCCATCCTCGAGACCGCCCGCGGTGTCGCGAACGTCGAGGAGATCGCCGGGGCCAGCCCGCGCATGCAGGGTATGTCGCTCGGTCCGGCAGACCTCGCGGCCGACCGTCGGATGAAGACGACCCGCGTCGGTGGCGGACACCCCGGCTACCTCGTCCGCCAGGACCCGCCCACCGGGGTCGAGGACGCGGTGCACGCCGCCCGTGCCACCTACCAGCAGGACCTGTGGCACTACACGATCGCGCGGATGGTCGACGCCTGCGCGATGCACGGGATCTTCCCCTACTACGGACCGTTCGGGGACATCGCCGACGTCGTGGCGTGCGAGGACCAGTTCCGCAACGCCTTCCTGCTGGGTTGTGTCGGCACGTGGTCGCTGCACCCGGTGCAGGTCGAGATCGCCAAGCGCGTCTTCAGCCCGTCGCCGGACGACGTCGCGCACGCGCGCCGCGTGGTCGCCGCCATGGGTGACGGCACCGGCGCCGTGATGCTCGACGGCAAGATGGAGGACGACGCCAGCCTCAAGCAGTGCCAGGTGATGCTCGAGCTCGCGGAACGGCTCGCCGCCACGGATCCCGCTCTGGCGCAGGCGTATGCGACCGGGCCTGGTTCGTCCGAGGGCGAGGGCGCGTGATGGGTGACCTGCGCGGTGCAGGTGAGCCGGCGGCATACCGTCCTCGTCGGTCCGTCCTCTACATGCCGGCCTCCAACGAACGTGCGCTGGAGAAGGCCAAGTCCCTCCCGGTCGATGCGCTGATCCTCGACCTCGAGGACGCCGTCGCCCCGGATGCCAAGAGTCAGGCACGTGAGAATGCCTGTGCTGCAGCGCGATCCGGCGAGTACGGCTCGCGTGAGGTGACCATCCGCATCAACGGCATCGGCACGGCGTGGCACGCAGACGACCTGGCTGCCGTCTGCGCAGCAGGACCGGATGCTGTCGTCGTGCCCAAGGTCGGCTCGGCGCAGGAGGTGCGCTCGCTCGTCGCGGCGATGGAGGCCGCCGGCGCTCCCGAACACACCGCGCTGTGGGCCATGGTCGAGACGCCGGCGGCGATGCTGCACTGCGAGGAGATCGCGTCCGCGTCGCCGCGCCTCACGGTCCTGGTGATGGGGACCAACGACCTCGCCAAGGAGCTGCAGGCCGAGCACGTGCCGGGTCGCCAGCCGCTGCTCACCGGGCTCGGGCTGTGCCTGCTGGCTGCGCGCGCTACGGGCACGGTCATCCTCGACGGTGTCTACAACGACGTGCGCGACGCGCAGGGGTTCGCGGCCGAGTGCCTGCAGGCGCGGCAGCTGGGCTTCGACGGCAAGACCCTCGTGCACCCCGGACAGGTCGAGCCCTGCAACGAGGTCTTCGCCCCGAGCGCCGAGGCGGTCGAGGAGGCGCGGGGCATCCTGCAGGCGTGGGAGGACGGTGCGGGCGCCGGGGTCGTGACCTACGGCGGGAAGATGATCGAGAGCCTCCACGTCGACACGGCCCGGCGCGTCCTGACCATCCACGAGGCCGTATCGGGCACCTCTGCGCACAGTTGAGAAATCAACTCAAATCGGGAGGCAACCTTTCGGCTCGGCGCCGCGTCTAGGTGAGTGCGGTCGCCCTCGGGGGGAGGGCGACCGCGCCATGTCCGGGTGCAGTCGGGGCGCCGGGCCGGGACGGGTCGTCTCGCGGCTCGCCGGGTTCATTGAGGTTGGCGCCGAGCAGGGCGCAGGTCTCGAGTCGGCAACGACACGCGTCCTGCACAACCCGTTGGCGTGCTGGTGCGTCACCCTGTGTGAGGTTCCGTATGCACGGCCTCGCCCGCGCAGCGACGAGAGGGACACGATGATCCACCAGCGACTCGACTCCACCCGTTCGACCACGGTGCTGGCCGCCGCCCTCATGGTTGCAGCCACCGCCCTGGGCGGGTGTGGCGCGGTGTCCTTCGGCGGATCGGGCAGCTCGCCGAGCGACCCGGTGGCCGCGCCGTCGGCGACGTCCCCCGCAGCACCCACCTCGCCGTCGCAGGCCGAGCCCACCACCGAGGCGCCGTCGCCGTCCGAGACGTCGGTGCCGGCGACCCCCACGCAGGTCCCGACCACGTCGGCGACGAAGCCGACGACGCCGACCAAGCCCGCCCCTACGACGCCGGCGCCGACCACCCCCAAGCCGACTCCCAAGCCGACCCCCAAGCAGCTGCCTACGGACGGTGACACGCTCCACGTCGGCGACTCCGGCCCCTACGTGATGTCGGTCCAGCAGCGACTGTCCTCGCTGGGCTACTGGAACGGCACCCCGGACGGACAGTTCGGCATGCTCACCTCCCAGGCGGTGATGGCCCTGCAGAAGGCCGCGGGCCTCGGCCGCGACGGTGTCTACGGACCGACCACGCGCAAGGCGCTCCTGGCCGGCGTGACCGCCCAGTCGCGGATCGGCGGGGACGGCGTCGAGATCGACAAGGTCCGCCAGCTGCTCCTCGTCGTGCGCGGCGGTCGAGTGACCACGATCCTCAACACCAGCACCGGGAGCGGTGAGCACTACACGTCAGAGGGACAGCAATACGTCGCCCTGACGCCGGCCGGCACGTTCAGCACCTTCCGCGCGGTGGACCACCTCGACAAGGGTCCGTTGGGCGACCTCTGGCGGCCCCGCTACTTCAACGGGGGCATCGCCGTCCACGGCGCGGGGTCCATTCCCGGCTACCCGGCCTCCCACGGGTGCGCCCGGGTCAGCAACCCGGCGATGGACATGATCTGGGCCAACAACCTCATGCCGATCGGTAGCCGGGTGGTCGTCTACTGAGCACGGCCGTCCGGGAGCGCGGCGCTGCGAGAGTCACGGTGAACCCCCTACAGCGAGTTGACGATCCACTCCAGCTGTGACTTGGCGTGGTCGCGCCAGTACGTCACGGTGTGACCGCCGTCGTCGACCGTGAGGTGGGCCGAGGGCAGGGCCTTGGCGAAGGCGCGGTTGGCGACGACGAACGGGTCAGAGCGTCCGCAGTCGAGCCGGATGGGGATCCGCGACAGCACCCGCGTCCGGGTGAACACGTCGTGGGCCAGGAAGTCCTCGCGGTCGTCGAAGGCCCCGGGCGCGCTGAGCCCGGGCTCGGTCCACAGCGCCGCGCTCTCCGCGACGACGGCGCCGACCTTGTCCGGCCCGAGCTCCGAGGCGAGCAGGAGCGAGCCGTAGCCGCCCATCGACCAGCCGAGGAACGACACCTTCCCCTGGTAGCCGGTGAGGCGTCGGAGGGTGGGCAGCAGGTCGTCGACGACCATGGCCCCCGGGTCGACGCCGACTCGCCGCGCGTGCCAGTAGTAGTCGCCGCCGTCCACCGAGGCCAGGGTGACCCCGGCAGCGCCCACGTGACGGTCGAGCTCGACGAGTCGGAAGGCGTGGCTGGCGTCCCCTCCCAGGCCGTGCAGGACGACCACCAGCGGGCGCTGGTCGTCGCGCCCCTCGTCGGGCATCGCCAGCTGCCAGTGCACGTCACGACCGGGCCAGTGCCTGCTGCGCAGAACCCCCGAACGACGCACCGTCCCCGGCCCGAACACCCGCGGCCCCACGACGGCTGACGCGGCGAGGACACCCCCCACGGCCACACCCGCGCCTGCGAGCAGGACCCCTCGCCGGCTCACCGTGGTCATGGAGGCACCCTAGGGCCGCGACCGGGTGGAGTCGGCTGCCCCGCTGTCCTTCCTGGTGGAGTCGGTCGGCGCGGCCAAGGACACGAAGAGATCCAGCTCGGCCCCGAACGCCGCGATGATTGCCCCGGAGGACTCCCTCATCGGTGCTCCTGGTCCCAGCGTAGGCACCCCTTCGCGCGGGGAGCGCCGCCTGCGCCCGACATCACGCAGGTGGTCTGCCCGGTGCCGGGCTACCAGCGTGACGTCGCTGCGGCGACGAGGTCGCCGAGCAGCTCGCCCTCGTCGACGGGCAGGCCCCGGGCGGAGAACCAGCGGCACATGTTGAGGACGTCCCGCTCGAGGAACTCGAAGCCACGGGGGTTGCCGATGACGTCCACGATCTGCGGCCAGTCGATGAACACGAGGCGATCGCGGTGCAGGAGGACGTTGTACGGCGACAGGTCGCCGTGGGTCCAGCCCCGCTCCGCGAGGACCAGCATCACCGAGCGCAGCTGCTCGAAGAGCTCCGGCAGCAGCTCGCACCCCCGGTCGGGTCTGGGCGAGGCGTGGCGCGGCGATGCCGTCCTCGCCGATGAACTCCATGAGCATCTCGCGGTCGTCGAGCTGCACGGGGTAGGGGACAGGGATCCCCATCTCCCACAACGTGCCGAGCGCCCCGAACTCGGCCTGCGCCCACTGCCCGGACAGCAGCTCCTTGCCGAACTCGGTGCGCCGTGCCATCGCCCGCATCTCGCGGCTGCGGCGGACCCGGCGACCCTCGTGGTAGCCGGCGTCCCGGTGGAACATCCGGTGCTCACCGGTCCGGTAGCGCTTGGCCGCCAGGTGGCTGTCGAGCGCTGGTGACGTGGTGCCGTCGGGCACCCAGCGGCGGACGATGTGGACGTCCGCCTCCTTGCCCGTCTTGAGGATGCCGAGGTCGGCCTCGACGGCCGCGAGGGCGGTGATGACCCAGTCGGGTCGGGGTTTGGGACCGTGCGTGGCACCGTCCCAGCTCGACCAGCGATCGCCCTCGGGCGGGGCGTCGGGGAGGCTTTCGAACGAGAAGAGGTCAGACCCCTGTGGGGCCGGTGACTCCTGGAACTGCATGGGTGAACTCCAAGGGAAGAGGGGAGGGGGCACAGGTGGCGCCCGGGACCGTCGTGGACATCTCGACCCTCCGTTTCTTCCTGGTGGAGCTCTGCCGCGTGGCCTCGTGCCCCGCGTGTTCGTGCCGAGCGTGACAGACCGGTATGCCGCCCCGCCACCGGTTTTCGCGGCCGTTTTGCCGGGTCGGCTCGACGTGGGTGGGGAGGCTCACACGCGCTGAACCTGTGCCGGGACCGGGCCGCTCGGCATACTCGCGTGAGGTCTGCATCTCGCAGGCGCACTGTCCCGCGAACGCAAGGTGGCGATCCCCGGATGTCCCGACTCCAGCAGACCGATGGCCTGAGCGACGAGCAGGTCGAGCTGGTCAAGCTCGTCCGCGAGTTCGTCAACGAGCAGATCATCCCGGTGGCGCAGGAGCTCGAGCACGCCGACGAGTACCCCACGCAGATCGTCGAGGGCATGAAGGAGATGGGGATCTTCGGGCTGATGATCCCCGAGGAGTACGGCGGCCTCGGCGAGTCCCTGCTGACCTACGCGCTCGTCGTCGAGGAGATCGCCCGCGGCTGGATGTCGGTGAGCGGCATCATCAACACCCACTTCATCGTCGCCTACATGCTGTTGCAGCACGGCACCGAGGAGCAGAAGCAGCACTACCTGCCGCGGATGGCCACCGGCGAGGTCCGCGGGGCGTTCTCGATGAGCGAGCCCGGCCTCGGTTCGGACGTCTCGGCGATCAAATCCAAGGCGGTCAAGGGTGGCGGTGAGGGTGACGCCACCGAGTGGACGCTGACCGGTCAGAAGATGTGGCTCACCAATGGCGGCAGCTCGAATCTCGTTGCGGTGCTGGTGAAGACGGACCTCGGCGCCGACTCGGTCTACAAGAACATGACGACGTTCCTCGTGGAGAAGGAGTCCGGGTTCGGCGAGACCGCGCAGGGCGTCACGATCCCCGGGAAGATCGAGAAGATGGGCTACAAGGGTGTCGACACCACCGAGCTCATCCTCGACGGGCACCGCACCACCTCGGCCCAGATCCTCGGCGGCGAGCCGGGCAAGGGCTTCTACCAGATGATGGACGGCGTCGAGGTCGGACGAGTCAACGTCGCCGCCCGCGCGTGCGGTGTCTCGATGCGCGCCTTCGAGCTCGGGATCGCCTACTCCCAGCAGCGTGAGACGTTCGGCAAGAAGATCGCCGAGCACCAGGGCATCCTCTTCCGGCTCGCCGACATGGCGACCAAGGTGGAGGCCAGCCACCAGATGATGGTGAAGGCGGCTCGCCTGAAGGACGCCGGCAAGCGCAACGACCTCGAGGCCGGCATGGCCAAGTACCTCGCTGCGGAGAACTGCGCCGACGTCGTGGAGCAGTCGTTCCGGATCCACGGTGGCTACGGCTACTCCAAGGAGTACGAGATCGAGCGCCTCTACCGTGAGGCGCCGATGCTGCTCATCGGCGAGGGCACCGCGGAGATCCAGAAGATGATCATCGGCCGCCGCCTGCTCGAGGACTTCGCGCTGAAGTCCTGACAAGCCTCTTGGTGGCGGTAGGCGCACCGCTGACCCGGCGGCGGGCGTCCACGACACATCCAGCGGACTTTGACACACTGGGGTCATGAGCACGCAGCCCAACGCCCTGAGCCGCTCGCGCGCCGTCCTCGCGCTGGAGTACCCCATGTCGTTGGGCCGGTACGACACCTACGACAAGGCGCAGCGGGCGGTCGACTACCTGGCCGACCACGAGTTCCCGGTGCAGAACGTCCTCATCGTCGGCACCGACCTCAAGCAGCTCGAGCGGGTGACCGGTCGCCTCACGCGCGGCCGCGCCGCCCTCGGCGGCCTCATCTCGGGCGCCTGGCTGGGCCTGTTCGTCGGGTTCATCTTCGCCCTGCTCGACACCCAGAGCGGCGCCGGGTTCTCCGGGGTCGTTGCCACGGTCGCCCTCGGCGCCGTGTTCGGTGTTGTCTGGGGACTGATCGGGTTCCAGCTCACCCACGGTCCGAGGGACTTCACCTCCGTCACCCAGGTGGTGGCCACGCAGTACGAGGTCCTCGTCGAGCACAAGTTCGCCGCGCAGGCCCGGGAGATGCTCACCCAGATGGACCCAATGGCTGCCGCCGAGGCACAGGCCCGAGCGAACGTCGAGGCCGCCCGCCACCAGCAGGACCACGGCGACCAGCACCCTCCGCCCGCCTGAGACGTCCAAGCAGTCGGGTCCTCGTCGTCGTGGGACCACCCATCGTCCTGCGAGCGCGGCCGGCGGCGGGGGTGAGGCGAATCCATACGCGGTCGGCCATAGGCAAGGGCAGGCACGTGGGAGCACACTGCTAGAGGCACGCGCTGTCTCTCGAAGCCAGGCTCTCGACGGGGGGTCCCATGGACCGGTCGGCCGACGCTCCCGTCGCGACCGCACAGTCGGTCGACGCGGGCGTGCTCGCGCTCCGGCTCCGTGAGACCCAGGAGCAGCTCGCCGCGGTCACCGAGGTGCTGGCGGCGGTCGGCCGGTCGGCAGGTGACCCCGACACCGTGCTCGCCACCATCGTGGACAGTGCACGGCGGCTGTGCCGTTCGGACGCAGCGCAGTTCTGCCTGCTCGACGACGACCGCGTGTTCCACCTCGTCAAGGCCGACGGCGTGAGCGAGGAGTCGATCGCCTACATCGCCGACCACCCGATGCCGCTGGACCGGGACACCCTGATGGGCAGGGTGGGGCTCGACCGCCGCGCGCAGCAGATCGAGGACGTCGTGGCGGACCCCGAGTACGGGCGCCTCGACCTCCAGCGCGTCGCCGGCTTCCGGACGACGATGGGTGCGCCGCTCATCGTGGACGACGAGGTCGTCGGCGCGATGGTGTTGTGGCGCAACGAGGTCAGCCCGTTCTCCGAGGGCGAGATGGCGATCGTGACGGCCTTCGCCAGCCAGGCGGCCCTGGCCGTCAACGGGGTCCGGCTGGTCCAGGAGCTGCAGGCGGGCCGTGCCGAGCTCGCGCGCAAGGTCGACCAGCTCGAGGCCCTGGCCGAGATCGGACAGGCGATCAGCTCGACCCTCGACCCCGACGAGGTGCTCGGGACCATCGTGCTGCACGCGGTCGAGCTGTCCGGCGCCGACGGCGGCTCGCTGCTGGAGTTCGACGAGGGTTCGGGGCTGTTCCGGGTGCGCACGGCGTACGGCACCAGCGAGCCCGTCATCACCGCGCTGGAGGCCACGCGGATCCACGTGGACGAGACGCTCGTGGGACGGGTGGCGCTCTCGGGTGCCCCGATCCAGGTCCCGGACCTCGGGAAGGTCGCCCTGGACCCTCACCTCGCGGTCCTGCACGATGCGGGCTGGCGCTCGCTGGTCGCCATCCCGCTCGCGCGCTCGGAGCGCATCGTCGGGGTGCTCGTGGTGCGCCGCAGGTCGACGGGGGCGTTCACGCAGGAGACCTGCAACATGCTGTCGGCCTTCGCCAGCCAGTCCGCGGTGGCCCTGACCAACGCCCGCCTCTACCGCGAGCTGGAACGCCAGCGCGCCGAGCTCGTGGTCACGAGCCAGCACAAGTCCGAGTTCCTGGCCAGCATGTCGCACGAGCTGCGGACCCCGCTCAACGCCGTCATCGGTTTCTCTGAGGTGCTGCTCGAGCGCATGTTCGGCGAGCTCAACGAGCGGCAGGAGGACTACCTGCAGGACATCCTCAGCGCCGGTCGGCACCTCCTCGACCTGCTCAACGACGTCCTCGACCTGTCCAAGGTCGAGGCCGGTCACATGGAGCTGGACCCGACGAGCTTCCCGCTGGCCGATGCGGTCACCCAGGTGCTCGCCCTGACGCGCGAACGTGCCGGTCGGCACGACATCACCGTGGCCACCGACCTGGCACCGGGATTGGCCGAGGTCACGGCAGACCAGCTGCGGTTCAAGCAGGTGCTGCTCAACCTCGTCGGCAACGGGGTGAAGTTCACCCCGGACGGGGGAGCCGTGACCGTGTCCGCCTGGCGCGAGGGCGATGACCTGGTGGTCACGGTGACAGACACCGGCATCGGGATCGCGCCCGATGACCAGGCGAGGATCTTCGACTCGTTCCAACAGGGTACGCGCTCGCTCTCTGCGACCGAGGGCACCGGGCTCGGCCTGACCCTCACCCGCCGCATCGTCGAGCTCCACGGTGGCCGGGTCTGGCTCACCAGCGAGGTGGGAGTCGGCAGCACCTTTGGTTTCAGCCTCCCGCAACCGGCGGCCGGGACCGCAGGGTCGCAGCCAGGGTGGACCAGGCCAGCCCTGGACGACACCCGTCCGGCGGTGGTGGTGATCGAGGACGACCCGAGCTCCTCCGAGCTCGTCGCGGTGCACCTTTCCGCAGCCGGACTGCGACCGATCGCCGTGCGCAGCGGTGAGGAGGGGCTCGACGCGGTCCGGGCACTTCGACCGACGGCCGTGGTCCTCGACATCCGGTTGCCGGGCATGGACGGCTGGGACGTCCTGAGCCAGATCAAGGCAGATCCAGAGCTCGCAGGGACTCCGGTGGTGGTCGTCTCGGTCCTGGCGGACCGTGGACGCGGGTTCGCCCTCGGCGCCTCGGACTACCTCGTGAAGCCAGTCTCCGGCGAGGTGCTGTTGGGTGCCGTGTGGCGGGCCGTCGCGGACCGCGTCGACCCGGGTGGATCGGGTGATCGGCCCACCCTGGCGGTCATTGACGACGACCCGATGGCGCTCGAGCTCGTGCGCGCGACCCTGGAGCCCCAGGGTTGGCGGGTCGTGACGTTCACGAGCGGGACGCAGGCGCTGCGCTCGCTGACCTCGGTGGCTCCCTCGATCGTCCTCGTCGACCTGCTGATGCCCGACACCGACGGCTTCGCCGTGATCGACGCCCTGCGCGCGGACCCCGCCACCGTCTCGGTCCCCGTGGTGGTGCTGACCGCGAAGTCCCTGACGGAGGAGGACCGGAACCGGCTCCAGGGGCGGATCGAGTTCGTCGCCTCCAAGGGCCAGCTCGACCTCGCCAGCCTGGCCCGGCGGCTGGCCCAGCTCGCGAGCACCAGGGCGACGGAGGCAGCAGGATGAGCGATGGAACGGTGCTGCTCGTGGAGGACAACCCCCGCAACCTGAAGCTGGCGCGGGACGTCCTCGAGTTCGCGGGCTTCACCGTCACCGTTGCCATGACCGGTGAGGCGGCCCTCAGCGAGGCGACGCGCAGCATGCCGGACCTCATCCTCATGGACCTACAGCTCCCCGGCATCAGTGGCAATACGGTGCTGGTCCGGTTGCGCGAAGATCCCCGCACGGCGGACATACCGGTGGTGGCGCTCACCGCCTTCGCGATGCCGGCGGACCGGGAGCACGCCTTGGCCACGGGATTCGACGGCTACCTCGAGAAACCCATCAGCGTGCGAGAGTTCCCCGGCCAAGTGCGTGGCCATCTCCTCGCAGGTCGCACGGGAGGCCGTGGTGAATGAGGCCGCCGGCACGGTCCTGGTCGTCGACGACCTGGCCCAGAACGTCCGCCTCATGGACGCGGTGCTCTCACCGCGCGGGTACACGGTCGTCGGGGTGAGCTCCGGCGAGGAGGCCTTGGCCCTGGTGGGCGTGCACCTGCCCGACGTGATCCTGCTCGACGTGATGATGCCGGGAATCGACGGCTACGAGACCTGCCGGCGCCTTCGGTCCGATCCAGCGACTTCGTACCTACCGGTGGTGATGGTGACTGCGAGCGGGGAAGCGCAGCGTTTGAAGGCCCTGGAGGCCGGTGCGGACGACTTCATCACCAAGCCCCTCGTTCAGGCGGAGCTGCTGGCCCGGGTGCGCTCACTGATCCGCATCAAGCGCTACCACGACACCGTGACGACCCAGTCGGAGGCGCTCGTGGCGTGGAACCGCGAGCTGGAGGCACGAGTCAACGCCCAGGTGGCGGAGCTGGAGCGCGTCGGGCGACTGCGCCGGTTTCTCTCGCCCCAGGTCGCCGCGCTCGTCGTGGACAGCGGGGACGAGTCGTTCCTGCAGAGCCATCGTCGCGAGATCACGGCGGTGTTCACGGACCTGCGGGGTTTCACAGCGTTCGCGGAGACGGCCGAGCCGGAGGAGACGATGGCCGTCCTGGGCGAGTACCACCAAGCGCTGGGCGAGCTCGTGTTCGCCTACGAGGGAACTCTCGAGCACTTCGCGGGTGACGGTCTGCTGGTCTTCTTCAACGACCCGGTTCCGTGCCCCGATGGCCCCGAGCGAGCCGTGCGGATGGCTGTCGCGATGCGCGACCGGGTGGTCGCGCTGGGCGAGACGTGGCGTCGACGTGGGCACGAGCTGGGGTTCGGGGTGGGGATCGCACAGGGCTACGCGACACTGGGACGGGTGGGTTTCCCGGGACGCTACGACTATGCAGCCATCGGCACGGTCACCAACCTTGCAGCGCGGCTGTGCTCCGACCGCCGCAGCGGGACAGATCCTGGTGACCCAGCGGGTGCTGACCGGTGCCGCAGACGTGGCGACGAGTCGCCCAGCGGGACCACTGGCGTTACGGGGCTTCAGCCGCCCCGTCGACGCCTACGACATCCTCGGGCTGACGATCGCGGAGGTGGCGCCATGACGGCCCCGACACAGGACGGGCAACACGACCGTGGTGGGGACCTGAAGGGCCAGACCCTCGACCAGCTCGACGAGGCAGCGAGGAACGCTGCTTTCGACGTCCTGCAGGCCAGGATGCCGCAGGTCTGGGAAGACATGCGGCGCAACGCACCGGACGAGTCGGTCGTGGTCGTTCCCTCGATGACGGTGGACCGGGTGGTCGCCAGCTCAGGTGGAGTGGACCAGGCCATGGAGGAGCGACTCCTCTTCCTCCTTCTCCTCCTGCGCCAGCCGCGGTTGCGCATGATCTACGTGACCTCGATGCCCATCAATCCGTTGGTCGTGGAGTACTACCTCTCACTGCTGCCAGGAGTCATCCCGAGCCATGCCCGGGCTCGACTCACGTTGGTCGCCGTCGGGGACCACGGGCCGGAACCGCTGACTCAGAAGCTGCTGGCCCGCCCGCGGGTGCTCGCACAGATCCGGGCGCTCGTGCCGAACCGGGCACGTTCGCACCTCATCCCCTACAACACCACCGAGCTCGAGCGCGACCTTGCTGTCGTCCTCGGGATCCCGATGTATGGAGCAGACCCAAGACTCTTCCCCCTCGGCACCAAGACCGGCTGTCGCCGGCTCTTCCGTGAGGCGGGGGTGTCCTACCCGGTGGGATACGAGGACCTCCATTCCCGCGACGAGCTCGAAGCAGCCCTGCGTGCACTGCACCACGAGCGTCCCTCGGCGACCGGAGCGATGGTGAAGCTGAACGAGGGGGTTTCCGGTGCGGGCAACGCCCTGGTCCGACTGGACGACCTGTCCCTGGCCGACGTGGCCGGCGGCACTGGGGTGGACGCGGAGCTGTGTCGACGAGTCGAGGCGATGGAGCTCGAGGACACCACGATCTCCGTGGTGGACTACCTCGCCAAGCTCGATGAACGTGGGGGCATCGTCGAGGAGCGGATCGAAGGTGATGAGATCCGGAGCCCAAGCGTGCAGCTGCGCGTCACGCCTCTGGGTGAGGTCGAGCTCCTGTCGACCCATGACCAGATCCTCGGCGGACCGAGTGGGCAGTCCTATCTCGGCTGCCGGTTCCCGGCCGACCCGGCCTACGCCGGGCTCATCACGAGGGATGCGCAACGGGTGGGCGACATACTTGCCGAGAAGGGGGTGTTGGGTCGCTTCGCGCTCGACTTCGTCACGGTGCGCAACGGTGACACGTGGACGGTGCATGCCATCGAGGTCAACCTCCGCAAGGGCGGCACCACTCATCCCTTTCTCACCCTCCAGTTCCTCACCGACGGACGGTATGACGCCGACACCGGTCGGTTCCTCACCCCGGGCGGTCAGGAGCGGCACCTGGTGGCCACCGACCACCTCGAGGACCCGAGCCTGCGCGGGCTACGGGTCGACGACCTGTTCGACCTCGTCGCGCGCTCGGGCCTCCACTTCGACCAGGCACGGCAGACCGGGGTGGTGTTCCACATGATGAGTGCCCTGACGGCGCTCGGGCGGGTGGGGTTGACGGCGATCTCCGAGTCACCCGAGGGCGCCGACCGCCTCTATGCCGTCGCGGAGCGGGCGCTGCTCGATGAGGCTCGAGCAGCGCTGCGACCAGAGCCCGTGCCCACCTGACCGCCCGGCATCCCCCTGGGGGCGGTCAGGTGGTGTCTGTGGCTCAGGGCGCCAAGGCGGTGGCGTGCAGGAGGGCCTCGACGACGACCTGGTGCCAGCCGAGGCGTTCGGTCGTCGTGCGGCACGAGGCGCCACCGCATCGGCACTCCCAGCTCCATCTCTCCTCGACCCGTCGCACGGTCGGGTGGTGGTGGGCGGCGTCCTGCCGGTGCCGGTGGTCGGACTTCATGGTCTGCTCCTTCGTTCGTCCCCGGTGGGGGTCGTCCCCGGTGGGGGGTCGTCCCCGGTGGGAGGTCGTTCCGGGTGGGGACTCCCCACGGTCCCGTCGTTGCACTGATGCGTCTGTGGCGACCGTGACTACGGGTGTGTGCCGGCGGTGACACGACGAGGGGTGCCGTGCTGCACTGGGCTCATGGAGTGGCGGTTGCTGTCCGGGCTGACAGAGCAGGAGCGCCGGCTCGTCGTGGCAGGCACGCAGCGGCACCGCTACCGCACGCGCGAGGTCGTCTTCCACGAGGGTGACCTCGCAGAGACCGTCCACTTCGTCGCAGAAGGTCGGGTGGTCGCCCGGCGGACGACGACGATGGGTGAGACCGCGACGTTCGCCGTGATGGGGCCCGGTGAAGCCTTCGGGGAGATGGCGATGCTCTCGCGGGCGGCCCGCCGTACCTCCACCGTGGCGGCCCTGGAACCGACCGTGACGCTCTCGCTCCGGTATGCAGACTTCGAGCGGTTGCGCCACACGCACCCTGGTGTCGAACGGCTCCTCGTCGACGTCCTCGCCGAGCGCGTCCTGCGACTGTCCGACCACCTCGTCGAGGCGTTGTACCTGCCGGCGGCCCAACGCGTGCTGCGTCGCCTGGACGGACTCTGCGGCCAGTACGGAGTGGGCGACGATACCCGGTCGGTGCGAATTCCCCTCACCCAGAACGAGATCGGCGAGCTCTGCGGCGCCTCACGCGCAACGACGAATCGCGTGCTCCAGGTGTTGGTGGCTGACGGCCTGGTCACGCTGAGCCGCGGAGGGGTGGAGGTGCGCGACGGTGTCGCCCTCCACCAGCGGGTCATGCAGGTCGGGTGAGGCAGCGGTCCCGTCCGGTGCGGCAGCCCACGCCGTCGTCCTCGGCGTCTGTTCGGCGGCCAGCTGGGCCTCTACGCTCTGTTCATGACCCCGCCCAGTGGGGAGACCCCCGCCCTTGCCGAGTTCGGCGAGGACTTCTCGTCCGTGCTGTGCGTCGTCGCGCACCCTGACGACATCGAGTACGGCACCGCCGCCGCGGTGGCCAGGTGGACGTCGGCGGGCAAGACCGTGACGTACTTCCTGTTGACCCGCGGGGAGGCGGGGATCGACACGATGCACCCCGACGAGGCCGCGGGGGTGCGCGAGCAGGAGGAGCGCGCCGGTGCAGCGCTCGTCGGCGTGACCGAGGTGGACTTCGGGACCCACCGCGACGGGGTGGTGGAGTACGGCCTTGACCTCCGCCGGGACATCGCGCGCGAGATCCGGCGTCGCCGGCCCGACGTCCTCGTCACCGGCCACTACGGCGATCGTTTCGTCCAGGGCATGCTCAACCAGGCCGACCACCGCGCGGTGGGGCTCGCCTGCGTCGACGCGGTGGCAGACGCGGGCAACCGGTGGATCTTTCCCGAGCTCCTCGACGAGGGCTTCGAGCCGTGGAACGTCAAGCGGCTCTGCTTCGCGGGCTCGCCCACGGCCACGCACTACGTCGACGTCACCGCGCACGTCGAGCAGTCGGTGGCCTCGCTCGAGGCGCACCGGGCGTACAACAGCGCTCTGCCCGAGGAGTTCCCCAAGCCCGCCGAGCTGATCGGCATGATCCTGGGGTGGGGCGGTCAGGCGGCGGGCGTCGACAAGGCACTCACCCTCGACGTGGTGGAGCGCCGCTGAGCGCGCCGGGCCACCACGTCAGGGTGGTCAGCGCGCCTGGACGTCGCGGATCCAGGCCTCGACGTCGGACGACGTGCGCGGCATGCCCGCGGACAGGTTCTCGTGCCCGTCGGCGGTCACCAGGACGTCGTCCTCGATGCGCACGCCGATGCCACGGAACCGCTCCGGCGCCTTGAGGTCGTCGGCCTTGAAATACAGACCGGGCTCGACCGTGAGGACCATACCGGGGGTGAGCTCGGCGTCCATGTACTCCTCGCGGGTCGCGAGGGCGCAGTCGTGCACGTCGAGGCCGAGGTGGTGGCTGGTGCCGTGCACCATCCAGCGACGGTGGTACTGCCCGTGCTCCTTGTCGAGGGTCGCCTCGACGTCGACGCCCTCGGGGAGCAGACCCCAGGAGTGCAGGTGCTCGGCGATGACGCGGATCGCGGCGGCGTGCACGTCGGAGAACTTGTTGCCGGGCTTCACGGCCGCGAGGCCGGCCTCCTGCGCGGCATACACGGCGTCGTAGATCTCGCGCTGCGCGTCGGTGAAGGTGCCGTTCACCGGGAGGGTGCGGGTGATGTCGGCGGTGAAGAGCGAGTCCACCTCGACGCCCGCGTCGAGCAGGATGAGGTCGCCGTCCTTGATCTCGCCGGTGTTCTTGATCCAGTGCAGTGTCGTGGCGTGGTCACCGGCGGCGCAGATGGAGTCGTACCCGACGCCGTTGCCCTCGTGCCGGGCGGTGAGCCCGAAGACCCCCTCGACCCAGCGCTCGCCGCGACCCTTCGCGAGCGCCTCGGGCAGGTCCGCGATGACCGCCTCGAACCCGTGGTGGGTCGCCTCGACCGCCTTGCGCATCTCCTCGACCTCCCACTCGTCCTTGGTCAGTCGCAGGTGCGAGAGGAAGTGGGCGAGCTCGGCGTCGCTCTCGGTGAGCTCGCCGGAGTCGGTGTTCTCGGAGGCGCGGGCCTCGTCGAGCCGGCGGGTCAGGTCGCGGTCGGCGTCGCGCACGACCCGGACGGTCACCTCGCCGGAGTCCTTGACGGCGGCGTCGGCGAACTCGTCGATGTGGCGACCGGTCATGCCCAGCTCGGTCTCGATGTCCTGGATGCTGGGGCGCGCGCCGACCCAGAACTCGCCGTACCGCGAGTCGGCGAAGAACTCGTCGGTGTCGCGGCCCGCGAGCGGGCGGAAGTAGAGGATCGCCTCGTGCGAGCCGTCGTCGCGGGGCTCCATCACCAGCACGGCGTCCGGCTCGCGGTCGCCGCCGAGGCCGGTGAGGTGGACGAACGCGGTGTGCGGGCGGAAGACGTAGTCGGTGTCGTTGCTGCGCACCTTGAGACCACCCGCGGGGATGATGAGGCGGTCGCCCTCGTAGGCGGCGCTCACGGCGGCCCTGCGCTCGGCGGCATACCGCGCGGCCTCGCTGAGCTCGGTCGCACCCGAGGTGCGAGGCGCCCAGTCCTCGGCGACGAAGGCCCGGAACTCGTCGGTCGTCGGGCGGGCGCGGTTCTCGGGCTTGGTCTGCTCTTCGCTGCTCACGGCGCCATCGTGCCACGACGGTGTGCCGCGGTGCAGCCCCTGGTGGGAGCTGTGGCGTCAGCTCGCGGAGAGCAGGGCGAGCACGGCCTTCTCGATCGCGGCCTGGCGCCGCTCGGGGCTGCGAAAGCGGCTGGGGTCGACCTCGATGACCGTCCCCGACTCGTAGCTGTCGAGCACCCGGGGGTCGATGTAGGAGTTCTTGGCGATCGTCGGGGTGTTGCCGAGGTAGCTCGCCACCTCCTCGACCGCCGCCTTGACGGCGCGCTTGCGCGAGGCCTTGGTGTCACCGGGTTCGTCGCTGGTGCGCAGGGCGACGGCGGCGAGCACCGTGGCGTGCCAGGTGCGGAAGTCCTTCGCGGTCATCTCGCCACCGAGCAGCTCGCCGAGGTAGGCGTTGACGGTGGAGGCGTCGAGGTCGGCCCAGCGCCGCAGGTCCTGGTAGGCGAGCAGCCGCTTGCTGGCGTGCCGACGCTTGCGCAGCCGCTCCAGCGCCACGAGCGCGGCGGCGTCGTCGATCTCGATGGAGTGCGAGACACCGGACTTGCCGACGAACGAGAACACGATGACGTCGCCCTTGCGACGCACGTGCTGGCGCTCGAGCGTCGTCAGCCCGAACGACCCGTTGTCCTCGGTGTAGGCGTCGCTCCCGATGCGGAAGTAGCCCAGGTCGAGCAGGCGGACGGCCACGGCGGCGGCGCGGCCGCGCGGCATGCCCTCCAGCGCGAGGTCGAGCAGGACGCGCTTGCGTGCGGCGGGCAGGCGTGAGGCAGCACCGATCACGCGGTCGAACTTCAGGGCGTCACGCTTGATCCGCCAGTCCGGGTGGTAGAGGTACTGCCGCCGGCCGGCCACGTCGGTGCCGACGGCCTGGATGTGGCCGTTCGGGTGCGGCGAGATCCACACGTTCGCCCACGCCGGGGGGATGGCCAGCGAGCGGATGCGGGCGACCTCCTCCTCGGGGAGCCGGGCGCCGTCGGCGTCGAGGTAGACGAAGCCGCGCCCCGCCTTGCGGCGGGTCCAGCCACGGGAGGCGGGGGAGACGGTGCGCAGTCGAGCCATGCTGGGACCCTAGGTCAAAACCGCAGGTCAGGCCCCTTGGAGGGCTCTGGAGGGACGTCGTATGGCGCGGTGGTGCCCTAGAGGGTGCCGTCCGGGCCGCTGCGGCGAGCCTCGTCGGCCGAGGCGTCGTCGGGCATGGTCTGGCTGACCCGCTCGGCCTCGACCCGACCGAGGTAGATCGCGATCTCCTGCTGGGTGCGCTGCTCGTCCCAGCCGAGGACCGGCGCGACGAGCGCGGCTGCCACGGGGGCCGCCGAGACGCCGCGGTCCCAGGCCTCGATCGAGATGCGGGTGCGGCGGGTGAGGATGTCGGTGAGGTGCAGCGCCCCCTCGTGCGACGCGGCATACACGACCTCGGCCTTGAGGTGGTCCTCGGCGCCCTCGAGGGGTTCGCCGAGCTCGGGGCGCTCGGCGACGAGGTCGAGGACCTCCTGCGTGAGCACGCCGTACCGGCGCAGCAGGTGCTCGACGCGGGCGACGTGCAGCCCGGCGTCGGAGGCGAGGGTGTGCCGCTGGTTCCAGATCGCGGCGTAGCCGACGGCGCCGACGAGCGGGACCGTGTCGGTCGTGGACGCCGGCACCCGTGCGGGCGATGGCCTGCACCGCCTCGTCGACGGCGTCCTTGGCCATCACCCGGTAGGTCGTGTACTTGCCGCCCGCGACGACGACCAGCCCCGGGCGCGCTGTGGGCGACGACGTGCTCGCGCGAGAGCTTGCTCGTCGACTCGGACTCGCCGGCGAGCAGGGGCCGCAGGCCGGCGTAGACGCCCTCGACGTCCTCGTGGGTCAGCGGCGTCTGCAGGACCCGGTTGACGTGGTCGAGGATGTAGTCGATGTCGGCGCGGGTGGCCGCCGGGTGCGCCTTGTCGAGCGCCCAGTCGGTGTCGGTGGTGCCGATGATCCAGTGCCGACCCCACGGGATGACGAAGAGCACCGACTTCTCGCGTGCGCAGGATCAGGCCGGTCGAGGAGTGGATCCGGTCGCGCGGCACGACGAGGTGGATGCCCTTGGACGCCCGCACGTGGAACTGCCCGCGCTCGCCGACCATCGCCTGGGTGTCGTCGGTCCAGACACCCGTCGCGTTGACGATCTGCCGGGCGTTGATGACGAACTCCTCGTCGGTGAGCTTGTCGATGGCGCGTACGCCGGTGACGCGCTCGCCCTGGCGCAGGAAGCCAATGGCAGCAACGCGGTTCGCGACGTGGGCGCCGTAGTGCGGCGGCCGTGCGGGCGAGCTCCATCGTGTGGCGGGCGTCGTCGACCTGGGCGTCGTAGTACTGCACCGCCCCGGTGAGGGCGTCGTGCTTCAGGCTCGGCATGAGGCGCAGGCGCCTGACGGCGGGTCAGGTGGCGGTGGTGGGGCAGGCCCGCGCCGCCACTGGCCGCCATGGCCATCGCGTCGTAGAGCGCGATGCCCGACCCGACGTAGGCGCGCTCCCACACGTGGTGGTTGAGGGGGTAGAGGAACGGGACGGGGCGCACCAGGTGCGGCGCGAGGCGGGTCAGCAGCAGGCCGCGCTCGTGCAGGGCCTCCCGGACCAGCCCGAAGTCGAGCATCTCGAGGTAGCGCAGGCCACCGTGGATGAGCTTGCTCGAGCGCGAGGACGTGCCGCTGGCGAAGTCGCGCTGCTCGATCAGGCCGGTGGACAGGCCGCGGGTCACGGCGTCCAGGGCGCGTCCCGGTGCCCGACGACGCCGCCGCCGATGACGAGCAGGTCGAGCTCCTCGCCCGACCTGAGCTTCTCGATGGCGCTGCTCGGCGCGACTGCGGCGACGAGCCCGGTGGCGGTTCCCGTGGTCATTGGCCTACTCCTCGTCGACGTCCACCCAGTCCAGGGTGCGCTCCACGGCCTTGCGCCACCCGGCATACCCGGTCGCTGCGCTGCTCGTCGCTCCAGGTCGGTGACCAGCGCTGGGACTCCTGCCAGTTGGCGCGCAGCTCGTCGGTGCCGGACCAGAAGCCGGTGGCCAGACCAGCAGCGTAGGCCGCGCCGAGCGCCGTGGTCTCGGCGACCACCGGCCGTGAGACGGGGACGCCGAGGACGTCGGCCTGCAGCTGCATGCACAGGCTCGTTGGCGGTGACGCCGCCGTCGACCTTGAGCACCTCGAGCTCGACGCCGGAGTCCTTGGTCATCGCGTCGGCGACGTCGCGGGTCTGGTAGCAGATCGCCTCGAGCGTGGCCCGGGCCAGGTGCGCGTTGGTGTTGAAGCGCGACAGCCCGACGATGGCGCCGCGGGCGTCGGGGCGCCAGTACGGGGCGAACAGGCCGGAGAACGCGGGCACGAAGTAGATGCCGCCGTTGTCGTCGACCTGGACCTGGCGAGCGGCTCGACGTCCGCCGGCGCCCGAGATGATGCCGAGCTGGTCGCGCAGCCACTGGACGGCCGACCCGGTGACGGCGATCGAGCCCTCGAGCGCGTAGCACCGGCTTGGCGTCGCCGAACTGGTAGGCGCACCGTGGTGAGCAGCCCGGACTCGCTGCGGACGATCTCCTCGCCGGTGTTGAGCAGCATGAAGTTGCCGGTGCCGTAGGTGTTCTTGGCCTCGCCGGGGCTGAAGCAGACCTGGCCCGACGGTCGCCGCCTGCTGGTCGCCGAGGTCGCCGGCCAGCGGCACCTCGCCGCCGAGCGGACCGTCGGCGCGGGTCACGCCGTAGACCGCCGGGTCCGAGCTGGGACCGGATCTCGGGCAGCATCGCGCGCGGGATGTCGAAGAACGACAGCAGCTCGTCGTCCCAGTCGAGCGTCTCGCAGGTCCATCAGCATGGTGCGGCTGGCGTTGGTCACGTCGGTGACGTGCACCCCGCCGTCGGGCCGCCGGTGAGGTTCCACAGCAGCCAGGTGTCGATCGTGCCGAACACGGCGTCGCCGCGCTCGGCGGCCGCGCGGACGCCGTCGACGTTGTCGAGGATCCACTGGACCTTGCCGCGCGGAGAAGTAGGTGGCCGGCGGCAGGCCGGCCTTCGCGCGCGGATGACGTCGCCCTTGCCGTCGCGCTCCAGGCCGCGGGCGATCTTGTCGGTGCGGGTGTCCTGCCAGACGATCGCGTTGTGCAGCGGGCGGCCGGTGCGCCGGTTCCAGACCACCGTCGTCTCGCGCTGGTTGGTGATGCCGAGCGCGGCGAGGTCGCTGGCGCTGCAGGCCGAGGCGGCGTCAGCGCCGAGCCGATCACCGTCTGGGTGCGCTCCCAGATCTCCAGCGGGTTGTGCTCGACCCAGCCGGCGCGCGGCAGGATCTGCTCGTGCTCGAGCTGGTGGCGGCCGACCTCGCGCCCGTCGTGGTCGAACACCATGAAGCGCGTGCTCGTCGTCCCCTGGTCGACGGCGCCGACGAAATCGGCCATGACCAGACCCTAGTGGCGCAGGGGCTGGTCGCGAGGGGACGGCTGGGAGGGGACGGCGGAGGGGGCCTGCTCTCGCTCCATACCCACTCAGTGAGCGCGAAGTGTCGTCACGGCGGGAGCGTGGCGACACTTCGCGCTCACTGAGCGAGAGGCGCGGCGGGTATGGCGTGCCGTCAGTCCTTGGGGGCGGGCTCGACCAGCTCGGGGCGGCCGGGCTGCTCACCACCGCGGGCGGCGAGGTAGCTCTCCTTGGGCACCATCACCTTGCGGCGGAAGATGCAGACCAGCGTGCCGTCCTGGTTGTAGCCCTTGGTCTCGACGTGGACCACGCCGCGGTCGTCCTTGGAGGTGGACTCCCACTTGTCGAGGACCTCGGTCTGGCCGTAGATCGTGTCGCCGTGGAAGGTCGGCGCGACGTGGCGCAGCGACTCGACCTCGAGGTTGGCGATGGCCTTGCCGCGAGACGTCGGGGACGGACATGCCGAGCAACAACGAGTAGATGTAGTTGCCGACCACCACGTTCTTCTTGAACTGCGTGGTGTTCTCCGCGTAGTTCGAGTCGAGGTGGAGCGGGTGGTGGTTCATGGTCAGGAGGCAGAACAGGTGGTCGTCGTACTCGGTCACCGTCTTGCCGGGCCAGTGCTTGTAGACCGCACCGACCTCGAACTCCTCGTAGCTGCGTCCGAATTGCATGGGGGCCATCCTGCCGAGGGCGGCAGCGGAGCGACACCGGTGGGTCGCGTGGGCTCCCTCACAGACGGAAGTTCGTCGCACCAGAATGTCGAGGTCGCCCGGCTCCGTACGTCACGGGAGCGACGGGGGCGAGATCGCCACCCGCACGACGAACAGGGAGCACCCCATGAAGTACGTCATCCTCATCCACTCCAACCCGCAGCCGTGGGGCCACCCGACCGCCGACTTCCTGCCCGCGCACCAGGCGCTGCCGCAGGCCGAGCGTGATCGGCTGGGCGCCGAGTTCGACGCCGTCCTGGAGGACCTGTCGGGCCGTGGGGAGCTGGTCGGTGGCCAGGCGCTGGGCAGCCCGCACGACGCCCGGCTCTATCCGCTGGGAGGGCGGTCGCCGCAAGGTCACCGACGGCCCGTACGCGGAGACGGTCGAGCACTTCGCCGGGTTCTTCCTCATCGACGTCGCCGACCAGGCCAGGGCCGAGGAGGTGGCGGAGAAGTTCGCCGGACCGGGGGAGACGGTGGAGCTGCGCCCCGTCGCCGAGTAACCCGCCGAGCGGGCGAGAGCGGGCAAGGGCGGCCAGGAGGGGGCGCGAGAGGGCGGGGGAGGGCGGCCGGGAGAGCAGGCACGCCACCCGGCAGGAGGACCCCGTCTGCTGGCCCTACCCTTGTCCCGTGCGCATCGACCTCCACACCCACTCCACGGCGAGCGACGGCACGCAGCTCGCCGGCCGACGTGGTGCGATCGGCCGCGGAGGCCGGGTCTCGACGTGGTCGCACTCACCGACCACGACACGTATGCCGGGTGGCCGGCTGCCGTGGCGCCGCCCCGAGCTCGGGCGTCGGCCTGGTCCGCGGGGTCGAGATCTCCTGCACCCGCCGCGGTGTCAGCGTGCACCTCCTCGGCTACCTCGTCGACCCGGAGCACCCGGTCTGCTGGCCGAGCTCGAGCTGGCCCGCGACGAGCCGGGTGACCCGCGTCGAGCGCATGGTCGCCGCTGATGGTCGCCGACGGCATACCGATCACGCTCGAGCGAGGTGCGGGCGCAGGCGGGCGACGGCGCCACCCTCGGCCGGCCGCACATCGCCGACGCGCTCGTGGCACAGCGGCATCGTCGGCACCCGCGACGAGGCGTTCGACGGACCTGCTGCGCAACGGCGAGCCGTTACTACGTCGCGCACTACGCGCCCGACCCGGTGCGCGCCGTCCAGCTCGTCCGGGCGGCGGGCGGAGTGCCGGTGATGGCGCACCCGTTCGCCAACGGGCGGGGCTGGACCGTCGGCGACGACGGTCATCGAGGAGATGGCCGCGCGCCGGGCTCGCGGGGCTCGAGGTCGCACCACCGCGACCACACGACCGCGCGAGCGGGCGCACGCGCGTCGACCTCGCCGCCGAGCTGGGGCTGCTTCGCGACCGGCTCCAGCGACTACCACGGCACCGGCAAGCAGAACCGTGCTCGGCGAGAACACCACCGACCCCGACGGTGCTCGCCGAGATCGAGGACCAGGCGACCGGAGCGGCACCGAGGTCGGTCCGGGCGTGAACGACATCGTCGACCTCCAGGTCCTGGGCTCGGTCTTCGTGACCCTGCTCGTCATCATGGACCCGCCCGGCGCGCTGCCGATCTTCCTCGCGCTGACCGGCCGCTGACCGCAGAAGCAGAAGATCGCGGCCGCCCGGCGCGCCGTCGCTCGTGGCGTTCGGCGTCATCGTGCTCTTCGCGGTGTTCGGCCAGCAGATCCTCGACCTACCTGCACATCTCGCTGCCCGCCCTGCAGGGCGCCGGCGGCCTGCTGCTGCTGCTCGTCGCGCTCGCAGCTGCTCACCGGTTCGGACGCAGGAGCAGCACGCGGACGCCGGCGTCAACGTCGCGCTGGTGCCGCTCGGCACGCCGCTGCTCGCCGGGCCCGGCGCGATCGTCGCGACGATGCTCCAGGTCAAGCGGGCCGACGGCGCCAGCCAGTACGTCGCCGTCGGCCGCTCGGTCTCGTGGCGACGATGTTCGTCGTGTGGCTGTTCTTCCGGTTCGCCGGGCAGGTCCACCGCGTGCTCAAGGACAGCGGCACGGTCGCTCGTCACCCGCATCGCCGGCCTGCTGCTGTCGGCGATCGCGGTGCAGATGGTGGCCGACAGCATCCGCGCCTTCGTCAGTGGCACCGCCTAGCGTGGCGCCCATGCAGCAGGGGAGGGCCACCGTGCCGGGCAGTGCAGGGCAGGGGGCGTTCGTGCAGGAGTCCTTCGGGGGCATGCCGCGCCGCCTCTTCCGCGCTAGCCCGAGCCGCCTGCTGGCCTGGGTCGACTGCCCGCGCCGCTACCGCATGCAGTACCTCGACCGGCCCTCCCCGCCGCCGCGTGCCCAACGGGCCCACACCTCGGTGGGCACGGCGGTGCACAACGCCCTGCGCGACTGGTGGGACCTCGCGCCCGCGCAGCGCACCCCTGACGCCGGGGCCGAGCTGGTGCGGACCTCGTGGATCGACGCCGGCTTCCGCGACGCCGAGCAGTCGCTCGAGTGGCGCGAACGCGCCCAGCGGGCAGGTCCGCTCCTACCTCGCCGACGTCGACCCGGCGACCAGCCGCTCGGCATCGAGCGCACGGTGTCCCTCAAGACCGACGAGATGGCCCTGCAGGGGCGCATCGACCGGCTCGACGACCGCGGGTCCGAGCTCGTCGTCGTCGACTACAAGACGAGCCGGTGGGAGCCCACCGACGACGACGCCCGCACCTCGCTCCCGCTCGCGCTGTATGCCGCGGCCGCCTGGAAGATGTTCCGTCGCCGTTGTGTGCGGGTCGAGCTGCACCACCTGCCCAGCGGCGCGGTCGCGGCCCACGAGCACACGGGGGAGTCGCTCGCGCGCAAGATCGCCGAGGCCGAGTCGATCGCCCGGGACGCCAGGCGGGCCGAGGACGACTACGCCGAGCACGGTGTCGACTCCGGGCGCTTCCCCGCCTCGGTCGGACCGCTCTGCCAGTGGTGCGACTTCCGGGCGCACTGTCCGGCGGGTCAGGCCTTCGGTCCGGAGAAGTCCGGGTGGGCCGCCCTGGAGGACCCGGCCCCTCGGGTCAGAAGCTCCACCTGATCCCGACGCGTCCGGGTCCGACCCGGTGGACCACGTGCTGCACGCTCGTGGAGTCGCCGAGGTCGACCAGCGACGACGTGGTCATGCCCTCGAGGATGCTGTAGGTCTCCACGGTCACCGGGAGCCTGGCCGGGTCGAAGCGCACCCAGATCATCAGCTCGGTCACCCGGTGCAGCAGGAAGTACTCGATCGACTGCTCGGGTTCGAGGTCCAGCGGCAGCGTCACGCGGTGCTCCGCCGCCGCGGTCTCGTCCACGCGCAGGGGACGGTCGAGGATGATCTCGGCGGCGAAGACCCCCTCGGCGTCGTGCGAGATCGTGCGACCCACCCGGCACCCGCTGACCGCGGTGAACTCGGCCCGTTCACCGCTGGGCTGGCTCGTCGCCAGGAGCGCAGGGATGCGCTGGGCCCCGTCACGCATGGCACGGACGACGTTGCGGATGGTGCGAACTCGCTGGACACCCTGGGCGTCGACGTCCAGGGTGTCGTGGACCGTGAGGTCGACCAGCTCGAGCTGGTCGCCGAACCCGAGCTGCTGCAACGCCTGCGTGGCCAGGGGGATCTCGACGGGGAGGTCGGCTGCCTTCGGGAGCTCGCGTGGTGGGCCCGGTCGGCGTCGCGGCCCCAGCTTGCTGAGCAGGTGGCCTCGCGGGACGCCGAGGATCTCCTCCAGGTGGGCGACCGCCTCCAGCGAGCCGGCACGCTGCGGCTGGCTGCGACCGGACTGCCAGTAGCTGAGGGTCGCGATGCTCACCGGGGTGCCGCGCTCGGCGAGGCGGCGGCGCAACGACTCCAGGCTGCGACCGCTGCGTTTGACGGCGGTCCGCAGGGCAGCGGGGAACAGGGCGTCGTCGAGCCCTCGGGGGCCCCCCTGGCCCCAGTGTTGCGGCGTCGCCACAGCCAAACCTCTCCTGCGGGCTCAGTGCGCCGCCCCTGTCGTAGCCCTGCGCTACGTCGATGACGATAAGCGTTCAACTACTTTTTCGCCCGCGGAGTGGACGACTCCGACCGTATGGCCGTCCCCGACACCACCGTTCGTACCTGACAGACTGTGGCCACGGCACACCCACCTCGCACGGAAGGGCCTCCCGTTGGCCAGAGCTCGCACCCGGCCCGCCTCCATCGTCTCGGTGGCCAACCAGAAGGGCGGCGTCGCCAAGACGACGTCGGTCGCCTCCCTCGGGGCAGCGTTCGCCGAACAGGGCAAGCGGGTCCTGCTGGTCGACCTCGACGCCCAGGCCTGCCTGACCTTCAGCCTCGGCGTGGACCCCGACCTCGTCGAGGCCTCGGTCAACGAGGTGCTGCTGGGGAAGGCAGGGCATCGCCGACGTGCGCGTGGCGTGCGAGGACGGGGTCGACCTGGTCCCCAGCGTCATCGACCTCGCCGGCGCGGAGGCCCAGCTGCTGCCCCGCCCCGGCCGTGAGTACGTCCTGCGGACCGCGCTCGAGGACATCCGCAGCGAGTACGACGTGATCCTGCTCGACTGCTCGCCGAGCCTCGGTGTCCTGACCCTCAACGCACTGACGGCCAGCCAGGGCCTCGTCATCCCGATGCCGTGCGAGATGCTCAGCCACCGCGGGGTGGGCCAGCTGCTCGACACGGTCGCCGACGTGCAGAAGATCCTCAACAAGGACCTGCAGGTGCTGGGCATCCTGCCGACGATGTTCGACGGCCGCAGCAACCACGCCCAGGAGGTGCTCGCCGACGTCGGCGACCGCTACGGGCTGCCGGTGCTCAGTCCGCCGATCCCGAAGACGGTGCGGTTCGCCGAGGCGCCCGCCGTGGGCCGTTCCATCCTGGCCACCTCCCGCACGTCCAAGGGCGCGAAGGCCTACCGCGAGGTCGCTGTGGCCCTGTCCGAGAAGCTGGCCCGGATCTGAGGCATCAGCCGAACGGGTGAGGGGCGACTGAGTCGATCGGCCCGGAAGTGGCCCTTGCGGCGTGTCGGAAGGTATGGAGCTGGCAAAGGGCTGGCTCGCAGGGCCTCTTGCGCTGCGACGATCTGCGGGTTCGCCGCGAGACACGACCGGACCCCCTGCTGGTCGTCGGGCGCGGCGCCGACCCGAGGAGCTTCCCACCATGTCCTCCACCCCGCAGCCGACCACCACACCTTCAGCGACGAGTGCCTGGGCAGCCCCGCTGCAAGCGGTCCTCGCCGCCCTCGCCGTGTGCGTCCTGTACTGGGCGGTGGGGATCAACCAGACCCCGGCTGCAGCCAGCGCCGCGCCGACCGCGCCGGTGGCTGCCACCACCGAGGCGTCGACAGCGAGCTCGACCCACCCCTTCAGCAACCCCGTGTGGTCCCCGCTGCGGGCCTCCACCCGCATCTCCTGCGTCAAGAGCAACTGCCAGGGCAGCGGAGCGGACTACCACGGCTACTGGGCGATCGACTTCCTCGGCCGCCGCGGCGACCCGGTGTATGCCGCCGGCGCGGGGGTGGCGCACGTGGGCGCGAACTCGAAGTCCTGCAGCACCACGGGCGCCCAGGGCGCCGGGGTGTGGGTGTGGGTCGACCACGGCGGTGGCGTCGTCACCAAGTACACCCACCTCGACTCGCTGGCCGTGACCGACGGTCAGCTGGTCACCCCCGCGACCCGGATCGGCTCGATGGGGCACTGGGGCGACGTCGCACCCTGCACCACCGACTACCTGCACTTCGAGATGCGTGAGGGCGGCATCGCCGGCCCACGGGTCGAGCCGAAGCTGCTCAAGGCCTGCACCACCGCGGGCGTCGTGTCGATGCCGGCGACCTTCGGGGTGACGTCCTTCAACTCCCTGCCCACCGTGAAGTTCAGCACTCCCGCCGCCAGCTCGGCGTGCATCACGCCGGTGTGGAACACCACCCCGGCCGGGCCGACGCCGTCGGTCGTGCGGCGCTCCTCGGCTGCTGCGCTGTCCTGGGGGACCCCGCCCTCCGGCGTGTCGTCCGTCCGCGTGGCCACGCAGCTGTGGAGCCCGAGCCTGGGCAGGTGGAACGACCCCACCTACACCACCCTCAACGGCGCACCGACCGGTACCACGATCAGCGGGCTGACCAACGGGCGCACGTACCGGATGTCCGTGGCCTTCCGGAACGCAGCCGGGTTCAGCGCCTGGTCCTCGCCGCGGTCCGTGATCCCGGCCACGGTGCCCTCGGCCCCCAAAGCGCCGCGCTTCCTCACCTCTCCGACCGTGAAGTACGTCCACTTCGGGTGGTGGAAGAGCGCCGACAACGGCTCGGCCGTGACCGGCTACCAGTCGCAGGTCCGCTGCTACCGCAGCGGCGCATACTCGCCCTGGACCCCTGCGAACGTCAGTGGTGGGACGTACTACTACAACCACCAGGGGCTGTCGGCGTACACGCTCTGCCAGGTCCGGGTGAAAGCGGTCAACGGCATGGGCTCGAGCGCCTGGTCGACGACCAGCACGATCCGCAAGGCCAAGGCCTGAGGAGGCGCTGAGGGCGGTCGCACTCCTGGTGGCGGGCATCGAGGAATAGTCGCGGGTTCAAGGGACTTGTCCCCTGACGGTGACTGACCCCGACCCCCCAAGGAGCATCATGTCCCGCACTGCAGCACTGTCCGCAGCGTCCGCCGGAGCCGCCCTCGAGGCGACCACGATCGAGCGCCGCGAGCTGCGCGACGACGACATCGTCATCGACATCGCCTTCGCCGGCATCTGCCACAGCGACATCCACCAGGTCCGTGAGGAGTGGGGCAGCGCCATCTTCCCGATGGTCCCCGGGCCACGAGATCGCCGGAGTCGTCGCCGAGGTCGGTGGCGGCGTGACCCGCTACAAGGTCGGCGACCGCGTCGGCGTCGGCTGCATGGTCGACTCCTGCGGCGAGTGTGAGTACTGCAAGGACGGCCAGGAGCAGTTCTGCCTCAAGGGCGCCGTCATGACGTACAACGGTGAGGGCTACGACGGCGAGAAGACCATGGGTGGCTACAGCCAGCAGGTCGTCGTCAGCGAGCGTTTCGCCGTCCGCATCCCCGACGCCCTCGAGCTCGACGTGGCAGCGCCGCTGCTGTGCGCCGGCATCACGACGTTCAACCCGCTCAAGCGCTGGGGCGCCGGCCCCGGCACGAAGGTCGCCGTCGTCGGCCTCGGCGGCCTCGGTCACCTGGGCGTGAAGTTCGCCGCTGCCCTCGGCGCCGAGGTGACCGTGCTCAGCCAGACGACCTCCAAGGAGGCCGACAGCACCAAGTTCGGTGCCGTGGCCCACTACGCCACCAAGGACCCGGAGACCTTCCAGAAGCTGCGCGGCTCGTTCGACCTGATCCTCAACACGGTGAGCGCGAACCTGCCGTTCGACGACTACCTCTCGCTGCTCAAGGCGAATGGCGCCATGGTCAACGTGGGTGCGCCCAGTGACCCGAGCACGTTCGTCGCCTTCTCCCTGATCGGTGGCAGCAAGGCGCTCGCCGGCTCCAACATCGGCGGCATCCCGCAGACGCAGGAGATGCTCGACTTCGCGGCCGAGCACGGCATCGCGGCCGAGATCGAGACCATCAGCGCCGACGAGGTCAACGAGGCGTACGAGCGCGTCATCAACTCCGACGTGCGCTACCGCTTCGTCATCGACACGGCGACCATCGGCGCCTGACCGACGAGGCCTGACCGACGACGCCTGACGGCGAGATCCTGACGGCACCAGCCCGACGCTTCAGCCCCTGGTCCAGTAGCGGACCAGGGGCTGAAGCGCATCCTCGGCCTGCTTGGTCTGCGCCTGGGTCTGCGCGTCGAGGGTGGTGACGTACGGATCCCCACCCTCGGGGACGGTGAACATCGCCGTCACACGGCTGCCGGGAAGCGGCAGCAGCAGGACGACGCGGGGGTGGGCCGATCCCGGGTCCGCGCGCCGGGAGCGGACGGCGTCGAGCACCGGCTGCCAGCTCGAGGCCTCCAGCGGCAGGCGCACCAGGAGCTCTTGGGTGGTCGGCCGTGCGTTCGTGCCGGCTTCGGCCCAGTGGACGCAGGTGGCGCCGGTGGTCGTAGACCGCAGGGCGGCCAGGTAGCTCGTCGCCGCCGGCAGCCGGTCGCGGGGTCCGGTGTATGCGAGGTCGAGGCCGGGGGTGCCGGCCGGGCAGTCGACCTCGGGATCAGGGACGAGGGCGTCGTCGCGGTCGTAGTCCGGGGCAGCGGCCGAGGTGTGGACCTCGACCCGCTCGACGGGAGCCGGCAGGGCCTGCAGCACGCTGTCGAGCGACACCTCCGGTCGCGCCCGCAGGTCTGCGACGACGGGCTGTCTGTCAGCGACGCTGCCGGGGTCGATGGTCGCCGTCAGCACCCCGGCCACGCGGGTCAGGGCGGCGCCTGCCGAGGCGGCCCAGGCCTTCTCGTCCATCGGGAGCGCGCCGGTAGGTCCCTCGACGACCTCGTCACGGCTGCTGAGGCCGAAGCCCGACCGGTGCACGGTCGCCGCGATCGCCGCGGCGTCGGGGGAGGACCTGACGTCGAGGACGCTTCGGTCGTGCCCGTCCGAGCCGGTGGACACGACGAGGGTGACCGGGTGGGAGGGACTGGCTGCGACGGCCTGCGCGAAGGCTGTGGCGGCGGTGACGGTCACCGTGGCCCCGACCACCACCCGCACCTCGTGACCAGCGCCGTCGCGGGCCGCGCCCGTCGAGGGGCTCGTGAACCACGCCGTGCCGAGAGGTGGCAGGGTCCGGGCCAGCGTCGCGGCCGTCCCGGGCAGGTCGGTCCCGGTGGGCACGGTCACCGTGAACGGCGCCATACCCGACTGCGCGGTGGCCTGGACGGACACGGCGGACGGGATCGCTCGCAGGGCACCGAGCTGGTGCACCGTCGTCGCGTTCGGGCCGGGGTGGGTGCCCAGTAGTGCCGCGTCGGCCCGCTGCCGGACCTCCACGGTGTAACCCTGGACGTCGGGGTGGTCGGCGGCGTACCCCACGACCGCGCGGCCGAGCCGATCGACGACGGCGGGCTCGACCGGGACGCGGAGCCGGGCGACAAGGGTGGGCTCGAAGACCCGGGCCGCGACCGTCCGCGGACCCGCGGCGAGGGCCTGACTGGTCGGTTCGACGGAGACGACCCCGGGCTGGTCGCGCAGCCAGGACTCAAAGGCGTCCTGCGCACTCGGACGGAGCACGGCGAAGGCCACGGCCGCCAGCGCGACCGCGGCCACCACCAGGACCGCCACCGTGCGGCGCCCGGACAGCTGCGCGACTTCCCCCACGCCGCGAGGATCGCACCCGCAGCCCTTGGACGGCGCTGAAGTGACCGAATCGCAACGCGGCAGCGACCCGCCCACCGCCGGAGCAGACGGACAGAGGTGCCGCGGCCGAAGCCTGCGGCACCTCTGTCGGTGTCTCGTGAGCCGGGGCCGGGGCCCCGGCGGCTCAGCCTTCCTGGGCCGCGGGGGCGGCTTCGCCCGAGCCGCCGCGGGTGCGGCGACGGTTGCGGCTGCGCCGGGGCGTCTCTCCGGCGTCACCCTCGGCCTTGGGAGCAGAGTCGTCGCGGCGCTCTCCACGGTCGCGACCTGCGTCGCGGTTGCTGTCACGACCGCTGTCGCGGTTGCCACCGCGCGCGCCGTCACGGCCACCACGCGCGCCGTCACGGCCGCCGTCGCGCCGCCGCTCGCGGCCACCACCGGCGGGACGACGCCCACTGGACTTGCCGGTCTCGCCGAGGTCCTCGAGCACCTCGGCGTCGAGGCCGGCGAGGTGCTGCGCGGCCTTGGGCAGGCGCCCCTTGGCGCTGCGGGGGATGTCGAGCTGCTCGTAGAAGTGCTCGGAGGAGGAGTAGGTCTCCTCGGGCTCGGGGATGCCGAGGTCGAGCGTCTTGTTGATCAGGCCCCAGCGCGGCATGTCGTCCCAGTCGACGAAGGTGACGGCGATACCGGTGTTGCCGGCGCGGGCGGTGCGGCCGATGCGGTGGACGTAGGTCTTCTCGTCCTCGGGGCACTGGTAGTTGATGACGTGGGTGACGTTGTCGACGTCGATGCCGCGCGCGGCGACGTCGGTGGCGACGAGGATGTCGACCTTGCCGTTGCGGAAGGCGCGCAGGGCCTGCTCGCGCGCGCCCTGGCCGAGGTCGCCGTGGACGGCGGCGGCGGCGAAGCCGCGGTCGACGAGCTCGTCGGCGACCTTCGCGGCGGTGCGCTTGGTGCGGCTGAAGACGATGGTCAGCCCGCGGCCCTCGGCCTGCAGCATGCGGGCGAGCATCTCGACCTTGTCCATCGCGTGGGCGCGGTAGACGAACTGCTCGACGGCCTTGACCGTGTGGGCGTTCTCCTGGTCGTCGCCCATCGCGCGGATGTGGGTCGGCTGCGTCATGTAGCGGCGGGCGAGCGCGACGACCGCGCCCGGCATGGTCGCCGAGAACAGCATCGTCTGGCGGACGGGGGCGTCATCGCGAGGAGCTTCTCGACGTCGGGGAGGAAGCCGAGGTCGAGCATCTCGTCGGCCTCGTCGAGGACGACGGACTTCACGTGCGACAGGTCGAGGTGACCCTGCTGGGCGAGGTCGATCAGGCGGCCGGGCGTGCCGACGACGACCTCGACGCCCTTGCGCAGCGCCTCGACCTGCGGCTCGTAGGCGCGGCCGCCGTAGACGGTGAGGACGCGGATGCCGCGCCCCTTGCCGCCGCGACTCGAGGTCGGCGGCGACCTGGACGGACAGCTCGCGGGTCGG
The DNA here is from genome assembly GCA_963695205.1 of uncultured Actinomycetota bacterium. Classification (GTDB taxonomy): domain Bacteria; phylum Actinomycetota; class Actinomycetes; order Actinomycetales; family Dermatophilaceae; genus Pedococcus. Next base: position 94,894 of record CAVOGI010000010.1, on the reverse strand, counting down.
GACCACGGCGAGGGCCTGCGGCTTGCCGGCGTGCTTGAACTCGTCCCAGGCGTCGTCGACGCGGGCGATCGTGCGGTGGAGCATCGGGATGCCGAAGCCCAGCGTCTTGCCGGTGCCGGTCTTGGCCTGACCGATGATGTCGTGCCCGGCGAGGGCGACCGGCAGCGTCATCGCCTGGATGGGGAAGGGGGTGACGATGCCGGCGGCAGCCAAGGAGGCGACGATGTCGGGGTGGACGTCGAAGTCGGCGAACGTCGGGTCTGCAGGCGCAGTGGCGCCCGTGGTGGTCTCAGTCATGAAGTTCTCTCGATCGGGGCGCTCCCCCTGTGTGGGAGGCCGTCGCGCAGCGGGCCGATCGGAGGTCTTCCATGCTCGTCGAGCGGTTGCGCGGACCACGTCCGCGGCTGATTCGTGCCGACCGGGCACCTTTGACGTGCGGAGTCTACCGCCGGCGTGGCGTCAACCACTCATCGTCGACCTGCCCCGGTGCGTCGTCGGGCCTCGTCGAGCGCCCCCGCGCCATTAGGGTGACGGGCATGACGCAGGACGACTGGCTGGCCGATCCGCAGTACCGCGAGGCGGTCGCAGACCTCCTCGGTGCCCTTGCCTACGGCGAGCTCACCGCGTTCACGCGGCTGGCCGGTGACTCCGAGCTCTCCCCGACCCAGCCGCTCAAGGCGGCCGTCGCCGGGCTCGCCGTCGCCGAGTTCCGCCACTACGAGATGATCGTGGCGCGGCTCGACGACATGGGGGTCGCCCCGGAGACCGCGATGGCGCCGTTCATCGCCCCGGTCGACGCCTTCCACGAGCGCACCCGCCCGAGCACCTGGCTCGAGGGACTGGTGAAGGCCTACGTCGGCGACGGCATCGCCACCGACTTCTACCGCGAGGTCGCCGCCTACGTGGACCCCTCGACCAAGGCCCTGGTCCACTCGGCGATGCAGGACGTCGGCCAGGCGGACTTCGTCGTCAAGGTGGTCCGCGAGGCGATCCGCACCGACCCGCGAGTCTCCGGTCGCCTCGCGCTGTGGGGCCGCCGGCTCGTGGGCGAGGCCTTGTCGCAGGCCCAGCAGGTGGCGGTCGAGCGCGATGCGCTGGCCTCGCTGCTCGTCGGCGGCGCAGGTGGGGCGGGCCGGCCGAGCGCCGACCTCGCCGAGCTGGGCCGGATGTTCGCCAGGCTCACCGACGAGCACACCCGCCGCATGGGCCGGCTCGGGCTGGCCGCCTGAGGCGGACGCACCCGGACGTGACGAAGGGGCCCGGTCCACAGTGGACCGGGCCCCTCTGCGTCAGGTGACTCAGACGGCCTGGTTGGCGCCGCGGCGACCGGTCATGCGCTCGTAGATGACGATGAAAATCGCCGCAAGGACGATCCCCGCCAAGAACGGGATGATCTTGAACCCGCCGTTCGAGTTGTTGTAGCCCAGCTGGTAGACGAGCCAGGACCCCACCAGGGATCCGAGGATCCCGAGGATGATCGTCACGAGGACGGAGATGTTCTGCTTGCCAGGGAGCACCAAACGCGCGAGTGCCCCGATGATGAGGCCGGCGATAATGGCGCCGATGATCGTTCCAAGCATCGTTCGCTCCTTCCGCACAGGGGTTCCCCGTGCTGTTGCTGGGCCGCGGTGCGGCCCTCACGAGGACCACTCAACACCGGTATGGGTGGAGTTGCACGCTGGCGGGCCGATCCACCAGGTCACGGACCGGGAACGATTTCCTCGACTTTGCGCAGGTCAGAGGCCTGCGGTATGTGTGCGGGCGCCTGCCGGCCGGTCGCCGGGACACCCGTGAGGGGCCCCGGCGACCTCGGGCTCAGCTGTTGCCGAAGCCGACGCCGCGCTTCTCGGACTCGCCGATCTGCACGTAGGCGAGGGCGCCAGCGGGGACCACGGTGACGCGTCCCTTGTCGTCGGTGAGCGACAGGGCGGCGCCCTTGTCGATGGACGCCGTCACGGCCTTCGCGACGTCGGCCGGGCTCTGGTTGGACTCGATGACGACCTCACGGGAGACGTTCTGCACGCCGATCCGGACCTCCACGGTCATGGCCTTTCTCTGAGAAGGTGCACCTGGCATACCTGCCGGTGCGTGACTGTCCTGCGAACTGTCGTCAAGGCTAACCAGCGTGCTCGGGTGAACCTTCCCCGCCCACCTTGGGGAACGAGCCGAGTCCTCGCCAGGCGAGGGTGCCGACGAGGCGCGCCGCTTCGTCCTTGGGCACGTCCGAGCCCTGCGCCAGCCAGTGGCGGGCGCTGACCTGGGCGAGCCCGGTGAGCGCCATACCGAGCAGGGAGGCGTCCTCGTCGGGAAGGTTGGTGTCCTCGGCGATCACCTCGGCGACGGCCTCCGCGCAGACCAGGCCCACGGCGTCGAGGCGGTTGCGGACGGCGGACTCGTTGGTGAGGTCGGACTCGAAGATCAGCCGGAAGGCTGCGCCGTCACGCGAGACGAAGTCGAAGTAGGCGGCGATGGAGGCGTAGACGCGCTCCTTGTTGTCGTGGGTCGAGGCGAGGGCCTCCCGCACGAGCATCTCGAGGGCCTCGCTGTGCTTGTCGAGCAGCGCGAGGTAGAGCTCGAGCTTGCCGGGGAAGTGCTGGTAGAGAACGGGTTTGGACACGCCCGCACGCTCGGCGATGTCGTCCATCGCCGCTGCGTGGTAGCCGGACTCGACGAACGCCGCCTGGGCGGCCTCGAGGAGCTGGGCACGGCGGGCGGACCGCGGCATCCGCTGACCGCGGGCTGCGTCGGTGCCAGTGCCGGTGTCGGCGCGAAGCGACATGCGTGCCTCTCTCGTGGGCTGGACACCACCGGGCGGCGGTGTCGGGGACATCGTACGGGTGGGTAACGTGAGTCACATGGCGATCCCACCGCTGGTTGCGCCCGGTCCCGAGCTCACGGTCGAGCAGAAGGGCCGGTACGCCCGGCACATCCTGCTCCCGGACATCGGTCTGGAGGGTCAGCAGCGGCTGTCCAACGCCAGGGTGCTCGTGGTCGGCGCAGGGGGGCTCGGGTCGCCCGCCCTCCTCTACCTCGCCGCGGCCGGTGTCGGCACGATCGGGGTCGTGGACGACGACGTGGTCGACGCCTCCAACCTCCAGCGCCAGGTCGCCCACGGCGTCGCCGATGTGGGCCGCCTCAAGACCGAGTCGGCCGCCGAGACCGTCGCTGCGATCAACCCCCTGGTCACGGTGGTTCGCCACGACCTGCGGCTCACCTCCGAGAACGCGCTGGAGGTCCTCGCCGACTACGACGTCGTCCTCGACGGTGCCGACAACTTCGCGACGCGCTACCTCGTGAACGACGCCTGCGTGCTGCTCGGCCTGCCGCACGTGTGGGGCTCGATCTACCGGTTCGACGGGCAGGTCTCGGTGTGGTTCGCGGGGTACGGGCCCTGCTACCGCTGCGTCTTCCCCGACCCGCCCCCGCCGGACGCCGTGCCCTCGTGCGCGACGGGCGGTGTGCTCGGGGTGCTCTGTGCCGCAGTGGGTTCGGTGCAGGTCGCCGAGGCGGTCAAGCTCATCGTCGGCCGCGGGGAGACCCTGGTCGGCCGCCTGCTCGTGCACGACGCGATGCGCCAGACCTGGGACTCGCTCACCGTGCGCGCCGACCCCGGTTGCCCGGTGTGCGGAGAGTCCCCGACGATCACCGGCCTGGTGGACTACGAGGAGTTCTGCGGTGTCGGCGGTGCGCCCGTCGTCGAGTCGCCCGCCGGGCGCGGCTTCGCCGAGGTGTCGGCGACCGAGCTGGCCGCCCTGCTCGCCGCCCGCGACCGGGGGGAGACGAGCTTCGAGCTCGTCGACGTGCGCGAGCCGGGGGAGCGCGCCATCGTCTCGATCCCCGGCGCCCGTGCCGTGCACCTCGACGAGTTCCGGTCCGGCGCCGCGGCGCGCGACCTGCCCCCTGACATACCGGTCGTCGTCCACTGCAAGTCCGGCGCCCGCTCGGCGGAGGCCGCGGGCCTGCTGGCCGCGACCGGGCGCGACGACGTCAGCAACCTCACCGGGGGGGTCCTCGCGTGGGTGCGCGACGTCGACCCGGCCCTGCCGGTCTACTGAGGAGACGCGAGTTGGTCACGGATGCAACGGGATTCGGTCAGCCGAGCGAGTTCGCGGACGACGTCCTCGAGGTGGTCGACACGATCCCCGAGGGCATGGTCATGACGTACGGCGACATCGCCGAGGTGCTCGGACGCGGCGGTGCCCGCGGGGTCGGGTCGGTGATGGCGAGGTATGGGTCGGACGTGCCCTGGTGGCGCGTGCTGCGCTCGGGTGGGTACTTCCCCCAGGGACTGGAGGACGAGGCGCTCGCGCACTACCGCTCCGAGGGCACGCCCCTGGTGCGCGGCCAGGTCGACGGTCGAAGGGTCGACCTGTCGGTGGCCCGGTGGAAGGACGCCCGTCGCCCGTCGGCCTGAGGGGCGCGGCTGCCGATGTCGGCGCGGGGTGATGGAATCGGCCCCGTGCTGATGCTCCGCCGCGCTCCGAGCCCGGTCGTCGACGCGCCCGCGCTGGACGAGGTCCAGCGGCAGGCGGTCGCCCACCGGGGCGGAGTGCTGCGCGTGCTCGGGGGTCCCGGCACCGGCAAGACCACCACGGCGATCGAGGCCGTCGTGGCCCGCGTCGAGGCAGGGGAGGCGACCCCGGACCAGTGCCTGGTCCTCACGTCCTCACGCATCGGTGCCGGCAGCCTGCGCGAGCGCGTCACCGCGCGGCTGGGCCGCACCTCCACCGAACCGCTCGCGCGCACCCACCAGGCCTTCGGGTTCGGGATCCTGCGCCAGGCCGCTGCCCTGCGCGGTGACCCGGCCCCGCGCCTGCTCAGCGGCCCCGAGCAGGACGTCATCCTCCGCGACCTCCTGGCCGGGCACGCGGACGAGGACCTCGGACTGGTGGCCGGCGCGACGCCGGCCCCGTCCTGGCCGAAGACCCTGCACGCAGCCCTGACCACCCGAGGGTTCCGTGCCGAGCTGCGCGACCTGCTCATGCGTGCCGTCGAGCTCGGCCTCGAACCCGACGACCTGGCTCGGCTCGGCGTCGAGCACGACCGGCCCGAGTGGGGTGCCGCCGCTGAGGTCCTCGAGGAGTACGACAGGGTGACGGCGTTCTCGGCGCCGGGCGCCTACGACCCGGCGTGGATCCTCGGTGCCGCTGCCGACCTGCTCGTCGAGGACCCGGTCGCGCTCGAACGGCTGCGGGACGGGCTGCGCCTGGTCGTGGTCGACGACGCTCAGGAGCTCACCTCGGCCGCCACCCGGCTACTGCGCACCGTGGTCGCTCCCGGCATCGACGTGGTCCTGCTCGGCGATCCCGACAGCGCCGTGCAGACCTTCCGCGGCGCCGACCCGCGCTACCTCGCCGACGGCTGGACCGCGCTCGGTGCGGGCTCCACCCTGGTGCTCCCCACCGCCCACCGCCTTCCGGCGGTCGTCCATGCGGCAGCCGCGCGGGTCGCCCCCAAGATCGGTGCCCTCGGTGGCGGGAGCCAGCGGGCTTCCACCCCGGCCCGGGCTGGTGGGCAGGTCGACGTCCGCCTCCTGCGCGCGGTGAGCCAGGAGGCGAGCTTCGTGGCCGCCGAGCTGAGGGAGGCCCACCTGCGGCACGGGTTGCCGTGGTCCCAGATGGCGGTGGTCGTCCGCGGCCAGGGCCGCACCTCCACGTTGCGGCGGGTCCTCATGTCGGCCGGCGTGCCGGTGGCCGGCAGTGCCACCGACCTGCCCGTCCGCGACGAGGTGGCGGTGCGTCCCCTCCTCACCCTGCTGGAGGTGGTTCTCGGCATGGTGCGCGTGGACGCCGATCGGGCGGCCGAGCCCGCGATCGCGCCTCAGGTCGCGGTCGACGCCCTGCTGTCCCCGATCGGCGGCGCCGACGCGGTGGGCCTGCGGCGGCTGCGTCGTGCGCTGCGCCGGGTGGAGCTGGCCGCCGGTGGCAGCCGCACCAGCGACGAGCTGCTCGCCGAGGCGCTCACCGTGCCCGGTTCGCTCGTCGAGCTGGGCCCCGAGGGTGCGCCCGCACGCCGAGTGGCCCGCACGATCGCCGCCGGGGTCAAGGCGGCGCGTGGCCGGTCCGAGGGCGGCGCGTGGCGGTGGGAGCCCGGTGTCAGCGCGGAGTCCCTGCTGTGGGAGATGTGGTCGGCCACGGGGCTGGCTCCCGAGTGGCAGGCGGCAGCCCTGTCCGGTGGCCCGGCGGCGGCCCGCGCCGACCGGGACCTGGATGCCGTGGTCGGGTTGTTCGACGCGGCGGCGAAGTTCACCGACCGGTTGCCGCAGGCCGGGCCCGAGGCGTTCCTCGCCCACATCGGCAGCCAGGACATCCCGGGCGACACGCTCGTGGCGCGCTCACCGGTCGGCGAGGCCGTCACCATCACCACACCGCAGGCTGCTGCCGGGCGGGAATGGGCCCTCGTCTTCGTGACCGGGGTGCAGGAAGGGGTCTGGCCCGACCTCCGGCTGCGGGGGTCGCTGCTCGGGTCCGAGCGGCTCGTCGACGTCGTCGCGGGGAGGACCTCCACCTTCCGGGCGGCCCAGGCGGCGGTCCGTTACGACGAGACGCGCCTCCTGCTGGTCGCCCTCACCCGGGCGACGGAGCGCGTCGTCATGACAGCCGTCCGCAGCGACGACGAGCAGCCGTCGGTCTACCTCGACGTCGTCGACCCCGACACGATCACCGAGCAGGGTGACCGGCCTTTCGCCGACGTGGCTCGCACGATGACGTTGCCGACCCTGGTCGGCGAGCTGCGACGCCAGCTGCTGTCCCAGGACGACACCACCCGGCGCACGGCGGTCGCCGCGCTGGCCAGGCTGACCCACGAGCGGGTGCCCGGCGCCGACCCCGGCCAGTGGTGGGTGATGCGTTCGGTGTCCGACGAGCGCCCGCTGCGCGCCGCCGACCAGCTCGTCCGCGTGTCGCCGAGCAAGGTGGAGTCCTTCGGCAAGTGCGGGCTGCGCTGGCTGCTCGGCTCGGTGGGCGGTGACGGCCCGTCCGTCGGGGCCGCCGACATCGGGACGCTCGTCCACGACATCGCCGCCGAGCTCGGCGACGTCACCGGAGAGGAGATGGTCGCCGAGGTCGACGCCCGCTGGGCACGGCTCGGTATGCCGTCCGGCTGGGTCTCGGACCGCAAGCGGCTCGAGGCGCACGACATGGTGCGCAGGCTGGCGCGCTACTTCGACGAGGCGAGGTCCCACGGCTGGACCCGTCTGGGGGCCGAGCTGGACATGCGGGTGACCCTCGGTCGCGCGGTCCTCACCGGCAAGGTCGACCGGTTGGAGAGGGTCACCGACCGCGAGCGCGGCGTGACCGGGCTACGCGTCGTCGACTACAAGACCGGCAGCAGCAAGCCCAAGGCCGAGGAGCTCGACCGCCACCCCCAGCTCGGTGCCTACCAGCTCGGCGTGGAGCAGGGGGCATTCCCCGAGCACGGCTCGACCTCCGTCGGTGCAGCCCTCCTGCAGGTGGGCAAGGCCGCGCTGGTCAAGACCACCCTGCAGAAGCAGCAGCCGCTCGCCGAGGACGACGACCCGCGGTGGGCGGCCGAGCTGGTGGCCCAGACGGCCGACGGCATGTCCGGGGCGACCTTCTCGGCCACCGTCGGGGAGTGGTGCAAGCAGTGCCAGGTCAGGTCCTCCTGTCCGGCCCAGCCCGAGGGGAGGGTCCTGTGACGCCGCGTCTGTCCGCCGTCGAGGTGGCTCGGGCGCTCGGCCAACCCGACCCCACGCCCCAGCAGGTCGCCGTGATCGAGGCCCCGATGTCGCCACTGCTGGTCGTGGCGGGAGCGGGTTCGGGCAAGACCGAGACGATGACCGGTCGCGTCGTGTGGCTCGTGGCCAACGGGTTCGTCGAGCCCGACCAGGTCCTCGGCCTGACCTTCACGCGCAAGGCCGCCACCGAGCTGTCCGAGCGGATCGGGGCCCGGCTGCGGCTGCTGCAGCAACGTGAGGTCTGGACGCCCCGGCCCGATGACGGTGAGAGCGACGCCGAGGTGCTCGGTGGCACCCCGACCGTGTCGACCTACCACTCCTACGCCGGGCGCCTGGTGCGCGAGCACGCGCTGCGGCTCGGGTTCGAGTCCGAGTCACGGCTGCTGTCGGAGGCCGCCGCATGGCAGTACGCCTCCGAGGTCGTCGCCGCCTACGACGGCCCCATGGACGACGTCCCCAACGCCGAGTCGACCGTGACCGCCGCGGTGGTCGACCTGGCGGGGGAGATGGCCGAGCACCTGGTGACCCCTGCGCAGGTGCGCGAGCACATCCAGACCGTCCTGGCCTCGCTCGCCGCCCTGCCGCCGGGGACGAGCAGGGGCAAGGACCTCCCCACCGAGACCAAGAAGATGCGCGAGGCCCTCAAGGCGCGAGCCGGGGTGCTGCCGATGGTCGAGCGATACCTCGCCCTCAAGCGTCAGCGGGACGCGATGGACTTCGCCGACCAGATGGCCCTGGCCGCCCAGCTGGCCCTGACCTTCCCCGACATCGGGTCGATCGAGCGTCACCGGTTCGGGGCGGTGCTCCTCGACGAGTTCCAGGACACGTCCGCAGCCCAGCTCGACCTGCTCCGCGCCCTGTTCGTCGCCCCGGGCGAGCCGGTGCCGGTGACCGCGGTCGGTGACCCGCACCAGTCCATCTATGGCTGGCGCGGCGCGAGCGCGACGACGCTGAGCGCCTTCCGCCAGCAGTTCCGCGACGGCCCGGACCCCGCACCGGTGCGGCCTCTGGCCACGAGCTGGCGCAACGACGAGGCGATCCTCGACGTCGCCAACTCCGTCGCGGCGCCCTTGCGCGCGAGGTCCGCGGTGCCGGTCGAGGAGCTCGGTGCGCGACCCGGGGCCGGGAGCGGGGCGGTCGACGTCGCGCGCGTCCTCACCGCTGCGGCCGAGGCCGCCCTCGTCGCCCAGTGGCTCGCTGACCGCCGTGCCGCCGGGGCGAAGTCGGCAGCAGTGCTGTGCCGCAAGCGATCCCAGTTCGCGGCGATCATCGACGCCCTGGAGACGCGCAACGTCCCCTACGAGGTGGTCGGCCTCGGAGGCCTGCTGCTGACACCCGAGGTGGAGGACATCACCTCGTTGCTGCACGTGGTGCACGACCCCACCCGGGGCGACCAGCTGATGCGCCTGCTGACCGGTCCGCTGTGCCGTCTCGGGGCGGCCGACCTCGACGGGCTGATGGCCTGGGCGCGGCACCAGCAGGACGTCCGCCAGCAGCATGACCTCCGCCAGCGCGAGGCCAGTGGGGAAGCCGTCCCGGTCCACGACCAGTCGCCCGACAGTGCCGACACCGTGAGCCTGGTCGAGGCGGTCGACGACCTGCCGCCGGTCGGGTGGCGCAGCCGTGATGACCAAGGCGTCAGCGAGGTCGCCCTGCACCGACTGGCCGGGCTGCAGCACGCCATCCGGCGGCTGCGGTCGCTGAGCAGCCTCCCGCTGGCCGACCTCGTGGGGGAGGCCGAACGCGCCCTCGGTCTCGACATCGAGGTGCTGGCCCGCGAGGGCTACACGCCGGCCGCTGCCCGGGCCCACCTCGACGCCTTCGCCGACGTCGCAGCCACGTTCACCATCAGTGCCGACCGCCCCAACCTCGGGGGCTTCCTCGCGTGGCTCACCGCCGCCCTCAAGGAGGAGCGGGGGCTCGACAAGGGCTACATCGAGTCGTCGACCGACGCCGTACAGGTCCTCACCGTCCACGCCGCCAAGGGCCTGGAGTGGGAGGCCGTAGCCGTTCCCGGGCTGGTCGAGGGGTCGTTCCCGGCCCTGGCATCCGCGGCCAGCCGTGTCGGCGCGGACGGCACCTGGTCGCTGTCCACCCCCAAGGGTCGTGGCTGGATCGCGGGCCTGCAGGACGGCGGGATCCCGTACGCCCTGCGCGGCGACGTCTCCGGTCTGCCCCACCTCGACTGGCGCGGGGCGCAGGACTGGAAGGACATCGAGTCCCGGGTGGAGGACTTCCTGCTCACCAGTGGCGAGCACGGGGTCGCCGAGGAGCGCCGTCTGGCCTACGTCGCCTTCACCCGGGCCAAGACCCACATGCTGCTCACGGCACCGGTGTGGACCGACGGCAAGACGCCCAAGGTCACCTCCCGCTTCCTCACCGAGGTCGTCGACGACACCAGCCTGCCGATCCGTCGCCTCGAGTGGGCCGACCTTCCCGACCCGCTCGACGCGGAGGCGACGCAGAACCCCGCGACCGCAGAGGTCGTGTCCGTGCAGTGGCCGGCAGACCCGCTCGCCGCGCGCCGCGAGGCGCTCGCCGACGGGGCCCGGGCCGTGGAGGCCGCGATCGAGGAGTATGCCGCCGGGTCGCCCGTGGACGACGTGTCCGAGCAGGGCCTGCTGCCGATACCGGGGGCGGAGCTCAGCGTGCTGGAGGAGCTCGACCTCCTGCTCGAGGAACGTCGCCGGCACTCCACCCGCAGCGACGTGACCGTGCTCCTGCCGCGTCACCTGTCCGCCTCGGCAGTCGTGGCCCTGGCCCAGGACCCCGACCGGTTCGCCTCGTCACTGCGTCGACCGATGCCCGAGCCCCCGGCGCTGGCCGCCCGACGTGGCACCGCCTTCCACGCCTGGGTCGAGCAGCACTACGCCCGGGCGGCCTTCGTCGACATCCTCGACCTGCCGGGCAGCGCGGACGACGACCCCGGTGACGATGCCGAGCTCCCCACGATGAAGGAGCACTTCCTGGCCAGTGAGTGGGCCGGACGGGTGCCCAGCGAGATCGAGATCGCGGTGGAGACGGTCATCGACGGGATCGCCGTCCGTGGACGCATCGACGCCGTGTTCCCGCGGCCCGAGGGTGGCTTCACGGTCGTGGACTGGAAGACCGGGGCCAAGCCGACCGCAGAGGCGGCCCGGATCCGGTCACTTCAGCTCGCGGCCTACCGGGTCGCCTTCGCCCGTCTGCGCGGGTTGGAGCTCGACGACGTCGATGCGGCGTTCTACTACGCCGGCACCGGTGAGACGGTCTGGCCCGAGCTGCCTGACGACCAGGACCTCGCAACACTGCTGGCAGGCGTGCCCGAGTAGGCGCCCAGGGCCTCGGCGGCGTTCGGCGGCCAGGGCGTCAGCGGCTGCTGTAGCCGGGCTCGTGCTCGGGACCCGGCTCGTCCTCGTCGAACTCCAGCAGGTCGGGCTGCGCCGGTGCGCCGGACCGGACCGGGATCTCGGTGGTGACGTCACCACGCTGCCCCACCGCTGCTGCGTCAGGGGCGGTGGTGTCGGTGCCAGGGGCCTCAACCCCGGCCGCATCCTCGGCGCCGCGCTCGTCAGCCGCGGTCGCGTCCGTGAGCTCGCTGTCGTCCGGGGCCGCCTCGAAGTCGTCGGTGCCCTCGTCCTCGTCCTCGACATCGGCGTGGGTAACGAAGTCCTCGGACACGCTGTGCTCGGCGTCGGCGTCGGCGTCGGCGGCGGCGGCGGCGTCGGTGTAGGTGTTGGCGTCCGCCGGGTCGGTGTCCTCGTCCGCGGTGCGCGCGAACATCACCGCGACGTCCTCGTCCTCGTCGTCACCTTCGTCGACGACGGGGGGGACGACCACGCGCGAGATCGGGCGGGCCGCGCTGAGCGCCTCGCGCCGGTAGTCGTTGTTCGCCTCGTCCCGCCGGTGCAGCTCCTCGTCGAGGCGGCGCAGGGTGGCGGCGTGCCGTTCGACGAGGAGGCGGTCGCCCCCGGCGACGGCGGCCATGAGCTCGCCGAGCGCCCGCATCTGCGCCACGAGCCTGGCCCGGGTGACGAGGTGCGGGTCGGGCCGCTCGGAGCGGGCGTGGGCGTAGGCCTCCATGAGCGTCTCGAGCGCGCCCTCCGAGGCCTGGGTCACCAGGGCGGAGAAGTCGTCGGCGGGGTCGGCGACCTTGGCGTCCTCCCAGCCGGTGAAGGCCCTGACCCGGCCGGTGGACGCGTCCTGGTCGTCGTCGAACACCACGAGGACCTGGTCGCCGGTGAGGTCGCCGTGGGTCGGGGTGGGCGCGAACCGCCACAGCACGACGTCCTCGAGCTGCTTCTCCCACCGGGTGAGCAGACCCGTCGGCACGTGGCCGGTGGCAGCCGCACGGTCGAGCTCGGTGAGCCGCCGGGTGCGGTACGTGTCGGCGTCGTAGGCCGGGAGACCGGCTTCGTCGAAGAGCCCGTGGTCGGTGTTGTGCAGGGCGGCGATCGAGCGGCCGAGCTCCGCGGCGAGCCCGGGACCGGCGGGAAGGGCTGCGAAGTCGAGGTTCTGCCCGGGCAGGTAGGGGTAGATCGCTGCCCGGCCACCACCCTTGAGCGCAGCGAAACCCTTGGGGGTCGGCACGCTGAACGGCAACCGGCGGGCGAGCAGCGCCAGGAGGCCGAAGGTCGCCTCCATCTGCGCGGCAGCAGCCTGGGTCCGTGGCACCCGGATCACCCAGCGGCGGTGCTGGGTGTCCTGGACGAACGCGACGTCGTACTGGTGGTCTGAGGTGCCGGGCAGGGCTTCGACACTGGCAGGGTCGAGTCCCGGTACGGCCGCACTGGCCAGTGCGGCAAGGAAGAGGGGGCTGCGGTCCACGCGCCCACCGTATGCCGATCGGGCGCGCCTAGGGTGGAGGCGTGGGCTCCTTCGCCAAAACTCTCCCGAATCTCGCTCTCGCCAGGCCCGGACTGGACCGGGTGGCGGACCGCCGCACCGACGACGACCTGCTCCCGAACCTCCTGGCCGACCCCTCGACCCGGGTGCTCGAGCTGCGTGGTGACCGCGCCGACGTCGTCGAGGACGGTCACGCCGTGCGGCTGCTGCTGCGCGCCCCGGAGGCCCAGGACCGACGACGGCTGGGGCTGTTCCTCGGCGCGGACGGTGACGGCGCCGCATACGTCGCGGTGGTCACCGAGCCCCCTGCGGCGGCGACGGACCATGAGGACGACGGGCGGACCCTGAGGCAGGTGGGGGCGCTCCTCGGCGACCGGGACGCAGCGCTGTTCACCACCGCGCTGGCCCTGGCCAACTGGCACCGGGTGCACCCGTTCTGCCCGAGGTGCGGCGCGCCGACGGAGGCCGTCTCGGCGGGATGGCTGCGCCGGTGCACCGTGGAGGGCAGCGAGCACTACCCGCGCACGGACGTCGCGGTGATCATGTCGGTCGTCGACCCGGACGACCGCCTGCTGATGGCGCGGGGTGCCGGCTGGGGCGAGGGCCGGTTCTCGGTGCTCGCCGGCTTCCTCGAGCCGGGGGAGAGCCTGGCCGGGGCGGTGGCGCGGGAGGTCCGTGAGGAGGTCGGGCTCGAGGTCCACGGGGTCGAGTACCTCGGCGACCAGGCCTGGCCGTTCCCGACCTCGCTGATGGTGGGGTTCACCGCGCGCTCCACCGGCGCCGAGCTGACCCTGCAGGAGTCCGAGATCGCCGAGGCGCGCTGGTACACCCGTGCGGAGCTGCTGGCCGCGGTCGCCGACGGCTCGCTCGCGGTGTCGTCCCGGGTCTCGATCGCCCGCCGCATCGTGGAGCACTGGCTCGGGCACGAGATCGCCGACGTGCCCTGAGGGCACGCCGGCGAGGACGACTGCTGGGCGCCGGGACCGGCGCCGGAGGGGTCAGGAGGCGAGGCGCTTCTTGACCTCGTTGATCGAGGGGTTCGTGGCGGCGGTGCCGTCCGGGAAGAGCAACGTCGGGACGGTCTGGTTGCCGTCGTTGACGTCCATGACGAACTTCACGGCCTCGGGCACCTCTTCGATGTTCACCTCGGTGAACGCGATGTTCTCGCGCCCCATCTGCGCCTTGAGGCGGTTGCAGTAGCCGCACCAGGACGTGGTGAACATGGTCACGGAACCGGGGGCCGGAGCCTTGAGGGACGACATACGGGGGCGCTCGCTCTCTCGATCGGGGGTGGTCGAACGGTCCAACGACGACGGGTCCTGCAATCTTCCGCAGCACGACCGGTCGTGTGTGTCCATGATGGCCCATGGCCTCCACAGAGCATGACCCGTCCCTGCTCGACCCGTCCCTGCTCGACCTCGCCGCCCGGCACCACCTCGGCGGCCTCGCCGCCCTCAAGCGCGACGGCCGCCCGCAGCTGTCGATGGTCAACTACGCGTTCGACCCGGCCGCCGACGGCGGCCCCACCGTCAGGGTCTCGGTCGTCGACGGCCGGGCGAAGGTCGCGAACCTCCGCCGCGACCCGCGGGCCTCCCTGCTGGTCACCTCCGGCGACGGCTGGTCGTATGCCGTCCTGGAGGGCGACGCGGAGCTGTCACCGGTGGCGCGGCGCGAGGACGACGACACCGTGGAGGAGCTGGTGGAGCTGTTCCGCACCATCCGCGGTGAGGACCACCCGGACTGGGACGAGTACCGCGCGGCCATGGTGGGCGACGGGCGACTGGTCCTGCGGATCCGGGTGGGGCGGGTCTACGGCCTGACGCAGTGAGCGGGACGGCTGGTCCTCCGCCCCTCACCTCGCGACCGCGGCGTCACCGGCGTCTGACAGGATCGCGGGCGATGCCCCACCAGCCCTCGCCCCTGTCACCGTTCGGTGCCGTCGCCCACTCACCGGACGACATACTTGCCGCGCTCGACCCCGAGCAGCGCGAGGTGGCAGCCCACCCGCTCGGCCCGATGTGCGTGCTGGCCGGAGCCGGGACGGGCAAGACCCGGGCCATCACCCACCGCATCGCGTACGGCGTCCACTCCGGCGCCTACCAGCCCCAGCGCGTGCTCGCGGTGACCTTCACCGCCAGGGCCGCCGGCGAGATGCGCACCCGCCTGCGCGACCTCGGGGCCATCGGGGTCCAGGCACGCACCTTCCACGCGGCGGCCCTGCGCCAGCTGCACTACTTCTGGCCCCAAGCCATCGGTGGCGCGGCGCCCGAGGTGATGGCCCAGAAGGCCGCGGCCGTGGCGCAGGCAGCCGCCTCGCTGCGACTCGACCTCGCCCGTGACCGCACGGCGATCCGCGACCTCGCGGCGGAGATCGAGTGGGCGAAGGTCTCCATGCTCACCCCGGAGACGTATGCCGCCGCGGCCCGCGCCGCCCGTCGCGAGCCCCCCGGCCTCGACGCCACGGCGATGGCGCGGGTCCTCGAGGCGTACGAGCAGGTCAAGACCCAGCGTGGGGTCATCGACTTCGAGGACGTGCTGCTGCTCACCGTCGGGATCCTGGCCGAGCGCGAGGACATCGCCCGAGCCGTGCGCTCGCAGTACCGGCACTTCGTCGTCGACGAGTACCAGGACGTCAACGCGCTCCAGCAACGCCTGCTCGAGCTCTGGGTGGGCGAGCGCGAGGACCTGTGCGTGGTCGGCGACCCGGCCCAGACCATCTACTCGTTCACCGGCGCCAGCCCTCGCCACCTCCTCGAGTTCCCCACTGCCCGACCCAAGGCCACGGTGGTCCGCCTGGTCCGCAACTACCGCTCGACGCCCCAGATCGTCGGTCTGGCCAACCTCATCGTGAGGGGGCCGTCCGGTGCCATGCGCAGCAACGCCGTGCAGCTGCAGGCCCAGGCCGCCGACGGCCCCAACCCGTCGCTGACCGCCCACCCCGACGACCCCGCCGAGGCTGCTGCCATCGCCTCCGAGATCGCCGAGCGGGTGGCCAAGGGCGTCTCGCCGGGTCAGATGGCGATCTTGTTCCGCACCAACGGCCAGTCCGAGGCGTTCGAGTCGGCCCTCACCGAGCAGGGCGTGCCCTACCTCGTGCGTGGTGGTGAGCGGTTCTTCGCCCGCAAGGAGGTGCGCGACGCCATCCTGCTGCTGCGCGGTGCCGCTCGCTCCGACGACGGGACCATCGCCCTCCCGGAGCTCGTCCGCGACGTCCTGCTCGGCGCCGGCTGGACCCGGGAGGCCCCCAACGCCGGCGGTGCAGCCCGGGAGCGCTGGGAGAGCCTCGCTGCCCTGGCCGCCCTCTCCGACGACCTCGTGGCCGCGGGCCCGGAGGCGCGGCTGCCCGACTTCATCCGTGAGCTCGACGAGCGGGCCGCCGCGCAGCACGCGCCCGCGGTGCAGGGCGTCACCCTCGCCTCGCTGCACGCAGCCAAGGGGCTGGAGTGGGACGTCGTTTTCCTCGCGGGTGTCTCTGACGGATACCTGCCGATCGCCATGGCCGACACCCCCGAGGGCATCGAGGAGGAGCGTCGGCTCGCCTACGTCGGCGTCACGCGGGCCCGCAAGGAGCTGCGCCTCTCGTGGTCCGGTGCCCGCACCCCGGGCGCCCGGGCGAGCCGTCGCCCCTCCCGTTTCCTCGACGGTGCGGCCAGCATCCTCGGCGAGGGCGCCCGGTCGCAGCCGAAGAGCTCCTCGAGCGGTCGCCGCTCCGGGGGCAAGGCGGGCAAGCCTGCGCTGCCTGTGCACTGCCGCTCGTGCGGCACCGAGCTGACCACGGCCGCCCAGCGCAAGACCGGGCGCTGTGACGACTGCCCGCCGACCTACGACGAGGCGACCTTCGAGCGGTTGCGCGAGTGGCGACTGGCGGTCTCGCGCGCGAGCAGCGTGCCCGCATACGTGGTCTTCACCGACGCCACGCTCACCGCGATCGCGGAGCGTGAACCCACCTCGGAGGGGCAGCTCGCCCAGATCTCGGGGGTCGGGGCGCGCAAGCTGGGGCTCTACGGCGAGCAGGTGCTCGCCGTCCTTGGCGGGGCGACTGCTGACGAGGTGCTCGAAAGTCGTTCTGCTGCAACGGATTCGGACGAATAGCCAACCGTTCGGCAATCTGTTCGAGCTTTTCTCGTTAAATCCGTTGCTGTCGCGACAAGCGCTGCCCTACCCTTGACGAGCACGCCCGGGCGGTACCTCGACCCGGACCCACGACACCACGAAGGAGGGTTGGCCCCATGGAGAACATCACGATGACGATCGACGCGACGCACATGTCCCGCGTCCGTTCCGTGTGCCCCGAGGCCGGCCGTCACCTCCTCGTCAGCACCCGTGGACCGGTCTCCCAGCTCAAGGGGATCACTGTGCCCGCGCCCGTCGCCTTCCGCGCCGGCTCCGATGTCCAGGCCCCGGTGGGCTACATCGGCGGTTTCGACGCCACCCCCAGCACCAACGATCTCGTGTTCCGTCCCTTCGGAGAGCCACCTGTCTAGGCCAACAGCCAGCAGGCCCCTCCGAGGCCGCGGAACCCGATATCCGGGATCCGCGGCCTTTTGCTTTGTCCCCACGGATTTCTTCCCTCCACGCACGCACCACGCACGCACCACGCACGCAGGAAGAAGCAGCACTCACATGTTTGAGCTCGACAGCACCGAAGAGAACAGGCCGGCCCCCGACCGGGGACCCACCGGCCAGAACGCAACGAAAACCCTCGCCACCACCGTGGCGGGACGACGAGAGGGAGGTGACACCCGATGCAGCTGAGCGCAGTCCACGACCTGTTCGAGCAGGCCGCGACCGCAGGCGCCGGCATCCCGTGTCGAGAGAACGACGCCGAGATGTGGTTCGCGGAGAGCCCGGCCGACGTCGAGTTCGCGAAGTCGCTGTGCCACACGTGCCCGGCCCGGATGGCCTGTCTCGCAGGGGCCATCGACCGTGCCGAGCCGTGGGGCGTCTGGGGCGGTGAGCTCCTGGTGCAGGGAGCCGTCGTCGCCCGCAAGCGCCCCCGTGGCCGTCCGCGCAAGAACCCGGTCGCCGCATGACCACACCCATCGTCCACCACCCACGAACCAGGAGCTTGACCATGTTCCAGGCCTTGTACGCCGACCTGGCGCGCGCTCATCGACGGCGTCGCCAGCAGGACTACCAGCGCCGGCTCGAGGCGAAGGCGCAGCACGACATGCTGCTCGCCATGCCTCGCATGCTGGCCCGGTGACCCCGGCCCGCGAACCCGCCGGGACCCCCGCTCCAGGGAGGTCCCGGCGGGTTCTTCCTTGTCTTCACCCCTGTCCGGCGCCGGGTCACGCCTAGGCTCGCGCCATGTCCCACGTCCCGGCGCCCGCCACTGTCCAGCTGGTCGTCCAGGCCCTGACCGGCCCGGACCTCGCGACGGTCGTCGACCTCGTGGTGTGGGTGGAGGACGGCGCGGCGATGGCGGCCAACCACCTCGGGTGTGTGCGCCTGCACGCCGACGGGCGCCGCGAGGTGGTCGACGGCGAGGACCCCGTCCCCGACACCAGCCCGATGGCCTTTCTGCCCTACGAACGTGAGCTCGCCGCTCACGGTCCGCTGGTGTCCACCGACAACGCCTACCCGTATGCCGCGCAGCGGATCCTGTCGTTGTTCGCCGATGCGGACCGGAGCCCGGACCTGGCCGTGGTGCACACGCCGCGCCACTACTTCCCCGACGAGGGTGGCCACACCGGCGAGCACGGGTCGCTCGACGTGATCCAGTCCCGAGCGCCCCTCGTGCTGTCGGGTCCGGGGGTCCAGCGGCTCGGCCTCGTCGAGGACCACGGACGGCTCGTCGACGTGGGACCGACCCTGGCGGTCCTGGCCGGCGTGCCCGAGGAGGACCTGGTCGACGCCGAAGGTGCGCCGCTCGACGGAGCGGTGCTGGCGGCATACCTGGCGGAGCACCCGGCCGACGGCACGGTCGGCTCGGCCGCCCCCGTCCACCCGCGTCGGGTCGTGGGCATCCTCTGGGACGGCGCCCCCTGCGGGGAGGTGCTCGCGATGGCCGAGGCCGGTGAGCTCCCCGGCGTCGCGCGGCTGATCGAGCACGGGCTCGCCCTGACCGGTGGCGCGGTGGCGGAGTTCCCGAGCGTCACGCTGACCAACCACACCTCGATCCTCACCGGCGTGGGGCCGGGACGACACGGGGTGCTGGGCAACGTCTTCTACGACCGTTCGACGCGCGAGCGGGTCGTGCCCAACGACGCCGCGACCTGGCACCGCAGCGCCGAGTGGCTCAGGCCCTCGGTGCGCACGGTCTTCGAGATGGTGAACGACCATGTGGGGCAACGGGTTTCAGCGCGGACGGCGAGCGTCGACGAGGCGATCGACCGCGGCGCCGACTACGGGACGATGGCGTTGTTGCGGCAGGTGGGTGGGTTCGATGCGGCCACGGGGCAGGGTGGCGTGCTGCCGGATGCGGCGGCCTCGCCGTTCCTGACCGACCCCGAGCACCTCGGGGACAGCTACTTCCACTGGGGGGTGCAGGTCGACGACATGGGTCTGCAGCAGGTGCTGCAGCTGTGGGAGGACCCGGCGACGGCGCCGACCCTGACCTGGTGGGCCAACGTCGTCACCGATGCGGGGCACCACGGGGGCGGACCCGGCTCGCAGATGGCTCGGGACTCGCTGCGCCAGAGCGACGCCCGGCTGGTGGCGTTCCTCGACCACCTCGACCGCCTCGGCGTGCTCCACGAGGTGACGTTCCTCCTGACCGCGGACCATGGTTTCGAGGGCACCGACCCGAGCGTCACCGGGTCGTGGACACCGGCCCTGGAGTCCCTCGGCATCCCCTACCGCGACGAGGGACCCGGGTTCGTCTACCTCCTCTGAGGGCCCGGACTGAGGGCCCCGACTGAAGGCCCGGGCTGAGGGCCCGGGCCGGCGGCCGACCGGCGCCGTGACAGGTCCGGCAGCGGCCTCAGTGCAGGGCCACCTTCAACAGCGCCACCAGGAGTCCGATGCCTGCACCGACCGCGGCGCTCGCCACCCTTCCCCAGGTGCTCAGCCCGCTCCGTACGCCGGCGAGGTAGCTGTAGCCGGTCAGCAGGACGATGGTGGCGACCAGCGCAACCCAGGCCGCCGTCCTCAGCCGCGCGCCCGCGAGCTCGGCGAGCAGCAGGATGACGATGGGGAGGACGGAGGCGCCGGCGATCGGCCAGGTCTCCGCCAGGGCGAGGCGCAGCGCGGTGAGCGGGTGGTGACCGAGCGTGATGGAGGCGCTGAGCGTGCGGGCGTGCAGGTGCGCCAGCCAGTAGACGAGGACGGTGCCGAAGATCGCCGTGCACAACGCGCCGGTGGAGTGCAGGTGCCCGGCGCCGTAGGCGATCGCGGCCGCACAGACGACGGTCCCCGTGAACACGCCCTCGCTGCCGCTGAGCAGGCCGAGCCGGTCCCAGACCGACTGCTGGTCGCGTGATGGCCCCTGCGCCGTCTGGGCGTGCGGGTCGCCGTCGCCGTCGCCGTCGAGGTCCTCTTCGTCCGGCCACGGCGCGCCGGGGACCCGGTCGGAGCCAGGTGTCACGTGGGGGGTGCCGAATCGGTGCCGTCGGGCGTCGAGGGCCCCAGCGCGGCCACCAGGATGGCCTCCACGTCATCGAGGTCCAGCGCCCACTGGTCGTGGTCTCCCGGCCCGGCCAGCGCCTCCAGTCGCTGGCTCGCCGAGCGGGTCGCATCGCGCAGCTGCTGCGCCCTCGCGGCGTCCTCCTGGTTGCCCGCCGAGGACGAGAGCACCGTGAGCTGGTCCTCCGCGGAGGCTGCTCTCGGCGCCGCGATGTGCCATCCGCCGACGACCTCGCCCACCGAACGGGAGGTGCGCAGCTGCGGGACGAGCTCGTGAGCGAACCACGCCACCTCTGCCTCTGCGGCCTCCAGACGAGCCAGCCAGTCCCGCCGCCTGCGCGCCCTGACCACGAGCCACGCCCCCACCGCGGCTGCCACCACCAGGAGCCCGACGAGGAGCCAGGTTGCCGTTGACCCGTTGTCCGCCTCCTGTGCGGGTTGCCCGGCCGCGGCGACCGAGGTCGCTGATGACGAGGGCGACGCAGCCGACTGGGTCTCCTTCGGGACCGTGGTGACCACCGTCGTGGCCACCGTCGTGGGCTGTGGCGACGTCGACCGGGGTGGGCGAGAGGCGGACGGCGCCGGCGGAGCCGGCTCGCTCGTGGCCGGTGGCTTGGTCGGTTCCGGAGAGGGCGAGGGCGAGGGCGAGGCCGGCGCCGGTGGTCGTGACTGGGAGGATGACTGCGACTGCGAGGACGACCGCGACGGGCTCGGCCCGGAAGCCGTCTGCTCGGGGGCGTCCGTGGTGCGAGTGGGGCTGGGCAGCGTACGGGTGGCTGAGAGCGACGTTGTCGCCGACGGGAGGTTTGCGGCTCCTTGCCCACCGTTGCAGGCGGCGAGAAGCCACAGCGCGAAGACGCACAGGACCGCGCAGAGGGCACGTCGAAGCATGAAGATCTCCCCCCTACCGCCGGGCCACGTGTCGGCCACGACGTCGCCGCCAGGCATGGGTCGCCGGGCGTGCGAGCCGAGCTGGCCGCAGCACGAGTGTGGAACGAGGACGCACGCCATGCCTCACCCCCGATGGATGAGACCGTGACGCCGAGCTCACGCAGAGGTGCGGCCGTGCTCGGGTTCTGCCGGCCCCTGGATGACCGCCACCGCGGCTTGATGGAGCTCTTCGGCGTGGCCGGCCGATCGGCCGATCGTCGTGAGCCCGATGACCCCGTCGAGGTCGAGTCCCACCAGCATGTGCAGGATCGTGCCTGTGCCTGTGCCAGAGCCCGGATCGAACTCGAGCCCGGCCGTTCGCACAGCATCGATGAGGTCATCGGCGGGACGTCCGCTCCAAGCAGGGGCGGCGAGGTTGTCGGTCGAGAAGTAGCAGCGTTGGGCCCCCTGCCCGACCGACCAGGTGCCCGCTGCGGCGTCGTAGCGTCCTGGCACCAGGCTGTGCAGCAGGGAGAGGGGGTGCGAGGTCCCGCCCTTGCGCAGGTTGATCTCCAGGCCGTGGACCTCCCAGCGTGAGGACGACGCCCGGGATGCCACGAAGTCGACGGAGAACCGGCCCATCGCACCGTGTTCGGCCAGTGCCTTGCCCACCGTCTCACCGTGGACGGTGAGCTGGTCGCGGTACCCGGGCTCCGCCGGGAACCGGCACCCCAGGTAGACCTGTCCGCTGGGGCCGCCGAGGAGCTGCTCGTGGGTGGAGATGACCTCGACCCGGTGCAGGGGCGCGATGTCGACCTGCACGCTCGGGCTGGCGAGCTGCCGCCCCGTGATGAGCTCCTCCACCACGGCTCCACCTGCCAGCTCGGACAGGAACCGCGGGTCCAGGGCCTCGACCGCGCGCTGCAGCTCGGCGGCCGTGGCGCAGGAGGCGAAGCGGATGGTGCGGTTGCCGTGGCCCGCACCGCTGTTGTCCAGCTTGATGACCACCCCCGTGACGTGGGTGTGCTCTCGTCGGACTGCCGCCGCTGCCGCAAGGACGTCGCCCACGCTCCGTACGTCTTCTCGTCCGAGCGGCAGCGGCACCCCGGCTCCGCGCATGAGCCTGCGCCCGTTGCTCTTGAAGCCGAGCGACCACAGGCTCGGGGGTGTCCCGTTGAGCGGCAGCCCGAGCCGGTCGGCCAGCTCCATCTCCAGGTGCGTGACGTTCCACGGCTCGATGTACGCCAACCGGCCGCGCGTCATCGCCCGGATCGTCGCCATCAGGTCCGGTCGCTCCAAGACCTTCGCGGTGACCGACCGGTGGGTCCGGTCGGGGACCTCGACGAACCGGATCCGCCGTCGTGTGTCGCGTCGGTGTTCGGGTGGCAGGAAGGCCAGGTAGTACTCGAGGACGCGCTCGGAGGGTTGCCTGCTGACGACGAAGACCATCTCCGATCCCGGCACCCGCGGAAGCATCAGCAGTGCCAGCAGCTGCCGGTGCTCGAGGGCAGGGATCCGTGGTCCGTAGTGCGCCACCAGCGACATGCTCATGCTGTAGGACGGGAGGACGACCACAGTGTGCGGCACGCGGGAGCCGGCCCGATGTGCCGCCCTTGCCCGGGCCAGCCCCGTATGCGGGTCGAAGACTTCCATGGGACGCACCACGCTAGGAACTCGTCAGGTGTTCGACGTCATCCTCGGCGGATGATCTGCGGCGCTGTGCCTCAGGGTGTACTCGACAGGAAGGGGGCGGCCGTGCGGCGGGTGGCCGGATGCCGCCCGGACACGTGGGTGGCCCCAAGTGCCGGATCGTCGGCCCACGGGCGGGCGAGGAGCGGGTGTGGGCGCAGTCGGACGACTTGCGGGGCAGGTGCCTGGGGTAGGCCTGCTCCAGGGCTACCACCGTGGCTGGCTGGCCAAGGACGTGGTGGCCGGGCTGGTCCTCTCAGCGCTGCTGGTGCCCCAGGGCATGGCCTACGCCGAGCTGGCCGGGCTGCCGCCGATCACCGGGCTCTACACCTCGATCATGTGCCTGCTCGGGTACGCCGCGTTCGGGCCGTCCCGGATCCTGGTCCTTGGCCCCGACTCGTCGCTGGGCCCGATGATCGCGGCGACGATCGCACCTCTGCTGCTGGCCGGTGGCGACCCGGCGCGTGCGGTCGCCCTGGCCTCGCTGCTCGGTGTCATGGTCGGTCTGCTCATGACCGGCGCCGGCCTGGCCAAGTTCGGCTTCGTCGCCGACCTGCTCTCCAAGCCGACCCAGATCGGCTACATGAACGGCTTGGCGTTGACGATCGTCATCGGTCAGCTGCCGAAGCTGCTGGGGTTCTCCGTCGATGCCCATGGGCTGATCATGGAGGCGCAGGCCCTGGTGTCCGGGGTGTTCGACGGAAAGGTGAACCGCACCGCCGCCACGATCGGCCTTGCGTCGCTGGTCGGCATCCTGGTGCTCCAGCGGCTCCTGCCGCGGGTGCCCGCGGTGCTGGTCGCGGTGGTCCTGGCGTCGGTCGTGGTCAGCGCCGGGGACCTCGAGGCGCACGGCGTGGACACGATCGGGGTCCTGCCCAGTGGCTTCCCACCGTTCACGATCCCCACGTCTGCCTGGGCTGACCTACCGGCATTGTTCGTCGGTGCGCTGGGGATCTCGCTGGTGGCCCTGGCTGACACGATGTCGACCGCCTCCTCGTTCGCGGCCAGGCGCGGCGAGACGGTGCACGGCAACCAGGAGATGGTGGGAATCGGCGCAGCGAACATCGCCGCCGGGTTCTTCCAGGGCTTCCCGGTGAGCACCAGCGGGTCTCGCACCGCGGTCGCAGAGCAGTCAGGGTCAAAGTCGCAGCTCACGGGGATCGTCGGTGCGGCCACGATCGCGCTGATCCTGATCTTCGTACCGGGGCTGATGCAGTACGTGCCGCAACCGACCCTCGGTGCCGTGGTCATTGCCGCGGCGTTCTCGCTGGCCGACCTCGCAGGCACCAGACGGTTGTGGCAACAGCGTCCGACGGAGTTCGGGCTGTCGATCCTGGCGTTCCTCGCGGTGGCGCTCCTGGGCGTGCTTCCCGGCATCCTGGTCGCCGTCGGGCTGTCGATCCTGAACGTGTTCCGGAGGCTCTGGTGGCCGCACCACGCAACGCTGGGACAGGTTCCGGCGACCCCGGGACTGCACGACACCGGCAAGCACCCCGATGCCCGGCAGCTGGCCGGCCTGGTCGTGTTCCGGTTCGACGCCCCGCTGATCTTCGCCAACGCCCGTACCTTCGATGAGCACGTCCGCGGTCTCGTGGCCGGTCAGCCCGACCTGCGATGGCTGCTGGTGGCCGCCGAACCCATCACCGATGTCGACACCACCGCTGCCGACATGCTCGAGCAGCTCGATGTGTGGCTGAACGAGCGAGGGGTGTCCCTGGTCTTCGCCGAGATGAAGGACCCGGTACGCGCCAAGGTCGAACGCTACGAGCTGACCCGGACGATCGACCCCGACTCCTTCTACCCCACGCTGGACGCCGCCGTCGCAGCCTTCAGCCGAAACACCGGCACCGGCACCGGCACCGGCACCGGCACCGGCACTGGCATGCCGCGACCGGCCCTTCGTCGAGGTGACGGCCAGGATGAGCAGGGACCGGACACGGCAGGGCCGTCAGCCGGCTGAGCCGGTCCTGGACCGGGCGTCGAGCTGGCGGTCGAGCGTGATGGCCGCGTCGATCAGTGAGAGGTGGGTGAACGCCTGCGGGAAGTTGCCGATCTGCTCACCGGTGAGCGCGATCTCCTCGGAGTACAGGCCCAGGTGGTTGGCGTAGGTCAGCATCTTCTCGAAGACGACGCGGGCCTTGTCGAGCTGTCCGGCTCGGGCGAGTGACTCGACGTAGGCGAAGGTGCACAGGGAGAACGTCCCCTCCGAACCTTGCAGACCGTCCGGTGACGCAGCCGGGTCGTAGCGGTACATGAGGCTGTCGGTCACGAGCTCGTCCTCCATGGCGGCCAGGGTCGAGTGCCACCGAGGGTCCGTCGGGGTGACGAAGCCGACGGTGGACATCCGCAGGAGCGCCGAGTCCAGGACCTCGGTCTCGTAGTGCTGGACGAATGCCTGGCGTCGGGTGCTCCACCCCCGCTCCATGATCTGGAGGTAGATCTGGTCGCGCTCCTGGCGCCACCTGTCCACCGGTGCCGGTCGTCCGTGGATCGTGGCGAGGCGGATGCCGCGGTCGAAGGCGACCCAGCTCATCAGCCGGCCGTAGGTGAAGTCCTGCTGGCCCCCGCGGGTCTCCCAGATGCCTTCGTCCCGCCGGTCCCAGTTGTCGCAGAGCCAGTCGAGCATGGCGACGATGGCCAGCCAGCCGTCGTGGCCGACGTGGAGGCCGTGCTCGTCGGCGAAGAAGACGCTGTCCATCGCCTCCCCGTAGATGTCGAGCTGGAGCTGGTCCGATGCCCCGTTGCCGATGCGGACAGGCCTCGACCCCCGATACCCCTCCCAGTGGGCGAGCTCGAACTCGCCCAGGTCGCTGGAACCGTCCACCCGGTACATGATCTTCAGCGACGTCCCCTGCGTGTTGCCCTCCAGCCGGTCGCGCAGCCAGCGCATCAGCGCAGCGGCTTCCCCGGTGAAGCCGAGCCCGAGCAGGGCGTACACGGAGAACGACGCGTCCCTGATCCACGTGTAGCGGTAGTCCCAGTTGCGTTCCCCGCCGACCTGTTCGGGCAGCGCCGCGGTCGGGGCGGCCACGAGTCCCCCTGTGGGGGCGTAGGTCATCAGCTTGAGCGTGATCGCCGAGCGGCGCAGCTGCTCGCGCCATCGTCCTGTGTAGGTCGACTGCGCCAGCCACTGCTCCCAGAAGTCGGTGGTCTCGAGGAGCAGCTGCTCGACCTCGGCGACCCGGAACTGCTGCGGGGGGCCGGCGAACCCGCTTTCCACGATCACCCCCCGCACCTGTCCGGCGGTGAGGGTGAGCTCGGCGTGGAGGTCACCGCGGTCGGAGACGTCGGTGCGGGCGAGCCTCTCGTCCTCGGGCTCGCGGACGAAGTGGACGGTCATCGACGTGGCCCTGCCCGCGAAGACGATCCCCTCGTCGGTCAGCTGGATCTCGTGGGGCTCCCGCCCGTAGTCGAACCGAGGCGCCAGGTCGATCGCGAACGTCATCTCGCCGCGCACGCAGCGCAGCATCCGCACGATCCGGTGCCGGTCGGTGACGTCCGTGCCGGTGAGGGGCATGAAGTCGACCACCTCGCCGACGCCGGCCTCGGTCATGAACCTGGTGACGAGGATGGCGGTGTCGGGGAGGTAGAGCTGCTTGCGGGTGAACACCTCGATGGTGGGCCGGACCTGGAACCTGCCTCCGTCGCCCCGGTCCAGGAGGGCTCCGAACACGCTGGGGGAGTCGAACCGGGGGGCGCAGAACCAGTCGATGGATCCGTCGATGGCGACCAGCGCCGAGGTCTGGAGGTCGCCGATGAGGCCGTGGTCCGCAATCAGTGGGTAGTCGTTCACGTCTCCTGCTCGCTTCCGTCGTGGCGTCATGGGAGCCGGCTCCGGCGCAGGATCTGCGAGGACCGAGACTCCAGTCCTAACGTTCCGGCGCAGGGGCCCCATCACCCACCGGAGGTGATCGTCGCGAGGGCGCGCGGATGGTGTGACTCCCTCGTATGCCGCTCGCTGCCTGCCGCCCGCCGCCCGCTGCCTCGTGAGCCGGTACCGATGGGACCGCTCTCTGGTGGGTGTCGGACTCGGGCAGGTACGGTTCGTGGAGCGCCGACGGTGGGAGGAGACGACCGATCACCCACCCGGCCCGGTCAGGAGAGGTCGGTGGTCCAGGTGCCCGTCTGCGCGACCTGCGGCGTCGTCAGCACCGATCCAGCGCTGGCCACGATCACCTGGACGCGTGGTGACGAGAACGGCCGTGAGGTCTGGACCTGCGACCGCTGCAGCCGCGAGCACCTGCGCAGCATCGAGGCGAAGCTCGACAGCGCCTGGTGGTGACTCGCGGTCGGTCCGGCAGACCTCAGCCGACGGCGGGAGGCAGCTTGTGCAGCTTCAGCCCGGGCATGTGTTCGACGACGATGTCGCGGGCCGGGATGGTGCCGTTCAGCTGGCACAGCACGCCGATCCCACCGAGCCACACGCGATGGATGAGCAGGTAGGACGGGGGCAGGTTGAGCTTCATGCCGACGAGGAACTCGGGGCGGCGCACGTCGTTGACGTGGGCGGCCACGCCACGCAGCCACTCGCGGCTGAAGGTGAACTCCTCGTGCAGCAGCGGGTCGATGAACGGCTGGAGGTAGTCGAGCAGGGCCTTGGCGTCCAGCGACATGGTCGGCTTGATGAAGCCTTCGGACCGGAGGCCCGCCTCGAGCGCGTGGGCGTCTCCGCTGAGCGCGGCCGCTGCCAGCGAACCCATGGCCGGGGGCAGTCCCTGGGGGAGCCGGTTGACCGCGCCGTAGTCGATGACGCCGAGCCGGCCGTCCTCGAGGAGGCGGAAGTTGCCCGGGTGGGGGTCGGCGTGCAGGAGCCCCGCCCGGGCGGGCCCGACGAGCAGGAACTCCATGTATCGAGCGGCCGCAGCGTCGCGCTGGGCCCGTGTGCCCTTGGCGACGATGGTGGACAGCGGGATGCCGTCCATCCACTCGGAGACGATGACGTGCTCGCTGTTGACCAGCACGTCGGGGACCGCGAACCGCGGGTCGTCGCGGAAGACCTTGGCGAACCGCCGCTGGCTGGTGGCCTCCAGGTTGTAGTCGAGCTCCTCGGACATCCGTGACTTCAGCTCGTCGGTGATCGGCTTGATGTCCATGCCAGGGATCCACCCGCCGGCCAGCCGGGCCACCCGCGCGAGCTGGTTGAGGTCGGACAGCAGGGCCTTCCCGGCGCCGGGGTACTGGATCTTGACGGCGACCTCACGGCCATCGCGCCACACCGCCCGGTGCACCTGGCCGATCGATGCCGCGGCTGCGGGCGTGTCGTCGAACGACTCGAACTTCGCCGTCCGCCAGCGGGGGCCGAGCTCCTCGGCGAGGACGGCGTGCACCGTCGCGGCCGGGAGCGGGGGAGCGGCCTCCTGGAGCTTGGTGAGGGTGGCGCGGTAGGGCGCGGCCATCTCCTCCGGCAGCGCGGCCTCCATGACGGACATGGCCTGACCGAACTTCATCGCCCCGCCCTTGAGCTCGCCGAGCACCTTGAACAGCTGCTCGGCGGTCCTGGCCTGCAGCTCGGCGGCGACGATCTCCGCGGGCTTGCCCCCGACGCGCTTGCCGAGACCGACTGCGGTGCGGCCGGCGAACCCCAGGGGAAGGCTGGCCAGGCGAGCCGTGCGGCTGACAGCACGACGAGGGAGTTCGTTCATCCCGCCATTCTCACCTGTCCCGGGCATTTCGCGTCGGCGGGTGGGGTCGAGGTCACCTGTACGGCGCACGAACAGCGGGGGTGGACCTCCCAGTGGCGCTGCCGCACCCGGGGCCACGGCAGTGCCACCTCGAGCGAACGGCCCAGTGGCAGGGGCTGCCCGTCGACGACCCCGAGCACCACCATCGCCGCCATCCCGGCAGCCACCCCCACGAGCGTCGTCTCGCCGCCGACGTCGTGCCCGGCACCCACGTGGGGGCGGGCGAGCTGGCCGAGCAGGGCGGGCCAGGCGGGGTCGAGGTCGGCCCTGGTCAGGTCCAGGCAGCGCAGGCACGGGCCGTCGGCCACCACGAGCGGCCCGACGACGGCCTCGACGTCGTGCATGAGCACGGGCAGCACGGGTATGCCGTGGCGGCGCCACGAGTGCGCGGCCGCCGGGTCCAGGGCTCCTGCGGCGGGGAGGACGACCACGGCCGGTGCTGGGGTCGCAGGGCGTTCGCGGGACGCCACGTGCTCCCAGTCGTCGGCCGATCGCGGCCCGTGCGACACCTGCCCGATCCCGGCGCGTCGCAGCGCGGTCGTGAGCGCGGACGGGAGCTCACCGCGCCCGCCGACGATGACGTGCGCCGCGCGCCGAGCCGCCAGGGCGGCATACCCGGCCCCGGGTGGGGAGCTCGTGCGCAGGAGGGCGTCCGTGTCGGGCGCGAGCACCCCACGCACCACCGGGGGCACCGGGGAGGCGGGGGAGGCCTCGACGACCAGCCCGCAGGCCACCAGCTCCTCGAGCAACGCAGCGCCGGCGCCGCTCGTCAGCGCCTCTGGGCACCTCATGGGTGCCGTCGAGGTCCTCCAGGGCAACGACCTCGCGCTCGCTCAGGCCGCCCACGACCACCGCGTGCTCCGCGGCGGTGCCGAACTGGACCTGCCCGGGTCCGCGTCGCAGGGCCGGCCACAGGGTGCGCAGGAGCGGTCGGCGGGTCACCTGCGACAGGTTGGCACAGCACACCGGGGGGCCGGCTCGTCATCCACAGGGCCCGGGACGGCCCAGGCTCCCGCAAACATCGCGAGGGGCGGACCCGACCGTGTGGTCGAGCCGCCCCTCGCGGTGGGTGGGCCTTGGTCAGGCCTTGCCGAGAATGCGGTTGAGGTTGGTCCCGCAGACGGGGCAGACGCCCTTGGCCATGCGGCGGCCGTTCGTCTCCACGACGCGGCCCTCGGCCTCGCGCTTCTCCTTGCACTTCACGCAGTAGAACTCGCCCTTGTAGGTCTCTTGGGTCTCTTCAGCCATCGCATGTCTCCTTGTCGATCTGGGCGCACGCTGCGCCGTCGGACTTCGGCCACCGTAGACCATGCTGAGCACAAAACCGCGGAAGGGGGCGTGTCCCCCGTGCTCAGGGCCGCCCTCCGGGGCCCGCGCCTTGACGGCGACCTCGCCCCGGTCGTCGGGTCAGCCAGCCGCGCCCACCACCAGGGCCGGCTCCATCATCGCCCCGGCCGGCACCCCGCGGTATGCCGCCGAGGACGCCGGTCGTCACCGTTCCGCAGGCGCTGGGTCCCTGACCTGCACGGGTGTCGCGACGCAGATCACCGGCGTTGTCAGATTCGTCACCTATCGTGAGCAGCATGGGGAGCACTGACATCGAGGTCAGGCGCAGTCGGCGCCGGCGTCGCACCGTGAGCGCGTACCGCGAGAACGGGCGCACCATCGTGCTCATCCCTGCCCGGTTCACCCGCGCCGAGGAGCGGCAGTGGGTCGCCACCATGGTCGACAAGCTCGACAAGGGCGACCAGCGCCGCCGACCCAGTGACAGCCAGCTCTCCAAGCGCGCTGCCGAGCTGTCACAGCGGCACCTGGGGGGCCTGGCCAAGCCGTCGAGCATCCGCTGGGTGACCAACCAGCACTCCCGCTGGGGCTCGTGCACCCCGTCCGACGGCACGATCCGGATCTCGGCCCGGGTCAAGGGGATGCCGACCTACGTGCTCGACTACGTCATCCTCCACGAGCTCGCCCACCTGCTCGCGCCCGGCCACGGCCCTGACTTCTGGCGTCTGCTCACGTCCTACAAGAGCACCGAGCGCGCCCGCGGCTACCTCGAGGGGGTCGCTGCGACGGCCGGGCTCGACCTGAGCGAGGACGACGACGAGGTCGTCGAGGGAGCGCCGGAGCAGGCCGCGCTCGAGATCGAGACCTCGGACTGAGCCGAGCCGTCCGGCGGGTCAGCCGAGCAGTCGCTGGGCCGCTCGCACGAGGGGCCCGAGCTCGGCCTCGGTCTCCGGCGGCATGCCGTCGGCGGGCCACCACGCGACGTCCAGGGACTCGTCGCTGACGGCGTAGGCCGCGCCGTCGGGCACCACCCCGGCGAACCGGATGTCGAGGTGCTCGGCGCAACGGCCGAACGCCGGTGCGAGGAGCTCGTGCCGGTGCAGCTCCACGATGCGGGGGTCCAGCTGCAGGGTCGCGATGCCGCTCTCCTCGCGGGCCTCGCGGGTCGCGGCGGCCAGCACGGTGTCGTCCTCGGGTTCGAAGTGCCCCCCGAACTGCAGCCACATCCCCGCCTTGGCGTGCAGCGTGAGCAGCACCTGGTCGAGGGACGGGCTGAGCACGATGGCGCCGGTGGTGAGGTGCTGCGGCGGCCCCTGCTTCATCAGCGCGCCGGGGTGGGTTCGGCAGTGCTCCATGAGCTCGGTGCGCCACCGCTCCTGCTGCGGGTCCGGGGACTCCCAGGCCTCGAGACGCCTGAGGGCGTCGTCGCGCAGGGCGAGGTAGGCGGCCGGCACCTCGGTGACGGCGTCGGCCGGGTGAGCGGTCACTGACCGCCCTCGTCGCGGCGACCGTCCTGGCCTGTATCGCCCCCGCGGAGCAGCTCGTCGAGCGCAGCGTCCATCTCCGAGTCGCTGGAGGTGCCGACCCGGTCGACGTAGCCCAGCGGGTCGTCGAGGTCGGCGGCCGTCGGCGCCACGTCAGGGTGGCCCCAGGCGTCGTCGCGACCCTGCTGGCCGTGCTTGTCCTCGAGCGCCGCCCAGAGGTTCGCGGCGTCCCGCAGGCGACGCGGCCGCAGCTCGAGGCCGACGAGCCCGGAGAACGCCTTCTCGGCGGGCCCACCGATGGCGCGGCGGCGGCGTACGGCCTCGCCCAGGGCGGCCGCCTGCGGCAGGTGGTCGCGCGTCGCACGGTCGGCCACGACGTCGACCCAGCCCTCGACGAGGGCGAGGTAGGTCTCGAGCCGGCCCAGCGCGGCGCGCTGGCTGGCGCTCGGCTCGGGGCGGAAGAGCTGGTCCTGCAGGGCGGACTGCAACGCGGTCGGGTCGCTCGTGTCCACGGAGGTCAGCGCCGACTCGATGCGGTCGGTGTCGATGCTGATGTCGCGGGCGTAGTCGCGCACGGCGGCCAGCAGCTGCGGCCCGATCCACGGCACCTCGGAGAACAGGCGCACACGGGCGGCCTCGCGCACAGCGAGGTAGAGGCGCACCTGGTCGAGGTCGACCCCCAGGCCCTCGGCGAACACCTCGACGTTGGCCGGCAGCAGGACGACCGAGCGGTCGGCGACGAGGGGCAGGCCGACCTCGGTGCCGCTGACGGTCTCGGTGGCCAGGGCTCCCAGCGCCTGGCCGACCTGCAGGCCGAACATCGACCCGCTCATCTTCGCCATCATCGGCTCCATCTGGCCGATCAGCGCGGACGGGTCCATCCCGGCGGGCAGGAGTCCCTCGGGGAGCGCAGCCCCGTCGCCGAGCTCGGTGAGCTGCGCGCGCATGGCGTCGCCGACGGCGCGGCCGACACCCTCGGCCACGGGCTCGACCAGCGTGCGCCAGGTCGGCATCGTCGCCTCGACCCACTCGGCGCGGCTCCACGCGTGCGTGGTGATGCCGGGCGCCTCGAAGGCCGTCACCTCGTCCAGCCACAGCTCGGCGACCTGGGCCGCCTGGGCCACCTGGCGGACGGTGGCCTCGCCCACGATGGAGTCACCGGCGGCCGAGACGGTCTTGCGCGCCGTGTCCGTGGCGAGCGCGACGTTGAAGGGCCCCTCGTCGGTGCTGGCGAACATCGCCTGCACCTGTCCCATCATCATCTGCAGCATCGCCGGGTCGACCTTGTCGATGCCCATGTCCTTGAGCGTGCGCGCCATGTCGGGGTCGATCTGACCGCCGGTGATCCTGGCGATCATCTGCTCGAGCTCGGGCGGCAGCCCGGACGGGGTGGGCTCGTCGCCGGACCCGTCACCGTGCTGGTCGCGGGGTTCGTCGGGGGTCTGGGGGTGGTCGGGCACAACGGCTCCTCGGCAGTCCTGAGAGGATGGGCTTTCCCTAGACAACCACGCGGAGGCCATGGTGAGTTCCCCTGCCCGGCCCGGAGCGAGCGGCGTTCGCTCGCGGCGTAGCGCCATCGACGTCGCCGTGGTGGGTACCGCCGACGCGGCCAGCCACGCGGTGCTGCGGGCGTTGCTCACCGCCGCAGCGCGGGGACATGCCGCTCCCGGGGATCCCGGCTCCGAGGCGCGCATCGGCACGGTCGTCGCGGTCGACGCCGAACGCCCGCCCGTCGGCGGGGTCGAGTTCCGCCGCGCCGACCCCGCCGACCCGGCGTTGGTGCGCTCGCTCACGGGGGTCCACGCGGCGGCATACGTCGCGGCGAGCACCAACCTCGAGCAGGACCTGGCCCTGGGCGCCCGGCCGCGCAGGGAGCGAAACCTCCGCCGGGCGCAGACGGTGATCACCGCCGCGGCCGCCGCCGGCGTGCGCCACCTCGTCCTGGTCACCGGAGCACAGGTGTACGGCGCCCTCCCGGACAACCCCGTGCCCCTTCCGGACGACGCGCCGTTGCGTGCGCCCGCCGACGAGGGGCAGGTGGGCGACCTCATGGACGTCGAGCAGCTCGTGGCGGTCGCCCGCGAGGTGCACCCGGGACTACGCCTGACCGTCGTGCGGCCAGCTGCCCTCGTCGGTGACGGGGTCGACACGGTCACCACGCGGCACTTCGAGGCGCCCCGGCTGCTCACGGTGCGCGGCGCCGGCGCGGCCTGGCAGTTCTGCCACGTCGATGACCTCGGGTCGGCGGTGGCGGTCGTCGTCGCCCGCGGGGTCGAGGGCGCCGTCTCGGTCGGCGCCGAGGGTCACCTCACGCAGGGCGACCTTGAGCGCCTCACCGGCATGCGCCAGGTCGAGCTGAGCCTGGGGGCGGCGATGGGAACTGCGGACCGCCTCCACCGCGTTGGGGTCTTGCCGGCACCCGCCAGCGACCTGGCGTTCGTCGCCTTCCCGTGGGCGGTGTCCTCCGAGACCTTGCTGGGTCGCGGATGGGCGCCGGTCCATGACAATGAGACGTGCCTCGGTGTCCTCCTGGACGCCATCCGGGGCTCACACGCGGTCGCAGCGAGACGCCTGGACCGCAAGGACGCCGCCCTCGGGGCGGCCAGTGCCGCGGTGGCCCTGGTGGGCACCGCAGCGATCATGCGGCGTCGCCGCAAGAAGGGTGCGACAGGATGACCGAGCCGACCGGGTCGACCGCCGAGGTGTCGACCAGTGCTGAGGTCGTCCTCTGCGACGTCCGCGACGAGGCGCTCAGCGTCGACGAGGTGCTCGGCCTCGTGCGGCACCCGCACTGCGGGGGGATCGCGGTGTTCGTCGGGGTGGTCCGCGACCACGACCACGGCGCGTCGGTCACCGCCCTCGACTACTCCGCGCACCCGAGCGTCGTGGACGCCCTCGCGAAGGTCTGCAGGGAGGTCGCCGACCGGCACCCGGTCGCGCGCCTCGGGGCCGTGCACCGGGTGGGACACCTCGAGATCGGTGACATGGCCGTCGTCGCAGCAGTGTCCGCAGCCCATCGTGGGGAGGCCTTCGAGGCCTGTCGCGACCTCGTCGACACGTTGAAGTCCACCGTGCCGATCTGGAAGCACCAGCAGTTCACGGACGGGTCCGACGAGTGGGTGGGCCTCCCGTGAGCGCACCCGGTACGCCGACGTCCCCGATCCTCGAACCCGGCCGCCCCGGCCGCCCCGGCGGCGACGGCCGGTCCGACCCCTACCGGCTCGGTCGGCGCTCCTCGGCGAGCCTCGTCGCGTTGTTCCTGCTGATCGCCCTGGGCGCGCTGTCGACCATCGTGGGCCTGCCCTACGTCGTGATGAAGCCGGGCCCGATCAGCAACACCCTGGGCCAGCTCTCGGGCAAGGACCTCATCACCGTCTCGGGGGCCAAGACCTATCCCACCCAGGGGGCTCTCGACTTCACGACGGTCCGCGTAGCGGGCGGGCCCGGCTACCGGGTCACCATCTGGGACGTGCTCAGGGGCAAGCTCGACCCCAGCGAGGAGGTCGTCGACCAGCAGCTGTACTTCCCCAAGGGCGTCACCGACAAGCAGGTGGAGGAGGAGGGCACCGCGGAGATGATCGACTCCCAGCAGGAGGCGATCGCCGTCGCCATCAAGGCCACCGGCCAGAAGGTCACCACCCACACCCTGATTGCGCAGGTCGCCAAGGACGCGCCGTCGGCAGCCCTGCTCAAGGCCGGCGACGAGGTGCTCGCCGTCGACGGCACCCGCGTCGACGGGCCCGACACGATCCGCAAGGTCGTCAGCACCCACAAGGCGGGGGAGACCGTCACCCTGAAGCTGCTCCGCGACGGTCGCACCATCGAGGTGCCGGTCAAGACCCGCGCCTCCGACGGTCGCGTCACCGTGGGCGTCTTCCTCGGGGTGAAGTTCCAGTTCCCGTTCGACGTGAAGATCGACGCCGGGAATGTCGGCGGCCCCTCTGCCGGAACGATGTTCGCGCTCGGTGTCTACGACCGTCTCACCCCGGGCGCGCTCACCGGGGGCAAGAAGATCGCAGGCACCGGGACCATCGACGCCACCGGCACGGTCGGGCCGATCGGCGGGATCCGCCAGAAGCTCGTCGGTGCCCGCGACGGTGGGGCCAAGTTCTTCCTCGCTCCCGCCGACAACTGCAACGAGGTCGTCGGCCACGTCCCGGACGGCTTGACCGTGGTGCGCATCGGCACGTTCGACGAGGCCAGGAAGTCCGTCGAGGCCATCGCTGCAGGCAAGGTCGCGACCCTGCCGACCTGCACCAAGTAGGGCCGCTCAGGCAGGCCCCAGCCGAACTCGGTCGGTGAGGTCGCGGGGGACCCGGGTCTCAGTCCTGCAGGGTCGCCCGGAGGGCGTGCACGAGCCCGGGTGCGATGTCCTCGCCGAGGGCGACCTGGTCGTCGCGGTCGTGGGCCCGCTGCCGCAGCAGGCACCGGCTCTGGCCGTCGCGCGTGACCGCCACGAGCAGGCGGACGTCCTGGCGCTTGGGGTGCGCGGCGAGGGCGTCGACGGCGGACTCGGCGTGCACGGGCAGGTCCCGCTCGGCCTCCGGCGGGACGACGATCCGCTCGACGGCCAGGGCGGCGCCCACGACGCTCTCCGGCCACGCGATCCCGCCCAGCAGGGACTCGAGGTTGGAGGTCTTCGGCAGGTCCTCCTGCTCGATCGCGCTCAACGCGCCCTCCGCGAGGTCGGCACCCTTGAGCTGGGCCCGCAGGTGCGGCTCGCGCGCGACGAGGTCGGCGGTCGGGACGAGCGCGAAGAGGCGCGGGTTCTGGTCCCAGCCCGAGGCTGCGACATGGCGCTCGGTGTCCAGGGCGGCGATGGACAGCGGGTCGGCGACGGGGTGGGAGGTCTGGCTCACGCGCCCATCGTGCCGCATCGGCGCGGGCGCGTGCGCACGAGCCACCGCGGAGGTGAGCAGGCGGCATACCCGGCGGGGGACCGGCTGACACCGAGGCGTGACCGACGGGGAGGTGGGAACCACAGCCGCCCTCGGTAAGTTGGTCCCACTACCAGCAGGCCCCCATCGTGGGAGGCGGCGCGGCAGATCGGGCGTGCAGTGAGTTCTTCAGAGTGGTTCGGGCAGGACGGACCAGGCGGCGAGGGTGGCCGGGGCGATGGCGCACCGCGCCCCGGGGGTGCAGGCGCGGGTGGACGCCGCCCCCCGACGCTGAACTTCCGCAGGCGGCGCGGACCGCTGGTCCCGACGCTGATCATCCTCGTGGCGCTGGGCTTCCTCGGCTCGATCGCGGCGTCCCTGTGGACCGAGGTCCTGTGGTTCAACTCGGTCGGCTACACCAACGTCTTCACCACCGAGCTGATCACCAAGACCGTCCTGTTCATCGTCGGTTTCCTCATCACCGCGGCCCTGGTCGCCTCGAGCCTGCTCATCGCCTACCGGACACGCCCGATCTACGCCCCGGTCACGGCACAGCAGCAGAACCTCGACCACTACCGCGAGGCCATCGAGCCCCTGCGCAAGGTCGCGATCGTGGCGGTGCCCGCCGTCCTCGGCCTGCTCGCCGGGACCGGCGCGGCGGGGCAGTGGCAGACCTACCTGCTCTGGCGCAACGGCAGCTCGTTCGGCACCAAGGACCCGCAGTTCCACCTCGACCTGTCCTTCTTCGTGTTCACCCTGCCCTGGATCAGGTTCCTGCTCGGCTTCCTCACGATGGCCCTGGTCATGGCACTGCTCGCGGCAGCCTTCACGCACTACCTGTACGGCGGGCTGCAGATCCAGGCGCGTGCCGAGCGCACCACGCGGGCCACGAGGACGCACCTCGCGATCCTCCTGGCCGCCCTGGTGCTGGTGCGCGCGGCGACCTACTGGTTCGACCGCTACTCGTTGTCCGTCAAGGACTCCTCGTTGCTCACCGGCATCCGCTACACGGACGCGAACGCCGTCCTGCCGGCCAAGGCCATCCTCGCCGTCGCCGCCGTCATGGTCGCCGGCATCTTCATCGCCTCGATCTGGACCAGGTCGTGGCGGCTCCCGGTCGTCGGTGTGGCCCTGCTGGTCATCACCTCCCTCGTGGTCGGGAGCATCTACCCGGCGCTCTACCAGAGGTTCAAGGTCAAGCCGACGGAGAAGTCGCTGGAGCGGCCGTACATCGAGCGCGGCATCGAGGCGACCCGGGCAGCCTTCGGCATCGACACGATCAAGACGGCCCCCTACAACGCGACGACCGAGGCGAGCCAGGGCCAGCTGCGCAACGACGCCGAGACGATCCCGGGCCTCCGGCTCGTCGACCCGATCGTCGTGTCGCCGACGTTCCGGCAGCTCCAGTCGGTGCAGTCCTACTACGCCTTCCCCGACGCCCTCGACGTCGACCGCTACAAGATCAACGGCAAGGTCCGGGACACGGTGGTGGCGGTCCGCGAGCTCGACCTCAACGGTGCCGGCCAACCAGCGCAACTGGCTCAACGACCACACCGTCTACACCCACGGCTTCGGGGTCGTCGCGGCGTATGGCAACCAGCGCACGACCGACGGCGAGCCGGTGTTCTACGAGGAGAACATCCCGCCGACGGGCAAGCATCGGGAAGTACGAGCCGCGCATCTACTTCGGCGAGCAGTCGCCGGACTACTCGATCGTCGGGGGCCCGTCGGGCGCTTCTCCGCGGGAGCTCGACTACCCGGACAACAGCGTCGCCGGGCAGAAGAACAACACCTACGAGCGGCAAGGGCGGCGTGACGCTCGGCTCGTTCCCGCGCAAGGTGGCCTACGCCGCTGAAGTACCAGGAGCTGAACCTCCTGCTCTCGAACGCCGTCACCAACGAAAGCCGCCTCCTCTACGACCGTGAGCCGCGCGAGCGGGTGAAGAAGGTCGCGCCGTGGCTGACCCTGGACGGCGACCCCTACCCTGCGGTCGTGGACGGCCGGGTCCAGTGGATCATCGACGGCTACACGACCTCCGCCGACTACCCCTACTCCAAGCTCACCGCGGTCGACAGTGCGACGTCCGACTCCGTGACCGCGCGCCCAGCGCGGTGCAGGCGATCGGTGCGCAGCAAGGTCAACTACATCCGCAACTCGGTCAAGGCGACCGTCGACGCCTACGACGGCACGGTCAAGCTGTACGCGTGGGACGACAAGGACCCGGTGCTCAAGGCCTGGAGCAAGGCGTTCTCCGGGCACGGTCCTGCCGATGTCGAAGATCAGCGGCGACCTGATGTCGCACCTGCGCTACCCCGAGGACCTGTTCAAGGTGCAGCGCGAGATCCTGGCGAAGTACCACGTCACCGACGCGGCCTCGTTCTACGGCGGCCAGGACTTCTGGGAGGTGCCGGAGGACCCGACCCAGGAGCAGGCCGACGTCGTCCAGCCGCCGTACTACCTGACGCTGAAGATGCCGGACCAGGACGCCGCCGACGTTCTCGCTGACGTCGACGTTCATCGCCGGTCGGTGACCGCGAGCGTGCTCACGGGGTTCCTGGCCGTCGACGCCGACGCCGGGAAGACCGCCGGCCAGCGCAGCAACGACTACGGCACGCTGCGGCTGCTCGAGCTGCCCAAGGACAGCGAGGTCTCCGGGCCGGGGCAGGTGCAGAACGACATTGGGTCGTCCAACCAGACGTCCGCGGCGCAGCCTGACGTTGTCGCAGTTCCTCAACAACGCGCGTCAGCAGGGGTCGCGCGTGACGCTCGGCAACCTGCTGACCCTGCCCGTCGGTGGCGGACTGCTCTACGTGCAGCCGATCTACGTCAGCGCCAACACCACCACGGCGTTCCCGCTGTCGCGGGCCACGGTGGTCGCGTTCGGCAACAAGATGGCCTGGTCCGACACCCTCGACGGGGCGCTCGACAGGCCTCTTCGGCGGCAACTCCGGCACGTCCGCGGGCGACTCCGGGACGGGGGGCAGCGCGACGCCGACCACGCCGCCGACCGGTGGCAGCACGCCGACGCCCACCCCGAGTGCTCCTGGCGTGGCGAACCCGGCTGCGCTCACCAAGGCGCTCGCGGACATCCAGGCCGCGTATGCGGAGGGCCAGGCAGCGTTGCGCAAGAACGACTTCGCGGCGTACGGCGCGGCGCAGAAGAAGCTCGACGACGCGATCAAGCGGGCCGTGGCGGCCGCGCCGAAGGGTGGCAGCGTCAGCGTCTCGCCGTCCCCGTCATCGACGGCCACGACGCCGGCGCCGAGCGCGACCACTCCGTGACGGTCGCTGCCGGGGGAGTCTGTCGAGCCCCCGGCAGCGGCCCGAGGAGCAGCCCGGTGCCGATTTGGAGATCGCGTGAGGCGTCCCGTAAGGTTGTGTTTACCGACGCGGGGTGGAGCAGCTCGGTAGCTCGCCGGGCTCATAACCCGGAGGTCGCAGGTTCAAATCCTGCCCCCGCTACCAACGCGTCAGCGACAGAAGGCCCGGGCCAGACGGTCCGGGCCTTCTGCTGTGCCTACAGGGTCAGGTGGGCGTGGCGTAGGCCGCGATGCCGGTGTCCAGCAGGACGCACGGCTCGTCGCCGACGGTCCAGGCGTCATGGCCCGGTTCGATGTCCAGGACGTCGCCGGGACCGACCGACATCTCGCCGCCGTCGTCGAGACGGACGGTCATCTGGCCGGACAGGCACATGCCTGTGTGGTGGGTCTGGCACGAAGCGGTGCCGGCGATCGGTTTGACGTCGTCGGACCAGCGCCAGCCGGGCTCGAAGACGCCACGGCCGAGGGTGAAGCCTCCGAGGGTGACCACGTCCATGTGGCCGTGCCCACGGAAGGGGCGCCGCTCGTGCGGGGTGTCGATGTTCTGCTTGTCGGTCATGAAGACCTCCTTCGCGTGCAGGGGTGCGGCGGTCAGGGAATGAGGGGTGCGAGGGCGCTAGCTGATCGTGGCCCTGAAGGCGATTCCCTCACCGGAGATGGCCGCCGACTCCTCGATGGGGTGGATCGGTCGTGCGGTGAAACGCAGCCAGGGCGTGAACGGGGCCACGGTCCGGGCGAGCGTCGCAGCACTGTCGACCTCGATGATGGCTACGCCGCCTTCGGCGTCGGCGAAGCCGTAGAACCCGTGGAAGTCGGCGCCAGGCGGTGGCGTCCACCCCTGGAACACGGCCAAGGAGCGGGCCGTGGCGTCTTCCGAGCTGTCGACGAACTCCCAGATGACATGCATCAACATGATCAGCGACCTCCAGTGGGTCGGATCGGGTGACGCCGGGGTTGACGTCCCCGTGCAGACGCCGCGGCTCTCTGGGTCAGCGGTGGGCCGCTCGCGTCCCATCCAGCGTTCTCCGTGCCGAAGGGCCACGCCTCCGGCAAATGGGTGAGCAGGCTGCGGGCCTCGGCGGGGCGTCAGATGAGGGCGGGGATGCTTCGCGCCGCGGTGTAGAGCGCGACGGCGACGAGCAGACCGAGGGGTACGACGAGCGGCGACAAGGGGTGGTGCTCTCTCCTGGAGTCCGGGGGCGCGTCGGGGACCGACGCAGGGAGGTCGGTCCCCGTCGGGTCTACCGGGTCAGCTGCGACCGAGGATGCGGGCGAGGAACGAGCCTCCGCCGGCGGCTGCCAACTCGTCGGCGCTGTGGCCGGGGCAGCGGTCCGCGCGAGGTACGCCGGCCATCACCTGGTCGACGTGCTGGCCGCAGCCGGCCCAGGTGGTCTTGCCGCAGGCCTTGCAGCTCACGGGACGGCACATGGTGGTTCTCCTTCGAGGGTGGTTCGTGCTGGAGGGGATGGTGCCCGGGATGGGACGTGTATGCGGTACCGCCGCGCCGCTGGTGCGTTCAGGCGGCGGGGGTGAGGTGCATGCCCGACCGGGCGGCTAACTCGTCGAAGCTGTCGTCGACAGCAACCACCCGGACACCGCGGCGGCCAGGACGGAGGCGGCGATGGAGGCGCGGTAGCCGCCGGCGCAGTGCACCCGTACCTCGTGGTCGAGGTGGTCATGAGTGCTGCCCTTCCGAAGTGGTCTGGGGGAGTGGCGAGCCGGCAGGGGCCCGCTCTGCCCGCCGCTCGGCGCGCATACCCTCTGGGGTATCGAACCACTCCCACGGTAGTACCCCCTGGGGTATCCTCGTCAAATCAGCAACCATGGTGGTGACGTACCCCGCGGGGTATCCACCGGAGAGCCGGAAGGGTCAGACCGGTGCTGCGCTGCATACCCCAGCAGGTATGACCACCGACCGCGGACACCAAGGAGCACGTCGTGAGCTACTCCATCAGCACCACCGTGGGCCAGCCGTTCGAGCAGGCCCTCACCGCAACGCGATCCGCGTTGGCGGAGCAGGGCTTCGGTGTCCTGACGGAGATCGACCTCGCGGCCACTCTCAAGGCGAAGATCGACGTCGCGATCACCCCGCAGGTCATCCTCGGCGCTTGCCGGCCGCCGCTGGCCCACGCTGCCGTGCAGGCCGAACCGTCCATCGGGCTGCTCCTGCCGTGCAACGTCGTCGTCAGGGAGACGGCAGGCGGCGTCGTGGTGGAGGCCATGGACCCCGCGGTGATGGTGACCATGACCGGCAACGAGAATCTGGTGGACGTGGCCGACGAGGCTCGCGCACGGCTCACGCGGGCCCTCGTCTCGCTCGGCGGCACGCTCACCCACTGACCCGGTCCGCCCACCCGCTCACCGACCCACCCGCCGCTGCACAGGCACCGAACCGAAGGACACGCCATGGTCACCCTCAACACCGACGACATGACTCCCGTCATCAACCGGCTGCGCCGCGCCCAGGGTCAGCTGGGCGGCGTCATCCGCCTCATCGAGGAGGGGCGCGACTGCCGTGACGTCGTGACCCAGCTCGCTGCGGTCAACCGCGCGCTCGACCGGGCCGGTTTCGCCATCGTCTCCTCCGGCATGCGTGAGTGCCTCACCTCGCCCGACGGCATCAGCGCCGAGGACCAGGCGACGATGGAGAAGCTCTTCCTCACCCTCGCCTGAACCGGCCCGGGACACGACGAACCGGCCTCGGGACACGACGAAGCGGCCGGGGCGGTGCCCCGGCCGCTTCGTGTTCCCTGCATCGACTCAGGCGTCGACTCGGCGCCGACTCAGGCGTCGACGATCACCGGGATGATCAGCGGGCTGCGACGGTGCTTGCGGTGCACCCAGGTGGAGGCGGCCTTGCGGACCAGCTCCTCGATCTGGTCGAGGTCCTCGACACCGTCGTTGGAGGCCTTGGTGAGCGCCTGCTGGATCGCCGCCGTGGCGTCGGTGAAGTCGATCGTGTCGGTGGCCAGTCCGTGCACCATGTAGTCGGGGTCCTCGGTGAGCTTGCCGGTGTCGGGGTCGACGATGGCGACGATGGTCACGACGCCTTCCTCGGCCAGCGTCCGCCGGATGTGCAGCGTCTCCTCGGTCGCTCCGCCGACCCTGCCGCCGTCGACGTAGACCATGCCGGCCTGGACCTTGCCCGTGATGCGTACCCGTCCGCCGACGAGGTCGATGACCGAGCCGTCCTCGGCGATGAGCGCCTTGTCGGCGTCCACCCCGGTGCGGATCGCGATGTCGGCGTTGGCACGCAGGTGGCGCCACTCGCCGTGCACCGGGAGGACGTTGCGGGGCTTGATGATGTTGTAGCAGTAAGCGAGCTCGCCGGCGCTGGCGTGCCCTGAGACGTGCACCTTGGCGTTGCCCTTGTGCACCACGTTGGCGCCCCAGCGGGTGAGCTCGTTGATCACGCGGTAGATGGCGTTCTCGTTGCCGGGGATGAGCGAGCTGGCCAGGAGCACCGTGTCGCCCTCTGTGACCTCGATGGGGTGGTCGCGGCGTGCCATGCGGGACAGGGCCGCGAGGGGCTCGCCCTGCGAACCCGTGCAGATGAGGGCGATCTTGTTCGCGGGAAGGTTCTCGAGCTTCTTGAGGTCGACGACCAGGCCCTGCGGGATGTTGAGGTAGCCGAGCTCGGAGGCGATGCCCATGTTGCGCACCATCGAGCGGCCGACGAAGGCGACCTTGCGGCCGTGCTCGTGCGCGGTGTCCAGGACCTGCTGGATGCGGTGGACGTGGCTGGCGAAGCTCGAGACGATGACGCGGCCCCTGGTCGTGCGGAAGACCGTGTCGATCGCGGGGGAGAGCTCGCCCTCGGAGATGGTGAAGCCGGGCACCTCGGCGTTGGTGGAGTCGGGCAGGAACAGGTCGACCCCCTCCTCGCCGAGCCGGGCGAACGCGCGCAGGTCGGTGACCCGGCCGTCCAGGGGGAACTGGTCCATCTTGAAGTCGCCGGTGTGCAGGACCAGGCCGGCGGCGGTGCGGATGGCGACGGCCAGGCCGTCCGGGATCGAGTGGTTGACGGCGATGAACTCGCAGTCGAACGCCCCGAACGTGCGGCGGTCGCCCTCCTTGACCTCGATGGTCTTCGGCGTGATCCGGTGCTCCTTGAGCTTGGCCTCGATGAAGGCCAGCGTCAGCTTCGAGCCGATAACGGGGATGTCGGCACGCTCGCGCAGGAGGTACGGGACACCGCCGATGTGGTCCTCGTGCCCGTGGGTCAGCACGATCGCGTCGATCTTGTCGAGGCGGTCCCGGATCCAGGTGAAGTCGGGCAGGATCACGTCGACGCCGGGCTGGTGCTCCTCGGGGAAGAGCACGCCGCAGTCGACGATCATCAGTCGCCCTCGTGCTCGTAGACCGTCATGTTGCGGCCGATCTCGCCGAGGCCGCCGAGGGGCACGATGCGCAGGCCCCCCTTGGGCAGCGGGGTCAGTGCGTCCTTGGTGCGGCGACCGCGTCCTGAGCTGCGGCGACTCATCGGTGGGCTCCTTCGGTGGTGGGGCAGGCGGCACGGCGTGCCTGGTGGTGGGTGTTCATCGGTGTCCTTCTGTTGTGCGTGGAACTCTGCTTGGGGTGGGGACGGGAGGGCCGGGAGCGCCTCCGATCACGCCGATCACGTGCCAGTGTCCCCTGTCTGGGTCAGTGTCCCGCGCCGAGGTGCCCAGCGAGGCGGGTGTGCCGCTGCTGGCTAGCGTCATCGAGGCCGAGGATGATGACGACGTTGCGTGGGTCGCCGACGTCGTCGAGCTGGGTGACCGGGTTTCCCGCGGTGCTGTGGCGCCGTCGACCACGATGCGGTCAGCGGTCGGTGGTCACCAGGTGACCTCGGCACAGCCGGTGTGGGTGTCGGGCTCCACCTGCAAGGTGGCGTGCTCGACCCCGAACCGGCCGCGCATCACCTGACGCGCGTCATCCAGGACGGCGTGGGCGTCGGTGCTCTGGGCGGTGACGAGGTGGGCGGTGGCGACGTGCATCCCCGATGTGAGCGTCCAGACGTGCAGGTCGTGCACCTCGTGGACC
The DNA here is from genome assembly GCA_963695205.1 of uncultured Actinomycetota bacterium. Lineage (GTDB taxonomy): Bacteria > Actinomycetota > Actinomycetes > Actinomycetales > Dermatophilaceae > Pedococcus. Next base: position 50,576 of record CAVOGI010000010.1, on the reverse strand, counting down.
CCCGGTACGGCGCCCAGTGCCTGGGCCACCTCTTCGGGGTCCATGCCTGCGGGCGCCTGCTGGCCCAGGACGACGAGCACCTCCCGGCCGAGGGCGACGGCGCGGACGGCGACGAAGACGGCGATCGCCAGGGCGACCGAGGTGTCCCACCAGGCGCTGCCCGTCGCGGCGACGAGCACCCCGGCCACGATGACGCCGAGCGAGCCCACTGCATCGGCGACGACCTCGAGGTAGGCCCCCTTGACGTTGAGGGACTCCTCGGCGCCCTGACGCAGCAGGAACAGGCAGACCAGGTTGACGACGAGCCCGACGGTGCCCACCACGAGCATCGGTGCCGAGGCCACGTCGGCCGTCGTGCCGATCCGCCCCAGCGCCTCGACCACGATGTAGACGGACACCCCGAGCATGAGCAGCACGGCCAGGCCCGACGCGAACACCTCCGCGCGGTACGAGCCGTACGTCCGTCTCCCCGTCGTGTCGGGACGGGCGGCGACCCGCGTGGCGACCAGGGCGGCACCGAGCGCGACCACGTCCGCGGCCATGTGTCCGGCGTCGGAGAGCAGCGCCAGCGATCCGGAGAGGAGTCCCGTGACCAGCTCGACGACGAAGAAGGCGGCGACGAGGACGAATGCCGTGCGCAGTCGCCACCGGTGTGCGGCGCCGGCGTGACCGGGCACCGGCGCATGGGAGTGCGAGTGGGAGCCGCCCACGGGGTCAGGGACCGTCCGGTGCGCGCATGCGTCGATCGTAGCCGCGGGACCTGTGGCGGCCGGCGGCTGTCTGGTCCTCGTCCAGGGCGGCCAGGCCCAGGCACGCGCAGGCCCGGCGCGCAGCGCTGCGATCGTCCTCCTGGGAAGAGGTGAACGCCGCGACCAGCACGCCCTTGGCCTCACCGGTCGCGAGCACACGACGCAGGGTCTGCGCGGTCGCGGCCAGGTCGTCGGGGTGCTTGTGGGACATCAGCAGGTCGGTGCTGGGCGCCACCTCGCCGTCGACGAGCCCGTGCAGCTCGAACATGCGCGGCGACCACCACCCGTCGCCGGAACGGACGTCGTACCGGAACCGGGCCGCGGGCACGGCGGTGCCAGCGGTCAGGACGCTGAGCGGATCCCATGCCGCAGCGGTCGTCCCGGTCGTGCCGGTGGTCGTCCCGGTGCTGACGGCGGGGGTGTTCACGGCCTTGTCGCCGAGCGAGTCCTCGACCCCGTCGAGGAGCGCCTCGACCGGCACCTCCATGGTGAGGGGCCTGTACGGGAGAGCGGTGGGTCAGGGTGCTCTGCTGGCTCTCGCGGCGCATGCGACAGTTTCCGCGGCCCGGGGCCGGCTCGCTCCGCGTAGTGGGGCAGGTAGCATGGTTGCCAGTACTGGCCCCTGTGCCGTGCCGTCCCTCTCTGCCGACTCAGCTCGGCGCCCGGCGGTGGCGGCTCCCGGGGGTTTGCCGGTCCCACCGCGGGGGAGCACATCCGTCCCCGCCCCGGTCGCTCGACCGGTGGGTCCGGTTGGCGTCCGAGGACGTCCCGGGAGGGACGACCACAGGCGCCGATCGTCCCGGTCGTGCCACACGCCGGGTCCGCCCGTCCGCTCGCCAGCGGTCCTTCGGAGGAGAAGTTCTTGGCTCGAGGCCAGCGCCAGACCGGTGCCACACGCAGTGGTGCCGCCGATGGCGGTCCCACCCGCACCGGGGGGAACCGTCGAGGCGCGGCACCGCGCGCCCAGCGACGCGTCCGCGACCTCGACAACGAGGGCATGATCCCGGTGCTGGCCCGCGCCGTCCGCGAGGTGGAGGCTGCTGCCCAGCGTGGCAAGGTCCGACCCTCCGGGCGCACGAAGTTCCAGGTCGTCGCCCTGCTGGTCCGCGAGGAGCGGACCCGCATCAAGAACGACACCGAGAGCACCGAGGCCCAGCGCACCGAGCAGCTCAAGCGCCTCGACGGTGTGGCCACCATCCTCGCCAAGACCGCCGCGCGCGACACCTCCCTGCTGGTGCTCCTGCCCGAGGACGCCGTCGTCTCCGACGATGCCGCCACCCTCAAGAGGGAGATGCAGCTGGCGGCCGGGTTCGAGCTGCCCGACGAGCCCGAGCCCGCCCCCGAGGCCGAAGCCACCACGACCGTCGTCGAGCGCCGCGTCATCCCCCAGTCTGTCGTGGCGCGCCAGCTCGCCAACCCGTTCCTCGCCCCCGACTTCTCGGCGGTGGAGCTCAAGCGGCCGACCGGTCGGCTCAGCAGCTGGGAGCTGCTCGGGCCCCTGTTCCGGTCCTTCGAGTACGGCGGGGCCTCCTCTTGCATGGACCTCCCCGAGGACGTCTCGGTCAAGGCTCCCGACGGTCTCGAGCTGATGCACCACCAGGCCCAGCTCGTCGCCGCCGCGGCAGCCGGCCACCGCACCTTCCTGCTCGCCGACGAGCCCGGGCTCGGCAAGACCGCGCAGGCGCTGCTCGCCGCAGAGGCCGCTGACGCCTACCCGCTGCTCGTCGTCGTGCCCAACGTCGTCAAGACCAACTGGGCCCGCGAGGCGGCGCTGTGGACGCCGCGCCGCACGGCGACCGTCGTCCACGGCAACGGCGACGACCATCGACGGGTTCGCCGACATCGTCGTCGTCAACTACGAGATCCTCGACCGTCACGTCGGCTGGCTGGGCAACCTCGGGTTCCGCGGCATGGTCGTCGACGAGGCCCACTTCATCAAGAACAAGACGTCGCAGCGCTCGCAGCACGTCCTGCAGCTGTCCGAGCGGATCCGCTCGCGCACGGTCGCGCCCGCTGCTCATGGCCCTCACCGGCACGCCGCTGATCAACGACATCGAGGACTTCCGGGCGATCTGGCAGTTCCTCGGCTGGATCGACGACAAGAAGCCGCTCGCCCCGCTGATGCACGCCCTCGAGGAGACCGGCCTGACGCCGGCCGACTCCGGCTTCTACACCGCGGCCCGCGGCAGCGTCATCGACATGGGCATCGTGCGTCGCCGCAAGGTCGACGTCGCCTCCGACATCCCGGCCCGCCGGATCGCCGACCTGCCGGTGGAGCTCGACGACGAGGCCGGACGGTCCATCCGCGCCGCGGAGCGTGACCTCGCCCGCCGCCTCGTGTCGCGCTACGACTCCGCGCTCGAGAACCGTCGCTCCAGCGTGCTCGTGTCCGGCATCGACCACGAGCTGGTACGCCGCGTGGCTCGCTGGGAGCGCGAGGACACCAACTCCTCGGCCACCGAGGAGAACGTCTTCGGCGTCATGCGGCGCATCGGGCAGGCCAAGGCCGGGCTGTCGGCGGACTACGCCGCCCAGCTCGCCCGCAGCGTCGGCAAGGTCGTGTTCTTCGCCAAGCACATCGACGTCATGGACGTGGCCGAGGAGACCTTCGCCAAGCGGGGGCTGCGCTACTCCTCCATCCGGGGTGACCAGACGCCCAGGCAGCGACAGGCCAACATCGACGCCTTCGTCAACGACCCGGACGTGGCGGTGGTGGTCTGCTCGCTGACCGCTGCCGGCGTCGGGCTCAACCTCCAGGTCGCCTCCAACGTCGTGCTCGCCGAGCTGTCGTGGACGGACGCCGAGCAGACGCAGGCGATCGACCGCGTGCACCGGATCGGGCAGGCGGAGCCGGTCACGGCGTGGCGCATCATCGCCGCGCAGACCATCGACTCGAAGGTCGCCCAGCTCATCGATGCCAAGGCTGGACTGGCGGCCCGCGCCCTGGACGGCTCGGACGAGGACGTCTCGTCGTCGGCGGACATCCAGCTCGAGGCGCTCGTCGCCCTGCTCACCGACGCGCTCGGGGCCCGCCTGGCCGCCTGACCCGCTTCAGCCGGGCTGCGCTACGTCGCGGTGCGGGTGGTGCCGTCGGCGGCGAGGTCGAGCTGGAGCCGGTCGGCCGCGGCTCGGAGGGTGTGTCCGAGCGGCAGGGTGCCGTGCGCGACCTCGTCCTGCGCGCCGCCACCGACGTAGACCGGGCAGCCGGGGTAGGCAGCGTGCAGGGCGTCCGCGGTCTCGCGGACGGCGATCACGTCCGAGCGCATGGGCACCCCGAGCACCACGGCGCCGGGGGAGCGACGGCGGACGACGTCGACCCAGTGCTGGGCGGGCAGGTCGGTGCCGAGGTGGACGACGCGGACGCCGCGTCGTCGCAGCACGACGGAGAAGGCCAGCACCCCCAGCTCGTGGTGGGATCCGCGCGCCAACCCGATCGCCACCAGAGGGCCACCGGCGTGAGCGTCGGTGGCCTCCATCGCGGCCCCGAGGTGGCGGTGCACGGTGGCGCTGACGACGTGCTCGCCGGCGACGTCGACCCGGCCGTCGCGCCACCAGGTGCCGACGACCTGCAGCGAGGGCATGAGCCAGGAGTCGACGACGTCCTCGAACGGGCCGCGGGCGAAGGCCTCGTCCATGGCGGCCGACACGGCCCCGGGGTCCATGGCGGCGGCACCCCGGGCCAGCGCCTCGAGGTCGTCGCCGGCGCGGGTTGATCCGACCCGAGTCGCGCCATCGCCATCGCCATCGCCCTCCCAGCCGTGCCGTTGACGTCGCCATCGGCGGTGGGTCGGGCAGGAACGCCGCCGGTGGGTGCCGCTCCGCCGTCCTCGGAGAGCAGGTGGTCCGCCGCCTGGCGCGGGGCCCAGCCGGCGGCCACGAGGGAGGACATCGCTCGCACGACCTGGAGCGCGTGCTCGTCGTAGAGGCGGTAGCCGCCGTCGGTGCGGATCGGGGAGACCAGCCCGTAGCGGCGCTCCCAGACCCGCAGCGTGGCGGCGGGGACGCCGGTCAGCCGTGCGGCGTGGCTGATCGTGTACACCCGCGCAGCGTAGCCGTGACCTTGGGCAAAGTCTGGACAAAGTACGAGGCGGAGGAGACAATCGTCGTGGGTGCAACCTTGGACAAACATTGTTCAGCACGTTTTGTCCGTGGTGTGGGCCCCGCCGGTCACCTCGGCCAGGGGCGAGGTGACCGATGGAGCAGTCGGTCGCCCGACCACCCCCCATCGACCCCGACGTGCCGTGACGTCGCTCCGGCACGTCGGGGCCCCCAGGCCAGCAGCCCCGTCAGACCAGCAGTCCGGAGCACTCGTGAACACCCTCCCCACACCGGTCGCCCTCGTCGCTGGAGCCGACGGCGGGCTCGGCCTGGAGGTCGCGCGCCAGCTGTCCCTCACGGGGGCGGTCGTCCTGGTCGCAGCCCGGACCGCTGAGGCCGCCAAGGACGCGGTCGTGGACCTGCCCGCGCTGGAGGCGCTCGGCGTCGACCTCGACGTCACCGACGACGAGTCGGTGCTCGCTGCGGCCGCCGCAGTGGTGGCTGCACACGGACGTCTCGACATTCTCGTCAACGCCACGGCGTGCGCAGACCCGACAGACCCGGCAGCCCCTGGGTCCGTCGCGGCGATCCGAACCGACCTCGATGAGGCGCTGCGGCAGCTCGAGGTGGCGGTGTTCGGTGCCTGGCGACTGACGAGGGCCTTCCTACCCCTGCTGGAGGCCAGCGACCACCCACGCGTGGTCAACGTCAGCAGCGGGGCCGGTTCGCACGGTGACCCGCTGCACGGGCTCGCCGCGCGCGAGGGTGCCGACGCCGCATACGGCGTGGGAGCCGCGGGGCTCAACGCCCTCACGAGCCTGCTCGCGGCCGAGCTCGCCACGGGCGGGATCCTCGTCAACGCCGTCTGCTCCGAGTCCCCGGTCGCCGAGACGCGAGGCCCGGCGGCCAGCGCCCCGGGAGTCGTCTGGGCGGCGACGCTGCCCGACGACGGGCCCACGGGCGGGTTCTTCAGGGACGGTGTGGCGCTGCCGTGGTGAGCTCCTGCACAGCGCGCGACCGGCCACACCGGCTGACAGGATGAGTTCATGAGCGAACCCGTCCTCCCGGACGTCGCGCCGGGGCGGGTCGTCGGTGTCGACGTCGCCCGAGCGCTCGCGCTCCTCGGGATGATGGCCACGCACCTCCTGCCCGGCCGCCTCGGCAACGAGGTCCCGTGGCCCCAGCAGCTCGCGGGTGGCCGCGCGTCCGCGTTGTTCGCCGTGCTGGCCGGCGTGAGCATCGCCCTGGTCAGCGGTCGCACGGTGCCTGTGCGTGGGCGCGAGCGCGCCACGGTGTCGGTGCGCCTCGCCGTGCGGGCAGCACTCGTCGGGGCCCTGGGCCTCGCCCTCGGTGCCGTGCCCACGGTGATCGCGATCATCCTCGCGTCGTACGCCGTGCTCTTCCTGCTCGGGCTGCCGTTCCTCGGACTGGGGCCGCGCGCGCTGGCGGCCTGGGCCGTGGCCTGGGTCGTTGCCGCGCCCGTCGGTGCCCACCTCCTGCGGCCCCTGCTGCCGCCCCACGAGGTGGGCAGCCCGCAGCCGGGGGACCTGCTGCGACCCGCCCACCTGCTCAGCGAGCTGCTCTTCACGGGCTACTACCCGGCGGCGGTCTGGGTGGCCTACCTGCTCGCCGGTATGGCGCTGGGCCGGCTGCCGCTCGCCCGGCGCGCGACCGCGACGCGTGTCCTTGTGGTGGGGGTCGTCCTGGCGGTGGCGGCGACCGTCGGTTCACGCCTCCTGCTGACCCTCCCCGGTGCCCGGGCGGCGCTCGCTGCCACCTATCCCGACACCACCACACCGGACCCCTCCCTGCTCACCGATCCCGCGTCCCTCGACGCGCTCCTGAGGCACGGGCTGAGCGGGACCACGCCGACCGGGTCGTGGTGGTGGCTCGCGGTGGCGGCGCCGCACTCCGGCACCCCGTTCGACCTGGCGGCGACCATCGGCAGCGCGCTCGCGGTGACCGGGCTGTGCGTGCTCCTCACGCGCACCCGGCCCCGGGTGTGGGCCGCGGCGTTCGGAGCCGGGGCCATGACGCTCTCCCTCTACACCCTGCACGTGCTGGTGATGGCCCAGGGCTGGTGGCCCGACTGGGAGTCGCCGCAGGACTACGGCGACCAGGTGCTGCTGGTGGTGGTCGTGGGGGCGTTCTTCGCCCTCGTGCCGATGCGCGGTCCGCTCGAGTCGCTGGTCGCGATGACCTCGCAGCGGGTCGCTCGGCTGCTCGTCCCACCCGCCCGGGCACGTGGGGCGACGTGAGCACACCGCCCGCGCCGGGCCAATCCGCCGGACCCCGCACGACGAATGACCCGCACGTCGACCCCCTGAACGGATGGACCCCCATGTCAGCACCACGCCGCGCCGTCATCGGCAGCGGAGTCGCAGGTCTCACCGCCGCCCACGTGCTCGGCACGCACGGCCCGGTGACCCTGTACGAGGCCGACCCCCGGCTCGGCGGCCACGCCGACACCCACGAGGTGGAGGTGGACGGCCGCATCGTCGGCGTCGACACCGGCTTCATCGTGCACAACGACCGCACCTACCCGACCCTCCTTCGCCTCTTCGCCGAGCTCGGGGTCGCCACCCAGGACTCCGACATGAGCATGTCGGTCCGCGACGACGAGTCCCGCCTCGAGTACGCCGGTGCGAAGAAGGCCAAGGGACTGTTCCCGCGTGCCTCGAACCTCACCAACCCCGCCTACCTGCGGATGCTCACCGAGGTGAAGAAGTTCCACCGTGAGGCCCGCGACGTCCTCTCCCGCGAGGCCTCGGACGCCGGCCGGGACGAGACGCTCGGTGCCTTCGCCGCTCGCTGTGGGTTCAGCCCCTACTTCTCCCGCCACTTCCTCGAGCCGGTGGTCGCGGCCGTGTGGTCGTGCGACCCTGCCGTGTCCCTGCAGTACCCCGCCCGCTACCTGTTCGAGTTCCTCGACCACCACGGCATGCTCACCGTCTTCGGCTCGCCGACCTGGCGCACCGTGACCGGTGGCTCCACGCGCTACGTGGAGGCGGTCGCTGCCGGTCTCGACGAGATCCGGCTCGCCACCCCGGTGACGTCGGTCGTCGAGACGGCTGACGGCGTGGTGGTGGTCGACGCCCGCGGCGGCAGCGAGACCTTCGACTCCGTCGTCATCGCCGCCCACCCGCACCAGGCCCTGGCGATGCTCGCGGAGCCCACCGACCGTCCAGACGCGACGTCCTCGGCGCGATTCACTACTCCAGCAACGTCGCCCAGCTGCACACCGACGAGTCGGTGCTGCCGCACGGCCCGGGTGCCCGCGCCTCGTGGAACTACTGGCGTCGCCGCCCAGGGCGATGGCGGCACCGGTGTCCTGGTGACCTACGACCTGACCCGGCTGCAGCGTCTCGACGTGCCGGGCACCCGCTTCCTCGTCACCCTCAACGGGGTGGACTGCGTCGACCAGGGCGAGGTCATCGAGACGATGCACCTACGAGCACCCGCTCTACACCCCCGAATCCGTTGCGGCACAACGCCGGCTGCCCGAGATCAACACGTCGCGCATCGCCTTCGCCGGCGCCTACCACGGCTGGGGTTTCCACGAGGACGGTGCCCTGTCCGGTGCCCGCGGCCGCTGAGCGCTGGGTGTCGACTGGGACCGGTCGGCCAGCGGACGGCCCCAGACCGCGCGTCAGAGCTGCCGTCCGATGAAGGCGTCACCCGCGACGCGCATCTACGCGACCTCTGTGCATCACGCGCGCACAGGACGCCGAGTCTGCCGCACCGCTTCCGCACCCGCAGCCACAGCTGGCTGGTGGACCTCGACGACCTGCCGCGCCTGGGCCGGCTCCGGCGCCTGGCCGCGCTTCGAGGCGCGCGACCACCTCGGTGACCCCGTCGCAGTCGATGCGCGAGAACCTCGACGCCTTCCTCGCCGACCGTGGCGTCGACCTGCGAGGGCGGCCGGATCCTCATGCTCGCCATGCCCGCGTCCTCGGCACGTCTTCAACCCGATCAGCGTCTACTGGTGCCACACGCCCGACGGGCGCGCTCGAGTGCGTCGTCGTCGAGGTCCACAACACCTACGGCGACCGGCACGCCTACCTCGTGCACGCCGACGAGCGCGGTCGCGCCGAGGTCGACAAGGCGCTCTACGTCAGCCCCTTCAACGACGTGTCGGGCTCCTACGACCTCACCCTCCCCGAGCCCGACGAGCACGTCCGGGTGCAGGTCGTGCTCGCGCCGTCCGGGCCGGCCGCCCTTCGTGGCCGGCATGACCGGGCGGCGCACTGCCGGCCACGACCCGCACCGTCCTGCGGCTCGCGCTCACCCAGCCCCTCGAACCCCTCGCCGTCATCGGCCGAGATCGCGTGCCACGGCATCTGCCTCTGGCTGCGCCGTCTCCCGGTGCATCCCCGACCCTTCCACCATCAGGAGGCAGTCCAGTGAGCACCACCACCGCCGGTCTCGTCCACGCAGGCCCGCCATCGACCCGGCGCGCTGGCCCGGCCGACCGGCCCGACGCGCCAAGGTGCGCCGTGCCGTCGAGGGCGCGGTCTACGCCGCGGCCGCATCTTCTTCGTCCGCCGTCCGGCGCCTTCCCGTGCGCGTCGCAGCTGCGCGGCGCGAGGCGATCGTCGGTGGCGCGGGCGACGGACCACGCTGCTCCGCTGATGGTCATCGAGCGACCCGACGCGTTCTTCGCGGCCGCTCGGTGCCGACGGTCTCATCGGCTTCGGCGAGTCCTACATGGCCGGCGACTGGGACGCCGACGACCTCGGCGGGCTGCTCGACGTGTTCGCCGCCCAGATGGGGACGCTCGTCCCGGAGCCGCTCCAGAAGCTGCGCGCGTTCTACGTCGCGCGGCAGCCGCACTCCGAGAAGAACTCGACTGCCAACACCCGCACCAACATCGCCCGGCACTACGACCTGTCCAACGACATGTTCGAGCACCTTCCTCGACAGCACGATGAGCTACTCGTCGGCGCTCTTCGACGGCGAGGAGCAGCTCGGGGCGGCCGTCGCGGGGGAGACCGTCACGGTCGACCGTCCCGCGACCGTCCCGACCTGGGACGACCTCGCCGAGGCACAGCGGCCGCAAGATCGACCGGATGCTCGACTCGGCCGGAGTCGGGGAGGGCAGCCGCGTCCTCGAGATCGGCACCGGCTGGGGCGAGCTCGCGATCCGTGCCGCGCGCCGCGGTGCCACCGTCCTGTCGGTGACGCTGTCGTCGCGAGCAGCAGGCCCTGGCCCGCGAGCGGATCGCGGCCGCCGGCCTCGCCGACGCGGTCGACGTCGAGCTGCTCGACTACCGGCTGCGTCGAGGGCGAGTTCGACGCCGTCGTCTCGGTCGAGATGATCGAGGCCGTGGGCACGAGTACTGGGGCGAGTACTTCCGCAAGATCGACAGCGTCCTCGCCCCCGGCGGCAAGGTCGCCATCCAGGCGATCACCATGCCGCACGACCGCATGCTGGCCACGCACTACACCTACACGTGGATCCACAAGTACATCTTCCCCGGCGGCTTCCTGCCCTCGACGCGAGGCGATCGTGGACGTCAACCGCGCGCAGACCTCCCTGCAGGTCTCGGAGCGGCTGTCGTTCGGTCAGCACTACGCGCGAGACCCTGCGGCTGTGGGACGAGCGGTTCCTCGGTGCGCTCGACCGGGTCCACCAGCTCGGCTTCGACGAGGTCTTCGACCGGATGTGGCACTTCTACCTCGAGTACTCGCGAGGCGGGCTTCCGCTCGGGCTACCTCGACGTCCAGCAGCTCGTTCTCCAGAGGGAAGGCGGCCGATGACCGCGACACAGACGACCACCAGCACGCACGACGCCACGGCCACCGTGCCGGGCGTCGCCACGGAGATCGCCGAGGCGCTGGCTCCCTTCGTCGGGGGCGCTCTCCCGGTGCGCCTCACGGCGTGGGACGGCAGCGCCGTCGGCCCGCAGGACGCGCCCCGGGTCGTCCTGCGCTCCCCGCGCGCGCTGCGTCGGCTGCTGCGCCACCCCGGTGAGCTGGGGGCGTCGCAGGCCTACGTCACCGGCGAGCTCGACGTCGAGGGCGACCTCGACGCCGCCCTCACCCACGTGTGGGACGTCGCCGCACGAGCGCGGCCTCGGCGGCATACGTCCGACGCCCTCGACCGATCGCCGCCATCGTCAAGGTCGCGCGAGCGCTGGGGCACTAGGTGTTCCGCTGCCGCCGCCTGCGAGCCAGGCCGTCCTGAAGGGTCGGCTGCACACCCTCGGGCGCGACCAGCAGGCGATCCACCACCACTACGACCTGTCCAACGAGTTCTACGAGCTCATCCTCGACCCGCACATGGCCTACTCGTGCGGCTACTGGACCTCCGACGACCCCGCCTACACCGTCGAGGACGCCCAGCGCGACAAGCTCGACCTCGTCTGCCGCAAGCTCGGGCTCGAGCCGGGCATGCGGCTGCTCGACATCGGCTGCGGCTGGGGATCGATGAGCCTGTATGCCGCCGAGCACTTCGGCGTGCAGGTCACCGGGGTGACCATCGCCGCCGAGCAGAAGAAGTTCATCGACGCCCGGATCGCGGAGCGGGGCCTGCAGGAACGGGTCGAGATCCGCCTGCAGGACTACCGCGACGTACCGGACAGCGGCTTCGACGCCGTCGTGTCGCTCGAGATGGGCGAGCACGTGGGCCAGCGCAACTACCGCGCCTACACCTCGGTGCTGCACGACCGGGTGCGTCCCGGTGGTCGCGTCCTGATCCAGCAGATGTCACGGCGTGGTCGGCACCCCGGCGGCGGCCCGTTCATCGAGTCGTTCATCGCTCCCGACATGACGATGCGGCCCGTCGGCGAGACCGTCGACCTCATCGAGGAGGTGGGTCTGGAGGTGCGTGACGTCCACGCGCTGCGCGAGCACTACGTCCGCACGGTCGACGCCTGGTACGACACCTTCGAGGCCAACTGGGACCGTGCCGTCGCCCTTGTCGGCGAGGAGGTCGCACGGGTGTGGCGGCTCTACCTCGTCGGCGGCCTCGATGGCCTTCCGCGACGGTCGCATGGGCGTCGACCAGATCCTCGCGGTCCGCCCGGACCGCGGGACCTCCGGGCTGCCGCCGCAGCGTCCGACGGCCTGGTCATGACCTTCAGCGGGACGAACTTCCTGGCTGTCACAGGCTTTTCGCTCCTCGCGGTCGTCGTCCTCATGGCGGCGACCGCGGTCGTCGGCGCCAGGCAGGGCCGAGTCAGCGTCGTCGACACGACGTGGGGTCTCGGCTTCGTCGTCGTCGCCGTGGTGGCCGCCCTGGTCGGTGACGGGGCCGGGTGGCGTCGGCTGGCGCTCGTCGTGGTCGTCGCCCTGTGGGGGCTGCGACTGGCGTGGCACATCACGCGCCGCAACGCGGGCAAGGGTGAGGACCCGCGCTACGAGGAGATGCTGGCCAAGGAGGAGGGCAACCCCACCTGGGTCGCGATCCGCAAGGTCTACCTCGTGCAGGGCCTTGCCGTGTGGTTCGTCTCGCTGCCCATCCAGGTCAGCGCAGCCTCGGGCCGCGGCATCACCGCCGTCGCCGTCGTGGGTCTGCTCCTGTGGGCCGTCGGCGTCGCCTTCGAGGCGATCGGTGACGCGCAGCTCAAGGCGTTCAAGGCCGACTCCGCCAACAAGGGCAAGGTCATGGACCGCGGCCTCTGGTCGCTGGACCCGGCACCCCAACTACTTCGGCGACTCCTGCGTCTGGTGGGGCATCTACGTCGTGGCGGCGAGCGCCTGGCCTGGCGTCCTCACCGTCCTGTCGCCGGTCGTCATGACCTACTTCCTCGTCTTCGCCACCGGCGCCAAGCTCCTCGAGAAGCACATGGGGGAGCGTCCCGGCTACGCCGAGTACCGCCGGCGCACGAGCTACTTCCTCCCGCGACCGCCGAAGAAGGCCACTGGCTGACCCCTCGACTAGGGTCGGCGCGTGGACTGCCTCTTCTGCCGGATCGTCGACGGCTCCGTGCCGGCCACCGTGGTGGTGGACGAGCCGTTCGTGCTCGGGTTCCTCGACACCCGGCCGCTGTTCAAGGGCCACGTCCTGCTCGTGCCCCGCATCCATGTCGACACGCTGCCCGACCTGCCGGCCGAGCTCCTGGCGCCGCTCATGGGGGCCGTCCAGCGCACCTCCCAGGCGGTCGTCGCCGGCCTCGGGGCGCAGGGGTCGTTCGTCGCGGTGAACACCGTGGTGTCGCAGTCGGTCCCGCACCTGCACGTCCACGTCGTGCCCCGCACCAAGGGTGACGGGCTGCGCGGGTTCTTCTGGCCCCGCACGAAGTACGCCTCGGAGCAGGAGGCGCAGGAGTATGCCGCCCGCGTGAGCGCCGCCCTCGCGCCGCCGAGGGAGTGACCGTGCGGACCCACACGGTCGTGCCGTCCCCGATCGGCGACCTCACCCTGGTGGCCCACGACGGGGCTCTGGCCGCGCTGCACATGGACAGTGCGAAGCACGCGCCCGACCCCGACACGCTGGGTGAACGGGACGATGCCGGCTTCACCGACGTCACCACCCAGCTCGGCGAGTACTTCGCCCGCGAGCGCACCACCTTCGAGGTGGCGCTCGCGCCGGTGGGCAACGCGTTCGAGCAGCGGGTGTGGGCGCTGCTGCGCGACATCCCGTACGGCCAGACCCGCAGCTACGGTGACCTCGCGCGGGCACTGGGCGACGTCGGTTTCAGCCAGGCTGTCGGGGCCGCCAACGGGCGCAACCCCATCGGCATCATCGTCCCCTGTCACCGGGTCATCGGTGCCGACGGCAGCCTCGTGGGCTACGCCGGGGGACTGGACCGCAAGCGTTTCCTGCTGGCGCTCGAGGAGTCCGAGGAGACGCGGGCCACCAGGCTGTTCTGAGTCGGTGGGGTGGGGCGGCTGGGGCCACTGTGACGCATGTCCGGTGTGCCCCTCGTCCGTTCGTTCTGTTCGGCCGCAGCCAGGGGGCGGCCCGCGACGGTGACCGACAGGGTTGGTGGTTCCGCGGCCACCACGGGACGCGGCGGTCGAAGGGATGGTCGGTGCGGGCACTCGTCAAGCTCGGTGTGGTGTCGGCGCTCGCCGCGGCGGTCGTGACCCAGGCGGCATCGACCCACGGGCTGCGCAGTGCCGTCCCCACCTCGGAGAGCTCACCGCTCTCGACGGCGACCCTCGCCGTCGCCGGGAGCGCCGGCAACGCCGTTACCGACACGGCCTCCGACGACGCGGTCGTCGTCGACGTCCCCGACACCTGGTCCTTCGACGACGCGCACGGCCGGGCGTCGTCAGCCGTGGCGACGGCCGCCTCCCGGGCAGCCGCCCCTCGGCGCCCGGCGACCCCGCGCAAGCCTCCCAAGCCCCCGGCGAAGGCGAAGTCGGGTGCCCTTCCTGCCAGCGGCACCCCACAGGCGGTCCTCGCCGCCGCCTACATCAGCGCAGCCGCCAAGGCACCGCAGGCCTGTCACCTCCGGCCCGCCCACCTCGCGGCCATCGGGCAGGTCGAGTCGGGCTCCGTCGGCGGCCGTCGCATCGACGACCACCACCGCGTCACCCCGGCCATCTACGGTCCTCTGCTCGACGGCGGCCCGTTCGCCGTGGTGCGTGACACCGACCGGGGCGCGTACGACGGTGCCAGCGACTACGACCGCGCCGTGGGCCCCCTCCAGTTCCTTCCGGGGACCTGGCGCTGGGCCGGCCGGGACGGGGACGGGGACGGTCGCCGCGACCCGCAGAACGTCTTCGACGCGGCGCTGGCCACGGCCGACTACCTCTGCCGGGACGGTCGCGACCTGTCCCGCAGCGGTGACCTTCGTTCCGCGATCCTCACCTACAACTGGTCGGGGGAGTACGTCGCCGCCGTGTCCCAGTGGGTCTCCTTCTTCTCCCGGCACGGCCTCGCCGCGATGGACGACGTGGCGTTCCGGGTCGGCTCCGGTGGTCGGGCGAGCGCCATGGCCGTCGCCAAGCCGCACCACGCCAAGGACGCGAAGAAGGTCAAGAAACCGAAGAAGCCGAAGAAGTCCACGAAGTCCGTCGAGCCCACGACCCGACCGGGGGCGCAGCCGACGCCCACGGGCACCGCCTCCCAGCCCCAGCCGCCCGTCCCGTCCCCCACGGTCACGACCCCTGTGCCCGACCCGACGACGCCTGCCCCGGTCCCCACGACAGCGCCACCGGTGCCCAGCCCGACGTCCAGCACCCCGGTCCCGCCGGTGTCTCCCATGGGCACGCCGTCCGTGCCGAGCTCCACGGGCGGGGTGTCCACGCGCTCCGCTGGGTGAGACGTGCGAGGTGGCGCCCGTCGCAGCCCGCGCACGAGGTGCGCCCGCGGCATACCGGCGCCGCTAGTCTTGTTGTCGCAGATGCAGGCGTCATCGAGGACGGCACCCCGACCGTGGGGTGGCCGTCCTTCGTCTTTCACAGGAGAGTGTTGGTATGTCGCACGAGGTCCACACCCAGCAGCGCCACCGCGTCGTCGTGGTCGGCTCGGGCTTCGGTGGGTTGTTCGGCACCCAGGCGCTCAAGCACGCCGACGTCGACATCACGCTGATCGCCAAGACCACGCACCACCTGTTCCAGCCCCTGCTCTACCAGGTGGCCACGGGCATCCTCTCCGAGGGCGAGATCGCCCCGGCCACCCGTGAGGTGCTGGCCCGGCAGGACAACGCCCGCGTGCTGCTCGGCAACGTCACCCACATCGACCTCGCCGCCAGGACGGTCACCTCCCGGGTCCTGGACCGCGAGACCGTCGTCGAGTACGACTCGCTGCTCGTCGCTGCGGGTGCGGGCCAGTCGTACTTCGGCAACGACCACTTCGCGAAGTACGCCCCCGGCATGAAGTCGATCGACGACGCCCTCGAGCTGCGCGGTCGCATCTTCGGCGCCTTCGAGTGGGCCGAGCTGGCCAGCACCCCCAAGGAGGTCGAGCGCTTCATGACGTTCGTCGTCGTCGGGGCGGGCCCGACCGGGGTGGAGATGGCCGGCCAGATCGCCGAGCTGTCGCGGCGAACGCTGCGCCGCGACTTCCGCTCGATCGACCCGACGCGGGCCCGCATCGTGCTGCTCGACGCGGCCCCGACCGTGCTGCGTGCGTTCGGCGACCACCTCGGGGGCAAGGCCGCCGAGAAGCTGCGCAGCCTCGGTGTCGAGGTCCAGCTCGGCGCGATGGTCACCGGGGTCGACGCCACCGGCATCGACGTCAAGGACTCCGACGGCTCGGTCCGCCGCATCGAGTCGGTCACCAAGGTGTGGGCGGCCGGTGTGCAGGCGTCCGAGCTCGGTGCCCAGCTCGCGGAGCAGTCCGGGGCATCGATCGACCGTGCCGGTCGCGTCCAGGTGAATGACGACCTCACCCTGCCGGGCCACCCCGAGGTGTTCGTCGTCGGCGACATGGCCTCGCTCAAGGGCTACCCCGGTGTCGCGCAGGTCGCGATCCAGGGTTCGCGCTACGCCGCCGACCAGCTCAAGCGACGCCTCGCCGGCAAGGAGCCGGCCGGCCCCTTCTCCTACAAGGACAAGGGGTCGATGGCGACCATCTCGCGCTTCAGCGCGGTCGCCTCGATCGGCAAGCTGCACTTCAGCGGGTTCCTCGCCTGGGTGCTGTGGCTGGCCATCCACCTCGTCTACATCATCGGGTTCAAGCACCGCCTGACCACGCTGCTGCACTGGGCGGTGAGCTTCGTCGGTCGCGGTCGTTCCGAGCGCACCGTCACCGAGCAGCAGGTGTTCGCGCGCACCGCGATCGAGCAGCTGGGGGAGGGCTACGCACCCTCGCTCCCGCGGGTGCCCGCGGACCGCAGGCCGCCGGCGCAGTCGGTCACCCAGGCGCGCGAGCAGGGCAGCCGCACCCTCTGACCGTCCCGGCCCGTCCCCGGACTGCTCCGCCGGGCATACCCGAGCGGCCCCACGGCGGTTCGCCTAGGGTGCAGCCATGCCCCTGGACTACCCGATCCACGAGTTCACGCTGCCCAACGGCCTGCGCGTCGTGGTCTCGCCGGACACCAGCGTCCCGAACGTCACGGTCAACCTCTGGGTCAACGTCGGTTCGCGTCACGAGAGCGCCGGTCGCACCGGCTTCGCCCACCTCTTCGAGCACCTGATGTTCCAGGGGTCGCGCAACATCGCCAGCGGTGAGCACTTCACCCGGTTGATGGCCGAGGGCGGCCGGCTCAACGCGACGACGTGGTTCGACCGCACCAACTACTTCGAGACGGTGCCGAAGGGCGCGTACGAGCTGGCGCTGTGGATGGAGGCCGACCGGCACGGGTTCCTGCTCGACGCGGTCAACCAGGAGAACCTCGACAACCAGCGTGACGTGGTCAAGGAGGAGAAGCGGCAGCGCTACGACAACGTGCCCTACGGCAAGGCGCTGATCGAGATGTATGCCGCGGTGTTCCCCGAGGGGCACCCTTACCACCACCCCACGATCGGGTCGATGGAGGACCTCGACGCCGCGAGCGTGGAGGACGTCCACGAGTTCTTCCGCCGCTACTACGGTCCCAACAACACGGTGCTCACCCTGGTCGGCGACCTCACCGCCGAGGAGGGCTTCGCCGCCGCCGAGCGCTACTTCGGCCACCTGCCGGCCAGCGCCGAGGCGCCCCGGGCCAACCTCCCGCAGCTCGAGCCGCTGACCGCCCCGGTGCGCGTCGACCGCCCGGGCCCGGTGCCCAACGACCGGCTGCACATCGCCTTCCGGCTGCCGGTCGACAACACCGAGGAGTTCTTCGCGGCCGCCCTGGCCATCGACGCCCTCGGGGGCCTGTCGACCTCCCGGCTGGTGCAGCGGCTGGTGCGGCGCGAGCAGGTCGCCAACGCCGTGCAGGCGCACGCGATGGGTTTCGTCGACGGCGTGAGCCTCGGCTTCTTCGTCATCGACGTCGCCGAGGGCCAGGACGCCGACGCGATCGAGGCGGCGGTGGTCGAGGAGCTCGAGCGGTTCGCGCAGGAGGGCCCCACCGCCGTCGAGGCGGAGTCGGCGATGGCCCAGTCCGAACGCAGCTGGCTCTCGGCGCTGTCGGGACAGGAAGAACGCGCCGACCTCATCAGCCAGCACGCCCTGCTGCACGGCGACGCCGGTTTCATCAACACCTTCCTGGACCGCATCGGCCGGGTGAGCCCCGAGCAGGTCCGCGCCGCGGCCCAGAGATGGCTGGCGCCACCCAGCAGAGCGGTCGTGCGCCACCTCGTGGCGGCCAAGGAGGAGGCAGCATGAGCACCGAGACCCTGTCGGCGCCCGCCGGCGCGCCCCGGCCCGAGGTGACCCCGCCCGGTCCGTGGAGCTTTCCCGTCCCGACCCGGCGCACGCTGCCCAACGGGATCGAGGTGGTGGCCTACGACATCCCCGGCCAGTACGTCGTCTCGGTGCGCACGGCGTTGCCGCTGCCGCTGTCGGCCGAACCCCGTGAGGTGGAGGGCGTCGCCACGGTGATGGCCCGCCTGCTCGACGAGGGCACTGCCGAGCACACGCCGGAGGAGTTCGCAGAGCTGTTGGAGCGCAAGGGGATCGCGCTGGGGGCGTCGGTCAACGAGGCCGGCCTGGGCGTCGACCTGGACGTGCCGAAGCGCCGCCTCGAGGAGGCCCTCGACCTGCTGCGGCTGGCGCTGGCCGAGCCGGTCTTCCCGCAGTCCGAGGTCGACCGCATCCGCCGCACCCGGCTGGCCGAGATCGAGCAGGAGCGCGCGCTCGCGCCGCAGCGGGCGGCCCGCGAGTTCGTCGCCACCTTCTTCGACGAGCAGGACCGCGCCTCGCGGCCGTCGGCAGGGACGGCCACGACGATCACGGCCCTCACCCGGCAGGACGTGGTGGACTTCCACGCCCGGCACGTCGGCCCGCAGGGCATGACCGCAGTGGTGGCCGGAGACCTCGTCGGACCTCGACGTCTTCGCGATGGTCGAGCGCACGCTCGGCACCTGGCACGCCGACGTCTCCACCCCGGAGCCCGTCCCCGCCCGGCGCGCCGGCGACGCGGGCCGGATCGTCCTGGTCGACCGGCCGGGCTCGGTCCAGAGCGAGCTCGCTCGTGGGCTGCGCCGGACCCGACCGGCGCGCGGAGGGCGGCTGGGCGCCATACCCCGTCCTGGGGTTCATGGTCGGCGGCTCACCGAACGCCCGGATCGACGCCGTGCTGCGCGAGGAGAAGGGCTACACGTACGGCATCCGCTCCGTCTTCCGTCCCCGCAGCTCAGGTGGCCTGTTCCTCACCTCGGGGTCGGTCCGCGCCGATGCCACCGTGGAGTCGGTCAAGCTGCTCCTGGAGATCCTCGCGAGCGGCCGGGAGGGCTTCGACGCCCAGGAGGTGCGCTCCGGCGTGGACTTCGTCAGCAAGACCGCGCCGGGCCGCTACGCGACGGCGGACGCCGTCGCCGACGAGGCCGCGACGATGGCGCTCGAGGGCCTCACGACGGAGTTCACCACCCGCAACCTCGAGCAGATGCGCGAGCTGCAGCCGTCCGAGCTCCAGGAGGCCTACCGCCGGTGGGTGCTGGGGGAGTGGACCGTCGTGGTGGTCGGCGATGCCAGCACGTATGCCGACGCCATCGGTGAGCTTGACCTCGGTGACGTCACGGTGGTCCCCAACTGACCTGACGTCAGGCGCGCGCGTCGGTGCCCAGGCGGGCGAGGACCTCGTCGTGCAGCAGCCCGTTCGTGGCGACCGCGTTGCCGCCCCACGGGCCTACGGCGCCGGCCAGGGAGGTGAACCGTCCACCGGCCTCGGTGACGATCGGGACCAGGGCGGCCATGTCGTAGACCGCGAGGTCGGGCTCAGCGGCGATGTCGACCGCACCCTCGGCGACGAGCATGTAGGACCAGAAGTCACCGTAGGCGCGGGTGCGCCAGCACTCGTCGGTGAGGTCGAGGAACTGCTGGTGCCGATCGAGGGCGCGCCAGCCCGACAGGCTGGAGTAGGACAGCGAGGCGTCCCCGATCCGGGACACCCGCGACACGTGGATGCGCTTGGCCGCGGTGAGGCTGCGCCCCGACCACGCGCCCGAACCCGTGGCGGCCCACCAGCGCCGACCCAGGGCGGGCGCCGCGACGAGGCCCAGGACCGGCTGGCCCTCGTCGACCAACGAGATCAGTGTCGC
Organism: uncultured Actinomycetota bacterium; assembly: GCA_963695205.1. GTDB lineage: Bacteria > Actinomycetota > Actinomycetes > Actinomycetales > Dermatophilaceae > Pedococcus. The sequence continues at coordinate 30,765 of CAVOGI010000010.1, read as the reverse complement.
CCAGGCCGGGACGCCGCGAACGAAGTTGTGGGTGCCGTCGATGGGGTCGATCACCCAGCGACGGGGGCCGTGGCCGGTGGTCTCGAACTCCTCGCCCTCGACGGCGTCGCGGGGACGGGTGCGCTTGAGCTGGGAGCGGACCAGCTCCTCGGCGGAGCGGTCCGCGTCGCTGACCAGGGTGAGGTCGGGTTTGGACTCCACGACGAGGTCCTCGGAGCGGAACCGGGCCATCGTGATCCGCTCGACGGCGTCCGCCAGGACATGGGCGAGGCGCAGGTCGTCGTCGTAGGGCACCCGCCCACGCTAGCCCGTGGCTCCCGCGTGGCGACGGACCGCCACGGGGCGGACCACGCGATCTGCGGCCTGCGGGAGTACGGGAGGGGTGGACGGAGGGGGCACCGACCGGTTCGGCCCAGATGCCGCGGAACACGTCCCAACGGGGCGAAAAGCCACTCCCGCCGAAGATCTGCCCTCAGGTCGGCATCGAGACGATCACGTTTTTGTCTCGGGTTGGCTGAGATCGTCGCCTTTACTCCCTCCTTGCTCTTTCATGGGTGCCACAACACGAACGCCCTGTGCGTTACAGGGCTGCACTCCGACCGTTGGGCAGCCCGGACCGACCGTTCACTCGAACGGCAGACCCTAAGTAGGAGGACATCAATGCGAGGACTAACTCGCACGGTGACCATGGTTGCTGGAATTTCCGCCGTGACGCTGCTCGCTGCAGCGTGTGGTGGCGGTAGCAGCAGCAGTGGCACCAGCTCCAGTGCCGGCGGCAAGGCCGGCGGCGCTGTCACGGTCCGTGGGTGCAACCCCCAGAACCCGCTCATCCCCAGCAACACCACGGAGACCTGTGGTGGAAACGTGCTCGACGCCATCACGGCCAAGCTCGTCCACTACAACCCCGAGACCGGTGCGCCGGAGAACGACATCGCGGACAAGATCTCGACCACGGACAACCAGAACTTCACGGTCACGATCAAGAAGGGCTACAAGTTCCAGGACGGCACCGAGGTCAAGTCCAAGAACTTCGTCGACGCCTGGAACTACGCCGCCTACGGCCCGAACGCCCAGTCCTCCGGGTACTTCATGCAGCCCATCGAGGGCTTCGACGCGATGCAGTGCGCCGGCACCGACGCCACGGACCCCTGCAAGGGGTTCACCCCGAAGGCCAAGACGCTCACGGGTCTCGTCGCGAAGGATGACTACACCTTCACGATCAAGACCACCGAGAAGGTCTCCAACATGGCGGTCCGCCTCGGCTACTCGGCGTTCTCGCCGCTGCCGGACTCCTTCTTCAAGGACCCGAAGGCCTACGGCGAGAAGCCGGTCGGCGCGGGCCCCTTCAAGCTCGACTCCTGGACCAAGAACACCGAGATCAAGCTCAGCAAGTTCGCTGGCTACTCCGGCAAGTTCGGTGGCAAGCTCGACGCCATCACGTTCAAGATCTACCAGGACGCCGACGCTGCCTACACCGACGTCCAGGCCAACAACCTCGACGTGACCGACGAGGTTCCCTCCTCGGCGATGATCGACAACAAGTACAAGACGGACCTGCCTGACCGCAACGCCCAGAAGGCCGTTGGTGTCATCCAGACCATCACGTTCGCGCCGGTCAAGGTCGACCCGAACTACGCCGACCCGAAGATCCGTCAGGCCATCTCCATGGCCATCGACCGTCCGACGATCATCAAGCAGATCTTCAACAACACCCGTCAGCCCGCCACCGGCTGGGTCTCCCCGGTCGTCGACGGCTACAAGGCCAACGCCTGTGGCGAGTACTGCACCTTCGACCCCGCCAAGGCCAAGGCCAAGCTCGACGAGGCCGGCGGCTTCAAGGGCGGCAAGATGACGATCGCCTACAACGCTGACGCTTCTCACAAGGCGTGGGTCGAGGCGACCTGCAACTCCATCAAGGGTGCCCTCGGTGTCGACTGTGTCGCCACCCCGGTCGTGGACTTCTCCACCTTCCGCGGCAACATCGCGGCGGGCAAGCAGAAGGGCATGTTCCGCACCGGCTGGCAGATGGACTACCCGTCGATCGAGAACTTCCTCGCCCCGATCTTCAAGACCGGCGCGTCCTCGAACGATGGCAAGTACAGCAACCCCGAGTTCGACAAGCTCCTCACCGAGGCTGCTGCCTCGACGGACGCTGCTCAGGCCAACGCCAAGTACCAGCAGGCCGAGGCCCTCCTGGCCAACGACATGCCGGCCATCCCGATGTGGTACTCCACCGCCACCTTCGGCTGGTCCGACAAGGTCACCGGCGTGAAGATCACCGCGTTCGGCACGATCGACTTCTCCAGCCTCGCGCTCAAGTAAGTCGACCCGGACCGCACACCCTGACCGGGTGAGCGGATCCAGATAGCGTCGTCGGCCTGCCGGCCCAGTGTCGGCAGGCCGATGGCCTGTCCGGGGACAGTCGTGGCGAGACCCGCCCGCTGCCCCCAGCACCCCCTATACGACTATGTTGTGATGGGCAGTGGCGCCTACCTGAGGTAGCGTCCCGGCTCGTCCAGCCACGCCAGCGGGAACACCCCCTCCCAACGGCGTCAAACCAAAGGAGGTGACGTGTACAAGTACATCCTTCGGCGTGTGATCCAGATGATCCCGGTGTTGCTTGGTGCCACGTTCATCATTTTCTTCATGGTCTACGCCCTCCCCGGCGACCCGACCATCGGTCTGTGCGGCGAGCGACCGTGCCCGGCCGCCTTCGTGGCCGACTTCCGTGACAAGCACGGACTCAACGACCCGTTCTTCACGCGCTACCTCACCTACGTCGGCAACCTGCTCCAGGGTGACCTCGGCACGAACTTCCGTGACCTGAAGGTCCTCGACGAGCTCAAGCTGCGCTACCCGACGACCGCGAAGCTCGCCGCCATGGCGATCATCTTCGAGACTGTCATCGGTGTCCTCGCCGGTGTCCTCGCGGGCATCCGCAAGGGCAAGTTCGTCGACAACCTCGTCCTCGTGAGCACGCTGTTCGTCATCTCCATCCCGATCTTCGTCATCGGTGTGCTGCTGCAGTACTACTTCGGCCTCAAGTGGCCGATCTTCCCGGCCACCGTCGGCTCGGACGTCACCTTCTACAAGCTGATCCTCCCGGCGTTCGTGCTGGGCAGCGCGTCCATCGCGTATGCCGCGCGCCTCACCAGGACCAACCTGGTGGAGAACCTGCGGGCGGACTACCTGCGGACCGCTGTGGCCAAGGGTCTCTCGCGGCGACGCACGCTCAGCATCCACGCCCTGCGCAACTCGCTGATCCCGGTCGTCACCTTCATCGGCGCCGACTTCGGTGGCCTGCTCGGTGGCGCCATCGTGACCGAGCGCATCTTCAACATCCAGGGCGTCGGTGGCTTCCTCTTCACCGGCATCCGCAACCGCGACCCGGTGAGCGTCGTGGGCACCGTCACCGTGCTGGTGCTCGTCTTCCTCATCGCCAACCTGCTCGTCGACCTCCTGTACGGCGTGCTCGACCCGAGGATCAGTCATGACTGAGTCAGCCACCATCGACGTCGCCTCCGAGATGGCCCATCCGAGCGCGGGACCGGCCGACGAGGGCCGCTCCCTGACGTCGGACGCCTGGAGGCAGCTCAAGCGCAACCCGATCTTCTGGGTGTCGGTGTCGCTCATCGCGCTCTTCATCCTCATGGCGGCCGTGCCGCAGCTGTTCACCAACGTCGACCCCAACGCGGCGGTGCTCAAGGACGCTCGCGCGCTGCCGAGCTCCGACGCGTGGTTCGGTCGCGACATCCAGGGCTACGACATCTACGCGCGGACGATCTACGGCGCTCGCGCCTCGATCCTCGTCGGGGTGTTCACCACGCTCGCCACGGTCGTCATCGGCCTGGTCATGGGCATCCTGGCCGGCTTCTACGGCGGCTTCTCGGACACCATGGTCTCGCGCGTCACGGACATCTTCTTCGCGATCCCGCTGCTCCTCGGCGGCATCCTGTTCATGTCCACGTTCCCCAACGACGCGAACTCGCCGTACCTCGTGGTCGTCGGCAAGGTCGTGCTCGTGCTGTCCATCTTCGGCTGGCCCAGCATCGCGCGACTGATGCGCTCCAGCGTCCTGCAGGTCAAGCCCAACGACTACGTCCAGGCGGCTCGTGCGCTCGGCGCGAGTCCGTGGCGGATCATCCGGTCGCACATCATGCCCAACGCGCTCGCGCCGGTCATCGTCGTGTCCACGATCAACCTCGGTGTCTTCATCACCGTCGAGGCGACGCTGAGCTTCCTCGGCATCGGACTGACCCCGCCTGCGGTCTCGTGGGGTGTGGCCATCTCCGACGCGCTCGTCGCGTTGCAGACCTACCCGCACATCCTGCTGTTCCCCAGCCTGTTCCTGTCCCTTGCGGTGCTGGCCTTCATCATGCTCGGTGACGCCGTGCGTGATGCCTTCGACCCGAAGTCGCGCTGAGCGGGAAAGACACACAGATGACGACAACTGACACCACCGGGACGCGCCGCGGCAAAGCCGTGGCGAGCTCCGAGTACCACGCCCAGGACGGGTTGCTGCTGGAGGTCGAGGACCTCCACGTCGAGTTCCACACCGCCGACGGCATCGCCCGCGCCATCAACGGCGTCAACTTCGACCTGCACGAGGGCGAGACGCTGGCCATCCTCGGCGAGTCGGGGTCGGGCAAGTCCGTGACGGCCCAGGCCATCATGGGCATCCTCGACATGCCGCCGGCCGTGATCCCCAAGGGCCAGATCCGCTACTGCGGCCAGGACCTGCTGACCATGCCCGAGGAGAAGCGTCGCAAGACGCGCGGCCCGGAGATCTCCATGGTCTTCCAGGACGCCCTGTCCTCCCTGAACCCGGTGTTCCCGGTGGGGTGGCAGATCGCCGAGATGTTCCGGGTCCATCGCGGGATGAACCGGTCGGAATCCCTGGACCGAGCGGTCAAGCTCATGCAGCGCGTCCAGATCCCCGGGGCGAAGGAGCGCGTGAAGGCCTACCCGCACCAGTTCTCCGGCGGTATGCGCCAGCGCATCATGATCGCCATGGCCATCGCGCTCGACCCGGCGGTGCTCATCGCCGACGAGCCGACCACGGCCCTGGACGTCACCGTCCAGGCGCAGATCATGGCGCTGCTGCAGGAGCTGCAGGAGGAGCGCCAGATGGGGCTCATCCTGATCACCCACGACCTCGGCGTCGTCGCCGACGTGGCCGACAAGATCGCGGTCATGTATGCCGGCCGCATCGTCGAGCGGGCTGACGTGTACGACCTGTACCGCCAGCCCGCCCATCCGTACACCAAGGGCCTGCTCGAGTCGATCCCGCGACTCGACCAGAAGGGCCAACAGCTCGCAGCCATCGGTGGCCTGCCGCCGAACCTCATGCACATCCCGTCGGGGTGTGCGTTCAACCCGCGCTGCAAGTTCGCCCAGGACGTCTGCCGAGAGGACCGTCCCGCCCTGCGGGAGGTCGCCCCCGGCCGTGAGTCCGCCTGCCACTTCGCCGAGGAGATCCTCAATGGCTGAAGCCATTCTGACCGCGACCGACCTGGTCAAGTACTACCCCATCAAGGGCGGTGTCCTGCGTCGCACGGTGGGGCAGGTCAAGGCCGTCGACGGTGTCAGCTTCGAGCTCCTCAAGGGTGAGACGCTGGGCATCGTCGGTGAGTCCGGGTGTGGCAAGTCCACCCTGGGCCGCCTGCTGATGCGCCTGGAGGAGCCGACGTCCGGCTCCGTCGTGTTCGACGGTGTCGACATGTTCGCCCAGAAGGGCCGCGCGATGCGCAAGCTGCGTCGCGACATCCAGATCGTGTTCCAGGACCCCTACACGTCGCTCAACCCCCGCAAGACGGTGGGCGACATCGTGGGGGAGCCCTTCGACATCCACTCCGACGTGGTGCCGAAGAAGGGTCGCCGCAAGGCCGTGCAGGACCTGCTCGACCTGGTGGGCCTCAACCCCGAGCACATCAACCGCTACCCGCACCAGTTCTCCGGCGGGCAGCGTCAGCGCATCGGCATCGCCCGCGGCATCGCGCTGAACCCCAAGGTCCTGATCTGCGACGAGCCGGTCTCGGCGCTCGACGTCTCGGTGCAGGCACAGGTCGTCAACCTCATGGAGAAGCTGCAGGACGAGCTCGGCCTGTCCTACATCTTCATCGCCCACGACCTGTCCGTGGTGCGTCACATCTCCGACCGTGTCGGGGTGATGTACCTCGGCAAGATGGCCGAGCTGGGGGAGGAGGACGACATCTACGGTCGTCCGACGCACCCCTACACCCAGGCGCTGCTGTCGGCCGTGCCGGTGCCCGACCCGACGCTGCGTGACAAGAAGGAGCAGATCGTCCTCAAGGGCGATGTCCCCTCGCCGGCCAACCCGCCGTCGGGGTGCCGCTTCCACACGCGCTGCTGGAAGGCGCAGGACCGGTGCAAGACCGACATCCCGCTGCTGGAGGTGCGTCCGGACGGTGCGGGCGGGCACCTGTCGGCCTGTCACTTCGCCCAGCCCCGCGAGATCATCGAGACGATCGACCTCACCCAGCAGGGTGCGGGCAACGCCGTCTGACGTCCACGGACGACCAGCCACATCGACCGCGCCGTTCCCCCGAGTGGGGGAACGGCGCGGTCGTGCGTAGGGGGCGTGCGCAGCGGTCGTGCGTAGGGGGCGAGCGCTCAGTCGCCTTCGCCCGAGCGGGCGCGCAGCAGTCGTCGCAGCGACTCGAGCCTGGACGCACCCGCGTGACCAGCCTGACCGGAGGCGACCCACGCGTCGAGTGCGCACTCCTCCTCGTCGTGGGTGCAGCCGCGCGGGCACAGGCCGGTGCCGGCCTCGAGCTCGGGGAAGTGCTGGATGATGCGGCCGGGGTCGACGTGGGCCAGCCCGAAGGAGCGCACTCCCGGGGTGTCGATCACCCAGCCGTTGCCGTCCGGGAGCCGCAGGGCGACCGCGGACGACGAGGTGTGGCGGCCCCGTCCGGTGACGTCGTTGACGATGCCCGTGGCCCGGTGCGCGTCGGGGACCAGGCCGTTGACGAGGGTGGACTTGCCGACACCGGAGTGGCCCACGAAGACGCTGACCCGGCCGACGAGCCGCTCCGTGAGTGCCTCGAGCCCGTCGAACCCCGACTCGCCCGTGGCGGTGACGACGTTGGGCACGTTGAGCGGGGCGTAGTTGTCCAGGAAGTCCGTGGGGTCCTTCAGGTCTGCCTTCGTGAGCACCAGCAACGGCTCGAGGCCGGCGTCGTAGGCGGCGACGAGGCACCGGTCGATCAGGCGGGGGCGGGGCTCGGGATTGGCCAGCGCCGACACGATGACGAGCTGGTCGGCGTTGGAGACGATCACGCGCTCCACGACGTCGGTGTCGTCCGCGCTGCGTCGCAGCACCGAGCGGCGCGGGGTGAGCCGGACGATGCGGGCCAGCCCGTCGGGGTTGCCGGTGGTGTCGCCGACGAGGCCGACGTCGTCACCGACGACGATGCCCTTTCGGCCGAGCTCCCTGGCCTTCATCGCCGTGACGACGCGTTCGGGGGCACCTTTTCGCCCGGTGCCCTTGGTGACCAGGACGGTGTAGCGACCACGGTCGACGGCGATGACGAACCCCGGGACCGCGTCCTCGTGGGCGGGGCGGTCCTTCGAGCGGGGACGTGACCCACGACGGCTGGGGCGGACCCTGACATCGCTCTCGTCGTAGTCGGCGGCCTTGCGGCTCATGCGTTCGCTGCGCTGGTGCTCGGTGAGACCAGGTGGTGCCACAGCTGGGTGAACTCGGGCAGCGTCTTGGCGACGGTGCCGGCGTCCTCGACGACCAGGCCCTGGCATCGCAGGGCGAGGACTGCGCCGGCCATGACCATCCGGTGGTCCGCGTAGGTGTGGAACAGGTTGGGCTGCAACGGTCTGGGCTCGATGCGCAGGCCGTCCTCGGTCTCGGTGACCGCGGCGCCGAGTGCTCCGAGCTCGCGTGCGAGGGCGGCCAGCCGGTCCGTCTCGTGGCCGCGGATGTGGGCGACGCCACGGATCACGGAGGGGGAGTCGGCCAGCGCGGCCACCGCGGCCACCACCGGGGTGAGCTCGGACGCGTCGTGCAGGTCTGCGTCGATGCCGGAGACCTCGCCGGTGCCTGACACCGTGAGGCCCTCGCGGCTGAGGTTCACGTCGGCGCCCATGGCGTCGAGGATGTCGCGGATGGCGTCGCCCGCCTGGGTCGTGTGGTGGGGCCAGCCGGGCACGGTCACCCGTCCGCCCGTGACGAGGCCGGCGGCGAGGAACGGTGCGGCGTTGGACAGGTCGGGCTCGACGAGCACGTCCAGGGCGTTGATCTCCGACGGCTCCACGCGCCACGTGTCGGGCTCGCTGTCGTCGATCAGGGCGCCGGCGTCGCGCAGCGTCTCGATGGTCATCTGGATGTGCGGCTCCGACGGGACCGGACGGCCCTCGTGGTGGATGGTGACACCGTCGTCGTAGCGAGGCCCCGCGAGCAGTAGGGCCGAGATGAACTGCGAGGACGCCGATGCGTCGAGGGTGACCGCTCCACCGGGGAGTCCGCCGCGGCCGCGGACGGTGAACGGCAACGTGCCGCGGCCGCCGTCGTCGAGGTCCGCGCCCAGCGACGCGCAGGGCCTCGAGGACCGGTCCCATCGGGCGGACCCTCGCCTGGGCATCGCCGTCGAACGTGACCGGACCGGCGGCCAGCGCAGCGACCGGTGGCAGGAACCTCATGACGGTGCCCGCGAGGCCGCAGTCGACGTGGGCGCCGCCGCGCAGCGTCGCCGGTGTCACCACCCAGTCGGGCAGCTGGCCGGAGTGCGCGGTGGTGTCCTCGACCCCCGCGCCGAGCTGCCGCAGCGCCTGGGCCATGAGCATCGTGTCGCGCGAGCGCAGCGGACGGCGCAGCAGGGACGGGCCGTTGGCGAGGGCTGCCAGGACGAGGAACCGGTTGGTGAGTGACTTGCTGCCGGGGAGGACGACGTCGGCGTCGACCGGGCCGCGTGCGGCGGGAACGGTCCAGTCGCCCGGGGCGGGTCGAGCGGGGGGTCGGGCGCGATCAGGTGAGGGCATCGTGCGCCTGGGACGCGGCGAGCTTGGCCTCGCGGCGAGCAGCCTTTGCGGCCTGCTTGGCCTCCCGGCGGGTGCGCTTGGCAGCCCGCTTGGCGGAGTTGCTGGCGAGGCCGGCGCGGTAGGCCAGGCCCGGCTGGCCCTCGGTGTCGACCGAGGCCAGCAGCAGCCCCCCGAGGAGGCCGAGGTTCTTGAGGAAGCCGATCCGGTGGGCGGAGCGCGTCGCCGGGTCGGACTCCTCCCAGAACCGGTGCCCGACATACGTGGTCGGCACGATGGATCCCACCAGCGCGAGGGAGGCGAGGCGCGGGATGCGACCGGTCGCGAGCAGCGCTCCGCCACTGACCATCACCGCACCGTTGGCCCGGACCAGCAGCTCGGGGTCGTTGGGCAGGCCCAGCGGGGCCACCTGCTCGGCGAACGGGGCCACCTTGGCCTTGAGCGCGGCGGGGTGTCGCAGCTGCTCGAGGCCCTGCACCACGAAGATCGCGGCAAGCATCGGACGGGCCACACGGCGGACGAGGGTCATGATCACTCCCAAAGGACGTCGGGGGAGACGGGTGTTCCCCTGAGACTCCCTTCCTACCGTATGGGGCAGGTCGTCGTCGCTGCGTACCCTGTCCACCATGTGCGGACGCTACGCAGCGACAGCGAATCCCGACGAGCTGGTGGAGGAGTTCGAGGTCGAGCAGGACCGCACCGCGGACCCGGCCCGGAGCATCCTCAAGAACCCCCAGAGCCCGCCGCCCGGGGCCCCGGACTGGAACCTCGCACCGAGCAAGCAGGCACCCGTGATCCTGTCGAGGGTGCCCCGCGACACCGACGAGACGTATGCCGCCGGGGCGGGCCCCGTGCGCCAGCTGCGGCTGCTCACGTGGGGCCTGGTCCCGAGCTGGTCCAAGGACACCAGGATCGGGATGCGGATGATCAACGCCCGGGCCGAGTCGGTCCTGGAGAAGAGCTCGTTCGCCAAGGCCGCCGCGTCGCGACGCTGCCTGGTCCCGGCGCAGGGCTGGTACGAGTGGCAGAAGTCGCCGGTCGCCACCGACGCCAAGGGCAACCCGCGCAAGCAGCCGTTCTTCATGCACCGCGCCGACGGCGACGTCGTGGCCTTCGCCGGGCTCTACGAGTTCTGGCGGGACAAGGAGATTGCCGACAAGGACGATCCCGAGGCGTGGCTGACGACGTTCACGATCATCACCACGGAGGCCGAGCCGGGACTGGACCGGATCCACGACCGGCAGCCCCTGGTCCTCGAACGCGCGGACTGGGCGACCTGGCTCGACCCCGCCATGACCGACACCGCCGAGGTCGGCGCTCTGCTCGCGTTCGCCCAACCAGGACGGTTCGAGGCCTATCCGGTCGGCACGGCCGTGTCGTCCAACCGCAGCAACGGTCCGCAGCTGATCGAGCCGGCGGCGGAGTCCGAGCTCGATGGTGTCGTCGACCCGATGACCGGCGAGATCGTCGGGGGAGCGGGCGGCGACGTCCCGCCCGAGCAGACCAGTGGCGGGGTGAACCCGGCGTGAGCGCGGCCCGCACCCTGGAGGTGGCCACGCCCCTCGGTCCGGCGGTCGTGCAGGTCCTGCGCCCGGTGCGGGCCCTCGGCACCGTCGTGCTCACGCACGGGGCCAGTGGCCGGGTCGACGGCCGCGACGTCCTCGCGGTGCGCGACGGGCTGGTCGCGGGCGGCTGGGCCGTGGCCCTGGTCCACCAGGCCTGGGGAGTCGCCGGCCGTCGGACGCCTCCGCGACCGGGACCCCAGGACGAGGCCTGGGTGCCGGTGCTCGAGGCGCTCACCAGGGGCCGCGGACGGCTCCCCGCCCCGCTGGTGGTGGGGGGCAAGAGCAATGGCGCCAGGGTCGCCTGCCGCACCGCCCACCTGGTCGGTGCCGACGCCGTCCTGTGCCTGTCGTTCCCCCTGCACCCGCCGGGCAAGCCGCAGACGTCGCGGGCGCACGAGCTGCGCGAGCCGCTGGCGCACGGCATACCGCTGCACGTCGTCCAGGGCAGCCGGGACCCCTTCGGCACGCCGGCGGAGGTGCGGGCCGAGCTGCCGGACCCCGCGCTGGTCACGGAGGTGCCGGGGGAGCACACGGTGAAGGACACCGGCGCCCTCGTGGTGGCCGCCACGGCCTTCCTCACGGGCGTGGTCGGGGCGACGGGTCGGGGCTGACCCGGGAATGACACCCGGTGGTGTGCCGTTGCACGAGATGTCCCTACCCGCAACCGGAACCGCACCGGAACCTTCCAGGAGCCGCCCCCGTGCCACTGCTGACCGCCTCGCCGCCCGAGAGCGGCGCCACCGCGACCGTGGCGCAGGGTCTGGCCGTCGGTGCCACCACGCGCCTGTCCGTCGGATCCACCACCACGACCAGCCCGACCCCCTCGACGAGCGGGCTAGGCTGGAGGGCGATGACTGAGACCCCTGCCCCCGACGCGACGACAGTCGACGTGGCCACCGAGACGACCGAGGAGCGGCAGGCCCGCTTCCAGCTCGAGGCCATGCCCCTGTTGGACCAGCTGTACTCCGCCGCCCTGCGGACCACCCGCAACCCCGCCGACGCCGAGGACCTCCTGCAGGAGACCTACACCAAGGCGTATGCCGCGTTCCACCAGTACCGGCCCGGCACGAACTTCAAGGCGTGGATGTACCGCATCCTCACCAACACCTACATCAACAGCTACCGCAAGAAGCAGCGCGAGCCGCTGCAGTCCGACGCCGCCGAGATCGAGGACTACCAGCTGGCCCGCGCCGAGTCGCACAGCTCGGCCGGCCTGCGCTCCGCGGAGACCGAGGCCCTGGACCACCTGCCCGACACCCAGGTCAAGCGGGCCCTGCAGGCGCTCCCGGAGGACTTCCGGATGGCGGTCTACCTCGCCGACGTGGAGGGCTTCGCCTACAAGGAGATCGCCGAGATCATGGAGACGCCGATCGGCACCGTGATGTCCCGGCTGCACCGAGGCAGGCGCCAGCTGCGTGAGCTGCTGACCGACTACGCCGCCGAACGCGGCTTCGCGACCCAGGGAGCGGACTCATGATGTGTGGAAGCGACTCCGGACAAGGTGACGCGGCAGGAGCGGACTGCTCCGAGGTGCTGCACCGCGTCTACGAGTACCTCGACGGCGAGATGACCCGTGACGACACGGAGAAGATCGCCCACCACCTCGAGGCGTGCTCGCCCTGCCTCAAGCAGTACGACCTCGACCAGGCCGTCAAGGCCCTCGTCAAGCGTTCCTGCGCCTGCGAGGAGGCTCCCGTGGAGCTGCGGACCCAGATCATGGCCCGGATCACCACGATCCGCTCGAGGTCTCCGAGTAGCACCGCGCCAGCACCAGCCCAGCACGACGAGAGCGGCGGCCGGATCCACGTGGATCCGGCCGCCGCTCTGTCGTGCGTCGTTGCGCTGGCTCAGGCGTTGGGCTTGCGGCCGTGGTTGGCCGCGTTGCCCTTGCGCGAGCGGCGCTTGCGGGCGCGCTTGCTCATGGGGGTCTCCGTCGGTCGTGCGGTGGCGCCAGGACAGCGCCCTTCCTGGCGCCATTGTCTCACAGGCGGACCCGTGCTCCGTGCCGAGACCGGTCGGTAGGGCCCTTTTGCGGAGGTATGCCCACCACGATGGTGGAGCGAACCTTCAAGACTTGGCAAAGAACGAATCGCATTCGACGATGCGCTCCGCACGGCCGGGACATCATAGTCCTGCGACCAGAAGCCACCCCTGAGGCATCGGCGCAAAGACAGCTCGGAACGGTCCGAACGGATGAGGGACCATCCACCGAGCAGAAGGAGAACCCCAGCCATGAAGACGATCACCACCATCTTCGAGTCCATCCTCGGCGACAACAAGGACCTCGTGTGGTCCCCCGAGGACGCGCGACGGCGTCCCGACCTCCTACACCTGGAGCTGGGGCGGCTGATTCTGCAGGCCGGCGTCTTCTGAGGGCGTCTAGATTGGCCCCATGAAGCGCTGGCTGTCACGTGCTGGGAGGCGCTCGCCAGCCGTACCGTCATGGCGACGCGCATCTACGTCGGGGTCGTCAGCCTCGCGGCGGTGGGCATGTTGGTCCTGGGCTACGTCGTGGCCGGCCGCCCGTACGAGCTGAGAGCGCTGCTCGTCCTCACGGTCCTGGCGGTCGCAGGATGGATGTTGAAGGAGAGCGACACCGGCAACCGCGTCGCCTGTCCTTCACCAGCATCGTGCTGCTCGCCTCGGCCGTGATCGTCGGACCTGTCGGCTGCGGCGTCGTCGGCGCCCTCGCCAACCTCACCGAAGTCGCGGCGTGGCCGCAAGACGGTCTGGCTGTTCAACGCCGCCGATGAACTCCGTCATCGGCAGCGTCGGGGGGCTTGGTCTACCTGCTCCTCGGCGGCGAGAACGTCCTGACGAGTGGGTTGAGCGCCAGCCAGATCCTCCTCGAGGTCGGGGCGCCGCTGCTGGCCGCCGACATCTGCCAGTGCCTCGTCAACGCGGTCCTGCTCGCCGGCGTCATGCGAGCCTCCGGTGGGCCGCCGGTCCTCACCCAGATCGTCAAGCTGCTGAGCACCTCCGGGATCGCCTACGTCGGCTACGGCCTGATCGGGTTCCTGCTCGTGGTGCTGTGGATCCCTGCCGGTGTCGGGTGGTTCAGCGCGGTCCTCGTGCTCGCCCCGCTCCTGCGTCGCCCGGTGGGCCTTCGTGCAGTACGGCGACGAGCTCAGGGCGCACGACCGCACGCTGCGCGCCCTGGTGGCTGCGGTCGAGACCAAGGACCCCGCCAACGCCGGCCACAGCGACCGCACCGCGCAGCTCGCCGAGTGGCTCGCCGAGACGTTGGGCCTGGGCCACAAGGAGATCCAGGACGTCCGGCACCGCGGCGATGCTCCACGACATCGGCAAGGTCTGTGTGCCCACGCAAGGTCCTGCGCGCGCAAGCGTGAGCTGACCGACGACGAGCTCGTGGTGATGGCAGAGCACGCCCTCAGCGGTGTGGACCTCGTCCGCGGGATCACCTTCCTCGCCGGCTCGGTGGACGGCATCGCCCACCACCACGAGCGGTTCGACGGACGCGGCTACCCCGTTGGGCTGGCTGGCGGGGAGATCCCCATCGCGGCTCGGATCATCGCCGTGGCCGACACCTTCGACACGCTCACGACGTCGAGGCCCTACCGCTCGGCGCTGCCCGCGGACGCCGCCCTCGGTGTGGTGGCCGAACGGGCCGGTAGCCAGTTCGACCCCGCGGTCGTCGACGCCCTGCGCCGGGCGCTGGGGCGCCGGGAGTGGGCGACCACGGACAGGTCGCCCGGGGTGCCCCTCGACCCGACGGCGATCCTCGACCACGACGAGCCCGAGATCTCTGACCTGTTCGCCCTTCGCGACGACCTCCGGGCCCGGGTGAAGGGTGCCAAGACGAGCGTGGCGATCCCGTTGGGTGGGCGCGTGTGACTGCCCTACGACGGATCTCGGTGGACCTGACGTGGCCACTGGTCGGGCTCGCCGTGCTCGTGGCCGTGCAAGCGGCTTGGCAGGGTGCTGACGACCTGCTGGCGTTGCGCGGCTCGATCCTCGTCTCGGTCCTGCTGTTCTTCGTCGCGGTCACGGTGGGCGAGACGGCCCGGCTGACCGTGCTGACCGGTCGGGAGACCGCACCGATGTCCACCGCTGCGGCGCTGGGCCTGTCCCTGTCGTCGTTGGACCTGCAGGGAGGCGGTCATCTCGGCGCAGGGCCGGTGGTGCTCGTCATCGTCCTGGCCATGGCAGCGGGCGCGGCCGCCCTGAGGCTGGCCGGCCGACCGGTGGACTGGGTGGAGACCTGCACCCGGTTCTCGGGGATCGCCGTCGCCGCCGTCCTCTACCGCGACCTCGAGCTCGACGGCCAGACCCTCGTCGAGTGGCAGCAGAGCATGTCCGGTGAACGCTGGCTGGCGGGCGTGCTCATGCTCGGCGTCGGCGGCCTGACCATGACCGCGCAGATCACCCTCGAGGCTGCCGGTCAGGCCAGCCGCGAGGGCCTCCCTCTCGTCCCTGCGGTGATGAGCGAAGTGCGGTCCACCCTCGCGCTCGCCACCGCCCTCGTGACGTCCGGTGCCCTGATCGCCCTGGCCGAGGTCGCGATCGGCATCGCCGCCCTGCCGCTGTTCCTCTTCCCCCTGGTGCTGACGTCGTTCGCGGTGCAGCGCAACGCCAACATCCGGGCCACCTACCGCCAGACCATCGGGGCGTTGTCGTCGCTGACCGACCTGGCCGGCTACACCGTCACGAGCCATGCTGCCCGGGTCTGCGACATCTCCCTGGCCATCGGGCGCGACCTCGGCATGAGCCAGCGTGAGCTCACCGACCTGGAGTATGCAGCGCTGCTGCACGACCTGGGGCAGGTCGCCCTGCGTGAGCCGATCCCGCAGGGGGCCACGGTGATGGCGGCCCCCGCCGACCAGCAGCGCATCGCCCACGACGGGGCCGAGATCGTCCGCAGCACCGGGGTGCTCGACAACGTCGCGGAGATCATGGAAGCCCAGATCACGCCATACCGTCAGGTCCGTGAGTTCGACCAGCAGCTCCCGATGGCGAGCCGAATCATCAAGGTGGCCAACGCCTACGACGACCTGCGGGGCCCGGACGGCCTGCACGGCGAGCGGGCGATGGAGCGCATCCACCTCGGCCTCGGCTACGAGTACGACCCCCGGGTCGTCGACTCGCTGACGCGCTACCTCGACCGTCGCCGCCGCGCCGCCCCGCCCGCGGCCTAGGGCGAACGAGAAGGCGGTGCCGGGACCAGGTCCCGACACCGCCTTCTCCTTGCAGGGGACCGGCTACGGCGCGCCGGTGGTGAGGTGCACGTCCATGCTGACGTTCTTCTCCACGCGGGGGTCGCCCGCGTCGGCGAAGTAGTCGCCCTTGATGGTCTCGTCCTTGCCGGAGTCCACCTTGAGGGCGTTCAGCACCACGGTGAGCATCGCGGCGACGACGACGTTGATGACGAAGGCGGTCATGCGCGATGTAGCCGATCTTGCCGATCACCGGGATCATGTCGAGCGATCCGCCGAAGTGCCCTTGGTCGCCGGGTTGATGACGTTGTAGGCCGTGATCGTCCCGTAGACCATGCCGACGGCCCAGCCGGCGAGCAGCGCCCAGCGGTGGAACCACCGGGTGTACAGGCCCGAACGACGATCGCCGGGAACGTCTGCAGGATCCAGATGCCGCCGAGCAGCTGGAAGTTGATCGCGTTCTGCTTGTCCAGCGTCAGCACGAAGACCAGCGCGAAGACCTTGACCAGCAGCGAGACCAGCTTGGAGACCTTGCGCCTCCTGCGCGTGGGTGGCGTCCGGCTTGATCAAGTCGCGGTAGATGTTGCGGGTGAACAGGTTCGCCGCCGCGATCGACATGATCGCCGCCGGCACCAGCGCCCCGATCGCGATGGCCGCGAACGCGACCCCGGCGAACCAGCTCGGGAACATGTCCTCGAACAGCTGCGGGATGACGAGCTGGGCGTTCGGCTTGCCGTCCAGGCCGATCGGCTTGGTGCCGGCGGCGATGGCGACCCAGCCGAGCAGGGCCAGCAGGCCGAGCACGAAGGAGTACGCCGGCAGGATCGCGGCGTTGCGCCGGATCGTGTTGCGGTTCTGGAGCTCGACAGCGTCGCCGTGATCGAGTGCGGGTACATGAACAGCGCGAGCGCCGAGCCGAGCGCCAGGGTGGCGTAGGCCCAGTACTGCTGGCTGTTGGGGATGAACGCGCCGGTGGGCTTGCCCGGTCACGGGGTTCGTCTTGGCCATCTTGGCCTGCGGCCGCGTCGAAGACGTGGTCCCAGCCACCGACCTTCGAGCGGCAGGTAGATGATCGCGACGATGATGACGAGGTAGATCAGCGCGTCCTTGACGAACGCGATCATCGCCGGGGCGCGCAGGCCGCTGGAGTAGGTGTACGCGGCGAGCACCGCGAACGCGATGAACAGCGGCAGGTCCTTGGCCAGGGCGTTGCTGCCCGCCGACGCCGACGACCTCGAGGACGGCCTGGATGCCGACGAGCTGCAGGGCGATGTACGGCATCGTCGCGAGGATGCCGGTGACCGACACCGCCAGCGACAGGCCCTTGGAGCCGTAGCGACCCTTGACGAAGTCGGCCGGGGTGACGTAGCCGTGGCGGTGGCAGACCGACCACAGCCGGGCCATGAAGATGAAGATGATCGGGTAGACGCACGATCGTGTACGGCACGGCGAAGAAGCCGCTGACCGACCCGAGCGCGAACATCGCCGCCGGCACGGCGACGAACGTGTACGCGGTGTAGAGGTCGCCGCCGAGCAGGAACCAGGTGACCCAGGTGCCGAAGCGGCGACCGCCGAGGCCCCACTCGTCGAGGCTGACTCCATCGAGTCGGCCTGCGCCGCCAGCGCGCGGCCATGAAGCCCATCACCGTGACGAGGACGAAGAGCACGATGAGGACGGTGAGCGCGACGCCGTTGACACCGCCGGTGTTGGTGGCGGCGGGCAGCATGGTGCTCATCGGCCGTTCTCCTCACGTGAGCCGTGGCCGGGGTGGCCGGGCATGGGGCGGTGCGGGCGGGCCTTGAGCACGAGGCGGTAGGCGGTGTAGGTCGCTGCCGAGCAGAGGAAGACCCAGAGGAACTGGTACCAGATGAAGAACGGGAACCCCCAGAGCACGGGGTCCTTGCGGGAGTAGCTGCTCACCCACGCCAGGGCGATCATCGGGAGGGCCAGCAGGACGGCTGCGATCGCCAAGAGCCCCTTGTTGGCGGGTGGGACGGTGTCGTGGTCGACGTCTCTGTCGATGGTCACGGTGACCTCCAGGTGCAGAGTTGGTGACTGCGTGATGGCAGTCCGAAGTGCACGGTACGCCCGACTCGGGAGTAACCGGGGGAGGTCACAGGCGTCACATTGGTAACGGGGTCGAGGTCAGAGACGAGGTTGGGCCGGGCACCAATCCGGCGCCGGGCACGCGACCAGGGCCGGGCGGGGGCGGCGGCCCGCGCTCGGCCCCGGTCATGACGTCGGGGTCAGTGCTCCCCTCTGCCTGCGGGACAGGGGTTGCGCAGGTCGCCGCTGTTGAAGTTGTTGTAGCGCGTGATCGTCGTGCCCCCGGTCGAGGGGTACACCGTCTTGAGCAGCGGCCCGTACTCGGCGGTCGAGGTGCCTCCGAAGGTCGTTCTTCGTGCCGGGGATGAACCGTCCACCTTCCTGCCAGGTGCACGTGCCGTGCTTGTTCGCTGGTCGTGAAGATCGGGTAGAACTGCGCCCCGTGCGGCGGGTTCACGCAGTTGGCTCCCGTGGTCCGGTCGCAGAACGGCGGGTTGTCCTGGGAGTCCGCTGCCTCGATCCGGGGCAGGTCGGTCTCGAAGGCGACCTTGGAGTAGTTCGTCGTGCGGTTGGCCAGCGGGCTGGTGAACAGCACCGGGGACGGGTGCAGGGCACGGTCGCGACCCACGTCGCGGAACGTGCCCGGCCAGTCGTTGCGGTAGGACTGCCCGTCGAAGTCCGCGTCGGAGCTGAAGCAGCCGTTGATCTTGACCACCAGCGAGTCGGCGGCCGGGACGCAGGCGTTGTTGCCGTCGTCCTCGTCCAGACCGCTGGAGTCCTGGCTGCCGGGCGTGGTGCAGTTGAAGTTCGCATCGATCGCCAGGCAGTTCTCGAAGTGGCCGATCTCGTCAGACATGGCCACGTTGTAGGTGTGCGCCGACCACGTGTTGCCCCGCGGGTTGGCCGTGGAGTACTCGGGGTGGAACGCGTAGGGCTGCGCCTGGCAGGTGCTCGAGGTCGGCGTGTACAGGACGTGCCCGAACCCGTTCGCCACCGAGGCCGTCATCGACCCGTCCTGGCCGGTGGTCAGGTCGGAGAGCTCGATGCGCAGACCTGCGTCGGTGTCGTGCATGTGGATCCGGATCCGGTCACCGGGGTTCATGAAGAGGTCCTTGGCCTGGTTCGGGGTCACGGCGCTGAGGTTCGGGTTGTCGAACGTCCCCGTGAACAGCGGGTTGGCCGGCGCCTGGGAGTGACCGTTGCGCGTGATGTAGGCCCAGTTGATCGGCTCGACGCCGCCGAGGAGGTAGTTGTCGCACGCGGCGGTGTTGGGGACGCCGGTGTTCTGGTCGGAGTTGAAGCTGTCGATGGTCATCGCGGCGCAGTACTGGTGGGCGGTGCACCCGAAACCTTCGAACTGGGGCACGTAGCCGGGGCCGTAGAACTGCAGCTCCATGTAGGCGTTGCCCGGGTGCTTGCCGATGTAGTCGCGGGGCGGCGGGGTTGGTGCCGACCAGGTTGTTGCTGTCGGAGTCCGGGGTGCAGGTCTTGGTGAACTCCGGGGCCGACTCGGTGTCGCAGAGCGTCAGGCCGAACCAGAACGTCGGCCGCAGCTGGAAGTTCCAGGTGGCTCCGCTCGCCCCTGACGCGGTGGGCTGCGACTTCGGGTCCTTGGGCAGGACCATCGTGTAGGTGATGTCGTTGCCGGACCCGCGGACGCCGGACTTGAAGAGCACCGAGGGTTCGTCGTGGCCGACGTACTCGCCGGCCGGGTTGTCGAACGTGTCGGCGCACAGCGCGTTGTGGCTCTGGCAGAGAGGCTCGTGGTAGGTCGATGAGGCACTGGCCGCAGGCCGTGCCGTCGTCTGGCCGCTCGCGGCTGCGAGGGGGAGCATGGCGGTCGAGAGGGCCAGCAGGCTGGCCGTTCCGAGTGCGATGAAGGCAGGTCGTTTCACTGGTTCGTCCTTTGGCGCGTGCGACAGCCTGGCTCGAACCGAACTGGGGCCCCTCCCTGCAACGCGAGCCCCGTCCGCCCCCCGTGCGGGCCCAAGCGTCGTGACTGTGGATTCCGTGTGCAGACACCAGCGGGTGCGGCCGACCGGGTCCTCATCGCTCACCCTGCAGGTGCCCGGACGGGCGGCTCGCGTCCCGCTGGGAGACGCGTTCCGCCATCGAGCAAGGGCCGGGTGGGCCGCCGACAACCGGCCAGTTTACGCCCGGCCCCGCGCGGCGCCCTCCGTCATCTGGACCATGGATGACGTATGCCGCGGCGGCCCTCGACGCGCGCGTGCGGCGCCGCGCGGCGGCATACGACAGCGCCCGTCCCGATGGCTCGGGACGGGCGCTGACGATGGGACCAGGCTCAGGCGGCCTTGGTCTCCTTGAAGATCGCGGCGATCTCGTCGATCTTGGCGAGCAGCTCGTCGGCCTTGCCGGCGTCGAACTCGCCCTTGGTGCCGGAGGCACCGGCCAGCTTGGTGGCCTCGTTGAAGAGGGTGTGCAGCTGGGGGTACTTCTCGAAGTGCGGGGGCTTGAAGTAGTCGGTCCACAGCACCCACAGGTGGTGCTTGACCAGCTCGGAGCGCTGCTCCTTGATGACGACCGCACGGGTGCGGAAGTCGGGGTCGTCGTTGTCGGCGACCTTGGCGATGATCGCCTTGATCGACTCGGCCTCGATGCGTGCCTGGGCGGGGTCGTAGACGCCGCAGGGGAGGTCGCAGTGGGCGCTGACCTCGGTGGTGCGGAAGATGCGGGAGAGCATGCGGATCCCTTCTGCGAGACGGATGATCACGTGCTCGTTCAACCTACCCCGCGTCCCCGGTCGTCGCACGGCGCCCCCTGCGACGCTTCGGCACGCGGATGCGGTGGGGGATCCGGAACAGGACCAGGGCCCTGATCTGCTCACGCGCCAGTGACCCGATGCCGTGGGTCCAGGAGTCGGCGACGCCGAACAGGCCCTGGTTGTCGGACTCGACCCAGTAGCGCTTGGGGTCGGCGGGGTCGCGCATCGTCACCCGCTTGATGGCCAGGGGACGGGGGACTCCGTCGTCGTCGGGGGGCAGGCGCACGATGGCCAGCCGGCCGAGCTTGGGCGGCGCGCCCTTGAGGACGACCATGCGGTCGCCGGTGTGCAGGGTCGGCTCCATGGACCGACCCCGCACCACGACGACACCGAGGCCGATCGGCATCAGTGCTCTTCCTCCTGGCGCATCCGGCGCAGGAAGGACTTGGTGCGGTTGTGCTGGGGGTTGGCGATGACCTCGCTCGGAGGCCCTTGTTCGACGACGACTCCGGCGTCCATGAAGATGACGCGGTCGGCCACCTCACGGGCGAAACCCATCTCGTGGGTGACGACGATCATCGTCATGCCGCCCTTGGCGAGGTCGCGCATCACCTTGAGCACGTCACCGACCAGCTCGGGGTCGAGCGCCGACGTGGGCTCGTCGAAGAGCATCAGCTTGGGCTGCATGGCGAGCGCTCGGGCGATGGCGACCCGCTGCTGCTGGCCGCCGGAGAGCTGCGCGGGGTAGGCGCCGGGCTTGTCCTTGAGGCCGACCTGCTCCAGCAGCGCGAGCGCCCGCTGACGGGCCTCGGACTTCTTCTCGCCCTTGACCTGCATCGGCGCTTCCATGATGTTCTCGAGCGCGGTCATGTGCGGGAACAGGTTGAAACGCTGGAACACCATGCCGATGTCGCGGCGCTGCGCAGCGACGGCCTTGTCGGTGAGGTGGTGCAGCGTGCCGCCGCGGTCGTCGAAGCCCATGAGGTCGCCGTCGACCCAGATGCGGCCGCCGTCGATGGTCTCGAGCTGGTTGATGCAGCGCAGGAAGGTCGTCTTGCCCGAGCCGGAAGGGCCGAGCAGGACGACGACCTCGCCCTTGCTGACGTCCATGTCGATGCCCTTGAGGACCTCGGTGCCGTGGAACGCCTTCGTGACGTTGACGGCATGGACGAGGTGCTTCGCCTGGGTCGGTGTGCTCATCAGTGCTCCGCTGCGATCTGGGACATCTTGCGACGAGCCGCCTTGGAGGGCTCACCGAAACCGCGGCCGTAGTAGCGCTCGAGGTAGTACTGGCCGACCATCAGGATCGAGCAGACGATGAGGTACCACAGCGTCGCGGCCATGAACCCCGGGACGATCTGGAAGCTGCGCTGGCCGAAGCCGTAGGCCTGGAAGTACAGCTCGGCGGTGATGGACGCGGCGATGAACAGCGAGGTGTCCTTCACCATGGCGATCGTCTCGTTGCCGGTGGGCGGCACGATGACCCGCATGGCCTGGGGGAGCACGATGCGGCGCATCGTCCTGCCGGGCGGCATACCCAGTGCCTGGGCCGCTTCGACCTGGCCCTTGTCCACCGACAGGATCCCGGCACGGGCGATCTCGGCCATGTAGGCGCCTTCGGAGAGGCCGAGGCCGAGGATGCCGATCCAGATCGACGACGAGATGTCGTTCCAGCTGAAGCTGAAGAACGTGAGGTCGCTGGACAGACCCAGGGCGTGGGACAGCTGCTGGCCGAAGGGGATGCCGATGTGGATCGGGTTGTAGAGCACCGCGATCGCACCGCCGAGGATGGCCAGCAGGACGTACCGCGGCATGGCCCGGAAGAACCATGTGTAGGCGAAGGCCACGCCGCGCAGGACAGGGTTGTCCGACAACCGCATCACCGCGATGGTGATGCCGATGGTGATGCCGAGGATCATCGCCCCGACGGTGCCGAAGATGGTGCCCTGCCAGAGCCCGTTGATGACCGGGCGCTGCTGCATGATCTGGAACGCGAAGGACCAGTTCCAGTTCTCGTTGGTGACGACCGAGCTCACCATCATCGCGACGATGACGAGGATCGCGGCCACCGCGATCCAGCGGCCCGGGTGACGGACCGGCCGGGCGTGGATCTTGCCCGGCCGCTCCGTCACCTCAATGGAAGTGTCTTGCATCAGGGCTGCGGGTTGACGGCGAAGTCGCTGATGGCGCCGCCATCGGTCTTCCACTTGGTGAGGATCGCCTTGTAGCTGCCGTCAGCCTCCATGGACTTGAGGGCGCCGACGATGGCCTGACCGAAGTCGGTCTCAGCCTTCGGGAGGACGAATCCGTAGGGCGCCGAGTCGTACTGCTTGCCGAGCAGCTCGAGCTTGCCGGAGGTCGTCTCGACCGCGCTGATGGCCGGGGGCAGGTCCACCAGCATGGCGTCGGCCTTGCCGGTGAGGACCGCGGAGGTGACCTTCGCCTGGTCGGCGTCGACGATGGGCTTGATGGCGGGCTTGCCCGCGTCGGTGCAGGCCTTGCTGCGCTTCGGCAGGTCCACGTCTGCCTGGACGGTGGCCTTCTGCACCGCGATGTTGAGACCGCAGGCGTTCTCGGGGTCGACCTTCTTGGGGTTGCCCTTCTGGGTGACCCACTGGGTGCCGGCCGTGAAGTAGCTGACCATCGTGGCCTGCTTCTCGCGGTCGGCGTTGACGGTGAAGGACGAGACGCCCACGTCGTACTTGCCGCTGGTGACGCCCAGGATGATCTGGTCGAAGCCCGTGGGGACCCACTGCGTCTTGACGCCGAGCTTGGCCGCGACCGCGTCGAACAGGTCGACGTCCATGCCGATGACCGTCTTGCCGTCGTTGTCGAGGTACTCGTTGGGCTGGTAGGTCGCGTCCGTGCCGATCACGATCTTGCCGGCGCTCTTGATCTTGGCCGGCAGCTTGGCCGCCAGGGCGGGGTCGACCGTGACGCTCGTCGACGAGCTGCTCGAGGAGCTGCTGCTGCTCGTGTTCTTGGAGAGCGAGTCGGAGCCGCAGGCCGTCAGGGCCA
The DNA here is from genome assembly GCA_963695205.1 of uncultured Actinomycetota bacterium. Lineage (GTDB taxonomy): Bacteria > Actinomycetota > Actinomycetes > Actinomycetales > Dermatophilaceae > Pedococcus. The sequence goes on along the minus strand of CAVOGI010000010.1, from coordinate 7,227 downwards.
GGCTGGCGGTTGCCAGCCCTGCGACGAGGACTGCTGTGGGTCGGATGCGGTGGGTCATTGTGGAGATGTTCCTTCCTCAGGTGCTGCGCGGGGACGCCAGCGTCCATGCCCGCGGGGGCTGGTCCGCATCCTGCCATTCCCGAACGCGATCCGTGTCACAGTCCCGCTACGAGCCTGTTCCTCGATTGCTGCCTGTGCAAGCATCAGGCAGCGGGTAATCCCCGTCATCATGCGTTTGATTGGCCACACCCCGGCCCGACTGATCGTCCGGCTGCGTCGGCTGTGCCCCACGCATCACCTTTCCTCCTTCCTTTTCTGAGGTGTCTTCTCCATGTCTGCCACTGCAGCGTCTTCGGCATACCCACTCTTCGACCCGACCGACCCGGTGTTCCGGGCCCACGAGGGCGGCAAGCTCGGGGTGCACGCCACGCAGCCCCTGCGCGACCGCGCCGACCTCGCCCTGCTCTACACGCCCGGGGTCGCTGACGTCTCGCGCGCCATCGCCCTCGACCCGTCGCTCGCCGCGCGGTACACCGCCCGCAGCAACACGGTCGCCGTCGTGACCGACGGCACCGCGGTGCTCGGCCTGGGTGACATCGGTCCGCTGGCCGCGTTGCCGGTGATGGAGGGCAAGGCGGTGCTGTTCAAGCACTTCGGGGGAGTGGACGCCGTGCCGGTCTGTATGGAGACCGGCACCGTCGACGAGCTCGTCGACGCCATCGCGCGGATCGCCCCGACGTACGGCGGCATCAACCTCGAGGACATCTCGGCGCCGCGGTGCTTCGAGATCGAGCGCCGCCTCCAGGAGCGCCTCGACATCCCCGTCTTCCACGACGACCAGCACGGCACGGCCATCGTGGTGCTCGCCGGCCTGCTCAACGCCGCTCGGGTGGTCGGGAGGACGCTGGAGTCGCTGCGCGTCGTGGTCTCGGGTGCCGGCGCCGCCGGGGTGGCGGTCGCCAAGCTGCTGGGGCGGGCCGGAATCGCCGACATCGTCGTCTGCGACTCCCGCGGGATCATCTCCCCGGCGCGGCCCGACCTGGCCGACCACAAGCGGCGCCTGGCCGCCACGACCAACCCGCGGGGCATCTCCGGGACGCTGGGGGACGCGCTGGTGGGCGCGGACGTCTACATCGGGGTGTCCGGAGGGACCGTGCCCGAGCACGAGCTCGCCCTGATGGCGCCCGACGCCATCATCTTCGCGCTCGCCAACCCCGACCCGGAGGTCCACCCCGACGTGGCCGCTCGGTATGCCGCGGTGGTGGCCACCGGGCGCTCGGACTTCCCCAACCAGATCAACAACGTGCTCGCGTTCCCCGGGATCTTCCGCGGGGCGCTGGACTCGGGGGCGCCGCAGGTGACCGAGGCGATGAAGCTGGCGGCAGCTCGGGCGATCGCCGACCTGGTGCCCGAGCCGACGGCCGACGAGATCGTGCCCAGCGTCTTCGAGGCCGGCGTCGCCGACGCCGTGGCGGCCGCGGTGGCACGCCTGGCCTGAGCGACGTCAGTCGGGCAGGGGATCGAGGATGAACGCGTGAGAGGCGAACACCCCGGCCTCGGGAGGTATCGCGCCGAGCCGCGCGGAACCCGCGACCTACAGGTCGTATGATTCCCCAGTCGCTCTCGCACCCTTAGGGCGCCGGGTCACAGCGTCTCGTCCCACCCGCATGCACGCCCGTTCGGCGGGCGGGGCTCAGGCGGCACGCCGGCGGCGACCCGCTCACCACGACGTCACCCATGCGTTCGCAGTCGACCGACATGGCCAAATGAGTCCGCGCCGGTTGCTGCGGCACCGGATCAGAGAGGAGTGCACCGTGGTGGATCGCCCTCGCCTGCTGTTCACGGGCATGACGGCAAACCCCGGGGGGAAGGAGACGTTCATCCTCACCGCCTTCGCGGCCCTGCGCGACGACTTCGAGTGCTGGTTCCTGGCGGATCGCCCCCGCTTGGCATACCAGGAGAGGATCCTGGAGATGGGGGGGCGCATCGCCACGATCCGTGCTCGTTCGCAGTCCCCGAGCGGGAACCTGCTTGACCTTCACCACCTCTTCGACCGCGTCGCCTTCGACGTGGTCTGGTCGCACCAGACCGTCCTGAACACCATCGCTCCACTGGGACTTGCGAAGCGCGCCCGAGTTCCTGTCCGCGTCAGCGCACAGCCACCCGACGCAGAACATGGGCACCTGGATCGCCGCCACGGCCCACCCGTCACAGAACCTTCTCGGCAGGGTGGCCAACCGCCGGTTTGCGTGCTCTCGGCAGGCCGCCGCTGAGTGGTTCTACGGCACGCGTGAGTACCAGTTGGTGCCGAACATGTTCGACGTGGAGAGATTCACTTTCGACGAGGAGGTGCGATCGCAAACCCGCGCGTCGCTCGGCCTTGACCCGGGCACGGTCGCTACTCGTACACGTGGCTCGCTTCGGTGTGGAAGAAGAACCACGAGCTGGACCTCGTCCTCCTCTCGGAGCTTCGGGTTGGTGGACGCAAAGTCGTCCTCCTGCTCGTCGGGGACGGAGAACGGCGCCTGGCCGTCGAGGACGTACTGGGGCGCCACGGTCGTGGACCACGTGCGCTTCCTCGGCATTCGCACCGACATGCCGGAGCTGCTGCAGGCGGCTGACCTGATGCTGTTGCTCCTCCCGCTTCGAGGGCCTGCCCTACGCCGTCCTCGAGGCTCAGGGCGCAGGAACCGCCGGTCCTCGCGTCGGACCGGGCTCGCCCGACCGCCGCGCCGGCGGGGAGGTCCGGTTCGTCGAGCTGGACGCGCCGGTGGGCGTGGGCCGATGCAGCGGAGGCCCTCATCGACGCGGCCAGCCGGGAGCCTGGAACGAACGTGCTGCTCGGGAGCGAGTACGACGCGTCCTCGAGCCGGGCCGCGCTGCTCAGCGCCCTGCGCGTGCCCTCGTCGGCGTCGTGAGCACTCGGGTAGCGGGGGAGAGCTTCGCCCGGAGCGCCGGTCAGCTCCTCGGCGGAAATGTCCTGAAGCAGCGCGCTGATGGCCCTCCTCGTGGTGCTGCTGCCGTGGTACCTCACCATGGTCGAGTACGGCTACTGGCAGCTCTACTTCTTCTACGACCGACCCACCCTCGGTACCCCGAGCTTCGGGCTCGCCGACGGGATCTTCCTGCGGTTCGACGCGGCGCCCGGCTCGACGAGCTCCCGCGCCGCGTGATCGCCGGCCACTTCCGTGCCCTCCTCGTCCTGTCGGTGCTCACCCTGGGGCGCCGGGACCCTGCTCGCGTGGGTGTTGGGCCCGACCCCACCACGACGAGCATCATCGCCCTGGCCAGCCTCTCGACGGTCTTTTACCTGCTGCGGTCCCTGCTCGACGTTCGCCCACCAGGCGGCCAACAGGATGGAGCTGCTGGCGACCACCGCCGTCCTCGAACGCCTGGTGAGCGTGGTCATCACCAGCGGTCTCCTCGTCGCGGGCTATCGCGAGCTCGTCGGCTTCCTCGTCGCGGACGTCATCGGTCGGGCGATCGGGCTCGCGTATGCGTCGCGAAGGCCCGTGGGCTGTCGTGGCGCCGCGGCTGCCCTTCGGCGAGGACCTGAGGGAGGTGCGCGAGTCGTTCCGCGGCGGCATCCTCCGTCTACATCTCGGCACATCGCCGGCACCGTCCGGTCACCGCCGTGGGCCGGTTCGCGACAACGCGGCTTCGGCATCGAGGTCTTCGGACAAGTCGCCCTCGCCTTCAGCCTCGTCAACATCGTGCTCACCCTGGTCACCCCCATCAGCTCCGCGGTGCTCCCGAGCATCAGGCGCCAGGGCCCCGACCGGTTGCCGGACCTGTACGCCCGGGGCCTCGACCTGCTCATGCCCCTCCTGGTGGTGTCGCTCGTGGCCTACGTCCCGATGGCCGGGCGATCGGGTGGTGGTTGCCCGCCTACACGATGCTGCCCGGCGTACCTCGGCGCGATGCTGCCGATGATCGTGTTCGAGAGCCGCACGAGGCTGTTCGCGATCCCCTTCCTGCAGGCGTTGCGGCGGGAGCGCGGCGCTCGCGGCCGTCAACGGCGGGTCCCTGATCCTCGCCGTCGCCCGGCCTGGTTCTCCGTGGGCGTGGTGGGGAGTGCGCTCGCGACCGTGCTGTCGGTGACCGTCTCGGTCGTCGTCCGCAGCTTCGTCCTCGAGGTCGTGGCCTCGCGCGTCCTGGGTCTGCACCGTCGGCCGCGGACACTCATGGAACTGGGCGTGTCCGTGCTGTTCGTGGTGGCCACCGGATCTCACGTAGGGCGGGCCGCCTGGGTGGCCTTCGCTCTCGCGTGGGTGGGTTACCTGTGGTGGTGCAGGTCCCTCCTGGGTGCACTCCTCACCCGCCTCTCCAGCCAGCGGGGCGGCGCCAAGGGGCGACCAGCGCCAAGGTCCTGCAAGCACACGATCGGCACGCAAAGGAGGGACGGGTGCGGGTTCTCGCTGTGTCCGACGCCTCGGAACCGCTACGGTCCGTGCTGCGGTGGTCTTCCTGCGCCCTGTATGCCGCCGCGATCGTCGTCCTCGGTGTGGCAGCACGGGGTCAGATGACCGAGCACAACCCCCTCTGGGGCTACGGCATCCAGGTCGTCGGTGTCGTCGTCCTCTGGCTCGCCAACATCGTCGGAGCGGTCGGTCGCTGCGCACCATGTTCGGCTACCTCGGGCTCCATCTCACGATCGCCTTGTTCCTCCTGGCCAACCCCGTCATCTCGACCCTCGCCGGGTTCCCGTTCGCCAGCAGGCCGGAACGGGCGGGTGCCCCAGGGACTGTGGCTGATCGCCCTGAGCCTGGTGGGCCTGCGCGTCGGCAGCTTGGTCGTCGAGCTCTGGTACCGCTTCCGCGACAGGCGAGGGCGGACCCGCGGTGTCCCCGAGCTGCGCAGCACCTGGGCCCGGCGCCTCCTCCTCCTTGCCACGCTGGGGACCCTGGCCCTGTCGTTCGTGTCCAACGCCGGCGCCTACCTGTTCGTGCGGTCGCACTCCTACGCTGCCTACTACACTTCCTACTCCAGCACGCTGCCCACCTCCCTCGACGTGCTCGGTGCCGCCGCGTTCCCCATGGTGGCCTGCTACCTTGCCGAGTTCCCGCGGAACCGGTCGTACCTGCTCGTCCTGGGCGCACTGGTGCTCACGACCCTCCCGCAGCTCGCGATGGGCCTGCGCACCTCCTTCATGGCGGCACTGGTGCTCACGGGCGCCTACACGATCCTGCGCTGGCGGCTGCTCGGGGGAGTCCGGGTGCGTGTCCCCCTCGTGGTGGCGTTTCGTCCCGCTCATCGCCATCCCGCTGGGGATGGCCGGCCTGGGAGCGCTCAACTACGCCCGTTTCGACACGAAGAGCACCAACGGCCTGGACCCCCTGACGGACTTCGTCTACTCCCAGTCGGTGTCCTACACCGTGGTCGCCCGTGGGCTGAAGATGTACACCAACCTGCCCCACCACGCCGACAAGCACTACTCCATCGGTGAGCTGCAGGACTACATCCAGTACGGCAAGCCCGCGCAGGTGCTCACCGGCGTCGAGCCGCTGGGGGGCAACACCGTGCGCCACGCCACCGTGGGCAACGAGCTGTCGCACTCGTTCTCCTACTACCTCTACCACCAGGCGTACCTCGACGGCCGCGGCGCCGGGTCGTCCTACATCGTCGAGACAGCCATCGACGGCGGCCCTGGCCTCGTGCTCGGCTACAGCGTGCTGTTGGGCGCCTTGCTCGTGTTCCTCTGTGTGGGCTACACGAGCAAGTTCGTCCGCGCCGCGGTGATGCTGGCGGTCCTCCCCGGCGTCTTCCTCGTCCCACGCAGCAACGCCACCGGCTTCCTGCTCCCGCTCCTGCTGCCCCACTTTTGGTTGGCCGTCGGCTTCACCCTGGTCGTGACGTTCGTGGCGTCGAGGGTGCACGCTCGCAGGACCCGCAGGCGGCACGTCTCCGCCACGTAGAACGCCACGTGGTCGGGGGCCGCTGGTCAGGGAGCCGCCGCGCCCTTCGCAACTCGGCGAGCCCGGTGGCGGGCCTCAACCCCCGCCTTTCGTACGGACGGCGGGCGAGCGCGTGGCCCGAACGGCGGAGGCGTGCTCGAAGTCACTCTTCTGGCGTAGTGCTCACACTAGGTTTCTCATCAAGAGTACTAGCACCACCGATGGGGCGGTGGGGCGCGAAGTCGACTGGCCGGGTCCTTGGGGAAGGGCGACCCTCTGGCGGTCCCACCCTGGTCGACCAACCGCATTGGTGCGGGAGACCGCTGACCCTTGCCTGGAGCAGACATGTCTTTCCTCAGGACCCCCACGCGTCTCGTGTTCGCGACCCTCGTCGCTGCCGTGCTCGCCGTCGGAGCGGGTGACCGCCGCCACCACCGCCAGCGCGGCCGCGACGATCTTCGTCGACCGACAGTCGGTCGTGACCGAGCAGTACGACGCCCCCCTGAAGCCCGTCACCACCTCCGCCGCGTCCATCACGCGGCTCAACTCCATCGACGACTGGGATCTCCCGGCGGGGCGCGTTCACCTACGGCCCCACCGAGAACCTGTTCAAGTTCGGGTCCAGGCCGGTGCAGGACTCGTCGGGAAGTTCCAGCTCGACTGCTCCTCGTTCCTCCAGGCTGTCCTCGAGGGCATCACCTACCCCACGAGCCGCTACAACCCGTCGGTCGCCGACAACTACTCCACCTTCGGCGCGACCATGCCGTTCTCCACGCTGACCCAGCCCAACTCGCAGGTGAACCGGCGCATGGTGGCAGCACCCTCGCCGAGTGGGCATACGACCACGGCTACTGGTTCGCTGCGCGGCCCACTTCTCCAACGTCCGTGTCGGCGACACCCTGTTCTGGCACGCGTACCCGAAGACCGACTCGACCGGAGCGCCGATCTGGAAGCAGGTGAGCCACACCGCCTTCGTCACCAAGGTGCTCCCGGACGGGTACTTCGAGATCGCCGACACGACCGAGGTGACGAGCAGCCAGCCGTCCCTCATCAGCCGGCGCACGCTGCAGGCCGCAGACCTGCACCGCCTGCAGGTCTACTCGAGCGGCCCGGTTCCCGCTCGACCAGCTGTGGTCGTGGGACCAGCAGGCCTCCAAGGACGCCGTCCAGCTCGGGTGGACCTATGACGATGCCGCCGCCAAGTGGACCTACCGCACCCCGGCCTCGCTCGGCGTCACGAGCGGGTGGACCACCATCGACGGCAAGCAGGACGACTTCGACAGCTCCGGCTACGCGCTGTTCGGCAACACCAACTGAACCAAGTACAGGCAAA